>DAOTJS010000004.1:0-149996 GCA_035448825.1 Fidelibacterota bacterium
TTAAATCACTACTCGAAGAACTATTTGTCGTACTCGTCACCTTCCAGGTACCATTAAATATCCCTTCTAAGGACGAGACACTAATACTGCTTACATTAGAATAATTTGACTTATTATAATCAGTAAATGAACAGACTCTGTAGCTATAGGTTATATCTTTTTCGATATTTCGATCAATATATTCACAATTATTCGGATTAGTTGATGCTATCTCAGAAAAGCTTTCAGCTTCTTTCATTCGCTCAATTTTAAATCCCATTTCAAATGAGCAGTTATCCTGCCAGGTCAGCTTTATATCCTGATTATTAATAACTGATGTTAATAGATTTGAAGGAGACGGAAATACAGTCTCTGTTTGTAAATCATTAGAATATTCACTTTCATTATTTATCGTAAAAGCCTTCACCCGATATGTATAATTTCGACCATAAATCAATCCCACATCCGTGTAGGTTATCACATCTGCACCAACCTCGGCTATCAGAGTATAGCCATTACCATCGTTACGCTCGATTCGGAAGCCAGTCTCAAACAAGCAGTTATCCTGCCAGTCTAATTTTATCTGGCTATCTGTTACTGGAGTAGCAGTAAGATTACTGGGAGGAGGTATTACCATCTGAATATTCGTTTCATTAGAATAGTTAGAATTATTTAATTGAGTACAGGCTCTTACACGGTAGCTGTAGGTTTCACCATAAGTCAAATTATTATCAGTAAAACTAGTAATATTAGCATTGACTTCGGCAATTTGCTGGAAAGTTCCAGCATCAGCTTTGCGTTCAATTCGGAAGCCAGTCTCAAAGGTACAGTTATCTTGCCATTCTAATTTTATCTGGCTATCTGTTACTGGAGTAGCAGTAAGATTACTAGGAGCTGGAAAAATTGTTTGAACACTCTTTTCATTTGAATAATCTGAATTATTAAACTGAGTATAAGCTCTTACCCGATAGTAGTACGTTTCACCATAAGTTAAATTATCATCTGTAAAACTTTTGACGTTAGCTCCTACCTTTGCAACCTGTTGAAAATTCCCACCTACTGTTTTACGTTCAATCTGAAAACCAGTCTCAAAAGAGGAGTTATCTTGCCACTCTAATTTTATCTGGCTATCTGTTACTGGGGTAGCATTAAGATTACTGGGAGGAGGTATTACCATCTGAATATTCGTTTCATTAGAATAGTTAGAATTATTTAATTGAGTACAGGCTCTTACACGGTAGCTGTAGGTTTCACCATAAGTCAAATTATTATCAGTAAAACTAGTAATATTAGCATTGACTTCGGCAATTTGCTGGAAAGTTCCAGCATCAGCTTTGCGTTCAATCCGGAAGCCAGTCTCAAAGGTACAGTTATCTTGCCATTCTAATTTAACCTGACTATCTGATATTGGTGTAGCAATAAGATTGGTAGGGTAAGGAAAAGTGGTTTGAATACTCTTTTCGTTAGAATAATCTGAATTATTAAACTGAGTATAAGCTCTTACCCTATAGTAATAGGTTTCACCATAAGTCAAATTATCATCAGTATAACTCGTTAAATTGGCACCGACCTCGGCAACTTGCTGAAAACCTCCAGAACCTATTTTACGCTCGATTCGGAAACCATTCTCAAAACTGCTATTGTCCTTCCAGTCAAGTTTTATCTGGCTATCTGATATAGGAGTTGCAGTTAGATCAGTAGGGGCAGGAAGAGTAGTTTGGGCACTTACCTCGTTAGAGTAGGCGGATTTATTGACTTTTGTAATGGCATTTACTCGATAGGTGTAATTGACATCAATATTCAAACTATCATCAGTATAGGTCGTGACATTAGCGCCAATTTCGGCAATTTGCTGGAAAGTCCCGGTATCAGCTTTGCGTTCAATCCGGAAGCCAGTCTCAAAGGCGCAGTTATCTTGCCATTCTAATTTCACCTGACTATCTGATATTGGTGTAGCAGTAAGATTGGTAGGGGAAGGAAAAGTGGTTTGAATACTCTTTTCGTTAGAATATTTGGATTTGTTGACTTCGGTAAAGGCATATACCCGATAAGTATATTTTTGTTCGATACTCAAGTTAGTATCAATATAGGTAGCAATATTAGCGCCGACTTCGGCAATTTGCTTATAAGTACTATTTTCACTTTTACGCTCAATTTTGAAGCCACTCTCTAAATCACAATTATCTTTCCAGGTCAATTGAACCTGACTATCATTGATGGGAGTTACGTTCAGATTAGAAGGCGCCCATTGCCCTGGTTCGATATGAGACTTTGGATCATTGGGATTGAGGAAATCCCACTTTTCACAGGAGTAAGCCGAGAATATTAAAATTGCCAATAAGATCAATGTTCTGAATTTCGAGATGGGATATTTCTCCGTCATTGTAATACCTCCACCCAGATCGCCCGGTCGCCCTTATAGTCGGAGAGTAATTCCGGGCGCAATGTTTTAATATTGATAAACTCACTCTTTTGAACCGTCAGAATAGCTTTTAATTCAGCCGTTTTGGGATTGAAAATAAAACAGTAGAGTCCTTCCTTATTTTCAAAGTCTTTGCTCGAGCCAAAAACTATGCGTCCCTCACGACTTAATCTTTGAGCCTGAGTTACAAAATCCTGAAGGTGATTTACTTCTCTCAGTTCGGTTAATAATTGAGCCGATGACGACCGGGATTTACTGATTTCCGGTCGGCGCTCCTTCACGGTAGAGATTTCAGTAGCCGTGAGAGTTTGATTTTTCATATCGAGGATTTTTATACAACTCAAGTTAGGTTTCCCATTGATCGTTAATTTAATCTGGTAATTTCTATCGGTCGCAAAAGTCTGCGCTGGTTGGGCAATAGCTGAAGTTCGGCCATCGCCGAAATCCCAGTGATATTCTTTCACCGATAAATGCTGCAATTGCGGCTGGAAATAGACAGCATATCCTTTGAATAGCGCGCCGAAATCCACCGTGACATAATTTCGCAAGTCGAGCATTACTGGAAAGCTATTGTCAAATTCCGGCAGTTTCAGAAATTGATAAATCTGATTGACATCGGGATTTTGCTCCATATCTGAAACATAGCGATATTCTATCTGGGGACGCAGAACCGTGCTCTGGTCGCTGAATTCACCACGCAGGACGAAAGTCACCCGCCCATTGATTACTTCGCACCAGTTTTGCTCTGCGCCGTCATAATAAGAAACTTGCAGGTTGGTGACCGGTAAATTACCGCAGGCTAATTTCACGATAGCGACAAAGTCATCTCCATCAACGAAGCTCTTCTCCAGCGTGGCGGTCATTCCTTTGAAAATAGCGTTAAGATGAGCGGGAATCAGCGTTGCCGCATCGCCGTAAGTATTGGAAATGGAAATCTGAATTGTATCCGGATAGGAAAAGGTCAGTACGTATGCCCAGAAGTAATTACGCAGAGCCGTGGCGAAATCACTGTGCTGTTCGGCTTCCCTGGCAATGTTTATTAAGGAATGAATTGCATATTTTCGTTGATCGAACGCTTTCTGGACATCGGCTTTGGCAACGCGGGCGGTGACTACCCAGCCTTTTTTGGTGTGCGTTTCAGTATAAACGACATTTTTTAGAATAATTCCCGAATAGGTCGTGATCTGAGAATTAGCGAAATCTTCAGTGACCGTTCCTTTGTTCTCCGTAGTTCTCGATTCAAAGCGCGTCTGGATAAAAGTCTGAATACTGTTGGTAAGATACTTTAAAGCCTGCTGGCGAGCTTGTTCGAGGGTCGGTGCTTCGCCGGAAGCCTCATAGTAGCCCGTCTGGGCGAATAAATTCATTCCGATTGTAAAATTCAGGATTAAAATTATTCTTAAAATCTGACGTCTATCCATTTTTTTAACCCTATCCAACTACTACTAGCCCAACCAATTTCCATCCCGCCGCAGGCTGACACAAAAAACCAATTTCCGACCCACCGTAGGCTGGTAAAAACCAATTTCCGCCACGCCGCAGGCGGGGCTAAATTGGTTTTGGTACATCCATATTGGGAGACCAAATTGTCTTTTGTGTGTTTTCCCCGATTCTATCGTTGACAAAACCAATTTGGCTCTACTTCGTTTCGCCGAAAATTGGTTTTCCGGAAGGATAAATTGGTTTCGGTAGTCAAAATTCAACGGTTCAATTTCCCTCTTTTTTACCATAATAATACTATTTGCCTCAAAATTATCGTTACAAAAAGGCAAAATCAAGGAAAATTTTGCTAAGACATTTACCAATTTCCCAAAATGTTAAATTGATTTCCGGCAATTATGTTTTATCCCAACCAATTTCCGACCCGCAGGCTGACAAAAAACCAATTTCCGACTCGCAGGCGGGGCTAAATTGGTTTTGGTGTGTTTTCCCCGATTCTATCGTTGACAAAACCAATTTGGCTCTACTTCGTTTCGCCGAAAATTGGTTTCGGTAGTCAAAATTCAAAGGTTCAATTTCCCTCTTGTTTGCCATAATTATACTATTTGTTCTAAAATTATCGTTATAAAAAGGCAAAATCAAGGAAAATTTTGTCAGGACATTTACCAATTTCCCAAAATGTTAAACCTATACAAGGTAAATACTTTTTGTGAGGAGAAAATTTCTACAAAACTTTAAGCCCTATGGGCTAATTTGGGAAAGGAATGGTTGATAGGTTAATGCCCACCGCGTAGCGGTCGAAGTATTGTAGTTAAATGGAAATAAGAAAGCTATTCCCCAGAGGGGATAAAGAATACTTACTTGGCCTCTACTCTAATTTTTAGGAATTGTCCTGATTATCGAACTGAATTCTCTATTATTATCCGAATCAATTAGGATAGAATCGCTTCGATTTCTTCTTTACCCAGCACTTCTTTTTCTAAAAGCGCGTTTGCCATTTTATCCAGTAATTCCCTTTTTTCAATCAACAACTCTTTGGTTTCGCGGTAGCATTTATCAATAATTTCTTTGACTTCTTCGTCAATCAGTCTCTCGAGATGTTCTGAGCGTCTTTCAACTCCCGCCGCTTGATTGAGAAATCCGGGCGTCGAACGGTTCACCAGAGAATAATTTGGCAGTTTTTCGCTCATACCATATACGACGATCATATTTTTCACTAATTGAGCGACGCGTTCCAGATCATTGGAAGCACCAGTCGAGACCTCGTTAAAGACAATTTCTTCAGCGGCACGCCCGCCGAGTAATCCTTTTACTTTTCCGATAATTTCGGTTTTAGTCATCAGATAACGGTCTTCGAGTGGCATTTGCAAAGTATAACCAAGCGCACCTATTCCTCTCGGTACAATTGATACTTTTTGCACCTGTTCGGCGCCTGGAGTAAAAAAACCCACTATCGCATGACCCGATTCATGGTAAGCGACGATTTTACGTTCTTTCTCGTTGATAATTTTATTTTTCTTTTCCAATCCAGCAATGAGACGTTCGATAGCGGCTTCGAAATCAGATTGAGTAACTTCATCGCGATTGTTTCGAGCGGCTAAAATAGCGGCTTCATTACACACATTGGCAATCTCGGCGCCGGCAAATCCTGGCGTCTGGGCGGCTAATTGCTTTAGGTCAACATTCGAGCTAAGTTTTAGATTGCGAGTATGCACTTTAAATATCGCTTCACGACCTTTCATATCGGGGCGGTCAACCAGTACCTGCCGATCGAATCGTCCGGGTCTTAGCAGGGCGGGGTCGAGTACTTCTGGTCTGTTAGTAGCTCCGATAATTATTACCCCGGCTCCGGGATCGAAACCGTCCATTTCCACCAGTAATTGGTTGAGCGTATTTTCACGTTCGTCGTAGCCACCCCCATAAGTCAGAGCATTACCACGACTTTTCCCGATGGCATCTATTTCGTCGATGAAAATAATGCAGGGAGCGGCGGCTTTAGCTTGCTTGAATAAATCTCTTACCCGAGCCGCACCTAATCCGACAAACATTTCCACAAAATCCGAGCCGCTGAGGTTAAAAAATGGCACGCCAGCTTCACCCGCTACAGCTCTGGCTAGTAAAGTCTTTCCGGTGCCGGGCGGTCCCACCAGTAATAAGCCTTTCGGTAACTTGCCACCTAATTTTGTGTATTTTTTAGGATTCTTTAAAAAATCCACAACTTCTTTAACTTCTTCAACGGCTTCATCAACGCCAGCCACATCGGAAAATCTAACCTGATTCTCCGGCTTTTCGGCATATATCTTGGCCTTATTCTTACCGAAATCGAGCATCGGGTTGTTTCCCATTCGTCTAAAAATTATACCCCATAAGCCGATAAAAAATATGATAGGAAATACCCAGTTCAGGAAAAAATTACGAAGCGAATTTGATTCGTACCGACCTTCGAAATTAACATCCGAGGCTTGCAATTTTGCCAGCAGATCTGGATCCGGCAACTCCGGAATGCGACTTACGATAAATTGCCGAGCTACCTGCCTTTCGATCGAAGGCACTCTCAATCGCCACGGTGCGGTCGGGGCATGAGTCAGCGCTTGCTCTTCATCAACATCTTCGGACTTGAATTCGCCCACGATGCGATCCTCGAAAATTACAATTCGCGCTACTTTTCCAGAATCCAGAGCATTTAAAAAATCTCTATAGCTTAAGCGAACGTTAGCCGGCTTATCCGGAAAAAATAACAATTGGGTAAAAATTATCATCAGCAAGATTAACCAGAAGTAAATCAACGAAAATTTTTCATTATTCTTCATAATTGTCTCACCTCAGCAGTTTTTGATTGACACTTCATTTTTTAAAAATTTAAATCATTTCGGCTAATTGTGCCATTATATTTTCCAATGTAGTTTATCGGGCATATTTATAGAAAGCATTAAGTAACTTTAAATATGCCTTCAAGAAGAAGAGCCTTTTAGGAAACGAGGCTGAGGCTAAGGTTATGGCGGAGGAGCAGACGAGAAAGGGCAAACACTTAACTCAAGTCGTCTGAGAACACCTCAAGTCAAGTGCTTTGGCCAGTGACTAATGACCTACCAGCCCCATTAGTCTCAGAGCATCATAATACATAGTGGAATTGTTAAACATAACGTAATTGAGTTCTTGATCGCATAGCGCGAGCACTTTTTCTAATTCTTCATCGCTGAAAGTATAATCATAATCTAATCTATTCCCGATGTGCAATCCGTGTAAACGATAATAGCGGTAATCGCCGTAATAACTGTTCTGGTATAATGGATCAACGCAATGAATCAGATTCAATTCCTGACATACTTTTTGGATTATTTTCTCATCCCATCGGGGATTGCGGACTTCCAGAATAAACTCGAAGTTCTCGCCATCTTTTCTAATCTTTTCAAAAAAATTATACAGGTTTAGCAAATATTTCTCATCCGGAGTAAAACTTGGGGGACATTGGAATAAAATCCTGGTACAACCTAATTTCAGGGCAAACTCTCTGGTTCTTTCCCAGGCTATAAAAACCTCATCCGTATTTTTGAACAACCCATAATTCTCTTTTGCGCCAATTTTTTCTCTTAATCGGCGATAAGTGAATGAACCGGCTGGGTGAGTGATGATTTGCCAGGCTTTAATGACGAACTCGAATTCCGGATTCTGTTTTTCAGCCGCCAGACGCCATTTTTCGGCAGTCGCAATTTGAGGCAATTGATAAAAGGTGATGTTAATTTCGATACAATTGAATTCCCGGTAATATCGCTCTTTTTCGATTGGAAAACCGCAACAACCGATTTTGAACTCTTTCATATCCCAAATGTATTCAAATCATTCCTAATAAGTGACAAAAGATTTCTAAGTTCGCCGAAAGTCTTCTCCCTCCCAGACCACGATTTTCAAAATTATCCTTTTAGCCGACAATGAAAATATTGATTTTTCAGGTTAAATATTAACGACTTATTTAATTAAAATTAATAATTAAACCTTTGTGCCTTAGTGCCTTTGTCCCGCCGAGCGGGACTTCTTCGAAGTGGTAAGAAAACTTAGATTACTTCCAAGATTTTTTCTTCGATATTTTTTTTAGGTTGGGCGCCGATAATCTGAGCCATTATCTTACCATTTTTGAAAATCAGCAGAGTCGGAATACTGCGGATACCGAATTTCTGGGCGATTTGCGGGGCATTTTCGACATTCACTTTGCCAAATTTCATTTTGCCGTTATACTTTTGCGCCAGTTCTTCGACCACCGGCATCAGTTTCATACAAGGAGCGCACCAGGTCGCCCAAAAATCAACCAGCACCGGTATTTCTGATTGCTCGACTTCAGCCTTGAAATTTGATTGAGTGAATTCTAACATAATGCCCCGCTTTTTTGATATTTGATTATCTCAATGTCTCACGCTATAATATATTCCTGCCGACTTTTATTCTCAAACCAATTTTTTCGGTAATTTTTCATCTGGCGCGCACCCATTGCCATATTTCCGGAAAGGTAGGCCTTTTACCATAAATTAAAATCGCTACTTTAAAAATTTTCCCCGCCGCTAACATTGCCGCCCAAACACTTACAATCAAAATTACCAATGACGTCAATATTTCCCAGAGCGGCGGCATCATCACCCCAATCCTTAAAATCATAAAATAGGGCGTGATGAATGGAATGAACGACAAAATTGTCGTCGTCAACGATTGTGGATTGGCAATTACGTAGGAAGCCAAAAAAATCGGCACAACCGAAATCAAAGAAAAAATCGAAACGGCATGTTGGGCATCTTGTTCATTGTCGAAGAGCGAACCGATCGCCGCAAAGATCGCCGCATAAAGCAAATAACCCAGAACAAAATAGACCAGAAACAAGACGACATTTACGGAACTGAATAACTCCAGCCCTTTGAAATTCGAAATGATTATCCCAACGATCAAATAGAGTGCCAATTGCGTCAAACCCAGCAATCCAAGCCCCAAAATTTTCCCGGACATCAATTCCGTGGGAGACACCGAGGAAAGCAATACTTCGATTAAGCGATTAGCGCGTTCGGCGAGAACACTCCGCATCAATACCTGGGAAGACATAAAAATGGTAAAGAACAACATCAACACATAAATCAAGGGAATGATAAATGAGAGGGTCTCGTTACCCAAAGTTTCTTGACCGCCGGAAGCGACTTTTATAGTCTGGAATTCGACATTTTTCATCATATCCCGGATCATAGTCGGGTCCAAACCAGCCTCAACCAACCGATGTTCGGTAATAATTTCATTGATCGTTTGGCTAAGTTCACTTTGATCTTTGAAGTTGCCAACATTCAGACTGTAATAAAACACACGGCTGGAATCCAATACAACTTCCGGAATAACAATATAAGCACTTATAACCGACGAATTTAAAAGCTCGGCGGCTTCCCGTTTCATTTTTACAGGATCACTATCTTTCATTATGATGACTTGATATTTCGGGGTCCGATCTGCGAGGGTATATTTAGCGGCCAATTTTTGTTCCAATTTTTCCGCGAATTGACCGGTCTCATCTACTACGGCAATCAGGCGCGTTTCATGATCATCCGAGTTTAATACGACGGATGGAATGAACATCGAAGCCACCATAATCAGCGGTATGAGAATCGTCGAGATTATAAACCATTTGGAACGCAAGCGAGTTAGGTATTCCCAGCGGGCGATTATCATTACATTTTTCATGGCTCTTCCGCCCCTCTAACCAACTCGATAAAGATTTGCTCTAAAGATGGCTCTTGCAATTCGAAACGAGTTACCTGCACGCGTTGCATCACCGAGAGTAATAATTCATTGAGATTACTGGTAAGGCGACAGGTAAGTCGGTTGTCAGTGATTTGCATATCAGGCAGATTCAGGTCAGCCAGCGCATCCGCCTGGCCGTCATAATCAATCAAAAGCATTTGTTGACCGTACTCTTTCTTAATCTGCCGCAAGTCGCCGTCCAGAATCGGTTTACCCTTATTTATCAAACAAATCCGGTCGCACAGCTTCTCGACTTGTTCCATCTGGTGCGTCGAAAATATTACGGTCGCGCCGCGTCCCTGCAATTCCGCAATAATTTCCTTCAATAGCAACTGATTTACCGGGTCGAGACCGGCAAAAGGTTCGTCCAGAATAATAAGTTCCGGTTTGTGAATTACCGAAACAATGAATTGGACTTTCTGCTGATTGCCTTTGGAAAGTTCCTCAATGCGGCGATTGCTATAGCCGGAGAGATCGAAACGACGCAGGTATTCGTCAACGCTCTGGTTGGCCTCTGCCGGTGATAGACCTTTGAGGCGAGCAAGATAAACGACGGTTTCCTTCAATTTCATTTTTTGGTACAATCCACGCTCTTCCGGCAAATAACCAACTTTCAAGAAATCGGACTGCTCCAGGTGTTTTCCATTATACAGAATTTCTCCGGCATCAGGTTGAATAATATTCATAATCATCCGAATAGTGGTAGTCTTTCCGGCACCGTTTGGCCCTAATAGCCCAAAAATCGAGCCAGTCGGTATCGTAAGATCGAGGCTATCAACCGCCACCGTCTTATTGAATACTTTTCTAACCTGTTTTAATTGTAGCATTCGGCAATTTTGGATTGGTAGAATTGGAGTAGTTATTTAACGATAAATTTGAAAAACCGCCGTTTCCCGACTTTGGTGATATATTCGCCTTTATCTTGAAAGGAATAATTTATATCGTCAATTTTTTCGTCGTTGATGCGTACGCCACCCTGCTGAATTAGGCGTCGAGCTTCGCCGTTAGAAGAAACCGCTCCGCACTCGGTTAGTAACTTGACTAAAGGCTTCGGCAATTCCGACGAGGAAATTACTATTTCCTCGATGTCGTCGGGGATTTCTTTCTTACTGAAAATTTGTTCGAAATTTTGTTCAGCCTGACGGGCGGCAGAATCCGAATGATACATCTGGACAATCGTGCGGGCTAATTCCTTTTTCAGCACCATTGGATTAGTTTGACCGTCGCTCAGGCGGCGCTTTACTTCCTCAAGATGGGCAAGCGAATAATCCGTCACCAGAGTAAAATATTTGAGAATCAGATTATCGGGAATGGACATAATCTTGCCATACATTTCGTCCGGTTCATCGTCAATGCCGATGTAATTGCCGAGGCTTTTGCTCATTCGTTGACCGCCGTCTATGCCTTCCAGCACCGGCAGAGTCAAAATAACCTGCGGTTCCTGACCATATTCGCGTTGAACGTCACGCGCGGTAAGCAGATTGAATTTCTGTTCGGTGGCGCCGAGTTCGACATCGGCTTTGATTGCCACGGAATCGTAGCCTTGCATCAATGGATAGAAGAATTCGTGCAGACTAATCGGATTGCCCTCTTTATAGCGTTTAGTAAAATCGTCCCTTTCGAGAATCCGCGCAATAGTAAATTTCGCCGCCAGATTCATAATTTCATCGAATTTCATTTTGGAAAACCATTCGCCGTTATAATGGATTTCGGTTTTACTTTTATCCAGGATTTTAAAAAACTGCTTCTCATAGGTTTCGGCATTTTTCATCAAAGTTTCATATTGCAATCTTGGGCGCGTCTCATTTTTGCCGCTCGGATCACCTACTAATCCGGTGTAATCGCCGATAATAAGAACGATTGTATGCCCCAGTTCCTGGAACTGACGCAATTTCCGGATTCCGACCGTATGCCCGAGATGAATATCCGGTGCGGTCGGATCGAAGCCTTGCTTGATTCTGAGCGGCTGATTGGTTTTAATTGAATTCGCGAGCTTGCTGACCATTTCCTCTTCGGAAATCAGTTCCTCGACTCCCCGTTTGATGATTTCCAATTGTTCTTTAACCGGTGGGAACATATCTATTTTCCTTTTCTTAAACGTTCGACTTCGCGGCGAGCTTCTTTCTCAGCTACCGCGTTCCTTTTATCGTACTGTCTTTTGCATTTGGCTAAACCTATTTCGACTTTGACTTTTCCCCTTTCCGTAATCAAAACGCGGAGCGGAATCAGGGTTAGGCCTTTATTTTCGACTTCGCGTTGCAGGCGCCGAATTTCATTCCGATGTAATAGCAAACGACGATCGCGCTCCGGATTATGGTTGTCATATCCGCCGTAATCGTAGGGAGCAATATGACATTTCAATAAATATAATTCCCGATTAGTGATTTTAGCGTAACTGTCTTTCAGATTGACCTGCCCGGCTCTGATTGACTTGACTTCGGTGCCTTTGAGTTCGATGCCCGCCTCAATTTTATCCAGAATAAAATAATCGTGGAAGGCTTTCTTATTAGTCGTTATAACTTTGACATCTTCATTTGGCATACGGAAAATTTAATTCTTTTGCCTCAACTTCCAATGTAAAACTTGGAGAACTCGGTCGGAGATAATCCGGATTGCGCCAAAAGTGTTGGCGTATTTCCGAACGAAGCGAGGAAAGCAGAGTAGCTGGTAAAATCGGACATGCATTGTCTTTCGCAATCTAATGGTTGCGAGTATCAATATTATTGATGCAATCCAAAAAAGATTTTTCAATAGTAAATCTTCAGGACTTCATCCAAAATTTGTACTCCAACTGAAGGAATCCGGATTGCGCCAAAAGTGTTGGCGTATTTCCGAACGAAGCGAGGAAAGCAGAGTAGCTGGTAAAATCGGACATGCATTGTCTTTCGCAATCTAATGGTTGCAAGCATCAATATTATTGATGCAATCCAAAAAAGATTTTTCAATAGTAAATCTTGGAGAACTCAGTCGGAGATTATAAATTTTGCCGTTATTTGAAGCCCGGGTGGTGGAACTGGTAGACGCGCTAGGTTCAGGACCTAGTCTCCATTAGGAGGTGCGAGTTCAAGTCTCGCCCCGGGCACAAAAACAAGCCTTAAGATTTAAAGAAACCAAGTAAACAAGAAATGAAAAATATTAGTTAATCGGGAATAGCTAACCCTTATGGTTCACTGATGGAAAACAATTTGATACTGACTATTCAATATTGCCACTGGCGTCGGTCTTGATTAACAAAACATCACTACCACCTCTGGTACCATAGTACCATGTATAACCAGTGATAATAAAACCACCATCGCTGGTCTGCTGGACTGAATATCCTTCATCCCAATCATAGCCACCAAAAGTCCTATCCCAGAGTTTATTGCCACTGGCGTCGGTCTTGATTAACCAAATGTCATCTTTTCCGGCACCATAAGACCATGTCAAACCAGTGATAATAAAACCACCATCATTGGTCTGCTGGACTGAATATCCTATATCATGAGAAGAGCCACCAAAAGTCTTATCCCAGAGTTTATTGCCACTGGCGTCGGTCTTGATTAACCAAACATCATCATATCCGGCACCATAAGACCTTGTCTTACCAGTGATAATAAAACCACCATCGCTGGTCTGCTGGACTGAATATCCTTCATCATCACTAGAGCCACCAAAAGTCTTATCCCAGAGTTTATTGCCACTGCCGTCGGTCTTGATTAACCAAATGTCATCTTCTCCGGCACCATAAGAATATGTATAACCAGTAATAATAAAACCACCATCGCTGGTCTGCTGGACTGATGTTCCTATATCACCAGAAGAGCCACCAAAAGTCTTATCCCAGAGTTGGTTGCCACTGCCGTCGGTTTTAATTAACCAGACTTCATAATAACCGGCACCATAAGAATATGTATTACCAGTAATAATAAAACCACCATCACTGGTCTGCTGGACTGAATATCCTCTATTATAAGAAGAGCCACCAAAAGTCCTATCCCAGAGTTTATTGCCACTGGCGTCGGTCTTGATTAACCAAACATCATCATATCCGGCACCATAAGACTCTGTATAACCAGTGATAATAAAACCATCATCACTGGTCTGCTGGACTGAATTTCCTATATCATGAGAAGAGCCACCAAAAGTCTTATCCCAGAGTTTATTCCCACTTCCGTCGGTCTTGATTAACCAAACATCCCCATATCCGGCACCATAAGACTCTGTATAACCAGTAATAATAAAACCACGATCACTGGTCTGCTGGACTGAATATCCTATATCACGATCAGAGCCACCAAAAGTCTTAATAAACAATCCCCAACTGGCTTTATTAGAATATGCCGATTTATAATTCCCAGAGAAAGCACACACGCGATAAACATAAATCTTATCCAAAATTACAGTATTATCAATAAAACTCGTCACATTTCTGGCAACTTCAGCTATTTTAGCATATTCAGCACCTACTTCTTTACGCTCAATTATAAAACCATCTTCAAATTTACTATTATCTTTCCAGGTCAATATTAAACCTTCTCCAGCAGGATTTTTTCTTACTGATAAAGCTGTTGGGCTTAATAACTTTCCGACAATAACTGGAATTATCGGTGTGGTACTGATATTACCATCCCCATCATAAGCTTTAGCAAACACCGAATGCAAGCTGCTGTCTTTCAATTGAGTAACATACCACATAAAATTATAAGGTGGCAATACCCAACTATTAATAGTCTCATTATCAACGATAAAATCAACCTTAGTTACGCCTTTATCATCAGTAGCTTTTATTTTTACCTCGACATAATCAACGATTATCTGATTTTTAACTGGAGATAGCAATTCAATTTGGGGGATATCAACAGGTTGAGTTGGATTTTTCTCACACCTAAAAAACAAGTTTAAGGATGCAATAAATATCAGCAAAAATGCAAGTGGTAAAAATAATTTCTTCATATTTTTCCCTTTATCAAAATTCCTTAAATCAACTTAAATATATAATGGGTAATAGTCAAGACCGAAGCGGCAGGACTTACCCTAATTTTTCAAAATATTTACAGGACAGATCTGGCAATTAGTTTTTCTATAAAACTTCAAGTCCTACTGACTAATTTGGAGAGCGAGTGGCTGATAGGTTAATTTCCACCGCATAGCGGTCAAAGTATTGTAGAATAAAAAAACTATAAAAGTTATTCCTCGGAAAGGAATAATTGTACTTATTTGACTAAAACAAAGGGTTATTGAAAATAATAATATAACTAAAGATTTACTTAAGGTTTTTATAAAACATCCTTTCAAATTAGTTACGGTGCCCAATCGCAATAAACCCATTTACTCCTATTGTCCCGAAAACCGCAGCAATATCATCTTTCAGGCGCACTTTTAAATAATATAATTCATACGGGAAGGTCTCATCAATATATTCATCTTGAAAATATGTCGAACCATTATAGTGGAAAACAAGATCTAAAGGAGATACGAACATAATTCGGACACTCGCGGCAGGACATAACAAAAAGTATAGTAATTAGCAATAAGATTCCTGATATCCCAGTTTTGGCTCTAGTTTGATGTTTTGTAAACATTGCTTTTTGCTTTTAACTAAAATATTTTGTTTTTAACGATAACCTCTGATAACAATCGGAAGGCCTCCAATTCCGGTGTAATAATACCCACCAGCAATTACTATTTCATCGTTGGCTTTAACCGCCATTATCCGAAAATAATCTTCAAATTGCGCTTTTATTTCAGGATAAAGGTACCAGTTAGAACCATTGAAATGTAATAGTTCACTACCAGCTGTAGAGGCAAAGATATCATTATAAGCCGTGCCATAAACATCATAACCAAACCAATCTCCAGCACTCATATCTCTATTGATATTACCCTTAATTAGGTTGGCAATACACCTGCCAGAGCCACCATTAAGAAATAATAAATAGGGATTATCCGTCCATAATGAATTGAAGCCATATATTTCGCCCATCAACGGGTCAAGGATTTGTTGCCAGGTTTTACCATTATAATAAAGAAGAACACTATTAAGTTCTTCCAATGCCGTACCCACCGCCCAGATGTGGTTACCATCTATTCCCCAGACACTCTCCAGTCTACAAGTCGTGCCGCTCTCCATCTTGGTAAAGGTCGAACCGTCATAATGGACAATAGAGCCTTTCCAGCCAACAAAGTAGACATTATCAGGAGATGAGGCCCATATATGTTCAGTGCTTACTTCTGTACCTAATCCCATATCTTGGAAATGATACATTGTCCATTGTTGTCCATCCCAATGTTTGGGGAAACCGGAGCTTACCCAGATATCACTTTTTGAAAAGTACCATATACTATATAGAGTCGCCGTATTTAGTATTCTAGTCAAGTTCCATTTTTCACCGTCCCAGCGCGCTGCGTTGAACCATTCTTCTCCTGAGCCGTCAAATGAAGAATCGGGGTCATCAGCAATAATCTGACCAACCGCCCAGATGTCATCTTCCGAAACAATCCATACATCATATATCCCACCTGAAATCCCCAGAGTATCAATCTCCCAATAGGAAATATTATGACTGGTGGTATCCATAGTCTGTACCGTGACCAACTCTGATTCTGACTTAGTCTTACCGTCACTTAAGAAACGGACGCTATATAAATATTTTGTAGCCGGAATCAAGCCTTCATCAATAATCAGGGTATCATCCTCAGAACAGGTATAGGTCGCTACAGTCGAGTCATTCCGGTCAAGTGCAAAGGTGTTGATAGCCCCGGAGTAAGGTAAACTTATTTTTAGAACTACTGAGGTGCAGAAGACGTCTTTGACGATCAAATCAATGTTATTTTCAGATTCGGTCAGACACTCGCGGCAGGACATAGCAAAAAAGATGGCGTTTATCAGTAAGGTGATTGATATTGCAGTTTTAGATTTAAGGTTGTTATTAGTAGGCATCGTTTTTCCTTTTTTCATTTTTAACAATTGAAAGTACACTCGTTTTCGCATATTTTCAACCGTTGTGTTTTCCTGATAAAATCGGAAGACTGACCCTGAGCCTGACCGTGCCTGCGGATTCAGGTGTTAGCTGGAAATTTCAGTTGTATATCGCCCTCTAGTGGTTGGGGATTCTTTTTCATGTCTAATCCCTTTCATTTTACATGATGCCCCCTGACAATTACAATATACCTGAATGCCATATCGCCGACCGTAACGACCAGATCTTCCGTAACACTGGCTTTCATTACGTTGATCCCGTCCAGGCTTAAATCCCGGTTCCAGGTCTTGCCATTGAAATGCAGGAATTCGCCCCAATGAGTAAAGGCATAGACATCGTTATAACCGGTGCCGCGTACCAGGAATGGAAAACCGTTCAAGCGATTATCGGGTCCATGCATCAGTTGACCTTTGCCTTTCTTAATGGATTCCTTCCAGAGTCCGGAATTGGATGAAATATAGACCGTATCCTTATATGCCCATACCGAATTCATGTAGCCTTTAAGTTCAGTGGCGCTTCTCTCTGTAGTATGACCAATAGGTGATTCGTATTGTCTTGTCCATTGTTGACCGTTACAGAATAGAGTAACGCTTTCATACCCATTGGGATGTGCATCATCCAATTGATTGGATTTCGCGGTCGCCCAGATATGATGAGCACCGGTGCCCCAAATGTCGATGATTTGGGTATCTGTTCCACTTTCCATTTTTTCAAATCCCTTTCCATCGTAGTGGACGATAGAACCTTCTAATCCGACAAAATAAATATTGGATGAAGATGAGCCCCATAAAGATAGCGCAGAAGCATTTATTCCCATATCATGAAATCGATATAGTGTCCAGCTATTTCCATTAAAGTTGACTGGATAACCGTAAGATACCATCCAAATATCATTTTCATTGAAGTAATGAATGCTGAAAATTGGTGAAGAATTAACGATCCTCATCATGTTCCATTTCTCGCCATTCCAATGGGCGGCGTTGAAGGTTTCTTTACCGGTTCCATCAAAGGATGAATCGGGATCAGGTACTCGGATATATCCCACGACCCAGATGTTGTTCTCATCCACGATCCAAACGTCATTCAGATAACTGCCATAGAGCCCGAGCGTGTCAATTTGCCAGACGAAGTTGTGGCTGGTAGTATCGGAATCATCATAGTAGTTATCCGGTTCTTCGGGACAGCTGGAAAGGAATAAAAGTAGAGATAGAACAGTCATAATCATAGTATTCAGAAGTAGTTTGAATTTCTTGTCAGAGGTCATCGTTTTTCCTTTTTTCATTTTTAACAATTGAAAGTACACTTGTTTTCGCATATTTTCAACCGTTGTGTTTCCGCCATTTGGCGGATAAATCCCGAATCTGGACTGCTGTCACCGTTAGGCGCGGGTAATGAGTAGTTTTTTGAGTTGCATTTTTCCCTCCTATAATTAATTCACATATTTTTGAATACGAAAAATAAATTTATCTCTTCCCAATTTATCGGAATACTGTTTTTTTGAGAGACTAGATCTCGAGAAAACTCCATTACCTCTTATACAGTCCTTCTCTTCTAAGTTAGAAATAAAAAAGCCTACAATTTTCCGCTCTTTTGCTTTCATCGAAGACTCTCCTTGCTTCTGGCATAATATATACGATGGGGGTAAAATCAAGAAAAATTCTAAATATTTTTGTCTGATCTATGGACATAGTATCCGCTTTTATTAATGGCGTGAATATATAATAGTGAGTTTATCGAAGGAACGTTATTTGACATTCTTCTATGTCGGGAATTTCAGTTCTCTTAACCTGCTGAAATTTTTATAAAAATCATTTATTCAGTACCCGCAATTTTTCCGCTTCGGCCCGGCCCTTTTCTTCATTGACCAGACATAGTAAAATTGCCCCAGCCAGAAATAATATCCCAATCGAACCAATTCCAATCCGCGAAGCTATATTGGCTGAAAATCCGGCGCGACGAGCTAATAAGCCCACAGTTGCAATCAAAAACGGCCCGAAAATTACCGAAAACTTGCCAATCATGTTGAAAAAACCATAGAATTCGGCGCTCTGCTCTTTGGGTATCAAGCGTAAATAAAACGAACGACTGAGCGCCTGAATACCGCCCTGAACACATCCGATTACAATTGCCAGAATATAAAACTCCTTCACATCTTTCATCAAGACGCTATATGCCGTTACTCCCAGATAGACGACAATTGTCGCAAAAATTACCTTCTTGGGATTCCATTTTTCAGCTAATTTACCAAACGCCAGCGCCGCCGGAAAACCAACAAACTGAACAATCAACAAAGCCACAATTAATGAACTCGACGGAAATCCAATTGACAATCCATAATCTACCGCCATTCGGATAATCGTATCAACGCCGTCAATATATAACCAGTAGGCTACTAAAAAAATCATTACAACTTTGAGATGGCGCACTTGCTGGAAGGTTTGGCTCAATTGCTTGAATCCCTGACGGATATACGTAGAACGTCTATTCGGTTTCGGCTCCCGGCGTTTTTCTTTGACATATAGAATCAGCGGAATAGTGAAAATTCCCCACCAGAGCCCCACCGATAAAAAACTCACCCGAATCGGAAGATTCTCTTGGGCTGGAGTAAGATAATCGGTTGTAATCGTAATCCGCCCACAGTGATTGGAAAGTCCCTCCACTCCCTCAATCCGCTGATCGCGAAATGATTGATAAGTAATCGGATTTCTAATGATAATTCCAGCGGAATCTCCCGGACTCAATTTTTGGTTCAGATTGCCAATCAAATATTCATTCTTACTATGATTTTTAGCGACGATCTCACCCGATTTAAATTGACCGAAACTAATCGCAGACACTATCAAGTCCTGATCAACTTCAGGTGGAACAGGCACACTGATCCAGACTGAATCATCAGAATGATAATCAACTATCGTGATGGGTAATTTAATTTCACTGGTGACAACCGCTTTACCGATGGAATGCTTCTTGGGAATCGAAAAATCCTTACCTGGTTCGATCTGGATAACCGTAGCATTTTGAGTGAGAGCTTGATAGACATTTGCCTGTTGCTCAACCGGAAATCCAAAAGTCGCCGGACTAAGATACCACAAAACATTAATGAGAAATAATAATCCACCTCCCAGATAACCCAGCGCATAGCCTTTGGCAGACACATAATCAATTTTATGAGGCGGGGCGACTTCCGGCAATAAACTATCGTAAAAAGTATTCGCACCGGCAAAACCCAGCGACCCAACTACATAGAAAATTGCCGCCCACAACCATTGCCCATAGCCAACCATAAAAAGACAGGTCGTCGTCAGAACTCCCAGATAAGCGAAAAATATCAAAAAGCGTTTCTTCGCTGAACTCTGGTCGGCAATTGCTCCCAGGATTGGTGAAAGTAGAGCCACAATTAGCGAACCAATTGAGTTAGCGTATCCCAGCATAGCGGTACTGACGTTGACATCCGCACCGGCACTCCAGTAACTTTTGAAAAATACCGGGAAGAATCCAGCCATTACCGTTGTAGCAAAAGCCGAGTTTGCCCAATCGTACAGTGCCCAGCCGAAAACTTGTTTGTCTTTTATTAATGACATAGGTTATTTATCGTCATTCGTAGTTATTCGTTGCGATTCATTGTGATTCATAGTCATTCATTGTCATTCATTGTCATTCATTGTCATTCATTGTCATTCATTGTCATTTGTTGCGATTTATTGTTATTCGTTGCGATTCAATTGTCAATTTCACTCAAACTTGACCTTGACCTCGACCTCAACCTCAACCTTACTCCCTCTTAAAACAAAAATCCTATATCAATATATAGTTGACTGCCGGCTTCTTCATTGAAACCCATCTCAGCATAGACGATGAAATTTTCGTTCCAGCCGATATGAACTCCAGTACCTTTCCCGGTATGCAAATTGGTAAAACCGCCTTTTAAATCGTTTTCATCCCAAACCCGACCAAAATCGAAAAAAGCATTAGCCGCTAAATAAAAATCCTGGCCAGCGAACTGAAATTCATAGAACCGGTAACGTAATTCCATATTCATAATAAACTTGGTTGACCCCACATAGCGGTTTTTATAGACTCCCCGGATTGAACGATAACCGCCAATGCCTTCGTCAATACGAAATGAACCGCCCATTGGATAATACAGCTGGAAAGGCGCATCGCCGAATATATTCTCGAATAAAATTCGGTTAGCATATACCAAATTTTTGCGAAGTGTGAAATAGCGGCGGTCAGTGAGCGTCAATCTTAAAAAATTATTATCACTGCCAATTAATCCGGTGTACCACTCACCCACAATATCCGTCCAGACCCCGCGATTTGGCGCCGGTTCATTATCCCGCGAATCGTAAACCAATCCGAATTTGAGATAATCGTTAAATGACTTCTCGGTATCGCGTTTTTTAAGGATTCCAGCCTGACGGTCTTCTTCAAATTTAGTGGTAATTCCGCCATTATCGTTTGCGCCACAATTCAGCTGATAAAGACCCAATCCCCCCAGAACCGAGATAAGTGGTCGCCCATCATCTCGATATTTCAAGGCTTTCAAAATATTCGTATAAAATATTATCTGTTCGGAATTAAAAGTATAATAATGCTTGCCGTGCAAGGAATCAAGACTATTGCCATCTTCATCAACTTCAATATAACTGGGATCGAATTGCGAATCATTGCCTAATCCATAATAAGGCTGGAATTTTTCTTTTTTATATCGGGTTCGGACGCTTATTCTGAAACCGTTCCCCAAAATATAGGGCGAATCGAAAAAGATAGTGTGATCCTGTTTACCGCCGGTCGTAAAGAAAATCTGATTATCAATTTTAAAATAGTAAGGCGCATAACTGCCCTTGGCATAATTGAAAATGTCAAGAATAACTCCATAACCGAATCCTTCGTCGGCATTGTAATTGATAGCTGGAACGCCACCCCACCCCCAACCGGTGCGCTCCTTAGCCTGGGTACTTTCGATAGAAATCAACATCATCAGTGTTATTATCAATAGTAAATCTCTCTTCATTTTAACCTCAAAATATAAATAGGAGAAGCCGTAGCGGCTCCTCCTATTTATCATTTAAATCCGACATAATGTTATAGTTTTACCTGAACGCCGAAAGCTACAAGATAGTTTGTCTGATTGTACTTTTCTGTTTTAGTATCATCCTCAGCCTCAAAATAAAAAGCATCCAGCGCGCCTAAATTGAGCTTCACTTTCGGTGAAATTTGATACTGAATGCCACAGCCTATTGTGAATGCGTCGAGGTTGAAGTCCATATCGGACTGCGATTCCGGTTTTGCGCCCATCATACTATATTGTCCGCCGAGACTGACTTTCAATTTTTCGGTCAAAGCATATTCAGCGCCCAGTCCAAATTCCGTCGTATTGTCAAAATTTTCTTCATCGCCATCCCAGTCAACGGCGCCGTTATTATAATAATTGAAATCCATCATCAGTTTAATCTTGCCCATATTATAAGAAATACCGACGGCTAGCTGAGACGGTATATCGGCTCCGTATTTAGCGCCATCAGGGAAAAGACCGGTATCATCTTTTTTCGTATCATTTTGCAGTTCCATCTTGGTGATGGTCTCATAACGAATACCGATATTCAAGTTCTCATTCGGTCTGATATTAACCCCAAAAATCCCGGCAACGCCCGAACCGCTCTGGGCAGCATCAACTTCTTTATCGGAAGTTTCACTAGCATGCCCGGCCATAGTATTGGCAATTGAAGAGTAAGTTGTATGGATTTGATTAGCATTCATGGCATTAACTTGACTGGCAGGTACTCCAAATTGCACCAATCCTCCTGCAATATTAGCCGAATCAGTTGCAGTTATCATATGGGCATTTACTAATTCGGCTAAGGTATAATTTCCACCACCAGCATTGATTATTGGCTGGACACTATTTGCACCTCCGCCAGCTAAATTCGATAACTGGGTAAAATAACTTGTCGCAGAGATAAATGCACCACCGGCTGCGGCGGGATTAATCTGAATGTCCTTCAAATATCCGGTGTAGCTATTACTTGCCATTACGTAGCGCGCTCCGCCAAAAACCGAGAATATCTCATTGATTTTATATGAAATACCACCCTGCACGCCGTAGTAGATCGAAGAACCTTCGAAGTTTATATCCAATTTATAATCGGTAACGCCGGCACTTGCCAATGCAGTTTTCAGAGTCGAAACTGGCACTTCAAAAGATGGCAAACCTTTATCGAATTTGGCACTGCCGCCGCCACCAATCGGCATAAAGCCTCCGGAAAGCACCAGTTTATCCATTTTATAGGCCACGTAAATTGATGGGAAAACCGGTGCGAATACCTTACCGACAAACTCATCATTGTTCAGCGTCGGAGTGCTATTAGTCACCGTTTTGGTTTGCCAGATCGTCTGATTGCTGAGATCCAGAAACAAACCGTCCTCGTACAATTTGGTCAATCCTGCCGGATTGAAGTAAACCGCATCCACATCGGTGGAAGCGTTGCGGTTCAACATCCGCACCCAGGCCGCGCTCTGGTTAGTGTTCGTAACCAAGCCGCCGGCTAAAACAGTTCCGCTCACCAGCAGAACTAAACATAGCAAAACACGCCTGATTTTCATGTTTTTTCTCCTTTAATTTTACTCGTTATTTGAGTTATAATTAAGATATGTCGCTTTGATATTTTCCCCTTCGACTACCCTGCAGTCCTACTTTACCGGTATGAAAAATAACCACTCAATCTATAATTAACTACAAACCTCGGTGTAAATATATCGAAAAGAAAACGAAAACCAAATTAATTTTTTTGCAATGGATACAGACAATATTTGAATCGTAATTTTTGAAATTGGCTAGCTTTCGCCTCCCAATCTGCTAACATTGGTTTTAGGTCAGCACCAATATTAACCCAGGTTCGGAAGTCGGCGTTCCCGAAATAAGCGTCGGCTTCCGGGATTTTTACCCACTCAAAATGCTTTGGATATAGGCTTGATATCACTGAAATTAAAGTCGTACTAAATTCGTAGGTATCAAATTTATTAATGTCACTGACCTGCACACTTATTCCCGAACATTCTGTATCCACATACAACGGCATCTCGTTCGCATTAAGTTCGCGGCGCGGAATAAACTTGACCGGATTTATTTCAACTCCTGCAAGTTTATATTCAGTCAAAGCATTTATTAATTCATTAGCCGAAATCCAGGGCGCTCCGACGACGTGGTAAGGATAAGGAGTTCCGATTCCCAGACTGATATTCGTAAATTGCAAAAAATACAGACCGGCATAGAGAACGGCGGACTCTTCATCTCCCACCACTTCATCCGCAAATGACCATTTCAGACCGGTTGATTGCCAGGGCATATCACGATTATAATTAGCCATTTTAATGACCGTAAGTTGCGATTTATTTTCGGTCTTAAGCCAATTCTCTTCGTTAATTAACAAAGCTAATTCGCCCAGAGTCATCCCATAGCGAGCCGGTAAAAAAAGCCCGGGAGCAAACTGACTCCGATTAGACATTGGACCACCTGTTTCAACTCCGCGGAGAGAATTAGGTCTATCAAGCACAATAATAGGAACTTGTTGGTTACCACTGAGCCTTAAAGCTTCGATTAAAACTTTCACCGCTTGCGATTCCCGGATGCCGGAATCCGGCAAATCGAACACGATCACCTCTGCCCCATTCAACATACTGGCGCTAAGTCGGTCGTTCAAATTATCTAAGACAAAATATCGGGTAATTCCCGAAAACTGGCTTGCGCTCAATTGAAATCCGGAGCCGCTTGATGACCGGCTTTCCAAAACCTGAACACACGACCGACAGCGCGTTCCCAATCTGATATTGACTATATCGAAAATATGCTGATTTGATCGGCTATAACTATAACGACCGGCAATAACCATAAATTTATGATTCCCGAGAGCATTAAAATTATCGTCAATTAATAAATCCAGACCAGTTTTAAAGTTCTGTGGCTCTTCAGTAACCGGCAGAGTAAGCACCGTGGAATGCCGTAATTTCGCCGTCTGACTGTTTAATTCACCAGAAATTAAAGCCAAAACAACTAACAGACGAAAAAATGACCGATATTTTGCCCCAGTTGTTTTCATAAACCTATTAACTCTCGATTTTTTTCTTCCCAAAACCCGGGTCAATTTTCACCAATCCGGCCACCAGGAAACTGGGAATCGTACAAAATATTATATAGACAAAGAAAATGCGATACCCCATTAAATCCTGCAATTTGCCGCTGACCATTCCCGGAAGCATCATCCCGAGCGCCATAAAAGCCGTGGCGATCGCGTAATGCGACGTTTTATATTCACCTTCCGCCAAATACAACATAAAGAGCATATAGCCGGTAAACCCGAACCCGTAACCGAATTGCTCGATAGCGACACAAATTGTAACTATCAGGAAATTGTCCGGTTGAACATACGACAGGTAAACATACACTAAATCGGGAATATTAATCGCCAGCGCCATCCATAAGACCCATTTTTTCAGTCCACCACGAGCGGCAACTATTCCGCCGAGAATACCTCCGATTGTCAGACAGATTATTCCAACGGTTCCATACACAAATCCAACTTGCGTCGTAGTCAGGGCTAATCCACCGACCTCCTGACTATCAAGAAGAAAGGGCGAAGCCATTTTTACCAATTGCGATTCTGCCAAACGATAAAACAACAGAAAGAATAAAGCCGAAACGATACCCTTTTTCTGGAAAAAACTGGAAAATACCTTAAGCCAGCTGGTTTTGAGTTCCGGGCTTTTTTCTCTGACTGTCTCTAATCCGGTCGGCAACATTATTTTATGATACAAACAAATCAGCAGGAAAAATACGCCTAAGATTCCGAACGACACCGCCCAGCTGAAAGGAATATCGCCGGCGGTAGCTTCAAATTGCGCCACCGCCGGTTCTCGCAATCGGTGGTCAACTTTCAAAGTCACTTTGACCGGCTTATTCCAGTTCTCAGCCGTAAATTCCAGACGACCGGCCGACGTCAACCAGATGTCTTTACTGCCCTTCTTGCGGCCGAAATTTACTACCACGGTCTTACCATCTTCTGGCGGTGATGAGAGACAAATAAAAACATTGGCAGAATCACTGCCCGACTGAGCCGGATTATAAATCGGCACCTTTACTTCCGCCGGAATAATGACTATACCGGGTTGCTCAGACTCCTTAATTGCCGGTAAATTATTTTCATCAATCACCTGAATAATTTCATTCGGCGGAACAGCTATAGCTATAAGACTAACCGGCTTCAGCCCTGTTTTACTCATAATATAACCGGCCAACATCACAATCAAGCCCTGCCCAACGATCATCGCCATCCGGTAAAACGTACTACGAATTCCGACGAACCAGGTCTGCTGATGTTCATCCAGACCAATCATATAAAAACCATCCGCGGCGATGTCGTGAGTCGCCGAGGCTAAAGCAATTATCCATAAAATAACTAATGTCAAAGCAAACCAGAGCGGCAGTCGGACAACCAGCGCTACTCCGATAAAACAACAACCGAGAATAAATTGAGTAATCACCACCCAATTGCGTTTGGTGGAAAATACATCTACGAATGGACTCCAGAGCGGTTTGATTACCCAGGGCAAATACAAAACACTGGTCCAAAATGCCAATGCCGCGTTAGAAACTCCCATTGTTTTGTACATAATTACCGAAACCGTCATCGCTATCACATAGGGAATACCTTCGGCAAAATACAGACTCGGCACCCAGAGCCAGGGTGAACGATTTTTCACAGTTGCCGGTTCATTTGCCATTACTTTTCTCCTGAGTAATTCAATAAATTTTACGGAGTTGGACGCCCGGATAATAATGTTCTAATATTTCCGATGTCGAATAACCTTTCAAAGCCATCCCGAGAGCCCCGATCTGGCAATAACCGACCCCGTGCCCCCAGCCGGCTCCTTTCAGAATAAAAGCCGCCGGAATATTTTCAGTTCCCTCTTCCACATCAACCACAAAAGCCGAGCTATAAAGAAAAAGGTCATGAAACGCATCGCGAATAGCATATTGATCATTAATCACAATTTGCTTCTCAACATTTGCTTTGTCAAAATAGTTAATAGCCAGGCTGGTCAGTCGTCCGGACTTGCCCCGCTTTAAGGGTTCGATGCTTTTGACTGCGACTGCTTTTAGGTTTAACTTCAGATTGAATAGTGCTGTAATCTCTTTCTGCGTCATCCGAAAGTGCCAGCGGAAATAATGGCCTTTCTCGTCAACGTTGCCAAGATACTTTTTCAGTTCTTTTTCCGGCACTATGGATGGACTACAAAAAGCCGACGGCGGATTTTCGATCCAATCGCGAACTTTTTCTTCAGTATCGAGCGGCAAAGCCGGATGATGGCAATCAGCCGGAGCATCAATCACCGAATCCAAATATGGTGGCGTTACCCCACCCCACACATTTTCGAAGGATTCCGTAACTCCGCCGCAGTTCTTGTGATAGCGGGTATCACAGATTTTATCATCATAAATTAAAACCTGACCGGCAGTTTCAAGCGCACCTTTGATGGACTGCTCCGAGAGAAACGTCGTCCCCTGATAACGCTGACAGCAGTCGTCATTGCAAACGTCCATTCCAAGATTACGGTGTTTCATTTCCACATTCGCCAGCAACCAACTGCGGGCGATGATTGTTTGCGATTTGATCACCGATAATGGACAAGCCGCTCCCATTTCGGAAGTTGCCACGCACATTAAATATTGCTCAATCGGCAATCTATTTATCATAATGAGATTATCATCTATCTGGCTTATTTCGACCGAGCCGGGCAAATAAACATCAATCTGTTTTTGCCAGTGAAAACCACGCCCGGCAATCACATTCTTGACTTTTATTCCGGATTTGTTCGCTACCTGAATTTTACCGTCTTTGGGAATAATTTTCCAGTTCGGTTGAGAATTTTGGGGCACTCCGTCAATCTGAATCCCGATTTGGTTTTCAGCTAAAACAAATTCAATCTGTTCGCCACCCCTCAAAATCCGCCGCGGGCCGCTTCCCGAAACCAATTCATAAACCGGAGATTTCGGAATCTCGAGTGCAATTCTTTGGCATTTATCAATCGGCAGGAAAATTCCGACCCTCAGGATTGGCTCTTCGATCGGAATCACATTCGGTTCAAGCATAATTTTCCTCCTTCCATTTTAAATAAGCATCAATAGCCGCACCCAGCGCCGGAGCTTCCCGCAGGCAGGAAATTCTAATCAACGCTGGATTTAGTCGTTTTCCGGGACAATAATGCTCTTTGGCTACCTCGTCAAGAACGGACGAATTGATAATCAATCGAGTCAATTCATTAACAAACGGCAACCAGAGAGCTTCGTCGCCTTGCGCTTCGCGCAATAACTCCCCTAACCGTTGTCCGATAACCAGACTGTCAAATAACGTATTTTTATAGTTGCTTTCCACCTGGGGTAGCGGACGATCGGGATTGACGAATTCAAATAATCCCTGCCAGCCGGCATATATTGAAGTAATTCGTTCATAGAAAAGAAGCGCCAGGAAATGGGCAACTTTTTGCATTGTAATAATAGCCGCTTCCTCACCTTCCAAAGCCCGTTGGCGAATTTGGGGCGGAAAGATACCGATTTGGTTTAGTTCCTCCTGCGATTTTCCGATTAATTCGCCGTAAATTGACTGAATGCCACTGGAGGAAACGTACTTTTCAATGGAAAAGCCGTCCGGACACTTCATTTCCCAGGTTTTAACAAACCAACCCTTGGCTTCATCGAGAGGAATGACTTTCCCGTTGAGTTTCAGAGCATCCGCCGCGCCGGTTCCCCCACCGAGATAATAAGAATTTCTGACATTCCGAAATGAACCTTCAGTGGCATATTCTTCGCCGATTCCACAATAATAGGCGTCACTGCCAATCTGATTTATCGGTTGAACTAATTCTATTCCGGCTAATGTTATTTCTTTTTCGAGTCGAACTGCATAATCGCACATTCGTGGGCCATTTTTCAGGACGGCAATGCCGCGGCCATCTTCGGTTTTAATACCCGGCATACCAATTCCAATTAGCACCCGCCTGGCGCCGCTCCGTTTGGCAATTTGTTCAATACACCAGGATGCGGCTTTGATATAACAATCCGACTGAACGACTTCTGCGATCGTCGGAATGATTTTTCCCGCTTCCCATTCGACAATTTGCCGGTTTAAGTCAACCGGCTGGAAATTAGAGATATAGCCGGGAATTTCATTATAGGATTTTGTCGCATGGAGATTGTCAAGTGCAAAAGCAGTTCCGTGATTTTCGGTTTTCACTGACCATCCGCTGACTTTCGTTGCTCCGCCGTCAATTCCGACTAATAAAAATTCATCTTTTAATCCGTCTTTCTTACAATTGTCCAATTTTAAAGCGACTTTCCCTGATTATGATTAGTGATTCCATTTAATTTTTTCCGTCGCTGGACGGCTTTCAAACGCATATAGTCTTTGGCTTCGTCGTTTTGGGCAATTGTCAGCTGATCAATATTGTGATCGGTTCCACCAGAATGCCGCACGACTTCATAAATCGGCTCCCAGACTCGACCGATGCGGTATTTTTCACTGATTTTCAGCACCAGATCATAATCTTCGCCATAATTGCAAGCATATGGCTCGTCGTTCATCCCGAAATAGCCCATTTCCTGGATAATTTTAATCGGAATCGCACGCGGTGCTCCGGCACCATTGATACGCAAGAGATTATTACGTCCGTTGGCATCCGTCCACTCTTCGTGTTTGACAATCGGAATTTCTTCCATTCGGACAAATTCACCACTTGGTTTCTTTTCCCAGACTTCGTACGAACCGATAACCATTCCGATTCTTTCATCAGAATTGAAGACAGCTACAATTTTCTCAATCGCATCTGATTTTAAACGATCATCAGAATCAAGCTGGACGTAGTAGCGACCGCGGACAATTTTTAAACCAAGATTCAACGATAGTCCAATATTGTTAATATCTGCCACTACCAATCTAACCGACGGCAGACTCGCCTCAAATCTATCACCACCCGGCATGTACCTGCGAACTTCATTAATTGTTGGATCGAGCGGTCCGCCGTTGACTACGACGATTACTTCGATATTTTTCAGCGTTTGCCTGAAGACCGAATTCAGCGCAGTACCGATAAATTCAGGCCGATGATAAACCGGAATTATTACCGAAGCCAGGCAATCGTATTTTTCGTTTAGATCCGGCCGGCGGTGGTAACCCTGGTCGGGTGCGAGATAAGCTCCGATTCTCTTCAGATGATTAGTTAAAACTACCTCGGCTTCCAGCTGGGCTTCTTTGCTCACCAACAAATAATCAAAAACATTGTGTTTAACTCCACCGGACACCACTCGATAAAGCGAGCCGTCTATTTTATTGGCAATGTGAACCAATTTATATTTTTCCGATAACTTTAGACGAATGTCATATAAGGCGTTGTATTTCAATGACTGATCAAAACCGCCAACTGCTTCCAAAGCCGCTTTACTGAGCAGAAACACCTTGCCATAATCCTGATTATCACGTAAACGACCGGAATGATGTTTCAGAAGTCGGATTTCCTGAATTACCTCATTATTAACTAAATCGTAGTCACTATATAACATCCCCAAATCAGGATATTTTTCAGCTATTAGGGAGGCAACATCAAGGAACGAATGTTTCAGTATGACTTCGGCAACCGAATTATCAATGGATAAAATATATTTACCCTTTGCTGATTGCACCGCTCTATTCAACGTTCGGCTGAAATTACCTGCCTCCCGAATTATCTCCAGTGGAAGTGAGCAACAATCAAATTCAGGAACTGGCTGATCCGCCTGACATAAAACCAGAACTTCAAGCGGTAAACAGGATTGATTAAAAACCGAAGTCAAAGTTCGAGCAAACTGGTCTGCCATCTCAGGAATGTAATGTAAAACGACACTAACTGCGCTGAAGGTATTAGTTGATTTCATAAGCAATTTTTGAAACGTTTGGGAATTTTAAAATGCCTAACGAGTTGTCTGATGAAACTACTGATAAGCTAATTCTCACGAACATAAAACTAATAAATTCCCTATCAAATAACTAAACATTTTAGTGACGATCGGCAATTTCTACGATTATTAACGCAAAATTATCAAAGGTGACCTGATTTTCCCCAAACCCATCGGACAACCAATTATCTTAATGCCAATCTAATCGCTATGTTTTGGAAAAAGTGAAAAAATGAAGACTCATCAAATAATCGAATTAGCGAAAAACCAAAAACTTAAAACAACGAGGTCTCAAATGAACAAAATGATTAGAATTGGTGCGTTTCTTATCCTTTTGGTCGGTTTATTATTTTCGGCTTACCGGCTGGGATCTGAAAAAGGTAACACTTCGATTCTCTCAGTCACGACTACGGCTCAGGACTTCAACTCGGTATTAGCTAGCAGTTTGGAACAGTTAGAAAAAACCGCGCCAGAAACTACAACCGGTAAGATCATCATAAATGTGGATGATGCCGCTATTATCGTGACGGTTAAAATGAAAGATTTACAAAAATTAACCCGTACTGAAATTCCATTCGACCAATTTATCCGCACTTATTTGAAGTTTTCGTAAAATTTCCTCACTCGCAGAAAGCAGGCGCAGAAACTCAAATTTTCTGCGCCTGGTGGCTTTTATTTCAAAGGTTATGATTAAAGTTTAAAATTTTCTTAAAAAATACACATCCATAAATATTCTTTTGTGTAAATTGATTAAGACATTATGAACACGAAAGAACTCAACTACTATTATAACAAATTCAAATATGGCGAGGACTGTTACCACTATCTGATGGCTAACAAGGTTAAGGAAATATTATTGGTTTCAACTTTCTATGATGCTTTTATTTTCGAACAAGATGGTCGTTTATCCGAACAGATTTATGGAGAATACCGCCAACTCAATCTTAGTACAGCCCCGATAATTACCAGCGTTCCAACTGGTGAAGATGCCTTGGCAATATTAAAAGAAAAGAAATTCGATTTGGTGGTAACAATGTTGCGCATTGGTAAAATTACACCATTTGACCTAGCACAGCGCATTAAAGAAGAAAATCCAGAATTGCCAGTTTTGCTTCTATTAAACATGCTGTCGGATGTCAAACTAACTAATATTCGTGAAGGCAAATTAAAGTATTTTGATGATATTTTCCTCTGGAACGGCGATACAAAATTATTTTTAGCAATGGTAAAATCAGTTGAGGACAAGCGTAATTTGGAATTCGACACGAAAAACGGTTTAGTTAGAATCGTTCTGTTTGTCGAGGATTCTATACAGTTTTATTCAATTTTGCTTCCTTTATTATATGAAGAAATCATTAAACAGACCCAACTTCTTATTGATGAAGAACTGACTGACATTAATAAGCGTCTCTTAATGCGCACTCGGCCGAAAGTCATTCTGGCTCATAATTATGAAGAAGCCATGAACATTTTTACCGATTATCAGGAGTACATCCTTGCAGTTATTTCGGACATTAGTTTTTTGCACAAAGGTAAGATCGATTCTGAAGCCGGTATTAAATTAATTTCAAAAGTAAAAGAAAACGAATATGATATTCCAACGATACTACTATCATCCGAAGATAAAAATTATAATAAAGCCGCTCAATTAGGTTCCTTCTTCTTACATAAAAAATCTAAGCACCTTTTGCTTGAGCTCCGTACCTTTATTAAAAACAACCTTGGCTTTGGCGACTTTATCTTTCGGGATGGAAGTGGTCGTGAAATCGAACGTGCTCATAATCTGATAGAATTAGAAGAAAAACTCCAAACGATTCCCGACGAATCTCTCGTTTATCATAGTAAATCAAATCATTTTTCTTCATGGCTAATTGCCCGGGGTGAAACAAGAATAGCTCGTCAGTTAAGACTTGTCACCGTAGAGGATTTCGAAACTGTCGCAGAATTGCGTCAACACCTCATCACTACATTCAGAACAATACGTAAAGCTCGCAATACGGGTAAAATTATCAGCTTTAGCCCTCAAAATCTTTCCGAAAACACCCTGATTTCAAAACTCAGCGAAGGTTCATTAGGTGGCAAAGGTCGCGGTTTAGCTTTTTTGAATGCTCTTCTTGTGGCTATGGATTTCTCAAAAATATTTCAAAATATTCGAATTAGCTTACCAACTACTGCTGTTATTGGCACCAATGAATTTGATGATTTTATTATTCGCAATAAAATCAATGATCTAATGTTGGAAGAAAAATCCGACGCTGAAATAGATCAAATATTTATAAACGGTCAACTTTCAGAAGAACTAACTAATAAATTGAAAATTTTTCTTGATTACATCCGATATCCTTTAGCAGTACGCTCTTCCGGTTTACTTGAAGATTCCTATGCTCAACCGTTTGCAGGCATTTACAGAACTTATATGCTGCCTAATAACGCTGCTAATACACTAAATAGATTTGAACAATTAGTGACTGCCGTGAAGTTAGTATTTGCTTCCATTTATATAAAAAGCGCGCGCAATTATATAGAGAACTTGAATCATCAAGTCGAAGAAGAAAAGATGGCAGTCATCATCCAGCAGTTGGTTGGTTCTCCTATGGGAAATGATTATTTTATGCCGCATTTTTCTGGTGTAGCCCAATCGTATAATTTCTACCCGATTACCAGCTTAAAAAATGAAGATGGCATCGCCAGTGTAGCTATTGGTATGGGGAAATCAGTTATAGAAGGCGGTCGGAGCTTTCAATTTTGCCCACGTTATCCACATCTTGAATTTATCCAGCCACAAGCTTTAGTGGTAAATTCACAGAAAAAATTCCTGGCTTTAAATATGAAAAGTTCTGCTCACAACCTTATAAAGGGAGAAGATGTTACCATATCCGAATTGTCACTAAGCGAAGCGGAAACATTCGGGATTCTGGATCAAATGGCTTCTGTCTGGGATATGGCAAACGAGCGGTTAATTCCGGGCATCAATATTCCAGGACCGCGAGTAATCACATTTGAAAACATTCTAAAAAATGAGACTTTCCCATTAGCCGATATACTAGATAAACTGCTGGAAATCGGAGAAAAAGCTCTCGGGACTCCAGTTGAAATCGAATTCGCAGTCAATCTTACTAATAAACCACAGGATGATGTTTTTCCGACTTTCTACCTTTTACAAATTCGCCCTCTGGCAGTTGAATCGTCAGGCATTTCAATTTTCGATGAAACTCCAGATCGTACAAAATTATTTCTTTATACCGAAAAAGGAATGGGCAACGGTGTTATTCAAAATCTATTTGACATTATCTATCTCGATCCTGAAAAATTCGACAATCTCAAAACATTAGAAATGCAAGCTGAAATAGAATCTTTGAATGAAAAAATGAAACACAAAAACCAGCAATATATTTTAATTGGTCCAGGCCGGTGGGGTTCTCAAGATCGCTTCCTTGGCATTCCGGTAAAATTTATCCAGGTTAGCAATGCCCGAGTAATTGTTGAAGTCGGTTTGGAAAATTTTAACATTGAACCGTCACAAGGAACTCACTTCTTTCACAACATTGTAGCAATGAAAGTCGGTTATTTTAACATCCCATATAACTCAAAAACAGATTTTCTAGATTGGGATTGGTTAAAAAAACAAACTATCGTTGAGAAAACCAATTATTTCGTTCATATTAAAACCGATAATGAATTACGAGTTTGCATGAATGGAAAAACTGGGGTTTCAGTAATATTTAAATAATTCTATTTATCCAGAATATTTTGAATTGCTTGATCCAGTTGATTTTTGGGCAAAGCGCCAACCAGCATTTGTGGTTGGCCGTTTTTCGGGATAAATAACAGCGACGGAATACTCCGAACCCCAAAATATTCAGCCAGTTCGCCCTCTTCATCGGTATTGACTTTATAGATATTTACTTTACCAGCGTATTTTTTACTCAGTTCCTCCAGAACCGGCGCTAACATTTTACAGGGGTAACACCAATCAGCATAAAAGTCAATTATGCTTGGTAATTTACCCTTGTATTTCCAAGTTTGTTCATTTTCGTAATCAAATATTTCTTTAATGAATTTTGTTTTTGTCATTCGTTCTGTCATATTATTCTCAGTATTTATTTTTCAAGTTGTTTGATTCAAATAATATTTTTGGGTTACATCAGATTAATTTTAGCAAAAATATTTCATCAAAAGTTATCTCTAATATACATATTAAATTTTTTGTTAATATAAATATATCCTCATATAATCCTTTTTCAAATTAGAAATAACCATCGTCGGCAGTGGATTCAATACACAAAATAAATTTCAAAATACTTAAAATAATTAAGTATTAATGAAAAATGTTTTTGACAATATCATAATTAATATTATTTTTACAATTAGAAAAAATTGATTTAGATATTTAGATTCATTTTTTATTAGATTATATTTAAAGTAGAGTTAATTGGTTATTGAGAAAACATAATGAAATATTTTAAAAGATCAACCAGAATGAGGCAATTGACATCATTATGAATTGCTTTAAACAAAGAGAAAAATGGATAAATTTTCCATGAATATCATTTTGGTTTATATCGTTTATTTTCATTATATTCTAGCTAATTACAGCGATTTTCCGATCATTTAGACTTTACTGATTCAATTAATATTTCAACAAGGCTTTTTAAAAAGATTTGTCATTTATTATGTTAAAAAGAAAGGGATAATTATTATGACCAAAAGCAATATTTTCCGAATTGCTCAATTACAACTCGATCGTTGTGCCAAAATTCTGAATCTGGAACCTAACATTCACGAATTGTTACGAGTACCAATGCGTGAAGTTAACGTCTCATTACCAGTACGTATGGATGATGGAACTGTTCGAATATTTCGTGGATTTCGTGTTCAGTATAATGATGCAAAAGGTCCTACCAAAGGTGGATTGCGTTTTCATCCAGATGAAACCATCGATACCATCCGAGCACTGGCAGCTTGGATGACCTGGAAATGCTCCCTTATGGACCTGCCTCTAGGAGGTGCAAAAGGCGGAATTATTTGTAATCCGAAAGAACTTTCGCTAACTGAACTTGAACAACTTAGTCGTGCTTATATTAGAAGTATCTACAATTTTATTGGACCTGAAAAAGATGTACCCGCTCCAGACGTATATACTACCCCTCAAATTATGGCATGGATGATGGATGAATATTCAAAAATTGCAGGTGAAAACAAATTTGGGGTTATTACAGGCAAACCTATTTCTTTAGGTGGATCAATCGGTCGAGCGGATGCCACCGGTCGCGGTGGTATCTATACCATTCAGGAAGCCGTCAAAGAATGTGACATTGATCTTGAAAAAGCAACTTTCGCTATACAGGGATATGGTAATGCCGGTTACTATACGGCTCATCTTATTAAAGCAATATTCGGAAGTAAAATTGTCGCAATCAGTGATAGTCAAGGGGGTATTTATTGTGAACGTGGTTTGGATCCCGAGGTTGTTCTCAATCATAAAAATAGCACTGGTTCAGTGATCAATACCCCAGATGTCGATCACATTTCTAACGAAGAATTATTAGAGCTAAATGTTGATATCCTTATTCCATCAGCTCTTGAAGAACAAATCACTAAGAACAATGCCTCAAACATTAAAGCCAAAATAATCGCTGAATTGGCAAATGGACCGACTACACCGGAGGCAGATGATATCCTATATCAGAACGGTGTACACATCATACCAGATTTTCTATGTAACGCCGGAGGGGTAACGGTATCTTATCTCGAAATGGTTCAGAATGCCTGCATTTATTATTGGGACGAAACTCAGGTTTATGATATTCTAAGTAAGCGCATGAAATCAGCCTATTATACGGTGCTTAATACTTCTAAAAAATATAAAATTTCAATGCGCGAAGCCGCTTATGTCGTCGCTGTTAGCCGGGTAGTTGAGGCAATGAAATTGAGGGGCTGGGTTTGAGCTAAACGCAAAATAGCCGGTTTTCAATCAATTGCATTACTATATTCAGTCAGAAAATAGAGCATTAAAATAAATTAATGATTAATACCGGATTTGTTCCAATGAATACTAAATACTTTTGATTTTATTAGTACCTGAAGATTTTGAGTTTAAATTATTCTAAATCTCGATAGCATAAGATATTCTCTGTACTACATTGATCAGCTCGGAAATCAATTTAAACGAAAAATCAGTGCATTTATAAAAATCCGGCTTCTACTGATAGGCAAGCTCTTAATCATCCTACGCATAGAATCAAAACCAGAAAATGTCTGCTGTTTACGATAGGGTAAGCAATAAATCAATACTTTCTTATTGTAATGAGATCAAACACCTCCCAAGTTAATTGATATTTTTAAGTTGAAAATAAACGGAAAACTATTACCCTAATCAAAGCTTGTAACTGATTATTTTCAACATTTGCTCAATATTATCTGTTGACATCTATTTCTCCTTTTACTTTATAAACCACATCTATTTAAAAAGCGGGAAAAAAAATTTATTTATCAAATCATTTCTTTATCTACCCACACTTTTCTGTGATGAACCTTATCTGGATTTTTTTATAAAGGAACAAATAATTATTGTTTTTTCATTGATAAATAATAGTAGTAGTATAATTTTACGTTTTTTAATAATATATATAGACTTATTATGTTAGCTATAGAGGCATTTTATATGAAAGCAATTAATAAGAGCGACTTAGACGAGTTTCTTAAGATTAAGGGTGAAGTCAAAGGGGTAGTATTTCAGACTGACGGCAAATATATCCTACAAAAAGAAGGCGAGGAAGGGCTAAAAAAGTTAGAAAAAAGGATCGCAGAACTTGGATATCCCATTGATTATCGGAAAAAAGGAGAAGCATTAGATTTAAATCCGATTGGATTGCGAATCATTTCACTTCTAGTAATCAAGGACACTTTCAATTGGCCAGATTCGGAAATAAGAAATATGGGATATGCGGCGCCGGGATTTTCATTTATAGTAAAACTTTTTATGCACTTTTTTATTTCATTTAAAAAATCCGCTAATGAGTACCCTTCATATTGGACAATGCATTATACTATCGGCAACCTCGAGGTAATAAATCTGGACGAAAAATCAAAAGAGATTACGATTCACCTTAACGATTTCAAAGTTCATCCTATTATGTGCCTATATCTTGAGGGATACTTTGAAAGGATTTATGAATTCGCTGTCGGAAAAGGGAAAGGGAACTGCACGGAGACTAAATGTATGTTTAAAGGCGATCCCTATCATGAATATGTTTTTAAAATGAAAAGGCAATAAAATATGGTATTAACTGCAGAAACTCGAGAATTAGAGAAATATATAGAAGACATCTGGCAATCATTACCTATACCGGTCTGCTATGTAAATGCGGTTCACCTAATTATAGCCGCCGGTGCTAATTTTGAAAAGTTCTCGGGTTATGATTCAGAAGAACTGGTCGGCGTGGAGCTTGAAACCTTATTTACCGATCAGCAAGAAATTAAGAAAATAGAAGAAGAAATATTAAACGTGGGCTTTGTTTCTAATAGAGTAACAACTTTCATTACTAAAGAAAAAAAGGAAGTCCCGGTGCTTCTCTCGGCAACCGTCAGAAAAGATGAAGAGAACAATATTTTCGGTTATTTCCTATCAATGCTGGATATCACTGAGCGTAAGCAATTCGAACAAGCCCTAAAGGAAAGTGAAAAGCGATTTTCCGCTTTTATGGAGGCACTTCCTCATACCGCCTTTATCAAAACCAGCGATCATAAATTTCTTTATATCAATAATGAAATGAAGAAGCGCTTTGGGATTGAAGAGTGGATCGGTAGAACTACTTTTGATATTTTTCCAAAGGAAATAGCCGAAAAACTAGTTGAAGCTGATAATAAGTCACTCATTGAAGGCTATCACATAGAAGAGCATATTGTCCCCGATCAAAGCGGCAAAGAATGTATCTGGGAAACTCATACCTTTCGGATTGAGAGGGAAAATCAAGAGCCGTTAATCGGCGGCTTTTCCTTGGATATTACCGAGAAGAAGGAGGCGGAGAAAAAATTACGCGAGAATGAAGAATTTCTAAAAAGTATTATTGAAAGTATTCAGGATGGCATCAGTATTCTAAATCCGGATTTGACAATCAATTTTACCAATGACATTATGAAAAAGTGGTACGCGGAAAACCTGCCACTTGAGGGGAAAAAATGTTATCAATGTTATCATAATATCAAGGCTCCCTGTGATCCTTGCCCAACTCTACGTTGCATTCAGTCCGGCGAAACTGAGTGGAATATTGTTCCGGGATTGCCCGGTTCGCCTATCAAGTGGATTGAATTATTCAGCTATCCTATCAAAGATCCGGATACAGGCAAAGTAACCGGAGTGGCTGAATTTGTGCGGGATATTACCAGTAAAAAGCAGGCGGAAGAAGCTTTACGGCAGTCGGAAAACAAATATAGAGAACTGGTCGAGAATATGACCGAAGGTTTAATTACGATTGACGAGAAAAAAATAGTTACCTTTGTAAATAGCAAAATTTGCCAGATGCTAGAATATAAGCCCGAAGAATTAATCGGAAGAAATATCCTCGATTTCTTTGATTCTAAGAATCAAAAGATACTGAAACAAGAATTAACCAAAAGGCCAGAAGGTACATTTTCCCGATATGAAATTACCTTTACTACAAAATCGGGAAAGCCAATTCCAACCCTTATTTCTGGAGCTCCTAATTTTGATGATCAAGGTACATTTCGCGGGTCTTATGCCACTGTCTTAGACTTTACCGAGCGCAAGCAGGCGGAAGAAGCGTTAAGGCAGTCAGAAGAAAAATACCGCTTGATAACGGAAACTACGAGTGATCTGATTTCCTTGCATACTTTCGATTTGAAAGCGTCCTATAACTATGTAAGTCCCTCAGTTAAAAGGATTACCGGTTACGAACCGGAAGAATTGCTGGGTAAATCAGCATTCGATTATATCCATCCCGAAGATCGAAAGGGTTTGCTTAAAATATTGAAGACTTATATCGGTTATATGGTCAAAAATCTGATGACCGGGGAAAAATCAGAATTCACGGAGACAATCGAATACCGATTCAAACATAAATCTGGAAAATGGATTTATCTCCAGAGCGTTGGCAATACTCTTGGCAAACATCTGCTATTCGTATCGAGAGACATTACTCAGCGCGTGCAGATGGAAGCCTCTCTGCGCGAGAGTGAAGAGAGATACCGCTCGGTAGTGGAAAACAGCGCTACGGGAGTTTTTGTTATTGACGGTAATTACACTTTTGAGTTTGTTAATCAACGTCTCTGTCAAATTCTGGGGTACAATGAATCCGAAATTATCGGACATAAGTTTATGGAATTTTTAGCACCAGAGAGCGTCGAGCTGGTCCAAGATCACTATCAGCGTCGCCAGAAAGGGGAAGTAGTTCTGGCGAATTATGAATTTGAAGTAATTCGCAAAGACGGCGAAAGACGACAGGTGGAGATTTACTCGAATGTGATCAAAGATTCTGATGGAAATCCACATACCATCGCTCAGATTCTCGACATTACGGAACGAGTAAAAGCTGAAGCTGAGCGGGATAGTCTGGAATCTCAACTGCGTCAAGCTCAGAAAATGGAGGCAATTGGACGTCTGGCTGGTGGTGTTGCTCATGATTTTAATAATATACTAACAATTATCCTAGGTTACTCACAAATGGCGCTGATGAATTTGCAACCAGGTCAAAAATTCTATTCCCAGTTTCAAAAAATTAATGATGCCGCGCGTCGCTCGGCAAATATGATTGGTAAAATGCTGGCATTCTCGCGCCAGCAAAATGCCGAACCTCAAAGGCTCAATCTGAATACACATCTGGAATCTACCAAAGGTTTGCTGGAAAAAATGGTGCGCGAAGACATTAGAATGAGTTTTATTCTTGGTAACGGACTTCATGATATTTATCTAGATCCGACGCAATTCGATCAGGTAATAATGAATCTGGTGGTCAATGCGCGGGATGCGATGCCTAAAGGGGGAAGTTTGATCATTGAAACCGCCAATTTCACCTGTGATTCCGAATATTGTTTAAAACATCATGGCTTTCAACCGGGCAACTATGTTCTGATTTCTGTCAGTGATACCGGTTGCGGAATGGATAAAGAAACCCAGGAACATATATTCGAACCGTTTTTTACGACCAAAGGAGAGGGTGAAGGAACCGGTCTTGGGCTTGCTACAGTTTACGGAATTGTCAAACAAAATCATGGATTTATCCACGTTTACAGTGAACCGGGTAAAGGTGCCACATTCAAAATCTATTTCCCGGTTTATGAAGGTCAAGATGAAAAACACTATCAATTAGAAGATATAGAAAGTGTAATGGGGCAAGAGACAATCCTGTTAGCCGAAGATGATGCCGATGTTCGCGCTTTTACCCGAAATGCGTTGCAACAATTAGGGTATCAAGTTATAGATTTTGGCGAACCAAGTGAAGCTCTTGAATATTTTGAAAAACACAGCGATGAAATTGATCTATTGATAACGGATTTGGTTATGCCGGGAATGAACGGTCAGGAATTACATCGCCAGATTGAACAGATTAAGCCCAGCATCAAAGTGCTCTATACATCCGGGTACACTTCCAATATCATTGCCGTTCAGGGTATTATTAAAAGAGGGATAAATTTCCTGCAAAAACCCTTTGCGCCCGCAGTCCTAGGGAAAAAAATACGCCAAATATTGGACACGAACTAAAAGTTGTAGCAAAAAATAACCCGCGAATTAATTCGTAGGCTAGGAAATCTAATGTTAAAACATAACCTTTCGCGACACAAATTTCACAGGTTAAACCAATGACTGTTCTCTTTTCCCAAACTTAGCCTTATGACTAATGACCAGTGACTAATGACTTAAAAAATCTTCTGGAATTATAAAATTTAATTAGATATAATTCGCTGGCGGCAGGTTCTCATAAATCGCTCTTATAGTCGGGATTAACTCCTCAAAATTCAAAAAGCGATGTCCGCCGCTCTCGGAAATTATCACCTGACAATTATTTACCCTAAAATATTCCGCCGCTTTTCGGTAGTCCAGCAGTTCATCATCCCGATTGAGAAAAACGAACAGGTTCTGGGGATTGATTGTTTGGGGTGAGTGGTAAAGGGCACGAATCTCAGAAGTAAATTTCTGACACCAGGCCGCCAGCGGGCTATTATCAATTTCGCCGGGATTATCATCTGGTAGGTAAGTATCGCCGATAGGGTCAACTGTCGGGTTCAGCAGAATTGCCGGGAAACCATATTCCTGATTCAAATGCAAAGCATAAAACCCACCTAAACTGGATCCGACCAATAAGATGCGAGAATCATTCCCGGCTTTTCGAATATTCTCGATTATCGTTTCAATCGCCGCCGCTGGCTCCAACGGTAAATCCGGCGCTAATATCATTTTATCGGTAAAATGCGCCCGTAAAATCTGGGCTTTGGTAGCCTGTCCCGAACTACCGAATCCATGACAATATATCAACATTTAAATCTCAAGAATTACTATTCTGCTTATCAACCGGATGAACCTTCCAATCAACAGACGGTTCGACAATTTCGATTTGCCGATCCGGTTTGCGCATCACAACTCTTTCGATCTTAGCATTTGCAATAATTGCCTTGCACTGATCGCAAATAAACTTATGACCAACGACATAAATAGTAGCGCCGGCGGTAGCTTGACCATTACGAGCCGCTAGAACGACGGCATTGGATTCGGCATGCGAACCTACCGCCCGACACCGTTCCAACTGCGTCCCGGACTTGATCTTATGTCGGTCGCGGTAACAATAGCCGATTTCCATACAATTCGGCTGGTTGGTTGGCGCTCCGTTATAACCGGTGGAGACGATCACTTTGTCGCGCACAATCACCGCGCCGACTTTATTCCGGAAGCAGGTTGAACGACTTGCCACCATTTCGGCAATATCCAGGAAATATTCGTCCCAGGTTTTGCGAATTGGCTGAGGTGATTTCGACTCCGATGACTTTTTATTTTTCTGCATTGTGAATATCGTTCTCCATTTGGGCAAAATATACGAAAGCCTAAACCAGAAATGAAGGAAATCGTTAAAAGACTGAGGTCGAGGCTAAGAAAAGAGGAAATGTCACCCTGAGCTTTAAAGTCACTCTGAGCTTGTCGAAGAGTGACACTATTGCTTATCCTATGCCTATCAAGTAACTCATGCTTCGATGAACTCATGCTTCGATAAACTCAGCATGACACAGTAAGTCACCCTGAGTCCATCGAAGGGTGACAGTCCTTCCTTTTCCAATAAGCCACTGATAGTTCTGGCAATTTATCCCATTCACCGTTAATCAATGCTTCTTTTTTGGCTCTTCTCCATCCTTTTATTTTCTTCTCATTCTCAATAGCAGACATAATATCCATTTCTTCTGAACACCATGCCAGCTTTACCGGTAGCCGGGAATGAATATAACCTTTTACAAAGCCGGATTGATGTTCGTAAAGTCTCCTTTCTGGATTATTGGTTACCCCGGTATAATAGGAACCGTCTGAACATTCAAGTATGTAAACAAATCCTGTTTTCACAATTTATTCGGCTATCCTTCAATGCTTCGATAAACTCATGCTTCGATAAACTCAGGATGACAGGAAAACTCACAATGTCACCCTGAGTGTGTCGAAGAGTGACAATATCGCTTATCCTATATCTATCAAGTAACTCATCCTTCGATGAACTCAGGATGACGATGAACTCATGCTTCGATGAACTCATGCTTCGATGAACTCATGCTTCGATGAACTCAGCATGACATAGTAAGTCACCCTGAGTCCATCGAAGGGTGACCTAAAACAATCAGTTACATAAATAACGCCGGCAACAAAGTCAATCAGGTAAATTCTTTACTTAATTAACACCATCTTCTTGATTTCGCTAAAGCGCTTACTTTTATTACTCATATCCAGAACCTCTAACCGGTAAAAATACAACCCACTGGTAAAATCTGCGCGAGGGCTGAATTTCATAGTATAAACTCCAGGACTCTTGATGCCATCTTCTAGCGTAAGTACTTTCTGACCAATAAGATTGTAAACCTCGATCTTAACTAGTGACTGTGAACTGAGCGAATAGGTTATCGTAGTCGCTGAGTTGAACGGATTGGGATAGTTCTGAGATAGAGAGTAAAACGGTATTTTCATTTCTTCTTCATTAATCTTAGTTCCATTCGAGCTATACTTAATCGTGGTGTAAACGCTCCAGGTGTAAACGCCCCAGTAATATCCTTCACTATTTCCAGTAACAAAAACATTTCCATAACCGTCAACAGCAATATCTGCAGCCAAATAATAAACATTTCCTTGTCCATTATATCGAGCTACCCATTGCTCTTCGCCATTTGAGTTGTACTTCACGGTCGCATAATCATTATTTGTTCCTGAGCCTTCGCTTCTTCCGGTAACATAAACATTGCCAGAACCATCGATGGCAAGAGCTTTAGCCTCGTCCCAATCATTTCTTGGTCCATTATACCTTGCTACCCACTGCTCTTCGCCATTTGAACTATACTTAATAGTCGCGTAATCAGGCAATAATTCTGAACCATAACTATATCCCGTAACATAAACATTGCCAGAACCATCAATAGCAAGAGCATTGGCATAGTCCCAAGAATTTCCCGGTCCATTATACCTTACTACCCATTGCTCTTCGCCATTTGAGTTGTACTTCACGGTCGCATAATCATCACCTGTTTCTGAACCAGAACTACATCCAGTAACATAAACATTGCCAGAACCATCAATAGCAAGAGCATAGGCCTCGTCATCATAATTTCCTGGTCCATTATACCTTGCTACCCACTTCTCTTCACCATTTGAACTATACTTAATAGTAGCGTAATCATGCCTTGATTCTGAACCCTTACTATATCCGGTAACATAAACATTGCCAGAACCATCAATAGCAAGAGCATAGGCCTCGTCATCATAATTTCCTGGTCCATTATACCTTGCTACCCATTGCTCTTCGCCATTTGAGTTATATTTAATAGTCGCATAATCATAATCTGTTCCTGAGCCTTCACTATATCCGGTAACATAAACATTGCCAGAACCATCAATAGCAAGAGCATTGGCATAGTCACAAAAATTTCCCGGTCCATTATATCGGGCTACCCACTGCTCTTCACCATTTGAGTTGTACTTCACGGTCGCATAATCATCATCTGTTCCTGAACCTTCGCTTCTACCGGTAACATAAACATTGCCAGAACCATCAATAGCAATAGCCTGAGCTTTATCATAAGAATTTCCCGGTCCATTATATCGGGCTACCCACTGCTCTTCACCATTTGAGTTGTACTTCACGGTCGCATAATCATCATCTGTTCCTGAACCTTCGCTTCTACCGGTAACATAAACATTGCCAGAACCATCAATAGCAATAGCCTGAGCTTTATCATAAGAATTTCCCGGTCCATTATATCGAGCTACCCACTGCTCTTCACCATTTGAGTTGTACTTCACGGTCGCATAATCATAATCTGTTCCTGAGCCATAGCTTTCTCCGGTAACATAAACATTGCCAGAACCATCAATAGCAATAGCATTGGCATAGTCCAAAGAATTTCCCGGTCCATTATATCGGGCTACCCATTGCTCTTCACCATTGGAGTTGTACTTCACGGTCGCATAATCAACAACTGTTTCTGAACCATAGCTATATCCGGTAACATAAACATTCCCAGAACCATCAATAGCAATAGCCTGAGCTTCATCATAAGAGTTTCCTGGTCTATTATATCGGGCTACCCATTGCTCTTCACCATTTGAGTTGTACTTCACGGTCGCATAATCCTCTTCTGTTTCTGAACCATAGCTATATCCGGTAACATAAACATTGCTAGAACCATCAATTGCAATAGCATAGGCATCGTCACAAAAATTTCCTGGGCCATTATATCGGGCTACCCATTGCTCTTCACCATTGGAGTTGTACTTCACGGTCGCATAATCATAATCTGTTCCTGAGCCATAGCTTTCTCCGGTAACATAAACATTGCCAGAACCATCAATAGCAAGAGCTTCTGCATAGTCACAAAAATTTCCTGGTCCATTATATCGGGCTACCCATTGCTCTTCACCATTTGAGTTATATTTAATAGTCGCATAATCATAATCTGTTCCTGAGCCTTCACTATATCCGGTAACATAAACATTGCCAGAACCATCAATAGCAAGAGCATTGGCATAGTCACAAAAATTTCCCGGTCCATTATATCGGGCTACCCACTGCTCTTCACCATTTGAGTTGTACTTCACGGTCGCATAATCATCATATGTTCCTGAGCCATAGCTATATCCGGTAACATACACATTGCCAGAGCCATCAATAGCAAGAGCATTGGCATAGTCATCAGTATTTCCTGGTCCATTATATCGGGCTACCCACTGCTCTTCGCCATTTGAGTTATATTTAATAGTCGCATAATCATAATATGTTCCCGAACAATCGCTTTCTCCGGTAACATAAACATTGCCAAAACTGTCAATAGCCAGAGCAGATGCAAAATCATCTCCTCCATTATCATACCTAACCGCCCAGATTGTATTACCAGAATTGTCATATTTTACAGTAAAATAATCTACTCCAAATGGTAGTCCTGTACTATACCCGGTAACATAGATATAACCCTGATTATCAACGGCAATATCAGTTGCGACATCCTTGGCTGGATCCAGTCCAGAGGCATAGTGCCTTACCCATTCCGGTTCCTTATTAGTAGTTGAGGTACTCTGGAGATTGAGAACAGAAGTAGCATCTCGAGACCCAGAAGGATAGGGATCTCTATAAGGTTGTTCGTCTGAGCGTTCGACTGAGCTCACGCCTTGGTCCATCGGAAACTTAGGATGATGATGCCGGTTAAAATGTTCACTTTTCTCTAATCGCTCTTCCGAAAATCGGGAATGATGTGGTGAGTCTATCAAACTACGATTTGCCGGTGACTCCTGGGAATGGGCTACAAGTCCTGCCAAAACAAAAACAACTAATGAAACAAAATACCTTTTCATAACATACCTACTCTATAATTTGTTAAACTTTTCAACTGACTAACTTCAGGTAAGTAAAGTAAATAGACAGCACTATTCGCCTTCCTACCGAGCCTCAAAGTAATTTTATAAGTGAAACTTCCTGCCATGCTTTTTTCTTTTTATAATATTACTAATATTTAGAACTAATTCAAGCTTTTAATTGATATTTTTGGACTTCAAGAGGACTTTTAGAAGGTTATCGTTTATCTATTCTCAAGGCATGGGCGTTGGCACGAAATAAATCGCCATGCTTCGATAAACTCATCCTTCGATAAACTCAGGATGACATCCTTAGTATCATTCTGAGAAATGTCACCCTGAGCTCTAATGTCACTCTGAGCCTGTCGAAGAGTGACATTATCGCTTATCCTATGCCTATCAAGTAACTCATCCTTCGATAAACTCAGGATGACGATAAACTCATGCTTCGATAAACTCAGCATGACATAGTAAGTCACCCTGAGTCCATCGAAGGGTGACCTAAAACAATCAGTTACATAAATAACGCCGGCAACAAAGTCAATCAGGTAAATTCTTTACTTAATTAACACCATCTTCTTGATTTCGCTAAAGCGCTTACTTTTATTACTCATATCCAGAACCTCTAACCGGTAAAAATACAACCCACTGGTAAAATCTGCGCGAGGGCTGAATTTCATAGTATAAACTCCAGGACTCTTGATGCCATCTTCTAGCGTAAGTACTTTCTGACCAATAAGGTTGTAAATCTCGATCTTAACTAGTGACTGTGAACTGATCGAATAGGTTATAGTAGTAGCCGAGTTGAACGGATTGGGATAGTTCTGGGATAGAGAGTAAACCGGTGGTTTCATTTCTTCGTCCTCTATTCCCACTGCACCAGAGAATTGATAGATTTGTAATCCAGCACTCCCATCTGCGACATAGGCATATGACCCTGAAACATAAACATTCTCAGCATACTCAGGTGTATCATAATATCCTGCTTCATAAGGTGAAGAAGGGTCTGAAACATTGATTATACTTAGACCAGCAGAACCACCTGCAACATAGGCATAAGCCCCTGAAACATAAACGTCCTCAGCCCAATCAGGTATATCATAATATCCTGCTTCGTAATAAGGTGAAGAAGGGTCTGAAACATTGATTATCCTTAAACCATACCCATATACAACATAGGCATAAGAACCTGAAACATAAACATCTAAAGCCCAATCAGGTATATCATAATATCCTGCTTCGTAAGGTGAAGAAGGGTCTGAAACATTGATTATCCTTAAACCAGCATACTCATCTGCAACATAGGCATAAGACCCTGAAACATAAACATCTAAAGCACACCCAGGTGTAGCATAATATCCTGCTTCGTAAGGCGAAGAAGGATCTGAAACATTTATTATCCTTAGACCAGCTTCACTGTCTGCAACATAGGCATAAGAACCTGAAACATAAACACCATAAGTCCACCCAGGTGTATCATAATATCCTGCTTCGTAAGGTGAAGAAGGGTCTGAAACACTTATTATCCTTAGACCAGCTTCACTGTCTGCAATATAGGCATAAGAACCTGAAACATAAACATCTAAAGTCCACCCAGGTGTATCATAATATCCTGTTTCGTAAGGTGAAGAAGGGTCTGAAACATTGATTATCTTTAAACAATACCCATCTGCAACATAGGCATAAGAACCTGAAACATAAACATTCTCAGCATACCCAGGTGTATCATAATATCCTGCTTCGTAAGGTGAAGAAGGGTCTGAAACATTGATTATCTTTAGACCAGCATACTCATCTACAACATAGGCATAAGAACCTGAAACATAAACATCTAAAGCCCACCCAGGTGTAGCATAATATCCTGCTTCATAAGGTGAAGAAGGGTCTGAAACATTGATTATCCTTAAACCATACCCATCTACAACATAGACATAAGACCCTGAAACATAAATACCCAGAGCATTATCAGATATATCATAATATCCTGCTTCGTAAGGTGAAGAAGGGTCTGAAACATTGACTATCCTTAAACCAGCAAACTCATCTGCAACATAGGCATAAGACCCTGAAACATAAACATCTAAAGCCCACCCAGGTGTAGCATGATATCCTGCTTCATAAGGCGAAGAAGGATCTGAAACACTTATTATCCTTAGACCAGCTTCACTGTCTGCAACATAGGCATAAGAACCTGAAACATAAACACCATAAGTCCACCCAGGTGTATCATAATATCCTGCTTCGTAAGGTGAAGAAGGGTCTGAAACATTGATTATCCTTAGACCAGCAAACTCATCTGCAACATAGGCATAAGACCCTGAAACATAAACATCTAAAGCATAATTAGGTGTAAAATAATAACCCAATTTAGAGGGGCTTTCAGTATTGGCTACATTCCATATTTCAAGCCCACCTTGACCATCCGCAATGTAAAGTTGCTGGTTTGATGATTCATAGAAAAAGCCTTCAACAACACCCCTCGTATAGATTGCCTCTGAGATTTTTATCGGATTTGAAGGAACTGAGACATCAAGAATATAGACACCTCCCCCTGAACCGGCAAATGCAAGATTCCTTACGTTGTCATAGGCAACCGCAAAAGGAAGACCAAATGGCCAATTACCTACAAATCTTACATTCAAAGAGTCAAAACTTGAAGAGACAGCATAGGCATCTCGAGAGTCTGAAGAATAGTGATTTCTCTGAGGGTGTCCGTCTGAGCGTTCAACTGAGATCACGCCTTGGTCCATCGGAAACTTAGGATGATGATGCCGATTAAAATGTTCACTTTTCTCTAATCGCTCTTCCGAAAATCGGGAATGATGTGGTGAGTCTATCAAACTACGATTTGCCGGTGACTCCTGGGAATGGGCTACAAGTCCTGCCAAAACAAAAATAACTAATGAAACAAAACACCTTTTCATAACATACCTACTCTATAATTTGTCAAACTTTCCAACTGACTAACTTCAGGCAAGTAAGGTAAATAGACAGCACTATTCACCTTCCTACCGAGCCTCAAAGTAATTTTATGAGTGAAACTTCCTGCCATGCTATTTTATTTTTATAATATTACGAATATTTAGAATTAATTCAAGCTTTTAGTGGATATTTTTGGACTTCAAGTGGACTTTTAGAAGGTTATCGTTTATCTATTCTCAAGGCATGGGCGTTGGCACGAAATAAATCGCCATGCTTCGATAAACTCATCCTTCGATGAACTCAGGATGACATCCTTAGTATCATTCTGAGAAATGTCACCCTGAGTGTGTCGAAGGGCGACAACATCTCTTATCCTATATCTATCAAGTAACTCATCCTTCGATAAACTCATCCTTCGATGAACTCAGGATGACAATGAACTCATGCTTCGATGAACTCACGCTTCGACAGGCTCAGCGTGACATGGTAGGTTACCCTTCGGTAACCTCAGCATGACATTTTTTGTCTTCTCTTTTTTCTCAGCCTTAGCCTAAAAATGCCGAAGACCAGGAGAAACATCTCCAATCCTTCCCCCTTTCTAATTTCCTCCCAATCAATCGCCAATTGTCGAGATTTATCTGGCAAATTATCTCTATTTTTCCTAAATTTGAATCGTGATTTTTGGTATTTTTTTCTTTAATTTCAATCAATTTCTGAATATTAAAACCAATTTAACTAGATCAAGGTTTTTACATTTAAATCGAGTATTTTCAGAAAACAAATCAGTTTTTCCGCTTCAAATATAATAGGTAACCATTTAAAACAAAGGTGATAAAAATGAAACAACTATTTGCTTTCAGTGTAATGATTATGCTATTTCTGTCTAATGAAGAAACCTCCGTTGCGCAAACACGCGACCGATCTCAGATTCCCGAAAAATATACCTGGGACTTGACACCGATTTATCCATCAGACGAAGCCTATTTAGTAGCCAAAGATGCTGTAGTCAAAAAATTCGATCAGATTCTAAATTACAAAGGCAAACTCGGACAATCGGCTGACCAACTCTATGCTTGCCTTAATCTTCATAGCGAAATTAGTAAGGAAATGGCGCGACTGGGCTCGTATATCAATTTCAAAGCCGACCTCGATACCCGCGATACGAAATACCTCGGCCTGCGTCAGGAACTCTCGCAACTTGCTACCGAATATTATACGAAGGCAGCTTTTATTCAACCTGAAATCCTTGAAATCGATCCGGCTAAGCTGAAAAAATTCATTGCTTCCAAAAAAGAATTGAAGGTCTTCGAGTTTTATATTAATGACCTGATCCGCGTTAAGAAGCATCTACTTTCCGAAAAAGAAGAAAAAATCATAGCCGAAACAGGCTTATTCGCCGATGCGCCTTATACTATCTATGGTCTATTTAGCAATGCCGAATTCCCCTTCCCGGAAATCGTTCTAAGCGACGGAACCAAAGTCAAACTCGATCTGGCTACCTTTGCTACCTTGCGTGCTCTTCCGGTGCGCGCCGATCGCGAATTGGTTTTCAACTCTTTCTTCGGCAAAATGTATGATTTCCGTCGCACATTTGGGGCAACTATGGACGCCAATATCAAACAGCATCTTTTTATCGCTCACGTTCGTAATTATAACAGTTGTTTGGAAGCCGCCCTTGATGCCAATAATATTCCCACCAAAGTCTATACGGCTTTGATAAAAAACGTTAATGACAATCTACCGACTTTTTACCGTTACCTTAAAATTAAACAGCAGTTGCTCGGCGTGGACACGCTGAAATATACCGACCTTTATACACCGGTTGTCAAAGATTTGGCTATTGATTATCCAGTTGAAACTGCTCAAGAGATGATTTTAAGCGCTCTGCAACCACTGGGAAGCGATTACCTCAGCGTTATCGAACGCGCTTTTAACGAGCGCTGGATTGATGTTTACCCGACTCCCGCCAAACGGAGTGGCGCTTATTCCGACGGCTCAATTTACGACGTGCATCCCTACATTTTGCTCAATTACTGTAATAAATATGATGACGTCGCGACGATGGCGCACGAACTTGGTCACACTATGCACAGCTACTTTTCCAATAAGACGCAACCATATCCGCTTGCCGACTACTCGATTTTCGTCGCTGAAGTCGCCTCGACCTTCAACGAAGTTTTGCTTTTTCACGATAATTTAAATAAAGTTACCGATCCCGATCAGAAACTTACCCTATTGATGAATTATCTAGATGGCATCAAAGGCACGGTTTTTCGCCAAACGCAGTTTGCCGAGTTTGAACTGCGCATTCATGAAATGGCGGAACGTGGTGAGCAGTTGACCGGTGACTCGATGACCGAGCTTTATAAACAAATCGTGCGGACGTATTATGGCCACGACAAAGGTATTTGCTACGTGGATGACGTCATCAATATCGAATGGGCTTATATTCCCCACTTCTATTATAATTTCTATGTTTATCAGTACGCCACTTCCTTCACAGCCGCTACCGCTTTAGCCAAAAAAGTATTGGAAGGTGACCAATCCGCTCGGTCCAATTATCTGAATTTCCTTTCTTCCGGCGGTTCCGACTACCCGATCAATCAGTTAAAAGCCGCCGGTGTTGATATGACTACCGCCGAACCATTCAATCTGACAATGAAGGAAATGAATTGGGTAATGGACGAAATCGAAAAAGTACTCGCCGAAAAGAAGAAGTAAGTGCTTTTAAGCGCTCTACTAAATAACTATTTGTTACAAGGTTATAAAATGCATGAGTGCATGAATGCGTGAGTGCATGAATGCATGAATGACTGCGTGAATAAATAAATGTAACTGAAAATCACAGAGTTCTTTTCATTTCTTGTAAGCACTTAAAAGCACTTAAATGAACTTATTAGAACTTAATAGCGCTTACAACTGCTCGACGAAATACCTGGCGGACAGTTTTTCACCGGTAGCGCGGACAATCATCTCGTCCCAGCGATACTTCCTGCCGACCGAAAAAATATTGGCTTTAAGGTAATTCCCCAGATCGGGATTACTGACATATTTAATTTTAGCGACATCGCCAACTCTCTGATGGCGAGCTATCGCTTCGGTCAATTGGGCGGCTAAAAGTTCACCAAGCTGGTAATTATGATAATAAACCGGGTAAGAACAAACGTGAATCTTGGAAGCCCAATCCGGCTGGTTGCGATTTTCCGGCCGTTTGATCATTTGATATTGTTCGACAAGGTCCCACCAGAGTTTATTCAAGTCTTGTTCCGGATTCTCATACAAAGACTTTTCGAAATTATACATTACCAACGACCACCGGGCAAAAATCAACTTCTGCAGTCTTAACATCTGCGAAGTTGCTTCCCGGATATTGGCTTCTTCCTTGGCATCGAGGTTAAGCATTGCGCGCATCCAGGTTGGATTCTTCGATAGTTTCTCAAAAAACATCGCAATGGCTTCGGTCGTGAACAAATGAGCTTCCTCCCGCAAAAAGTAAGGCAATTGGCGATCAATATTGGTCGAATAAACCGCATGTCCCAGTTCATGCAGGACGGTTGCCATCCATTCTTCGTTATTGCGTACGTTTACCATAATGCGCACATCGCCTTCGTGATCAATATCAGTACAATAGGCGTGCGGATACTTGCCCGGTCGTTCATATAAATCACTATTAGCAAGAATTTGGGATACATCTAGACCAATGCCGGCATAAAACTCGGCAGCTACTTTGATCACATCCTGATTCTGATAATATTGATCGAGGTTGACCGCACTAACAGCCGGAACATCCTGGAAATAGGGATCGGCGTAATGCCAGGGGCGTAGTTCTTCCGGTTTGATATTAAAGCGTTGGGTTAAAACCGAATCCATTATCGCCTTATCGTGACGGAATGGTTCTCTCGTTGCGGCATCCAGTTCCTGGAAAATTCGTTCGATCTCCGCCGGGTCTTGCTCATCGGTAATCAATGACATCTGTTGATAGTTATCGAAACCGAGTTTCCGAGCAGCTTCGTTCCGCAAATGCACCAGAGTCAGAATATCTTTCTCAACGACCGGCGCAACCTGTTTGGAAGCTTCCCAGGCTTTTTTCCGCAATGTGAGATCATTCGACGATACCAGGATTTCCTTGATATCATTGCCGGTAACTTCGCGGCCGTCAATTTTACCACGGAACTTATTGAATCGAGCTTCAACCGCCGTTTGCATTTCGGTAATTTGCTTTAACAGGGTTGTGTCGATCTGTTTGGCTAAAAAGCGATAATAAAGAATCTCGACTTGCCGCGCTAATAACGGGTCTTTGATTTTGCTGGCTTTTAAGGCTTTCAGCTTTTCGAAATCGGCTGGATTGGCATAAATCGTCGCCAGTTCCAGGGAAGCACCGGCATAACGTTCATAATATTCGTCTTTTCCAGAAGCGGTGGCTTCCCAGTAGGCTAAATTAGCCGCTTCATTCAACGGCTCAATAACATTGGTCAGGCTATCAACAAAAGCCTGCGCCGTCTGTTCGGTCTTCTTGATTTTACTGTCACAATTCATCATTAATAACACCATAAAAAACATTAAGGTAAATTTCTTCATATCGGATAAACTCCTATTAGAAACTTTCTGCAGATATACTTTATCATTATAATTTTTGCCACTCAATTCGATTTTGAATTTAGCATTAAAGTCACGAGGATTCAAGAATTAACCAGTTAAAATAAACTGTCTTTCAGATTGATTTAGTTTAAACTTTTTCGTATAATTGGAAAAAGAGAGAAAGGTTTATAATGAGTCAGCGCAAAATATCGGGAGCAAAAATAGCTGGAATGGTTCTTGTGGTTTTAGGAGTTCTGCTACTTCTGGATAATCTAAACCTGATATTTTTCGATTTAGGCGATTTCCTTCATAATTGGTGGCCGCTAATTTTGATTCTAATCGGTTTAAACGAGCTATTCAAAGCCAATCGTTCCGGCGGTTGGTTTTTGATCGGACTGGGAGCAATTCTGATTCTGAAAATCAATGATATTATTAGCGGACCTCTATTAATCGCAATGCTGTTGATTTTAGCTGGAATAATTTTAATAATTCGCCCTCGACGATTTTATCCCCAGGAACCTGCGGATAATTCTCAAGCGGTATCTATCGATGCCAATACCATTAACTTACTAACTGTATTTTCGGAATCCACAAAGAACATCATCTCAGACAACTTCAGTGGAGGCAAAATTGAAACCGTTTTCGGGAAAATGTCAGTTGATTTGCGTCTGGCTAAAATGCAACCGAGTCGCTGTTGCCTCACCGTCGAAACAGTGTTCGGTCAAACGATTATAATTCTACCAGCTGAAATTTCGGTCGAAGTAATCGCCACACCGGTTTTCGGGCAGATAGACAATCAAGCGAAAGCCATATCCAGAGACGACAACCCAGCGGTACTGGAAATTCGGGCTGAAGTAGTTTTTGGCAAGTTGGAAATTCGCCAATAAATTGAATAGTCAGGATTTATTAGGGAAAATATGCATTTCAAAACTAAAACCGTACTATTTTTATTAAGTCTCTTAGTAATATTGGCTATGGCAAAAAATCCTCAGGAACCCGATTATTTCCAACTACGGCAGAAAATGGTAAATGAGCAAATTATTGCCCGCGGGGTCCGAACCGAATCCGTCATAAAGGCAATGCAAAAGGTTGAACGCCATTTATTTGTGCCCGAACAATATCGGAAATTTGCTTACTCCGATCGTCCTTTACCGATTGGCGAAGGGCAAACTATCTCACAACCTTACATCGTAGCCCTGATGACCGAATTGCTGGATTTAAAAAAGAGCGACAAAGTTCTCGAAATCGGTACCGGCAGTGGTTATCAGGCGGCGATTCTAGCCGAAATTTGCGATAGCGTTTATACGATCGAAATCATCCCCTCGCTCGGAAGGCAAGCTCAGGCGCTTCTTAAAGAGCTGGGCTACCACAACATCCATTGCAAAATTGGAGACGGTTATCTCGGCTGGCCGGAACATGCACCGTTTGACGGTATAATCGTCACCTGCGCCCCGTCTAAAATTCCCCAACCACTCAAAGAGCAGCTCGCAGAGGGTGGTCGTATGGTTATTCCGGTTGGCGCAACTTACACCCAGGAACTGGTCCTGGTTACTAAAAATAAAGGCAAATTAGTCCAAAAATCAATTATTCCGGTACGCTTTGTGCCAATGCTCAGAAATGATTACGACTCATACTAAAATATAATGCGGCTAAGTAGTTTCGGCTTCGATTAAATACAAATCCTCCCGATCAATTACCTCGCAAATCCTAAACGACATCCTTTCCAGACGAGTAACGACTTCTACTGCAGGCGGTAATAAATCGCCGCTAACCGGAAATCCGATCTGACGATGTTTGGAATTAATTACCTCCCGACCGTGGGGATGAACTATCAGTAGGCGTCCGCCGGATTTTAAAACGCGGCGATAATCAGACAAAGCTTGACAACTGTTTTTAATATGCGGAAAAATGCAATAATTCAGAACTACATCAATACTGTCGCTCTTCAAAGGTAACTCTTCACAGTAGCCAGCCCAGAGGGGTATTGTATTATTCGGAAAACGACAGCGGCTTTCGCTCAGCATCTTTCTGGAAATGTCGCAGGCGATAATAGTTGCCAGCGGTACGATTTCTTTCAATATCGGAAATAAATTCCCTGTTCCACAGCCGGCATCCAGAATTACTCCGGATTCAGGTAATTGGACTGATTTCAAAATTTTCTCGGCTTGAATTCGATCCAATTCGGATAAGTGCCAGCCGGCCGCTTGCTCATCGAAATATTTAATATTATTCTTATAACCTGCCGTATTCATTTGTCTAAAATAAATCAATACTTCAAGGTTATCCCGATCCAAAAGTTGCGGCCCGGCAAAGGATAATGGTACATAGTTTCATATTTCACATTGGTCAGATTCTCAATTTCGGCAGTTAGATCAACGAATTGGTTGATTACGTAGCTACTCCGCCAGTTTAGCAGCCAGTAACTATTTAAACGTTTATAGACCGGTTGTCCATAACTGTACGGATTGGCGACACTATAAAGATTGTTAACCCACTGGCTCTGTAAAGTCAGATGTACCTTTTCGGTCGGATTCCAGCGCAAACTAAGATCGCATTTTTGGCTGGGATTGCCGCTGACTTTCCGAGACGCAGAATTGACACTCATCGTCCAGGAAGTGGAAAAATTTCGGGCGATAATTAATTGTCCTTCCCATTCGATACCTTTTAAAACTACCTCACCGCGATTTTGATAAACCGGCAGGCCGGAGACAAAACCCTTTTCGATCAAATTTTCGGCTCTCGTATTATAAAATGACAGAGTCGTTGTCAGCCGTCCGACGATTTCTTTCTCAACGATAAATTCCAGATTAGTCGAAAGTTCCGGTTTTAAATCAGTAGTTGACGGAATGAATAAATAAAGTTCATTGATCGTCGGATTGCGGTAGCCTCTGGCAAATTGAGTTTTCAGATACCAACCTTCTGGTAAACGGAGAGCTATACCGAGCGCTGGTATCCATTCCGCACCGACAACCGAATGATGGGTATAGCGCAATCCACCGTCGAGATTAGCGCATGAAAATAATTTGCGGTTAAATTGAGTAACGAGGCTTTGTTCGGCGACGGAGTGCTTTTTCCAGGTCGAATCCAACCAGGCTTTGCCACCATACTGACGCCAATCTATCCCTACCATTACGCGTGACTTTTCAGAATGGTAGAAAGTCTCGGTCAATATCAAACCCGCCGTGTAATCATCCGATAAATATTTATTCGGATCATCAATATCATGATGCCCACAATTATAATGCAATTTCAAATCGCTAACCAATTTCACTCGATTATGATTCAAAGTCAGATCACCACCGCGCCGTTGGATGTCATAGCGATGATTGGTAAAAGGATTGTCGGTTTGCCCCGGATCGTAAATTTCCATATTCGAAAAATAGGCATTGGCATCAGCCCGCCAGGCATTGTCAATTTGCCAGTGAGCTTCGGCGGTACCGTTCTGATTCGAATAATCGTCTCTCCCGTCCGTTCGGTATCCGTCACTGCTAACCGTCCCAACCGTTCCCGAGACTCCCCAACTTTTCCGTTCGAACGACTGATAAAGATTTAATTGATGCGAATTAAAACTACCGAACCTAACAGGCATACGCAAATGGTAACCCGGTTCGGCTTTATGATCCGTGATAATATTAATCGCTCCGCCCATCGCATTCGAACCATACAAAAGGGAAGCCGGACCGCGCTGAACCTCGATTTTTTTGACATTTTCAGCAAAATAAACATCGCCCAGCGGATGACCGAAAAGTCCCATTACATCTGGACGGCCGTCTATTAAAACTAATACCTGAGTAGTCGGAAAACTACCGATACCTCTCAGAGAAATCTGACCACCCGCACCACTGCTCAGTCCATATCCAAGATTCGTGCGCCTAGTAATAAATAATCCCGGCACATTTTCGGATAACAAATCCAGAAGTGGCGTCCCACTTTGTTCGCTTAATACATTTTCCGAAATGACTGTAATAGCAACCGGCAGTTCATGCCGATTTATCGCCGTGCGCGACCCGGTCACCACTACCGGATCGAACGGAAAAACTTTCAGCGTATCGGTATAAATTGCCGCAGAGTTTAAACTCACCGACATTAAAACAATTAATAAAAAAAATTTTAATCCATATTTAATATTCATTTTCCAATCTCTTTCCAATCTCTGCTATTATAAACCCGGTAGGTTTTTACCTGTTGAGGTAAAGGTCAATTTGCCATGTTTAACCCCGCGCAAACCAATCAGCCGCTCGGCGATATTCCGTATAGATGAGCACCGCCCGCGCAAGACGATTACCTCGAGACAATTATGTTGATCGAGATGAAAATGAATATTCGCCATAATATTCTGGTATGACTCGTGTTGCATAGACTTCAGTTTTGCCGCCAAATCAGCAACGTGATGATCGTAGATCAAGGTTAATGTTCCGACAACCTCGGCATCGGAATCAACTTCCTTCTGGACTAAAAATTCCCGAATTAGGTCACGCAAGGCTTCCGAACGATTAGAGTAGCCTCTGCGTTGAATTTCATTGTCGTAGCGTAAAAGCAGGTCTTCCGGTAGAGAAACTCCGAATCTAATCAAGCCAGCCATATTCACCTCGTAGCAACATTTTCAAATTTGTAACACAACGAGTCAAAAAATATATCATTTTGGATTAATTTGCAAATTTAAATAGGGCATTTCGACGGTAAAGGTGCTCCCTTGCCCTATTTTACTCTCGACAAATATTTTGCCTTTATATCTTTCGACGATTTGTTTGACGAGACTCAACCCTAAACCGGTTCCCAGGTTTTCCATTTCCCGAGCATTGGCACTGCGATAGAATTCCTCGAAAATTTTAGGCAGTTCATCTGGGGCGATTCCGATCCCAGTATCGCTGACACAAAATCCGAAACATTGCTGTTTTATAAAGGGTAAAATCGTTACCTCGGCTCCGGCTGGGCTATAGCGAATGGCATTATTGATTAAATTGGAAAGCACCTTCTCCATGCTGACCGTATCTATATAAATCGCTGGTGATTGAGATAATTTCTTGACTATCAATGCAATCTTTTTATTAGCGGCATAAATCTGTTGCTGTTCGACGACTTTGTCAATCCATTCTTGAAAATTAACCCTATCTAGTTTTTGTTCCATCAAGCCATATCGGTACTGCGTTACCTCAATCATTTCTTTGACCATTATCAAAACCTGATCAGTGCGTCGTACAGCTCGCTCGACCATTTCCTTTAATTCCGGTTGGAGACTGTCAGAATAAACTTCATCAATTACAGCCAGCATACTGCGAATGGTGGTCAATGGTGACTTGAGCTCATGCGCTGTGAAACGAAACATTTTATCGCGTTCCAGCATAGTTTGCTCGAGCAATTCGCTTTTTTGATCGATCACTCTTTTCAGCATTCGGTAGCCGGAGACGATATCTTTGATTACATAGGTAGCCGTGTAAATCAAAATATAGAAGGCGGCTAAGGATACCAAATATACTTTTAAAGGAGCTGGTGAACCGCTCAGCGAATAGACATTTACTACTTTGAAATATTCGAGTCCCGACCATAAAGTCAACAAAAACGCCGCTACAGTGGCATTGATATAAGGCCAAATGCCCTGATAAAGAATCCCTGAAATGATAATATGCACGAGGTAAATGAAATAAAACGGATTATCAATACCGCCCGTATAATGAACCACAAACGAAATCAGAACAAAATCAAAAATTATCTGGATTTCGGTAAAGGCGATTTCCTGCCCGAAATTGACAAATTTGAAATACTTACATATAAAAAAATAGGTCACATTGAGAACAATAAAAACCACCGCCAGAGTATAAATCTGCGGGAATCCCAGACTAAATTTTAAAACTTGTTCGGCAATCGGAATTATCCCCAATAAACTGATTATGCCTATCCAGCGCAAGTTTACCAACCAGCTGATTCTGGTCTGCATCGTTTCCAGAGTATGAAAAGGCAGAATTAATTTATATGGTTCATTGGTAGCCATATTAATTTTTCTAACTTTATGAGAAAAAATGCTTAAGGCCGGCTTTTACCGAGTCGGATAGTGATTGCCCGACTCCAGTATTTTCCGGCTGGATTCCGAGATAATAAATCGCACAGGGTTTTTCGTAAGTTAAATAGTCGGCGATGAGGCTAATCGAAAAGGCGTGAGTACTAAAATCGGACGATTTCAGATATTTTGCTTCCAGGAATTTTACTGTTCCGGGCTTATCCTGAAAGTGCGCCGCATCTATAAAAACTACAGCCAGCGGATTTTTATCAGCGATTTTTTGCAAATAATTCTCCGGATTAGTTCCCGCAAAAATGAATTTCGATTTTTTGAATTCTTCACAGTGCATCAACTTATTCAGCAATAATTGGCTGGCATTATCATCACCACAATCCGGATTACCTAATCCTACAAAAACTATTCGGTCGCTATTATAAACGGCTAAAGTTTTACTTAGATCATCAAAATTCATCTTTCACGACGATTTTATGGCGACATTTCGGACAAACCAATTTAACGTAATCTTCGCGGCGCAGGCGGTCTTTCACATGCGAATCGGGTATCTCGCTAAATTGTTGCTGAGTAATCAGGAGCAAATTCGGATTAGCGTACGATTTTGCGCCTAAGCGCTCTTTGACAAAAAGGAGTTGATCAAAACTGGCAATTTTAGTGCCGCAGGCTTCACAAAGAGCCAGCTCTTTTTCCACCAAATTATAGACTGCCTGGTCTTTTAAATCTGAGATGGCGAGCGAGTAATTTTTCGAAAGTTGGATGCCTTTGCCCGTGATACATTTTTCCTCGCACTGGCCGCACTGAGCGCAGGCAGTATAATCAACCCGCAGAATGCGCCGGCGAGTGGCAATATCGTCAGTGACGGAAATAGCACCCGTCGGACAAACCTGCGCGCAGGTACCGCAACCGACACAATATTCTTTATGATATTCCGGGAATCCGCGAAAACCCTCCGCCGGCTGATGCGGTTTAGCCGGAAACTTAGTTGTAAATGGTAGTGAAAAAAGCGACCGCAAGGCTTCGCTTAGTTCTCTTAATTTCGGCAAATACATAGCGGTCTCCCTATTCCTTTAATTCATGGTCTTCTTGGTACTGATCCACGACAGTTTTTTTAGTCAGCTGAATGCCACTACGATGCGCCGCCCGTGCAATGACATGCGCTGCCACCGGCGAGGTCAGGAAAATAAAGGCAATTCCGATCAGCACTTTAAAACCGAAACTATTGAAGCCCTGGAGAATGAAGACTCCAAATAGTAAACCAGCTGAGCCGAAAGTCACACATTTGGTAGCCGCCTGCAAACGATTGTAAACATCCGGCAAACGCACCAGCCCCAGCACTCCCAGAAAATCAAAAGTTACCCCAATCAGGATGAACGCCATGCCAATTAACGTTCTAATCATCGAGCGACCTCCCTTCTAAAATTTTGGCAAACGCCAGCGAGGCAATAAAGCTCAAAAGCGCCCAGATTAATCCAATATCCATAAAGAAGGACTGATCATAATACAAGCCCAGTAGCGCCAGCATACCGACAATTAATATGCCCAGAATATCTACCGCCACAATCCGGTCGGCGGCTGTCGGCCCGACAATGACTCGGTATACCACGAATAAGGCGCTGAAGAGAATGACATTGATCAATTTGATATAAATCGAACCCGTATAAATGAAAAAATTAGCATACATAAAGGCGCCGATCAGAACAAACCCAATCGCCCATCGCAGAATTCTCATTCCAAAACCTCCCTGATAAGCTTTTCAAAACGGCCACCAATAGAACGAGTATTTTCATCAACATCGGTAGATTTAACCTCAATACAATGAATGTAAATTTCCCGCGTTTCCGGATTAATGTCCACGGTCAGAGTACCCGGCGTCAAAGTAATCGAGCTGGTTAATACGGTCAAAGCCGAATCTTTGGTTAATTTACTCTTGATTTTGATAATGCCAGGCCGGATTGGCAAAGTCGGATTAATGACAATCAATGCCACGTGGATATTGGCTTTGATCATTTCCCACAGAAATATAAATAAATAGACAATGCCCATTAAAAAGCGTCGAACCGGATGCCGGCTTTTTTCCGTTGTAACCAGAAATGTCCCGGCGATCAAACTAACCAAAAATGCCACTATTATGCCAGCTATTACTTCCTGAATGTCAGTTATATCCGTCAGCGCTACCCAAACCAAAAATGAAAGCACAAACACAATAGCGCGACTGCGATTCTTGATGGTCATTTTCACCTCCCCAATATCCGTGTTATGTAGCCGGTTTTATTCATAATCACCTCAACTACCGGATCGAGGGTCACTTCTCTAATTCCCGGAATTATCAAAGCGCTGGTTGCCAGGCAAAGGATCGCCAGCACAATCATCGCCGATTGCATACCCCAACCTACTTTAGCTTTATCGGCGGTAACTGTTTTCTCGCCATGAAAACCATAACGTTGAACTTTCATAAACGAACCTAACGTCAATAAACTACCAAGTCCAGCTAAAAAGGCAACTACTGGACGACCGACCTGAATGGCGGCGATGAAAATTATCAATTTGCTAAAGAAGCCATTGAACGGCGGGATTCCCGAAATCGAAAGCGAAGCCACCATCGAAGTAAACGAAGTCACCGGCAACTCTTTGGAAACTTTGCCCATTTGACGCAAATCGCGTGTACCTAGCGCCATTTCCAGCGAACCGGCATTCAAAAACAACAAAGCCTTGAATATGGCGTGATTCAAAAGATGAAAAACAGCACCTAATAGACCTAAAGTCGTTCCTAACCCCACACCGATAATAATGTACCCGATCTGGCTAATGCTATGATAGGCAAGCAGACGTTTAACATCCCACTGCCCCAGAGCCAAGAAAACCCCTATAACCATCGAAACGGTACCCAGAACTAGAAAAACTTCGCTGAACACTGGCATCTCGCCAAAGACATTGAAAAAAAGCCTGATAAGCACATACACACCCAGGGCTTTTATCAATACCCCGGAAAGCATCGCCGAGATCGGCGCCGGTGCGGAAGAATGTGCATCCGGCAACCAGGCGTGAAACGGCATAATAGCGGCTTTCAGCCCGAAAGCCGCCACAAATAGTCCACCGCTCCAATACATCACGGTTGGATTTTGCGGCAAACGCTCAGCGATCAAAGCCATCGTCAAGGTTGAGGTTGCCGAATAAATTATCCCAATACCTACTAGCACTAAGGTTGATGAAATTGAACCCATAATAGCATATTTGAAGGACGCCTCAAATTCCTCCGCGCGGTTACCATAAGCCACCAGCCCGTAAGCCGCGAAAAGCGTGATTTCGACAAAAACAAACAGATTGAATAAATCGCCAGTCGCTATAACGCCGTTCATTCCACCCGTCAGCAACATAAATAAAGCGTAATACTTCCAGGACGGCGATAAATTTCTAATATACTGCACCGAAAACATAATCGCCGTTAAAGCGATGACGCTGATAATCATCAGCATAAAGGCCGAAAGAGCATCAACTGCCAGAATAATGCCCAGCGGCGGTTGCCAGCGCCCCATTTCATAAACCAGAGTACGCCCATTCAACGAAACGAAACAATACACCGAAAGAATTAGAAGTGAAACCACGGCGAGAATCGAAAGAATTACCGCCCAATTGTCTCGCTCTCCGGCAATCAAAGTAATTATAAAAGCCGTCAATAATGGAATTATGATAAAAAATGGGAGGATCATCCTGATAACCTCTTGATTTTAGTAATATCAAATGTTTTATTTTTCTCGAATAATCGGATGGCAAGCGCTACCAGCATAGCCGTTATACCAAGTTCAATGACGATCGAAGTCAACACCAACGCTTGCGGCAAAGGGTCAACCATCACTCGTTCGCTGACGGCTTTGCCTTCTTCTAAAATCGGATAAATCGCTCCTCTTTTGTATCCGAATAAAACCAGCATCAAATTTGTGGCGTAGCCCGTAATCCCGGAGGCAATAATAAGACGAACCAGGTCGCGTTTAACCAACAAGCCATAAATACCGACAAGTAATAATGCAAAACATAACAGATAAACGATCATTTTTCACCTCCCTCGTTTATATGGAAAATCGCCAGTGTCCAGACCACGGTGAATAATCCCATAGCCACCTTGATCCCGATAATAATATTTAACAATAGAATATTCCCGGAACTGAGCAGATTAAAAAGCGTCCCTTTACTTAAAAAATTGGCTAAAAAACCGCCGCTGATAGAAATTCCTAAAATGCCAATCGCCATATATATCGCACCGCAGGCTGGTTCCAAATCGTGCAGAAATTCGACATTGACCCAGTGCGTAACGGTTTCGCGACCATAGGTTAACATCACATTGAGAAATGCTAACGCGATCACCACCCCGCCAGCAAAACCGCCGCCGGGACTCAAATGACCGTGCAAAATTATATAGATTCCGTAGAGAATGATCAACCAGACACTGACCCGCGTCACGGTTTTGGCGATTAATGTTAAACCAGGTTCTTGTTTCATTTTTCGCTTTCCTCTTCTTTTTTCTTATTCGATTTCACCCTTAGAATAGTCAGCGTTCCTAAAACCGCTACGAATAATACGGTGGCTTCTCCCAGCGTATCATAACCGCGGTAATCCAGAACTATCGAAGCCACGATATTGGCCGAACCGGTTTCTCTGGCAGCATTTTCCAGATAGTGTTGCGAAGTGGTCATCAGTGGCTCGCCAAAAGGCGGCAAAGCTTTGAAAACATTGATGCTTAATATAAAAATGGCAACTAGAACTGCCATTACGATAATCGTTCTACCCCTATGTTTGGATTTCGTATCGCTGAAATGATATCCCGGTTTCATAAAGGCTCGCACCATTATCACTATCGCAAAAATCTCGAACAGAAACTGGACAATTGCCAGGTCGGGCGCCTGTAAAAGCAAAAATGCCATAGACAGTCCCAACCCGACAATTCCCACCGCAATGATCGCTGAGAGCAAATCCTTGATCTCGAGCGCGGCAATCGAACCTACTAACATAAAACCCAAGATAAAAATCAACCACGTTTCAGTCGGCATTTATTCCTCCATAAAATATTCAATCGTCAACATTACCACGCCACCCATAGCAGAATTAACATCCCGATAATAATCCAGAGATTATAGTCCAGCAATTGGCCGCTATGCAGGCGCTTTAGAAGTCCGGAAAAACTCAAAGAACCGCGCACCCCAAGATCGTAAACATCAAAATGCTTCTTTTCAGCCGCATTGTAAATTGACTTTAAAGGAGATATATTCCTGATTTCATTATAAAACTCCGTCCCGGCAATGCGGAATTTTTCCAGAGACGGCATCCCGCCAAGATAATTTTCGTCAAACCGAACGTTTTTGACCAGTAGATAAATAACCAAACCCAACAGAAATGCCGTACCAAACAGCAGAAACAACTGCACCGGTTCATATGAGCCAAGAACTACCGGCATCGGTAAACCAAGTTCGGATATTATCGGCGCAATAAATTTCCCGATCGGTAAAGGCTTAGCGAATAATCCGAAAACAACACATAACAAGGCTAATACACCGACGGATAACCATTGATTGAAAGGCGCCTCTTTAATATCCTTCCATTTCTTGGGACGTTTCCCGAGAAAAATAGCATGAATGAATTTCATAAAGCTGGCTAAGGTCAAAGCACTTCCGAAAACCGCCAGTATCAGGCAAATCAAGAGCCAAATTTGATAACCGGTTGTCAAACTCTGCATTTTTTCGATTAATCCCTGGTAGATCAGCCATTTCGAGTAAAAACCGTTTAGCGGCGGAATTCCCGAAATCGCCAGCGCCCCGGTCAAAGCCGCGATGAACGTTAGTGGCATATTGCGCCCCAAACCTCCCAATTCATCCAGATTAGCGGTTCCGGTCTGCTTCTCTATCGAATTTAGCGTCAGGAAAAGTGTTGATTTGTAAATCGTATGGTTAACCATATGAAATAAACCGCCGATAAAAGCAATGACACTCCCGCTACCGACTCCAATAATCATATACCCGACCTGACTGACGGCATGGTAACCGAGCAGGCGCCGACCATTATGTTGAATCAACGCCATCATTACGGCACAAATTACTGTAAGAGCGCCCAGCGATATTAAAATCATCTGAATGTTGAGATTAACTACAAATAATGAAACTGACAGTCGCGCCAGCAGGTAAATTCCAACCAATTTATCCAGCGAAGCCGGTAAAAAAGCCACACTTTCCAGCGGCGCATCCTGGCTAAAATCCGGCAACCAGGTATGAAACGGAAATCCACCGGCTTTGGCAAAAGCCGCAATCAGAATACTGAAGAAGGCAACGTAAGCCAAACCTCCGCTCAGAACTACCTGAGTATTCCATAAATCCCAGGAATTATCCGCCCCCAGAAACCAGATTAGAATCAATCCGAGAATCAGGAAAACATCACTTCCGCCGACTATAATAAAAGTTTTCTTGGCGGTTTGCGGCGCGCTGGAAGTCTGTCCCAATAGACCAAACAAATACAACATCAAACCAGAAAGTCCCCAGAAAATCAGTAAGCCAAAAGTATTGACACTCAGAACAATTCCATTACTAATGCCGACTGTCATTGGATACAGAATAAAAAATCCGCGTTCGATGCCCTTATCAACACCTTTCAGTGAAAAAATCAAAATAATAAAACTCATCACCTGAATAAAAATCAGGGCGAACAGTGCCATTTTATCCATTCCCAGAATCGCTTGACCGAATAGGTAAACTGCCTCCGCTCCGCCCGTAAATAAATCGTAACAAACATAAAGCAAATAGCCCAGCCCGAGAAAAGTCAACACCTTCCTCAAAATCGTCGGAATAAATATATTCAACACCGCGATAACGACCGGCAATGCCACCATCAAAATCAAATTATTCGGCATAACTTCCCCTCCGGATTTGTTCGGTTTTGGCGCGCGAAAGTTTCAACAAGTCAATCTCATAAGGCCGGTTCAGCGGATCAATCACCCTCAGCGCTCGCTCCGTGCAACAGTAACAGGGGTCCACGGCAGCCAGAGTAATCAAGGCATCGGCGACCGGAATTCCCTTGCAGGAAGCCATATAAGTCGGGATATTCACATAACTGGGGGCGCGCACTTTGTGTCTGACCGGTCGGTTACTACCATCCGATCGGATATAGTGAAAAACTTCTCCGCGTGGCGCTTCATAACGACCTATCCCTTCACCTGGTGTTATTTCCTTGACATTATTTAGAATCGGTCCTGCGACTACCTTTAATTTTTCCAGACATTGACGAACGATTTTACCGGATTCCAAAATTTCCAGAATGCGTAGCACCAGTTTATCGTAAACGTCACCATTAGACAGGACAATTTCATCGAAATCAACCAGATCATAAGCATCGCTTGGCTCATCTTTACGAACGTCAATCGCCACGCCGGAAGCGCGCGCTACCGGCCCAACGGCACAGTAAGCGATCGCATCGGCTTTGGTAAGAACACCGACACCTTTCAAGCGTGATTTCAAAACCGGATCGTCATGCGCGGCTTTGGCAAGCATATCCATCTTGCGGTCAACGTTGTCCAGGATTTTCAGCAACTTCGGAATAATAGCTGGATCAACATCGCGGGCTACACCACCGACGCGCATCATACCGTAGTGATTACGGTTGCCGGTAATAGCTTCGAACATTTCCAGAATTGGCTCGCGGTATTTCCAAGCCCACATCCAGAGTGTATCATATCCGATAAAGTGCCCGGCCAGTCCGAGCCACAATAAATGACTGTGAATTCGTTCCAGTTCACCGATTAAGGTGCGGATATAGCGTGCTCGCAATGGAATTTCGATATTATCAATGTCCTCGATCGCATGAACGCAGGCAATCGGATGAGAAGTCGAGCAGATGCCACAAATTCTTTCAACCAAATAGATAGATTGAGTGAAAGTCTTGGATTCGCTGATGAACTCATGTCCGCGGTGCATCCAACCGATTTCCATATCAATATCAACCACTGTTTCGCCGTCTACCTTCAGTTCGAAGTATTCGGCTTCTTCCAACAGCGGATGAAACGGGCCGAGCGGAATCTTGTTTTCGGTCATAGCAACCTCCCGAAGCGTAACGGCCTGTCCGGATTTTCCGGACTATTTAGTGTTAGGAGTTGATCCATCCGCGGATGCCCGACAAACTCGATCCCCCATAAGTCGAATATTTCGCGCTCGATCCACAGCGCACCGGTTACAATATCGGTAATGGTATTGACCTTTGGATTCTTCTTATCGTTCAAAACTACTCGTGGGCAATAATAGCAACCGCTAGCGTCGTGTGAAAAATGATAGAGGATTTCGAGACCGTGATAGGTTTCTTGAGCAGAAGCCGTCGAGAGCCGACAGCCAAGCGTAACAAACAGATACCGGGCAATCTCCTTGAGGTTTTCGTTAGACACCACAAAATAGAGCCGACGCGGTTTTTCGATTACCTGCGTAATCTTATCTCTCATCAATTCCAGAAATTGGGTATAGTCATCCATTCAAAACTCCTATTAGTTTCGCAACTGCGGCAATCATCGCCTCCGGCTTGGGCGGACAGCCGGGAATGTACATATCAATCGGTATGACCGCTTCCCGTGACGGCACAATATTGTAGCTATCCTTGAAACAACAACCGCCGGAAACACAGGTGCCGACCGCTACCACAAATATTGGCTTGGGCGCCTGTTCATAGAGTTTTTTAATCTTCGGCGCCACTTTTTTATTGAATACACCCGTCACTAAAAGCACATCGGCGTGGCGCACCGAACCAACCAACTTGATGCCGAAACGTTCGACGTCATAGCGCGGCGTCAGCAAATCGAGAATCTCGATGTCGCAATTGTTGCAGGGCGAGCCGCTGACGTGAAAAACCCACAGTGATTTCGATAAACGACGGTTATACCATCCCATATTACACTCCTAAAACCGCTAATATTACCGCCAGTAAAGCCACCGGCGTTAGATATTTCCAGAAAAATTTTAACGCTGTATCAATTCGAACTCGCGGATTGGTATTTTTAATCAAAACCATCACTACGACGATTCCAAGATATTTTAATGCCGACCATAAAACGCCCCAGCCGATTTCGTTAAATCCCCCGAGAAATAACAAAATTAATAAAAACGGAAATGCTACCCACTGCATAGCCTGGCTCAATTTCCAGAAACCGAGCAAAGGTCCGGAATATTCCATCAAAGGACCTTCGACAATTTCGGTTTCGGCTTCCGGAATGTGAAACGGCGGCAGAGTCATTTTAGCCTGAATACATAAAAGCCCGACAATGAATGCCAGAGCCCCGGAAAACGAACCAATGAACATTCCCTGCGCTACCTGAGCGCTAAGGATTTCCTCAAGTTTTATATGGTAGCCGGATTTAATTATCGGCACCAGGCAAACTAAAATGAAAGCCAGTTCGTCGGCTAGAAGCAGTTTGATCTCGCGTCCAGCCCCGAGACTGGAATAAACATTGCCGGTCGCCGACCCGCCCAGAATTACCATAACCGAATAAATCATCAATAAATACATTATCACCAGCAGGTCACCACCAAAGCCAATTCCATAAAAAAGGGCAACACCCAGCATTGTCGTGATCAAAGTCGTTACGCCAAATGCTACCAGCGGCGACAACACAAAAAGAGAATGCAGGCTTTCCTTTACGATTATAGTTTCTTTGCCGAGTAATTTGAAAAAATCGTTGAAATTCTGGAAAAGCGGCGGGCCAACGCGAAATTGCACCCGCGCGCTGACTTTGCGATCAACCCACCCGACTAATAATCCCAGAACCGCACTAAACAATAATCCTGGAAAAACCAATAGATAAAAAAATACCCATCCAGTCATACTTTCTCCTCCTTATGTCGCCAGCTCGGGCTCTTAATAGCCAGATGTTCGCCATATAGAAAAATCTGAGCGCCTGGATCTTCTTTAACTATTTCTTCCATCCGAATACTATTTTGCGGCGCGGTTTGGGCGCAAAGTGGAACATAGTCCGGATTATCCTGTAGTTGATTCAGGCAAAAATCGCACTTGCTGGTTACATAATTAATAACCTCTGGAAAAATCGTCCCGAAGGGGCAAGCCAGCGTGCAGGATTTACAACCGACGCAACGCATATTCCAGCGTTTGATCAAGCCGGATTCGGTGCGTTCGAGAGCTTCTTTGGGACAGACGGTTACGCAAAAGGCGTCCTGGCATTGACGACAATAGACCGCAAATTCGGCGATTTCCAGCAGACTAAACTGCCCATCGTTATGGCGATGATAAAAGTACTCGCACTCAATTTTTTGCACTGCGTCACCCGCCTCATATAACATTGGAATGTCAATAAATAGACGTTTCATTCCCAGATATTCTCCTCGTCTTTAATCTGTTCATAAGTAAAAACCGGGCCATCTTTACAGGCAAAATACGGACCCATTACACAATGACGACATTGACCAATACCGCAGTACATTTTCTTTTCCATAGATAAATAAATATTCTGCGGTGGATAGCCATATTTCAGCAAATCGAACGTGCCAAATTTCATCATCACCGGCGGACCACAGACAATCACCGGATTATTATGCGGATCAATAGAAATTTTACTCAGCAATTTTGTTACTAAACAGACCTCTTCGTCCCAGCTTTGACCTTCCGGAACTTTATCAACTGAACGCAGGATAGTGACTTTTGGAATTTTGCGCCATTCGGCAATTTGATCTTTATAAATCATATCAGCCGGAGTGCGAGCACCAGCCAAAAAGGTAACACTGTTATAATCATCAATGTCATGTAATAACGTCAGGAAGAGCGAACGCGTCGGCGCCATCCCGACTCCCCCGCCCATTATCAAAACATCCTTGCCTTTGAATTCCGCCAGGGGATAACCCTTGCCATAAGGCCCACGCAAACCCAGACGATCACCGACTTTGGTTCGATGAATATATTCCGTTACGAATCCGGTTTTCATAATCGTAAAATCCAGGGTATCGGCAATATAATGCGAAGATGAAGGCGTAAAAGGTCCCTCGCCAATACCCGGTACAGTTACCTCCATAAATTGACCGGTTAGAAAAGGCATCGGTTTTTCCGGGCGCAACCGTAGAGTACGAATAGTCGGAGACTCTTCGATAATTTCATAAATAACCGCCGCAGTCGTTTCATAGGGATTCTTAGACATTGGACGCCTCCGTGACAATTCCGAGGGACATGATCCGTTGTAATACCTCACGAAATTCGATTTTTCCGGCGCAAACTTCAATGCAACGTCCACAACCGGTGCAACCAATCATCCCGAAGTTGCTTTGCATATAACTAAATTTGCATAAATAGCGGTTGCGGAAACGCTCGAACATCTTCGGTCGAGGCGTCGCGCCACCTGCCACCCGCGCATAACCGTGTAACTGACAGGTGTCGGTACTGCGATCTTTGGTAAAGACCTCACCGCTGGTTTCGTCGTTTAAAATCAGGCAGTAACAGGTGGGACAAATATTCGTACAGCCGCCACAACCACAACAGGTAAAAGCCTCGTCAACCCATTTAGTTAAATCGGCGGCTTTAAGCTTTTCATACTGCTGATTACGTTCATACTGCTTATTCTGCAATATCAAACGTTTTTCGATGGCTTTGCGGTTCTCGTCGCGCGTAGGCAAATCGTCTTCTAAATTATGACTGATCTTCGCATTGTTCTGCATCAGATCGAATAACTCCTGCCCTTTCCCTGAACCAACCTCTAGGTGATAATACTTCGAATCGAGTCGGGTGAGATTTAAGTCAAAATTTTTAGTGGCATAGGGTCGGCCATTGACTAAATTGCAATGGCAGGTCGGTGCGATTTCATTGCAATCGGCACTAATGATTGTCACATTCTTGCGCCGGTTTTCATATAACGGATCTACAAAATCGGCATTTATCAAGGCTTTATCCAATAATTCCAGAGCTTGCAAGTCACAGGATTTGGCACCGACAATCAGCCATTTTTCATCACTTGTCATAGCCGGTAAAACTCGTTCCCGCGCCATATAGAAAAGTATTCGCAAGGGATCAATCGTTCGATAACTGTCAATCACAGATTCTTCCCCTTCCCGCCAGTTATCGAAAAATAGAACATCATCCGATTTATCGGAACGACGCGGTGCGATCACTTTCTTGAAATTACCCAGATTTTCCTTCTGACAACGCGTTAAAAAGTCGAATAAAGCGGCTTTTTCAATTATCATTAATAAACCTCCATCGGAAAAACTCAATCCAAAAATCACTTTTTAATACCTGATTCAAACTTCACCCACGGCCATTTTTCGGATCAATTCGATTAATTTTTCTGATTCACTGGATTTATCGAAAAAATAATCAGTTCCTTCCTCGAGACACTTTTTACGATACTGGGGATAAGGATAATCGGTAAAGACAATTATGCGCAAATCGGGACGATTTTGGCGCACTGTTTTAAGCACATAGATACCACCGGCACCCGGCATACGAATATCAAGAATAACTACGTCTGGCTTTAAGGCATTAATTCCGCTGATGGCCGATTCGGTATCCTCACCATAACCGACTATTTCGACATCCGGTATTTCAGTGAGCAGATTCGTTAAATGCTTACGCAGAATTTCGGAATCATCAGCGATAAATACTTTCATGCTTAAGATATTTTATTTAAAGGTATTTGATTCGTGTAATTCACAATTAAATGTATATCAATCGCATCGTCTTGTAAATCAGACAAAACCTGATTTTGTTATCGGTTTTTGTCCTACAAGGTTTGATTAAAATTAGTAAAGGAAAACCTGGAGTGTTTATAAAAAAGAAAAGCCCGGCTAAGAGCCGGACTTCTCTTGATTGAGGGTGATTGGGAGGAAATTATTTGACCTTCACTTCAATCTGTTTAGCAAGTGATTCTTTCTTTTTAGGAACAACGATATTCAATACGCCATCTTTGAATTCGGCTTCAATCTTATCAGCCTCAACCGAATCATCGAGTCGGAAATTCCGTTGGAATGAACCATAGATGCGTTCAGTGCGTTGATAATTCTTATCCTCGACTTTAGATTCGCGTTTTTTCTCGCCGCTAATAGTCAGGTAATTATCTTTCACATTGATTTTAATTTCATCTTTGGTCATGCCTGGTAATTCAACTTGGATGTTATAAGCCTTATCCTCCTCGATGATATCAACGGCCGGACTGAAGGCTAGTAAACTTGTTTCCTCTTCATACTGCGGATTGAAGATCGAATCGAACAGACGGTCAAATTCATTCCTCACATCCAACCACGAGCTTCTCGGAGTCCATCTTGTAATTGCCATAGCACACCTCCTTTCTTTTTAAGTTAATTTGGTTATTTAATTTCAATTGACTTCGGTTTACTTTCCGGCGATTTCGGAATAACGATATTCAATACGCCATTTTTGAATTCAGCCGCAATTTTTTCCTGGTCAACTAACTCCGGCAAGCGGAAGGAACGCTCAAACGAACCGAAAACGCGCTCACATTGATAAAAATTCTTTTTATTGATTTTTTTAACCCGTTTCTTCTCACCGGAAATGGTCAGTACATTATCCTTTAGGCTAATTTTGACATCGTCTTTTTTGACACCGGGCAGTTCGACATTAACGATATATTCTGTATCTTTTTCCTCGATATCAACTTCCGGAGCAAAAGCCACTAAGGATGTTTCTTCATCCCGATCGAAGAAGAAAGGATCGAAAAACCGATCAATAGCATAAGGATTCTTCGTCAAGGTGCTTTTTGGAGTTGTTTTAGTGATTGCCATATAGACCTCCTTTTTTTCTTATTTTTATTTTCTCACTTCAACTTTTCAAAAACCGCTTATTATTTGCTCAAGTAGTATGCCGGTTCAAGAAATGGCCGATTCTTGTCAGACTATTTGAAAAAACGACAAAGCTTTTTGCCGATGTGGCGATGTTGGGTAGAATTGGCATTCTCTCTTGACAGATTCACGCCAGAAGGGCAAATCGGCGAAATGGAAAACTGACTAACCAGTTTTTTACTCAATCAAAGGAACTAATTATCAAATAGGACTTTACTTTCTTGTCCTTTTGATGCTCATTCTCTAAATTCCACTAGTCTAAAGGATTGAAAAAATATGGGTATTGTTAGATTAAATAATATGGTCTTTTATGGTTATCACGGGGTCGCCGAACCGGAAAAAATATTGGGCGGCAAAATCGAGGTTGACGTCGAGCTGGAATTTGATATGACCAAGGTCATTACCACCGATCATCTGACCGACACGATTAATTACGAAAAAGTTTATCAGTTAGTGCAGGAAGTCGTTACCCAAGCCAAATTTTTCCTGATCGAAGCTTTAGCCGGAAAAATTCTAAACGAAATATTTAATCATCACCCGGTCGAATCAGTCCGCGTCCGGATTCGCAAACCCAATGCGCCCATCAAAGGCGTTCTGGATACAGTCGAAGTCGAAATCTTTCGACGTCGCGATCAAATGGGAGAAAAGTCATGAAAAGTTCTGGAGTCTTTGTAGCTCTGGGCAGTAATTTGAATACGCGTGTAAATAATTTATCAGTGGCTCTGGAAACGCTTTCTAATAATCCTGCCATTTCCATCCGTCGTATGTCGGCCGTCTATGAAACAGCCCCTAAATATGATCAAAATCAGCCAGATTTCCTGAATATGGTAATTGAAATTGCCACCTCATTAACGCCAATCCAGTTGCTCGATTTTTGTAAAGACACTGAAATTCGACTTGGAAGGCATTTCCCTCACTATAAGAATTCAGCGCGTGAAATTGATCTGGATATTATTTTTTTTAATGGGATTATAATCGAGAGTCCCACTTTGACAATTCCGCACCCGGGTCTCTACGAACGTAAATTTGTGCTTGTGCCACTGGCGGAAATCGCTCCGGAATTCGTTTGCCCCAAAACCGCCAAATCGGTAGAGGAATTGTTGAAAATTTGTCCGGATACAGAACAAGTTACCAGAATCGGCCAACTCGATGAAATCTTGACTTCTCCCGTTGGCAGTGGAGTTCTATGAAAAACCTTTACTTTTTGGCTATCGAAGGCGTTATTGGAGCCGGTAAAACCAGTCTGGCACATCTAATGGCTGAAAAACTCAATGCCCGCCTGGTTCTCGAAAAATTCGAGGAAAATCCATTTCTGGAAGATTTCTACCGCGATCCGGAAAGGTATGCCTTCCAAACTCAACTCTTTTTTCTCTTGAGTCGCTACCGTCAGCAGGTAGATCTGAAACAGATTGACTTATTTGCCAACCTTTTAATTAGCGATTATACCTTCGCCAAAGATAAACTATTCGCCATCCTCAATCTCGACGAAAAAGAACTGTCTCTTTATAACTTAGTGGCTCAACACTTGGAAAAAGACCTGCCCAAACCGGACCTGGTAGTTTATTTACAAGCCAGCACTGACCGCCTAATGGCAAATATCAAAAAGCGCGGTCGCTCTTACGAAAAATCAATAAATCGTGACTATATTGATTCCCTAAACCAGATCTACAACGAATTTTTCTTCCGCTACAAGGACAGCCCGCTAATTATTGTCAATACTAATGAAATTGACTTTGTCAATAATGAAAACGATCTGAACGAACTGATCCGGGAAATCAAGCAACCGATTAGTGGAACGGTTTATTACAATCCGGTAAAGAAAATTTAATAATGCTCCGACTATTATTACTTTTCCTGGTCTTTTACCTGATTTGGAAAATAGTCAAACCACGCAATTCGCGCCCACCAAAGCGGAATAACTTTAAACCTAAAAAACCAAATCCTACTCTTAACATTGATAAAAGTCAAATCGAAGATGCCAAGTTTAAAGAAATCAAAGAAGAGCCAGATACAAAATCAAAAGACCAATAAACTGGCAAATTTGACTATATCCGTTTTCTTCTTAAACATCCTGATTATTTCAGCTGTATTGATATTAATATTTTTCATTTTTGGACAAAATCGCGACGATAAACCTTCCGGCTGGCGCGCACTGATCGAAGAAAACTTGAATCACTATCCGGAAATGCAACCGGCAGATATATATAAATTAATCTATCAAGGGACTTTTGGCCCGGCGCATTTAGGTAGCGACTCAATCCAAATATCAAACGATCTGGAAAACGAACTGGGGAATATTGCACCGGATCCGAGCGCTCCATTATTCGAAAATATCACTCCTTCCGGTAAATATGTTCGCCTGAATTTAAAACGCTGTAAAGCCGCGCAAATACCAACCGCAAAAATCGTCACTTCAGTCCTAAATTCGGTCTCTAAATCTCCAGATGATTCCTCAAGATTCATTCGCCGCTGGGAAATCGTCGAAAAATTAGTTGCTGACGGCTCATTACCTATTTCGCGGGCTGATTTTTTCACTTTTTCCGATAGTATTAAAAAAGCCGGTTACCCGGTAATTCATCATTCAAAGCAATATATAGAAAATTACCAACCGTCCTATCGGGTAATTGACCGCCGTTATCTTAATCTAATCAATAACACAGCATCACAATGAAAATGGAACTACCTTTACCTTTTTTAAGATTAATTGACGTTGATGATCTAATTGGCGGTTTGAATCTTAAAATCTGGCCAAAGAAATGAAGAAATTAATCATCACTGGCGCTAGCGGTTTTTTAGGTGGACATATTGCAAATTTAGCGGCTCATCATTTCCGAACGCTCGGATTATATTCGACTTATCCTTTTAGTTTAAAAGGAGTCGTGACTCAGCGAATCGAACTCTCCTCGCCGAGTTCGATCATCGTTGTCCTCAAACAGTTTAAGCCTGCTATTGTAATTCATAACGCCGCTTTGGCTAATCCCGACCAATGTGAAAATCAACCGGATTTTGCCAAACAAAATAATGTTATCGCTACCGAACGCATTGCCAATTGGTGTCATAAAAATAATGCCCGTTTGATTTATGTCTCGACCGATATGGTTTTCGATGGTCAGAAAGGTAATTATTCGGAAACCGACCGACCTAATCCGTTAAGTGTTTATGGCAAATCAAAATACGAAGCCGAAAAACTCGCGATGGCAAATAATCCCGATACGGTCGTAGCTCGTCTGGCTTTGATGTATGGTCGCGGAATTTTTCCGCGTGCTTACAATTCAGAATGGCTACTACGAGAGCTACTACAGCGCAAAAAGGAACCGAAATTACCACCGTTGAAACTTTATAACGATCAATACCGCAGTATGCTGGTGGTCACGAATGCCGCTCAAGCATTAATCGAGCTAGCTTTATCACATTTTTGTGGAATAATACATATCGGCGGTCCGGAACGCATCAGCCGGTTCGCTTTCGGCGAAAAACTCTGCCGCAAGCTAAACTTACCCCTGACTTTTATCCAAGCCGTTCCATACGACGAACATCAATTAACAGCGCCGCGACCACGCGATTTAAGTTTAGATATTTCGCTAGCCCGTTCATTTTTGAAAACAAAATTTTTAACGGTTGACGATGGTCTGGATGAAATGTTAATGGACAAAAGAGACTAAACAGGAAATTATGAATTCACCTCAAAAAGTCACCGCTTTGACTATCGGCAAGGTTTCTATTGACCCACCGCTGATTTTAGCGCCGATGGCTGGCTATACCGACCAGGCTTTTCGCCAAATTTGTAAAGCGAATGGTGTCGGTCTGGTTTGTACCGAATTTGTTAGTAGTGACGGTCTGGTACGCAGTTCGGAAAAAACTTATGATTATTTACGTTTTTCCGACTTCGAGCGACCGATTAGTATGCAAATATTCGGCGACAATCCCGTCGTTATGGCAGAAGCCGCCAATTTGATAGAGAATGAATTTCATCCTGACCTTATTGACATCAATGCCGGATGCTCGGTCCGCAAGGTCATTAAAAAAAACGCCGGCTCCGCACTATTGAAAAATCTTCCTTTATTGGAAAAAATTGCCCGCGCTGTCGTCGAGGCAGTATCGCTTCCGGTTACGATAAAAATGCGGAGCGGATGGGATCGCCAATCCATTATTGCCGTTGAAATTGCCCAGCGATTGGAACAGACCGGGATTAAGGCTATAACAATTCATCCGCGCACGGCTGTCGAGGGTTTCCGTAATCCGGCCAACTGGTCACTTATCAAAGAAATAAAGAAAAAGATCAGTTTACCTGTTATCGGTAACGGCGATGTCTTTACGCCCACCGCCGCTTTACGAATGTTCACTGAAACCAATTGTGACGCGGTTATGATCGGGCGCGGGGCACTTGGAAATCCATGGATCTTCCGCCAAATTGCAGATTTACTGGAAAATAAACCGACAATTTCCTATGATTCACCCGCTGAACGAGTTAAACTCTGCCGCCGACAACTGGAAATGGAAATCCAATATCGCGGAGAAACCGTAGCTCATAAAGAAATGAAAAAGTTCTATCGCTGGTATTTGCGCGGCTTTGGACATGTCTCCGAGATTCGGGAAAAATTGGTTCGGAGCAAAAATGCACAGGAAGCATTTAGTATTTTCGATGAATTGGCTCAAATTATTTAATAAGAAAGGTTAATGAAACCATTAACCTTTTTTTCTTGAATCTAAATTTTTAAAGACAATATTCTCTTTTACAATAATAACAACTGGTCTTGTTCATCACCAGCGACGATTACTTCCCGGTCTTTCGTGATGAAAACATCTATCTCCGAGCGCACCGCCATTTCGCCCGGCAGGTAAATCCCCGGTTCAATCGAAAAACAGATGCCAGGCACCAGTTCGCGCTCGTCCTTCGTTTCTAAATTGTCAATATTAACGCCATTGCCATGCACATAATGTCCTATCGAATGTCCAGTGCGATGAACAAAATAATCACCATAACCAGCTTCATTTATTACATTTCGACAGACATCGTCAACTTGATAACCGTAGCAAGGCTGATTGTCAGCAAATTTGCGACGGATAAAATCGCGAGCTGTATTGCGAGCACACACTACGGTATTAAAAATTTCGACGTATTTAGCCGGCGGATTCTGACCGACAAATCCGCACCAGGTAATATCATAATAAATAGCCCGTTCGGTTTGCTCGCGCGCCCAGAGGTCTATCAATACCTTATCTCCCGGTTTTATTGTGTAAGCATTCTCCACCTTCGGCTCAAAATGCGGGTCGGCAGGATGATCATTGACACCTACAATCGGATGCTCGTTGTCATCTGTCAAATTTTCTTCGGCGAAACGTTTAACGATAAACTGCTGAACTTCAAATTCGGTGATGGACTTTTGTTCTTTTATTCGCGAACTGATTAAGGCAAAGGCTTCATTTTTAATTTTCTGAACTTTCTGGCCTGCTCGCAAGTGCGATTGATAGCCTTCTTCATCAATAACAGCTTCAAATATCTGCACAAGATTAGCTGAAGAAACAATTTCAACACCCATTGAGCGAATTAATTCAATCGTTCCGCCGTCAACAACCGAAACGTAAGGTATATTATTATTCGGTGAATATTGCATCGCGATTCGCCGACTGTTTTTTAATATTTCACGAAGGCTATTATGTTGCTGTTCCCAACTGCGATAGATGATTTTTTCGCCGGGAAGTGAGTCAATTTTAGATGCTTCAACCGCTGAAACAAGCTTGATTGGTTCGCCTTCTGCGGGAATGAAATAATACCAGCGCCGGGTGACGAACATATTCGGATTTAAACCGAGAATATGATAAGCCATCTTGTCACGATTATGAAAATCGTAAAAAAGCCAGCCATCAATTTTCTGTTTGCGGATTTCGCTTTGAATGTGTTCAATGTTCATTGAAATGACCTTTATTTAATGATTTTAGCAATTTGCTTAAAGGCATCATTTGAGGCATCTTTTAGCATTTCAAAGAGTGCCATCTCGACGCTCGTGGGATGAACTCCATAAGCCAGCAATTTGTTTATCGTTAGTTGAGTATTTTCCGGTTTACGGCTCGCGATGCAATCGGTGACCAAGTGCACTTCAAATTTTTTATCAATTAAATCCCGACAGGTCTGGTAAACACAAATATGGGATTCAATTCCGCAAATGATAATTTGATCGCGGTTAATTTTGTGAATTTCATTCATAAAATTGTCTTCACTGCAACAACTGAATGCCATTTTTATAATCGGTGGAGTATTTGATAATAACGAGGCAATTTCAGGATGAGTTGGCCCTAACCCGGTTGGATATTGTTCAGTATAGATAATCGGAATATCCAGAATCTGCGAACCACGGACTAGTTTTTTAAGATTTTCGAGTAAGAGTGGGTAATTGTACATAACCGATAAGAGTTTCGTTTGCACATCAATGATTACTAAAACTGATCGTTCATTTTTTAATTTCATTGTTCAATCCTTTCCTTTTGAACATTGGCTTTGGATTCATTTAATTTTGATCTAAGGTTGCGAAAATGTAAATAAAAAAGAACCCCAATCAGAAGAAAGATCAGAATTAAATTTGTTATTGATTTCCGTCTCCGACTCATCACTTCAATATTTCTTAGGTTAAATATGAATTATTTTAAAAAAATTAACAATAAAAATATCGTGTTTACTTAAACAATCTGAAAGTTTATGACTGATTTAGGCGCTCCATCCAACGATCCGAAACTAATCTAACCTTATTTTGAGTGGGTCACTGACCTTAACAAGAGATTGTTTTTAAATTGAATAAAATAGAAACCACCCTAAAAAATGATAATTGACACGCTCTAGTCGTTAAAAATCACGACAAAAATCTAATGGCCACAAATATTTTAAAAATAAAAAATTGACTTTGTGATAAAACACTATTAAAATTAGCAGGGTATTTTAAAAGAACTAATATGGAGGATTTTATGAAGAATTTAGTGTTGATTTCAGGTGTTCTGGGGATACTGACCTTCCTTATGGGAGTTATCACCCAATTGGTTGGCCACTCGATCCTGTTCTGTGCCGCGAGTTGGAATAGCCTGACTCAAACGATGTTACTATTCGCCATTGCCTTTGCTGTTTGGGGACACGAGAAGTGTTGTAAAAAAGAAAAAGAATGAATAGTAATTAATCATCATCTTATAAAGTCCCGGGTCACCCGGGACTTTTTTTATACAGAATTATTTATTCTTTAGTTATTTAAAACGCTTATCTTACTTGCACCCAGACTCGGCGGTTGCGCGGTCCGTCGTATTCACAGAAAAAAATTCCCTGCCAAATGCCTAACAACAAATTTCCATTATTCACGATCAGCTGGACACTATTGCCGGTTAAAGTTGACTTGATATGAGCGTCGGAATTGCCTTCGATATGGGCGTAATTTTCATTGTGGGGCACCAGTTTACTTAGGCGGTTGACGATATCGCTGGCGACATTTGGATCGGCATGTTCATTGATAGTTAAACCGGCAGTTGTGTGTGGACAATAGACGACACATATTCCTTCCCGGATTCCACTGGAGCGGACAGCTTCAGCCACTTGAGCTGTAATGTCAATCAGCTCAATACGACGATTGGTTTTTAAAATAATTTCTTTCAATTTTCATTCCTATCTTAAGTTTTACGTTCCTTCTTACGGGCTGATGGAAAAAGTACATTATTCAATATCAGCCGATAACCTGGTGAATTTTTATGTAATTCCAACCGGGTAGGCGGATCACCAACAAAATGTTGATAATCTTCTGGATCGTGTCCGGCAAGAAAGGTAAAAGTTCCCTTGCCATGATTGCCATGGATATAGCGCACTTGCTCACCGTTAACAACTTCACCCATAACGACAACCGATTTTTTAATCCGATCGCGGCGAAATCCGGTTGTCTGTCCCATAAATCCTTTAATTACTCCGACATGATTTTGAGTCAACATTGTTGGCACCGGATCCCATTTCGCTGAAAATTCAAATAAGGTAAAATAATCGGCTTCGGCGCCCGGTGCCACGGCTTGAAAGCTCGGCGGAATATCAATATCTGAAAATTCATAAAGCATCGGATCCAGATACAATTTAAAATTCTCAAACGCCAGGCACTTGGAATAATCCAACTTCTCATTGGCACGCGGATCAGCCGGATCGCCGTCATAAATTTCGGCGACAATATCTACATTCTCAGCCGCCAATGCTATATCCAGAGCATCGGTAGCTGAACACATAGCGAATAAAAAACCGCCGTCATTGACATATTGCTTTATTGCGCGCGTCACAGCTTTCTTTTCTTCAGAAACTTTACGGAAGCCAAGTTTAGCCGCCATAGCTTCATTCTCAGCGACTTCGTTTTGATACCAGGCTTGATTACGATAACTCGCGTAAAATTTACCGTATTGTCCGGTAAAATCTTCGTGATGCAAATGAAGCCAGTCATATTCCGGCAATTTTCCCGTCAGCACTTCTTCATCCCAGAGAACATCGTAATCAATTTCGGCATAAGTCAGAGCCAAGGTGACGGCATCGTCCCAAGGTTGTTTGTTAGGTGGCGAATAAACTGCAATTTTAGCGGCTTTTTCTAATAATACAACGTCCATATTATTCTCTTCAATCGTCGCATAAATTTGCAAGTTCTGAGCGGCATTCACTTCCTCATAGGCAACTCCCCGTAAACGGAGCTCTTTAACAATGCCCGGATAATTATCCAGAAGAAAAGAACCGCCTCGATAATTCAACAACCACTCGACATTTACTCCTTGTTTCAAACTCCAGTAAACGATGCCGTAAGCTTTCAGGTGATCGCTCTGGGTTAGATCCATCGGAATCAGAATTTTTTGGGCAAAACCGAGATTCGCCAGGATTAAAATCAGTCCAATAAATACAACTAAATGTCGGCTTCGTTTCATTCGGTTTAAATTTCTTTTTTTACGTCTGACAAATGTTGCAGTTCGCGTAAACGCTTGCGAACACTATCAATTAAAAATGAATTGGGATATTTTTCAAGAATTAATTCATAATAGTAAGCCGCAGTTTGGTAGTTAGCATCACGACGGTCGGCGACTTCCGCCAGCATAAAAGCAACTTGATCGGCATTCTCATTTTCAGAGGCGAAAAAGGGTTCGGCGGTCGCCTCGGCTTCGCTATAACGATCAAACTGTAAAAGAATCTGGGTTAAACGAAATCGAGCGGCTGAAATGATCGGAGTTTGAGGATAATTTTGCAAAATAAAGGCATAAACCTTTTCGGCTTCACTCAATTTATTCTGGCGCAAAAGTAGTTCGGCTTTGGCGAATTCACCGAAAGCTTTCTTTCCGGTGGCGTCGGTCTCGCTGTAATTTGCTCGAAAAAAACCATCGAAGCCAACGACATCATTAAACAATGCATGCTTTGGACCCAACAACGGTATTAAATTTTTCAACTCGACGTCCAGCGAATCGAATTCCTGCGCCAAAAATTGAGCCAGCGCCAGATGAACTCGTAAATCCTTTTCGCCCGGCGTTCCTTCCCATCGCGCAATTTCTGTTTGATAATATTTGATAGCCGCATCGGGATCACCGCGCGCAATCTGCACCTCACCTATTCGTAAAGCACAGTTTAAATTCAATTGCCGGTCGCGAGTAATATTCTGAGCCTGGCGCAGTAGATTCAGCGCCCCGTCAAAATCACGCACTACCCGAAAACGCAAATCAGCCAGCCGATACAAAGCCCGGGCGGAATAGACGCTGTTGGGTTGATTGGCAACTAAAGAATCATAAATGGCAAAGGCTTTCTGCAAACTCGATTGTTCCTGATTGATTTGCTGGACAAAGTCGGTATTGAAAAAGAGGTTACCGGAATAAAAATAATGCAACGGTTCAGCCGTAGTCTGTTCCAGCACGGTTTTCTCGAACGCCTCGGCTAATCCGAGCAAAGCTTGCGGAGCAACACCCTGCAATTCTTTCTTCGCCAGAATTTTGGTATAAAAATCCTGGGCGAGTTCATAACGCCGAATCTGGACTAAATTTTTTGCCATTGCCAAGGCTTGATCTCCACGATTACCGGTCAGGGCCTCAACCTGGAAAATTTCCTCCAGTGCCGTATTATAACGCCCATTTTTAAAAAGAAAATCCGCCCGAAGGCGATGCAGAGCGGCCTGATCGGGCAAAAGCGACAATTCCGCCCTCAGCAAGGAATCTATCTGGATAAACAAGGTCGAGTCGGTCGGGAAACGTAAAATTTGCCCGGCAATCATATTGTAATAACGCGGATTAGCGCGAGCATAAAGTAAAAGTTCACGAGCGGCTGAATTATATTTCCCCCGCGCGATTTGCAAATTGGCTAATTCCATTGTCAATAAATCCGGTTGTTTATAATGAGCACGAGCTTGAGCAATCAAATGTTCAGCTTCATCATATAATTTCAAGCCGACCATCTCGTTGAATAAAGCACGGTAAAAGGAAATATTATGGTTAAATTTTTCGATGGCTTTCTGCCATTCCTGAAAGGCCGCGGCGCTGTCACCGCGCACATAGTAAAGTTTACCGAGATTGATAGCGGCATTTTCGTGGTTTGGATTCAATTGAATAAAACGGGTAATGACTCGTTCGAGCTCCGGTAAATTTTTCTGACGGAAAAGCAGGTTGACATAATTGCTATAATACAAATAATTAGCCGGTCGGGCATCAACCAACGCCTGGTAAATTTCAGCAGCTTGCGTCAGATGACCTTCTCGTTCCAGACGTTGAGCCTGATTAAAACGTGAATTCAACAGGTTTTCTTCGGGCGAGACGACTTTTACCGGTTGAGCGGCTACGAAAGTCGTAACCCAAAATATTAACAAAGTTAATGATTCCCAACGCCGTCCGAGCTTCATTCCAGTGAATCCTTACTCAATTCCTCAAAATAACGGCGAATCAGATTTTCGTATTCTCTGGAATACCCGTCGCGGAGAGCTTTTTCCAGATTTTCCTGTAAAAGAGTGCGCCGTTCGCCCAGGTTAGACGGCAGACCGTCAGGAGATTTGCGAACGATTTCCTGACCGGTTTTACTCTGGCGTTCCTCTTTAAAATCCTGAGTGCGCAGAGATTTCTGAGCATCCAGGAGTCGGGAGAGAATTCTCTGCTGGCGTTCCAGCGTGCGGCGTAAAACCTGGTTATTCTCGAGGTCTTTGATGACTTCGTCCATATCTTTGGCAATGCCACCGAGATCGCCCGACTGTTTAGTGCTACCTTGCCCTTGCATTTCATCGCGTAATTTTTCGAGTGATTGGCGAATTTGTTGCTGGCGAGCGGCTAATTGCTGGAGAGTTCCCTGATCACCGGGAGAACCCAATCCCAGCATCTGGGTTTCTTCATTCAAACCCTGTTGCATACCAGCCAATTCCTGCAATTGCTGAAGGTAATTTTCGAAACCGGAAGCCGAACCGCTCTTCTGTAATTCTTGCATAGCCGCCATCAGTTCCAGAGCCGTCATATTGAGCGAAGCGGTGGCATTTTCAGCGGAAAGTGCCGCCAGTCCCGGATCTCGTTCTTCCATATAGGCGATAGCCGCATTCATACTATTAGCTGATTGACCGAGGTTTTTGCCAATACGCGGGGAAATGCCAAAAGTTTTACCCGACAAATCAATCAAATCGGAAATCAGGCGGGACAAATTCTGGCGAGTTTCACTTTGCTTAACGGCTATATCCATAATCTGATCGCTTTGACGCGGAGTGTTTTTAATCTCCTCGGTGAGTTCTTCTTGACGATAGGATAATTGCATTGTTTTATTCAAAATCCGACGGAAGTCTGTCATAACGTCCGCCATATTCCGCCTCTGAAATTCAGTGCGAAATTCTTCCATTCTTTCTAACAATTTCTGCAAGTTTTGCTGGGAATTCTGGGCTGACTCCTCAGCTTGCGATTTATCACCTTTGCGCATGGCACTGCTGGCTCGAGACTGTTCTTGCGGTAGATCCATCGCTTGCATTTCATCTATCAATTGTTGAAGCTCCTTATTCGGCATCATTGGAAATTCTGCCATATCAGCCGCAGTTCTTTTCATAATATCCTGAGCGATTTCAGTATCATTTTTAATGGCATTTTCAGCTTGCGCCAACTCACTCAATTTTTGCTGATCATCTGGCGCTGTTTTCTTCAATTCGTCAGCCACTTGCTTCTGCCTTTCGCTTAGATCGGCAAAGCGCTTAACCAACTCATCAATATTCTGCTCAATCTGAATCCGGCGAAAGATTTTCAGGAGGCGGTCGAGTTCCTGCGAAAATTGCTCCTGGGAAGTTTTGAAATTATTCAGAGCTTTTTGAACTTCCTTTGGATCCATTTTTTCGATAGCGGCTTGCAATTTATCGAGTGCTTCGCGCATTTCCGGTGTCATTATATCCTGAAATGCTTCCTGCACCTGGGCTAATTTTTCCAATGTTTCCGCATCGAAGAGTTGATTCTCACGACTTTTCTCAATCAAGTCGTCGAGTTGCTCACTAAGTTTGGTGATTTTTTCACCGGCTTCGCGAGTTTTTTTCATTTCCTCTTCTAATTGCTTTTTCTGTTCCCATTTCAGTTCCGGTTTTTTGAGTAATTCACGGGAAATCTCGTCGAGAACCTTTTTGGTTGTTTCCAGAGATTTTAAAACTTCCTCGCTACTGGAATAAATTTCATCCTGTTGTTCGTTGACCGAGCTAAAAAGTTCATTGAGTGATGGAAAGCGGGCGATTAGCCAGTCGGTGCTGGCTTTTTTGGGGCCGCTAATATTATCATTGTCATAAATATCAACCCGGAATTCGACTGCATCTTCCGGACCTAATCTAAGTTCGCCGATTTGCCAGGGATAAAATACTTCCTGCCAGGTGATATTCAATTTTGCGAGTGGGAATGTTATTTCCGTTTCATTTTCCTGATAATCGGCATATTTTTTTATCACACGGTAGCGAATAGCGGCGCGGGTGAATCCGAAATCATCGCTAATCCGAATACCGAGTGGAATTACCATATCGGCGTTTAAATCAAGATCATTTTTCGGGCTGAGCATAGTGATAGTCGGATAGGCATCCGGAATGACGCTCAGTCGGTACTTGATAGGATTAATATTTGTCACTTGCTTTTCATCGGCTACAATAATTTCGAACTGGTCATCATTTTTTACGATGAATTCTCCACGAGCGCGATCACCATTCGTCGCCAAATTTAAGACATTCCCGCTGGCAAAGGATAAATGGCCTTCTTTAATTTCTTTATTTATACGAATTTCTAAAGATATTTTCGTGCCAGCCAGCAAGTTAAATTCCGCGCTTTTGGTTTCCTGAGTCTGAGCCGGAAGTCCGGTATATTCCGGATAAATAAAACGGGATTTGACATAGAGAATTTCAGGTCGGTTGATGACTCGAATTGTATCGGGAGGAGTTCCGATTCGGCGCCAGGGCTTGAACGGCGAACGATTTTGATAATAAGCGCTATAAATCAAATCAGAGCGCAAATTTTCGATCAGATATTGGCTCCGTCCGGAATCATCTACCGTTAAAATCTCTTGCTGAGTGTAATCCGGATACTGAAGGTCAAGCGTTAAATATTGCGGAAATCGTCCCTGACACTGAAAGCTGATTGTTACCGAATCGCCACCTAGCACCCCCGATGACGCTCGGGTTGATTCGATAGAAAAGGGCAATTTGACCGGGTATTCGATTCTGGGGTGCAAAAGTCGCTCCGTGCTATTTTTGAAATATGCGGGACTGGAGGCAATACAAATTACAAGGCAAAAAATCGCAATTGCCAGATGACGCAAACTCTTCCGGACTTCCTGATATGGTATTATCCGATCAAAATTAAGCGGCTCTATTTTTCGGGCTATCCGCTCCAGAGCTTGCTCAATCAGTTCACTCGAATAACCTTGTGTCTCTTTATTCAGCAACTCTCTTAACTGCAATGCATTCAGTAAATCGTCCTTGATTTCCGGCTGGTCGGCGCCTATCCGGCGTGCCAGGTGATAATCATCGTAAGCACTAATTCGATTCCGGATTATTTGGAAATAATACACAATTGGAATCGCCAGAAAAATCAGACTGAATCCAACTGTAAAAAATAAAATGTCACTGCGGACGGAACCTTTGAAATAGCGAAAACCTTCGACGACAACAATTAAGAAAGTCACGATTATAATCAACAATAAAACTTTCAGCAGACCGACCTGTAAAACATGCCGCGCAAATTGGCGTCGCAAGTCGTTTAATTTGCGTTCGATCTGGTTATAGCTGAATTGATTATTTCTCATTTTTATTGTATCAACGAATATAAGACTATATTGGCGCCCATTTGAAGTGCCGCCTGGTGTTTTTCCTCAGGATCATTATGGACTTCCGGGTCTTCCCAGCCGTCGCCGAGATCACACTCATAAGTATAAAACACGACCAGTCGACCTTTGTAAAATATTCCCAGTCCCTGCGGTGGCTTACCATCGTGTTCGTGGATTTTGGGCAAACCGTGGGGAAATTTATATAAAATGTTATAAATCGGATGATCGAACGGCAATTCCACCAGGTCATTATCGGGAAAAACGCGTTTGATTTCACGCCGAAAGGATTGATCCATACCGTAATTATCATCGGCATGCAAAAAACCACCGTTTTGCAAATGCTGGCGGAGACGCAGGACTTCCTCATCGCTGAAACGCACGTTGCCATGACCATTCATATAAAGATAAGGATAGGCAAAAAAGTCTTTGTCCATTATGCCGACCCGCACTTCGTCCGAGGCGACGTCCATATTGACATTTTCGCGGAGAAATTTCAGCAGATTGGGAATCGAACTCGGATTGCTGTACCAATCGCCGCCACCATCATATTTCAGACGAGCAATCGTAAATTTTCCATAGAGGTTTTTGTTCTGTGCTGTAAGAGTTATGACCGCCAATAAAATAACGATCAATGTTCGACTAATTTTCTTCAATTTTCCTTCGACTTTCGCGAAAACAATCATAATAAATTTACTATACGCCTGAGCCGCTAACAAGTTTCGACTGATAAAAACCGGTTCTTTTGACAATCCTCTTTATTTTTTCCCGTTGTATTGTTATTTTCTACCTGTGGCTCGATTCCTAAAATGTGTCTTAATAATTTTTATATTGACCGCCACCCTATCCGCACAATGGTATTTCAAGATCGTGGATGCTATTCACGGTCCAATCGAATATCGCACACCACTTAAATTGACTTTATTTGAAATTAAAACCGGCTTACAGAGTTTCGGATTTGACGGTCAGCCGCTTCTATTCGATACCACCGGCATTTCCTTTGACGGCTATCAGACTACCTGGGAACGGAGTATGAACAGTTTCGAACTGGACTTGATGAAGTTCAACTGGCTGGTTTATATTGTGCCGCAAAATTTACTCGATTTCCAAACTGGGATAGGCGCCAAATACGCCTACTCATTATCGGAACAAAAACTCCCCGCAACCTGGCCACAACGGATGCCGGGAGGCAGAGATCAACTGTTTTTATCACCCCGAATCTATGAATTCAATCTAAACCAAACGATAATATATCAATGGGCACCGAATTTTTACAATTACTTAACGGTAAGTTACGGCCAAGCCTTCGGCTCAGCCTATAAAACTCATTCTAACGACTATTTTCTCCATCAAAAAGGAAATACTTACTCTTTCGCGCTGGGATTTAAATTCCTAGGCAGTGTCGGGTATAAATTAAAAGAAGGTTACGGCATAGAAATCCGATATACGACCAGCGATTTCGGAGATTTAGATGACCCTCACAAAATTAGCCCAATTAAGAAAATTAATTTTAATTCAGTAGGGATTTCTCTGGCATTCAATTCTAATCTCGGCGGAGGTCGGAGCCTCGGTGACGACGCCCAAGCTCTCTATCAGGCCTATGATTTTATCGCCGCTAAAGCGACCTTTGAGCAATTCATCGCCGATAATCCCCACCATCCGAGTCGTTTTAAAGCCCGCCGGATGATCAAGGAATGTGACCAGCGAATTCCTCATCAAGAAGCATTTCTGGCGGAATTTTCCATTTTCCGTCACAATTATCCCAAAGCCGCTGAACATTTAGCGCGGGCGCAAGTAACTAAGGACACTACCCTTTTAGCGCGGATAAATCGTAATTACCAGAGAATGATCACGCAGTTCGCTGATTCGATGAATGCAATGATTACCAATAATCGCATTGATGACGCCGAGCAGTTATTAAATGAAATCGAAATGCTCGATATACCTAACAGCGACGACTTGCTCCATCGCTATCGCAGTGAGATTTACTTCCATCGTGGAGCGGTTTTTACCGAATACGGCTATTGGGAAAAGGCCATCGAGTATTTCGATCGTGCCATTCAATACTATCCACCTATTCGGAATCGTGTCGAACCGTACCTGATTCAAATCGCTGACGGTTATATCAATGACGCTAACCTTTCCGTGGATAAGAAAAGTATCGCATTGGCATTGGAATCACTCAGTCAGGCGACTGCTCTGCGACCGGATATTCATTATTTAACTGCTCCCCATATTCAAAGCATAGAAGCCGGCATCGAATACCTCAAACAGCAAGACGCCAAACAAAAAGTCCAGGAATCAATAAGTAAAACTTTCAACCCTCCGCCGGAAACTCCCAAACCCGAAATCGGGATGAATTCAAACCAGATAAAAAGCCTTCTCGGGCAACCGGGTTCGCAAACTCGCTTAGAAGCCAGCGGTGGAAGGATTTATGAGTTGTGGATTTACTTATATCCGGATGGTAATGAATTACAGATTTATTTCGACAATGAAAAGGTAGTCAAAATGGAAACTTTATCTCCGGTTGACATAATATCGGAAATGGACGAATAGATGAAGATCATTTACTCGGATGGTGCCTGTTCGGGAAATCCCGGCCGCGGCGGCTGGGCAACTCTAATTTTTAATGAAAATAAATTGCTCAAAGTCCTGGCTGGTTATCAAGAAAATACGACTAATAATCGGATGGAAATCATCGCGGCTCTCAACGGCTTGAAACAATTGCAACCCGGTGAAAACGCCATTATTTACACTGATAGCCAATACCTGCGCAACGGCATTACCACCTGGCTTTCCAGCTGGAAAAAGAAAAATTGGAAAACCGCAAACAAGAAACCGGTCAAAAATCAGGAACTCTGGCTTGAACTGGATAAACTGAACCACCCCGGAATCACCTGGCAATACGTTCAGGGACATAGCAATAATCTCTATAATGAAATTTGCGATTGCCTGGCACGTAAAATGATCACCAGTCAGGGTAAGGTAAGCGATTTAAACACCGAATTCGAAAAATATTACTGGCAATTACAGAAAAAGAGAAAAGCATAATTCCGTAACATTTAGCTTTCAAGATGCGCCGAAACCAAATTAGCCCCGCCTGCGGCGGGTCGGAAATTGGTTGGGCTAGGCTAAATCCTGTAAATCCTGTTTATAAATACTCAACCACATAGGGGTAGTAAATTTTGCGACCATATAATCCAAAACTGGGGGGAACTCCTGCAAGATGTTTGTTGACAAATAAAATAAACCGGAATAAATTTAAAATGATGAAGTTGGTAGATAAAAATAAGGTTTTAATATTAACTGGAAAAATATGAAAGATGGACAGGGCGCCTAATATATACGTTGTACATTAAAGAAAAATGTCATATAGTTATAGAATACAGATAAAATTTCCGAAAGATTTTGGACTAATATGTAATGAATCTTCCTACTACATTAATGGAAATGAAAATCTCCACCCTATTACAATAAGAAGTCTTCATGAAGATCAAAATCTCAGTGAATCCAGTGAATATGTTTTTGTAGGTGATGGGTTCGATAGTTATTCTGAGGCTGAAGAAGAAGGTAAAAGCGTATTAAATTCAATTATTCGTTCGTTTGTAAAACTAGGAATAGGTATTGATTATGGTATCAAAGGACCTTCAGCTCATATTACAGAAGATGGCCTAGAACATTTTCGAAGACAATTCTGTGTGGAGAGATTACTTGAAGGAGGATTGGGACTTAAAGTTTATAAAACATTACCTCATCCTAAATTCGCAACACCAGAAATTACCACACAAGTACATACTCCAATTGTAAAATTCGTGGATATATTAATAGAGTCAAAAAATAAATATAGAGAATTTACCGATAAGGAACTTTTATCAATTAAATTATTTAATTCATCATTTTTTGAGGAAATACCAGAGTCACGTTTTCTTTTATTAGTAATGGCAGTAGAGACCCTTATTATTTGTGAACCAAGGTCCGAAGAAGTAATCGAACATGTCAATAATATTATCAAAATGACAAATTCTAACGATAAAATTTGTCCGGATGAAAAAAAATCAATAATAAATTCATTATCTTGGTTAAAATTAAAGTCCATTGGTCAAGCTGGTAGAGAATTGGCTAAAGGCAAACTTGGAAATAAAAAATATTATAATCTATCTGCACCAAAATTTTTCACATACTGCTACGAAGTGCGAAGTAATTTGGTACATAGTGGCAGAAAACCCCCTGACTATAAAGAACTCGGAGAATTATCTAACGAATTAATAAAGTTCGTTTCTAATTTATTGTTTGGATGTGTATAGTTAATCTTGTCTAATAATTAATCAATTGATATTCAGAAAACGCGCCACGATCGTTTTGCGACCGCAGGAACGAAAATTCACCGTCACGCGCGCATTTTGGCCCACACCGTCAATATTGACCACCTGACCGGTGCCAAAAATTTTATGGGAAACATAAGTACCGGGCTCGATAGCTCGACCGGTCGTAGGAGTTGTCTCAGTTAAGTTCGAAGTGGTTTCCGACATTGAGATCGGATTGGTTATAACCCGCTCAAAAGTATTTTTGATCTTCCGATCAGATGAACGACTACCGGTTCGCGGTTGGCGTTTACTGGAAATGACACTTTCCCGAAAATCACAGGTAGTCATCAATTCCGACGGGATTTCATTGAGAAACATTGATTCCGAGGAGTAGGCGACTTCACCGGCACGCAAACGCTGGTGAGAAGATGATAAAAACACCTTTTCCTTGGCGCGGGTCAATCCGACATAAAACAAGCGCCGTTCCTCTTCGAGCGCTTCATGAGTCAAATCGCGTTCGAGCGGCAATAAGCCTTGATTTAATCCGCAGATGAAAACTACAGGAAATTCCAAACCCTTGGCCCCGTGCAAGGTCATCAGCGTTACCGCATTCTTGGTGTCTTCCCATTCGTCAATCGAAGTCGCCAGAGTAACATTTTCGAGATAAGATTCCAGCGATGGCTTGTCGTTGGTCTGGCAAAATTCCGAAATGTCGTTGAGCAATTCGTCGAGGTTGGCTAACCTTTCGGTGGCTTCTTCGCCTTCACTTTCTTTGTAATAGTTCCGCAAGCCGATGCTGACGATGACAACCCGCGCCCATTCCTCAAAGGACAATGAATTGCGTAACGAACGTAAATCGTTGATCTGGTTGTAAAACTTTTTGACGGATTCGATCGCCCGCGTCGCAAGATCGAGTTCATCGGCGAACGACATAGCATCGAATAACGAAATTTTTTTAATTAAAGCCAATTCCTCAAGACGCTGAACGGTTACTTTGCTTATTCCACGCGGCGGTAGGTTGATAATTCGTTTCAAGCTTATGTCATCATGGGGATTGGATATGACGTTGAAAAACGCTAAAACGTCCTTAATTTCCTTGCGCTCGTAAAAGCGGACGCCGCCGACAATGACATACACAATGTTATTGCGTCGTAAAATCTCTTCGAGGATTCGGGTTTGGGCATTCGTTCGATAAAGGATAGCAAAGTCCTTGAAATTACGTTTGTTCTGTAAAATTTCCCGTTGAATCCAGCTGGCAATCAGAGCGGCTTCGTCGTATTCCGTCTCGGCGTCCAGCTTAACTAATAAATCGCCATCGCTTTTCTGTGACCAGAGTGTTTTGGTGGCGCGCTGTTTATTGTGGCTGACAACCGCCGAAGCGGCTTTTAGGATATTATTAGTCGAGCGATAATTTTGTTCGAGTTTGAAAACCCTGCATTGCGGGAATATTTCATTGAAACTGAGTATGTTGCGAATGTCAGCGCCACGCCAGCTGTAGATACTCTGGTCATCGTCACCAACTACGCAGACGTGCTGATGTTTTTTACCCAGCGCTTCGATCAAGAGAAATTGGGGACGATTGGTGTCTTGATACTCGTCAACTAAAATATATTGATAAAGCGCCCGGTACTTTTCCAAAACCTCGGGTTTTTGCTGGAATATTTTAAGCGGCAGAATCAGCAGATCATCGAAATCTACAGCCATCGCTTTGCGTAAGGCCCCTTGATAAAGGGGATAGAGCACGGTTACAAAGCGATCGGTCATCAATCCAGGTCGAGCGCTGAAATTTTCCGGTTCGATCATATGATTTTTCAAATAGGAAATTCTACTCAGGACGTTTTTGGGACTGGTGGACTCGAGAATAATAGAACGATCATTAATGATTTTTTTGAGGAGACTGAGCTGATCCTCGGCATCGTATATTGTAAAATTCGAAGAATACCCCAGACATTCTATTTCACGTCGGAGAAGACGAGCACAAATCGAATGAAAAGTGCCGATATTGACCTGCCCCGCTTTCTTGCCAATATATTTTTCGACTCGATCACGTAGCTCGCGAGCGGCTTTATTAGTAAAGGTAACCGCCAAAATATTTTGGGGAGCAACGATTTTATTCTCGATTAAATAGGCGACTTTATGCGCCAGAACTTTGGTTTTCCCACTCCCAGCTCCGGCAAAAATTAAGCTAGGCCCGTCACAAAACTCTACCGCACGGCATTGTTCCGGATTCAAGCCCTCAAGCGACTTCAATTGATATAATCCTCATCGGCAATAAGTTTATTCTGAGCGCGAATTTTTTGCAATTTTCTTTTGGCATCTAGAAACTCTTCATAATTCGCGGTAAAAGTGTGCGTATAGGTACTATCGCCATTCGAAATCATGTAAAGATAATCGGTTTTAGCAGGGTAAATCGCGGCTTGAATAGATTTGAAGCCAGGATTGCAGACAGGTCCTGGCGGCAAACCGTAATACCGGTAAGTATTGTAAGGCGAATCGATGTTCAGATCTTTTCTTAAAATCCGGCGTGGGCTGTCCGGAATTATATATTGAATGGTCGGGCAGGCTTCCAGACGAATCCGTTTACGCAGACGATTGTAGTAAATCGAAGCCACGATCGGCCGCTCAAAATTAACCTGACACTCACCTTCCACTATCGAGGCTAAAGTGATAATTTGGTGCAGGGTGTAGCCGGTGCGACGAATTTCTGCTTGCACCGAATCATTGACGACTTCTTTAAAACGTTCCACCATCCGGCGGATAACATATTCCGGCGAATCACCTTCCAGTAAATCATAAGAATCAGGAAATAAATATCCCTCCAGATTATTTGCCTCGATTCCCAAGGTATGTGTAAAATTGGAATCCATAACCTTTTTCATAAAATCGTCGGCAGGAATTCCAATCTGATTTTCGAGCAACTTAGCAATTTCACGAGCACGTAAGCCCTCGGGAATAGTAACCAGTACCATTGCGACTTCCCAATCGCTGAGAGTTTTGATCAATTCATAATAGTTGAAAGCTCTTTTTACATCAAAACGACCAGCCCGCAGTTTTCGATCCTTTCTCATCATTTTAGTAGCCATGACAAATCGTTCCGGATTATTGATAATGCCTTTTTCAGATAGAAGGGTGGCTACTTCATGGACACTGGCACCGGGCTGAATAGTAATAATCTGACTTGAATTGCTCAAATTCAGTGGAGTCATTAAAATTGCCGAACACACAATTGCAATTAAAAATAGTAATATCATAGGTATATAAACCAACGGCTTCTTCAGTGATTGGCTAAACTTTTTACATAGACGTTTCATACTATCATCAATCTGGCTCAATTTTATTGTTTAAATGGAACGGGGATAAACGTCAGGATAAAGATTACTAATGCCGCCAGTCCGATTAATTTCTCGGGTAATGTTACCGGAGAATTATCGTCATAAATCGGCGGATGTTTGACTTTTATTAAAAATAGCACTAGCAGCCCCCACACTAACCAATTAAGCGATGCAAAAGAGAGTGCTAATGTCGCGATTAACGCGCCCCAGGCGACATAGGAATATTTGTTCCCCAGAAGAGCATACGCGATATGTCCGCCGTCCAGCTGCCCAATCGGTAAGAGATTCAACATTGTCACCAACATTCCGATCCAAGCCGCAAAACCAACCGGATGGAGCAAAATGTCCTGCCCCGCTTCCAGATTGGGAAAAACCAAAGCCGAGGCAATTTTCATCAATAAAGAATCACCAAGTTGAATACCGACTGTCCCGGCTAAAGGTACTACTTTGGAAAGCTTCAAGCCGATGAACAAAGCCGGTGCCGCCATCAGAAAACCAAAGATTGGCCCAGCCGCCCCAATTTCTACCAATGCTCGGCGGCTTGTCACTGGAGACCGCATTTTAATGAAAGCCCCAAAGGTGCCAATAAGCGTTGGAGCAGGAATGAAGTAAGGCAAAGTCGCATCAACATGATTCCTTCGCGCCATCAGAAAATGCCCGGTTTCGTGAAAGCCAAGAATTATCATCAGAGTCAGACTAAAAGGGCCACCTTTCAGCAAATCCAGCGGATGAGCAAACGGATTAGCTCCTTCCATCATCGCCCCGGCTAAAAGAGTCGTCAAAATCGTTATCAAAAACAAAACCAGATTAACGGTCGGAATCCGTTTTTCAGTTCCACCCGGTTTGATAATAAAACGGTCAACGGAACCAGCGGATGTTTTCTTGATCGAGCGAATCAAATTACGTGAATCGTGAGCGATTTTACGTAAAGAGGTTGCATCTCGCTGATGCCCTTCGATAACCAGATATTTATCCCGATCTTCTATCCGGACAATTTCGATCCACTGACTCAGGTATAAGATAATGTTTTCTTTGGTAGTTATATCCAGCATAAAATCTTACTAAAATTATCCAATTTCTAAAGAACTTACAAAATACAGCCTTAAAATCAATCGAATAATTCTCCTGATTCTTTTTTGAACGTACTCAATTGCCTGTCTTTCATAGTTGAGATTGATAACTAAGAACATTCTTTCATTGACATGCCAAACCAATTTCCGGCTCTTCATAGGTGGGGCTAAATTGGTTTGGGCAAATTTTCCAAGCGTTAGACATCGGCAGACCGAGACTGGTTACAGTAAGAAAGAATGATCGTCAGCGATAGAAACTGGAGTAATGTTGATAGTACAACTTTTGATATAGTCGTTGCAGGAAATTAAATAGACTGAGCCAAAAACCCAGGGAGAATTGCATTTCCGTTTTTTCACTTTGAAATATACCAAACCATTTTCCGACCTGTCGCGGGTGGTACTAAATTGGTTTCGGTGCATCCATCTAAATATGAACTTTTCGTTTATTATCTCAATAATAGCAATTTCTGGCGCGCCCGTCGTTCACCCTGACGAAAAACAATGAAGTAAACTCCACTGGTGACTGGATTGCCTTTTTGATTACGGCCGTCCCAGGTCCAGACATTCAAGCCGATTTTCGGATTATTGATTTTTTCGGAGTAAACTTCCTGCCCGACGACATTGAAAATTAGAGCCGTGACTGGTTTCTCCGCAGTCAATCGGAAGGGTAAATAAATCAGGGGATTTTGACCGGGCAGAAATGGATTTGGAAAAGGATTCAGGATGGTGAAGTAAGTCTCGGACGCTCCTTGCCAGCCTTGATAAATGCACTTATATGTTAGAGTATCCACTCCGTCGAAAAAGTAAAATGCTAAAATGCTATCGCTCGCGGCACTTCGATCCAGAAATACTTCCACGTTAATTGTATCACCTACCGTAACGAACCCACTCGACGGTAAAAAATCCAGACCAGCTTCTTCCGACCAGAAAATAAATGGGCTGGAACCTATGCCAATATTTAAAACCGGTAAAGTAATTCGACTAACACCCTCGCTGAATAAAATTTCACCGGGGATGAGAGCAGATTGCGGTGCTGAAGCGTTCCGCTTCAAAACACTAATAAAGAGCGATTCATCGCCGCCATTCGAGGTAATCGGAATATTTATTTCGTGAAAACCACTTGTCAGTAAATTACGGTCAATCGTTACCGCAATCTCCGCGCTCCCAAAATTCACCGTGCCGGAAAGTGGTTCAATTTTCAACCAATTCGGCAATTCGGCGGAAATTTCCCATTCCAGTGCCTCGGTACCGCCATTGCTAATCCGAACTGTTTGGGTATATTCATCATGCCAGAACCGCAAACTATCCGGCATAAGGATAATCCGCGGAGGAATGACGATTTTTCCTGAAACGATAGCGCGAATAGCCCAATTACCGGTAAGCAGAACTACTTCCGAACCGACTGTCACAGTAAAATTGCTGAGGTCGTAAAATATTTCATCAGGTTTGACATAAGCATGACCATAGCCGTCTTGCATAGAACTATAGCCGAGTGAATTTTCCGAACTGGTGACTGATATTGCGAATGAACTCAAATCAGCCAGGTCAATTGGGGTATCGAGAATGATTTTTGTCCAGACCTGATTATTAGGAATAATATCACTCATAGTTAGTAGAGGTGTATCGCCCAGATTGCTGTAGATATTTATCGTAACCGGACTGGAATCATAGGTCAATATTTTGATGGCAGACAGAGTCGCATCAGATAAATTTAAATCGAACTTCTCGGCGGCTTCGGCGCCTTCTAATAGAATAAAATAATCAAGCGAACCGCCGTCGTATTCCAATTCGGATTCGGCATAGCCCCCGACGCCGGTTGCTGAGTAAGATATATTGACCTGAGCATCCGCCGCAATCTCAGCCGGCCAATAGGGAACGATAGTCAGTTTAGAATAATCATTGCCAAAGGTCTCATCAGAAAAATGATAAGTTCCGGTACCATTACAGGTTACGAAGGTTACTTCCGGCGTCTCGGAATGTTTAATCACTGCCAATCCAAAACTGTAAGATGACTGATAATTCATCACAAACTCGATATTTTGGCCGGAATAAAACTGGATATAAACCGCCGCCGCCGGATTGAGCGCCAACGAAATCTGCTCACCTTCGGTAAAATTAGAATGAAAATAGTGCGATGATATTGGCGAAATCGCCGCCCCGCCGTAACCATATTGTCCATTGCCAACTGTCGGATCATTAAGCAGGTTGGCGACAAACCAATCGCGCAATAGTTCCGCGACCGTCACGTTGTAACCGATGGATAATAAAGCCCCAACATAACCGCTAAACGAGTTATTTTTATTGCTAACTACTTTTTTAATCACATTTAATCCGAAGCGCTGGTAGATATAATACGTCCACAAACCGACTTTAGCGTAGTCGGCTATCGAACCATCGAAATCCATTAACGAACAATTGGTCTCGCTTAAAAACGACGCAAAGGAGCGCACCGGTAAACCCAGCAAGCGCGGTGATAGTTCCGAAAGCCCTTCCGTTACCCAAACATCTTCATCTGAATCATAAAAATTATGAATCAGGTGCTGAAGCTCATGAGCTACGATTGAAAGTGTGCCCAGGTCCTTGGCATCAGCCGGATTAGTGTCAATGTAAATAATTTCGCCGTAATTGCCTTTGCCGGTTATCTGATCGAGCGGGTCGAAATAGCCGGCTATGTAGGTATCGGATTTCCCTGCCTCGTAATTATCACGCACGTCAATCAACAGCACAAAGAGTTTACCGTTATGGTCTTTATCCGGCAATTCGCCAAATATATCAATTTCGTTGGAATAAATTCCCTTTTCGGCATTAATCGAGCCTTGCGGCGTATAGTAAAGCATAATATCGCGCACCTGTTCGGCATCACTCTGAGTAACTCGCCCGGCGTCGAATTCCGCTTTCTCAGCATATATTTCAATTTCAGCGGTACTAATCAAACGGATAAAAGAAACTTCAATAAATTCAGCCGAATTGTCCTCGACATTTTTACGAATAAAGAAGGTAGTATCACCGGCTACCGGTCTGGCTAATCTATGATGAAAAACAACTTCCGGATATTTATTCCATAAAAATGGCGTTCCTGAAATCGGTTGCGCCGCAGGCGTATGTAGTTCCTGCGCCATTGCGACAGTCATTAACCAGCCGGATAAAAGTAGTAATCTTTTTAGCGAAGACATCAATATTTAGAAAGTGAATGCCGCTCCTGTTTAGGATCGCGGTTCATTAAATCCCACAAAGCTGATTGCGGGTCTTTATTTTTAAAAAGGACTCTATAAATTTCCTCCGAAATCGGCATTACGACTTGATATTGCTCAGCCATCTGGTGGACGGTCAAACAAGTCGTGACTCCCTCAGCAACCATTGACATACCGTTCAAAATATCGTCCAGTTTGCGACCTTTGCCGATTTCTTCGCCGACGTAGCGATTACGACTGTGCTGACTGTTACAGGTAACGATCAAATCGCCGATACCGCTTAATCCGGCAAAGGTCTCTTCGCGACCGCCAACTCGCAATCCGAGGCGTACAATTTCCATAATTCCGCGTGTCATCAGAGCGGCTTTCGCGTTGTCACCTAATCTCATTCCGTCGCAAATTCCGGCCGCAATCGCGATAACGTTCTTGACCGCTCCGCCGATTTCAACTCCGATTATATCGGTATTAGTATAAACGCGGAAATATGGCGAACGAAATACTTCCTGAACCAGCTGAGCAGACTTTTCATTAATCGAAGCGGCTACGACCGCCGTTGGAACTTGCCGCGCAACTTCTTCGGCATGACTGGGACCATGCAAGGTAACAATCTTTTCCGGCGAGTGATTTAAAATTTCAGCAATTAACTCACTCATCCGCTTGAGGGTATTTTGTTCGATTCCTTTGGTAAGATTGACGATAACTGTATCCGGCTCGATCAGCCCTTTTAATTTCTCCAGCAAAGAGCGCATTGATTGCGACGGCACCGCTAGCACCAGGAAATTAGTATTTTTCACAGCTTCAGTTAAATCATTCAAAATCGGAATCGCGCGCGGTATCGGAATGCCTTCTAAAAGCGGATTCCGACGGGTTTTATTCATATAGGCTACATTTTCCGGATAATATTCCCAGAGCTTGACTGACAACTTTTTATTATAAAGGTGAATAGCAACCGTTGTGCCCCAACTGCCAGCGCCCAGTACGGCTATCGAGATAGATTTAGGAATTTTTCTTAACATGAATAAATTTTCAGCAAATCTCGCCCAGTATAACCGGTTTTTCACCGGTTTTCAGTAACACTTGGCAAAATTTATCAACAGCCGATGCGGCACAAATTATTATCATCCCAATCCCAAGATTGAAAACTCGGCGCATTTCTTCTACATCAATTTCACCGGTTTTTTGAATGAATTTAAAAAGCGGCGGCCATTCCCAGGCTTGCCAGTTGATTTTCAAAGTCAGATTTTCAGGGACAACGCGGCTAGTGTTAACGATAATCCCACCACCGGTAATATGACTCAAAGCATGTAAATCCGGATCAGCCAGTAACGGCTCAATCGCATTTAAATAGGAGCGATGAATTGCCAGCAGGGCATCGCCGATGGTCGCATTTAGCTCCGGGATATAATCCGTGACAGAATATTTTGTCAAGAGCACTTTGCGGGCTAAGGAATAGCCATTGGTGTGCAAACCAGTAGAGGGTAACCCGAGCAGAACATCACCTTTCCCAACTCGACCGACTAACATTTGATCCTTTTCCACTACTCCGACGATCGTCCCGACCAGATCGTAATCTTTGGTCTGGTAAATATCAGGCATTTCCGCCATTTCGCCGCCGATTAAAGCACAACCATTGGCTTGACAGGCTAGAGATATTCCTCTAATAATTTCAGTAGTTGTTGCCGGTTTTAGCTGACCGGTGCCAATATAATCCAGAAAAAACAAAGGGTGCGCCCCGGTCGTCAAAATGTCGTTGACGCAATGATTTACCAAACATTGCCCGACCGTATCATGCCGATTGAGCAGATTGGCTATGATTAATTTTGTTCCGACTCCGTCGGTGCTGGCTACCAAAACCGGTTGGCGGTAATCTTTTACCGGAAAAGCAAAACAGCCACCAAATAAGCCAATTTCAGTTAATACATTGGGTGAAAAAGTCTGTTTTACTAGATTCTTAATTTCTCTGACGGCTTGTTCACCGGCAGCAATGTCAACACCCGCATCTTTATAGGATATACTCACTTAACTTTCTGCCTCCTGATACATTGATTCAATTAAATCCGCATAACGTTTTTCAACTACCGAACGTTTTACTTTCAGTGACGGCGTCAGTTCCCCACTTTCAATTGTAAATTCTGACGGTAACAGAATATATTTTTTAATTTTCTCGAATTGGGCGAAGCCTTCCATAGATTCGGCTATCACGCGATCATACAATTCCTTAACGGCTGGAAGTGCAATCAGCTCCTCCCGACTGTTATATTGCAGATTGTTATCTTTCGCCCAGTTTTCTAGATTGACAAAAGCTGGTACCACTAAAGCCGAGACGAATTTACGTCGGTCACCGATAACTACAATTTGTTCGATCCACTTGGAAGTGACGAGTGCATTTTCTATCGGTTGGGGAGCAACGTTCTTACCACCCGAAGTCACTAATATGTTTTTCTTACGATCGGTAATGGTGATATAACCATCTTCGTCAATCATTCCAATATCGCCGGTATGGAACCAGCCATCCGCGTCCAGGACTTCCTGCGTAGCGGCTTCGTCTTTATAATAGCCCAGCATAACATGTGGTCCGCGCGTGAGAATTTCGCCGTCCGGAGCTATTTTCACCTCGATATTAGGGAGTTTCGGACCAACTGTTCCGACCTTGCATTTTGCCAGGGGATTAACGGAAATAACCGGTGATGTTTCTGTCAAGCCGTAACCTTCGAGAATGGGAATTCCCGCGGCTTGGAAAAACTGAGCAATTTCCTTAGAGAGCGGCGCTCCACCGGAAACGAAAAACCGCAGATTCCCGCCGATTTTCTCATACAGTTTAGAAAAAACCAACTTTTGAGCGACTTTTAACTGGTTATTTAGAACGGCTCCAGGATTCCGATTTTCACTTTTTAGCGAGGCGGCTTTCTTGCCAACATTTATTGCCCACCAGAAGATTTTCTGGCTAATTTTCGAGGAAGTAGAAATACTGTCAATAACCGTGGCATAGACTTTTTCATAAAAACGCGGAACGGCGACCATCAATGTCGGATGGACCTCCAGCATATTAGCGGCTACGGTGTCAATGCTCTCAGCGTAACTAATACACGCTCCCGAACCCGTTGCCAAAAAATGCCCCGCCATACGTTCAAAACCGTGACTAAGTGGCAAAAATGACAAAAAGTTGTCATCCTCATTAGCCTCGACAATTTGTAGCGCACCAGCAATATTCGAAGTGAGATTACCATGCGTCAACATAGCGCCTTTGGGTTCGCCGGTCGTACCGGAAGTATAAATTATGGTCAGTAGGTCGTTTTCTTTGGTATTACGAACATCTACGAGGAAAGCATCCGGGTTCTGCTTCCGGTATTCCCCACCCATTTGCATCAATTCACTCATCATAATAGCTTTTGGATGATCAATTTTAGTATCATCCATTACAATTACTTTTTCCACCTCAGGAAGTTCGGGAAGTAGTGGAATCACTTTTTCAGTTTGAGCACGATCACCGCAAAAAATGAAACGAGAGTCAGAATGCCGGGCAATCCACCAGACCTGTTTGGCCGTCAAAGTCGGATAAATAGTCACCACGACTCCTTTGGAACAGGCTATACCATAATCGGCCATAGACCATAAAGGGCTATTGTGGGCAATAATAGCGATATGTTCACCAGCTTTCATACCCAATGCTTTTAATCCGCCAGAAATTTGTTCGACCCGGTCTCGCACTGTGGAGAAAGTCAGTTCCAGCCATTTTCCATCCTTTTTATAATTGTACATCGGCCGGTCAGCGTATTTATCCGTTATGCCTACAAACATTTCGTTAATAGTACGGTAGTTAAACTCTGCCATATTTGCCCCCTATGTTTACTTTTTTATTGTTTTTAATTTGTAAAGAGTTAATTTTAGGGCGCTTTTTGCCGAGGTGGTGAAATAGGTAGACGCAGTGGACTCAAAATCCACCGGACTTCGGTCCATGGGGGTTCGATTCCCCCTCTCGGCACAAAAATCACTTATCAAAATTACTCCGTATCAATGTAATATTAGGATTCATTGATTTCACGATAATAGCTAATAAAAAGAAGATATTTGTTTAGTTTCGATCTATATTGCCGGAATATACCTGGATTGCTTTTTTCGCTTTGGTAACTTCTTCAACAGCGTCGGGGTAATCTCGGATAACTTTTTCCCAGGCACTTATAGCCATATCTAACTGATTCATTCGGTTATAACAATACCCCATCCGCAGTTGAGCATAAGCCGATTTATTTCCATCTCCCAGCCCAAATACCTTTTGATACGCATTTAGTGCACTGGTATAATCACCGAGAAAATAGTAGCATTCACCGATCCACCACTGGGCATTATCAGCTAGCCGATGTTGTGGATTAATGCTGATGAATTCCGTATATGCATTAATGGCGTCTTCGTATTTTTTCTGTTTAAAAAAAATGTTGCCGTTTTCATAAAGTCCCTCCTGGGATACCGATCGGCTTTTGGGTCTTGCAGGTTTAGTTTGTTGAACTGGTTGCGGAGCGACACTGACTACCCTCGATTCTGATTCCTTTTTATGAAACATAAAATCCGCCAAAGTTGGCTCATTCACTTCCCCAATGAATAATTCAATTGAAACTCGATGATTCAGCAGTTCTTTTACTTGATTATCACCTTCAATCAGCATTTCATCGGCCCCGACGGGAACGATTTCAATTCGATTGGCAATGCTTTCTTTCTCTTCTTCTGGAAATAGACCAAGTATCAATTTACCTACTGTAATCGCCCGTTTCTGAGACATCATTCTCGATTTACCGGATTTTGGGTCTGTATTCATTGCATGACCCTTTAGCCGAATATTAATTTCCGGATTGCTCTTGAGAGCTTTCACTACTTTATTCAGGGTAATTAAATAATTGGAGTTAAAGGTTAGGCTTGGAGTTTCGGTTTCATCAGCATTAAAAAATATATCATCGAAAATAAGAATTTTTAAGACATTAGCCGAAGTCTCTGCTTCTTTGACGCACGGGCATGGTTCTTCTGGAACTGTAGTTGTTTCGGGTATAGCAGCTGTCTCCTTTGTAGATGGCAATGGATCAGGCGCTGTCATCATTTCATCGGTTTTACCTGAAGAGACTTGCTTTGGTATACTAACAGTCAGAGAAGTCGAGTCCGGTTTATCTTGAGCGACTTTTTTCGTGTCTTTCCCGCCGGCATAGACGGGTAATGCCAATACTGTAGCAGCAAGAGCCATCAAAAAGATACATGAATACTTCTTCATCTCTTCCTCCTACAAGATTTTAACTATTACCAAGGTTTATTTTTTAGCCGGAGCGGGAGGAGTTTCCAGGATCTTAATCCGTTTGTCAAGATCACTCATTTCCCGACTCATCCGGGTAACAGCGGTCTGCAGATCAGTCAAAGTGCGCTGGGTTTCGCGTTGAAACTTATTGAGTCTCTCACTAATCTCATCCTGGCTGGACTTCATACCATTAAACCGAGAATCAACATCAATTTTCAATTCAGCGATACTGGTATTAGTTTCCTCAATTTTGTCACTCAGAGCCATGTTTACACTGTCTAATCGTGAATTCATACTTTTCAGCGACTTCTGAAATTGCTGAATATGTTTTCCCCGTCCGATAAATTCTAAGTTGAGATCATTCAAGTTATGATCAAAATCATTGATGGTTACGCTGTAGGTAGAATCACGGGCATTCAAAACGTCCAGGCGCGTGTTTACTTTTTCAAATTCAAAGAAAAAATAGACAACCGCTACTACTACCAGCACTAAAGCTATGGTTTTAATCAGTTCTTTCATTCATGTCTCCTGTATCTTTAATTATTGTTAATATTTTTAACTGAGATGTTTTGCCCAGTCATTATCTTCATTTTCCATAAAAGAGTGAGGTTCGGATGGCGTTATTGGTTTATCGGATTTTTCTGTAATCGTATTGCTAGACTCACTGGTCAATTCACTTGATTTTAGTTCTTCGATCAAATTTTCGACATCTTGATGAAAAATAGCGATGGTCTTTTCCATTCTTTGAAACAACTCTTCCATTAGCTCTTTGCCATAGAGGTTATTTATACCCTGAAATAAATCATCAAATTTGGTATTGAGGTAATTCTTGCGACCTTCCTCATTGCCAAAATCAACCCTTGTATTTTCCATCATACCTACTATGTTCTCTTTAAAATACCGAGATTTAATTTACAAATACCATTTTAATTATCAATGTTTTTCTATATCGGATTACCATCTTGCTTCTTTAATATCTTCCCAGCGATCAATTTCCTTAATTATCTGACGACAGACTCCTCGAATAACACTGTTTAATTTAATCTCCACAACGGGTTGGTTGGAAGTCATCTGTTGTAAAGCCTGGCGGAATTCCAGCAGTTCACTGCGCTCTAACTCAATTGTCAATCGAGTTAACATCTTATTCTACTCCTTTTTATTAAAACTGATCACGATTTACCAAATAATCGGGATTTTTTGTCCGCATTCACAATGATCTCCTTGCAGAGATTTTGTCACCTCCGAGTACCATCCTCGCTTAATTAAAACTCGGCCGCAAGCCGGGCAGATGGTATCCGATTCGGTATCGGTAAGTACATTACCTTCATAAACATAATGTAAGCCAGTGCGTGCTGCAATCGTCCGTGCTCGGTCGAGAGTTTCTTTAGCGGTCTGCGGCCAATTACTCATTTTATAAGCCGGGTGAAAAGCCGAAAAATGCAAAGGCGTATCATTTCCCAGATTATCAAGAATCCAGTCACATAATTTTTGCATTTCGCTATCGGTGTCATTTAACCCGGGAATCAAGAGAGTCGTCAATTCGATGAAAGTTCCCATCTTCGGGATAGCTACAATTGCCTCTAGAACCGGTGCCAGTTCAGCATGACAACGTTCGCGATAAAAATCAGCATTCATAGATTTCAGATCAATATTAGCGGCATCAATCAACGGGTAAATATCTTCGATAGCCGGTTGAGTGATGTATCCATTGGTAACCATAACAGTCTTGAGATCAGATTGGCGGGCTAATTTAGCAATATCAACTACATATTCGCCAAAAATCGTCGGCTCATTATAGGTAAAAGCAATCGAGCCACATTGATTATCAATTGCAGACTGAACGATTTCAGATGGTTGGACAATTCGATGCCTTCCATTCCGGCCATCCGCAGTGGAAATGTCCCAATTTTGACAGAATTCACACTGCAAATTACATCCGGCTGTACCGATCGAAAAAATTCGACTTCCTGGTTGAAAATGATACAACGGTTTTTTTTCGATTGGGTCAATATGGATAGCAATCGGTTTGCCATATACTTCTGAAATCAGTTGCCCATTAACATTAGTCCGAACGCGACAGATACCACTCTTGCCGTTTTTCAGGCGGCAGTGCCGTGGGCAAAGAAAGCACTCGACTTCTTCATTTTCCCGGGCGTGCCACCAGTGGGCTAAATATGAGTTCATCGGCGGTTCTAGTTTTTCCACATTAAAAACTACGCAATTAACGTTCATTTGTCAACGGTAGATTTAGGTTAAATTGAGAAAAAATAGTTCATCTAACTACCGATAAATTTTTTACAACAATATAAATTTTCAATTGAGACGAAGTTTTACACGTTGCAAAATCACCAACAATCATATAAATTTCGGCAGTTATGGCAAAAGTAAAAACTATTCAAAAAGTAAAACCCAAAGAAAAATCGGCGAAATTCATAAAAGATCTCTCTTTCACAAAGATTAATTATCTCCTTTTTGCAATTGGAATTGCGGTAATAATAGTCGGATATATTTGTATGGCTACGGGAGAAACTTACAGCTTCCGTTCGTTAACCGTGGCGCCTATCATACTTTTAATCGGCTATTTGATAATTATTCCCCTGGCAATTCTTTACCGTAAAAAAGAAGAAAAAGACTCCCAAAGAGAACAATCAGATATTATTGAACCTAAGCACTGATTTTTAGCTCTTTCTGAATACAAATTCAGTCGGAGCTATTAGCGGGTGCCGGTGTCGGTGTTGTTTTTTCTTCTGTTTTTTGAGTGGAAGTTGGTTGCTTCTTATGATCCGGAATATTTTTTGTTGGGCTTTCAGTTTTGTTTTTATTACCATAGTCATTCACATAAAAACCGGAGCCTTTGAAAATTAAACCGGCGCCTCCACTAATTTTACGCATCAAACTTTTCTGCCCACATTTAGGACAGACTTTTAAGGGTTCGGCACTCATTTTTTGAAATTGTTCAAATTCGTAGCCACATTTCTCACACTTATACTCGTAAGTAGGCATATATCTTTCGATCCCATTTTTAAACTAGATTACAGACAATTGCGGTAACATTGACGACATCTTCGACGCTACATCCCCGAGAAAGATCATTCATCGGTTTTTTTAAGCCCTGGATGATTGGTCCAATAGCCTCACAACCGCCAATACGTTGAACTAATTTATATCCAATATTGCCGGCATTAAGATCCGGGAAAATTAGAACATTAGCCTGACCGGCAACGGGACTACCGGGCGCTTTTTTAGCACCGATTTTCGGTACGATAGCCGCATCGGCTTGTAATTCACCGTCAATTTTTAATTCAGGACATCTTCCCCGCACAATTTCAGTAGCCTGAATGACTTTATCCACCATTTCATGCTTGGCACTACCCTTAGTAGAAAAGGAAAGCATGGCAACAATCGGTTCTGTTTTAACGACTTTGCGATGAGTATTCGCCGTTGCAATGGCTATATCAGCCAGCTGCTCGGCAGTCGGGTCGGGCATCACGGCACAGTCGGCAAAACTCCAGATTTTCTGTTCATCAGGTGTAATTATAATTATATCGCTGGAAACTGTAGGGCTAAATGGATTAGCACCGATGATGTGCAGGGCGGCTTTCAGGACATCACCGGTAGTCGTATCGGCTCCCGAAACACAGCCATCCGCCAAACCCTTTTCGACCAGCATAGCCGCGAAAAAGGTCGGATTCAACATAATAGTACGAGCCTTTTCCAGGGTTATCCCCTTATGCTTCCGCTTTTCATAATAGGTATTGATAAATTCGTCCATCTTTTCATATTGGACAGGATCATAGACACATATCGAGTCGAGATTGACATCAATTCCACGACTGTGTTGACTGATTTTCTGGGGATTGCCGACTAAAATTACCCGCGCGAGTCCTTCTTTCTCCAGAATTTCGGCGGCTTTTAAAATACGTTCATCGTGTGCTTCTGGTAGAACTATTGTTTTCTTACTCTTTTGGGCTTCGAACCTGATTCCTTCAATAAATTTCATTTCAATTCCTAAACTTTTTTAAGAGTGCCGCCTCGACATTGGCTGGCACAAAACTACTTATTTCTCCACCAAATTTGGCTAAATCCCGCACCATAGAAGAACTTAGATATGTGTAATCTTCATGAGGCATTAGAAATACCGTGTCAATTTTTTTATCCAGATGGCGGTTCATTAGCGCCATCTGAAATTCATAATCGAAATCAGATAGAGCTCGTAAGCCGCGGATAATTACCTCCGCTCCAACCTGGCGGGCATATTCGACTACTAATCCATCAAAACTATCCAGTTTGACATTTTCAAATTCGCTCGTACAGCCTCGAATCAATGCCAGTCTTTCTTCCGTTGTAAAAATCGGTTGTTTCTGAAGGTTGCGGGCTACGGCAATATAGACTATGTCAAATAAAGATGCCGCTCGTTTGAGTACGTCCAAGTGACCATTAGTAATTGGATCGAAACTGCCGGGGTAAACTGCTATTTTCATCTATATCCTTATGAAATTCAAATTAGTATCGCCACTCTTGCGAGTTTTAATTTCCCGCGGTTTAAAAGTTGCAGGCAGGCCAAATCTACAATCGGTTTCGAGGACAATACGGGTAGCGGGCTGCAATTGACTGAACAACATTAGCAGTTCATCATAATTCGGGTATTCGTAAGGTGGGTCTGCTAAAATCAGGTCAAAAACCGGTTTGCCTGCTAAATATTTCAAAACATCGGCTTGGATAATTTCAGCCTTCTGTCCCAATTTGAGCCTTGATAGATTCTGCTCAATCAGAGCCAGGCTCTGCCAATTATTATCAACGAAGGTGCAGTGCTCGGCGCCGCGTGACAGTGCTTCGATTCCTAGATTACCGGTTCCGGCAAATAAATCGGCAACCTTCAGTCCGGATATATCTCCTAAAATTGAAAATAAAGCCGCTTTTACTCGATCTTGAGTTGGTCGCAATGTAGCTTTTTTATCGGACATTATAGATTGGTTTTTATACAAACCGGCAATTACCCGAACCATCTTGACTATAATTTTTGCGGATAGATTACGGAACTAATATTAAAATTGAGTATTCCGGTATCCAATGTTGATTCTGAACTCAAGTCTAACGAAATTTTTTCAATACTTAAATTCAAATCAAAACTGGATAATTCACTTATTAGATTGATAATATCTGCCAAATTTCCACTGCCGCGAATTTCCGCTAAGCGGGGTTTAGGCGCCGGCGGTTCGGCGATACTAATCGGTTGTAACTTCAAATTATGCTTTTTCCCGGTTGCCCAAAGCACTTGAGAGAGTGACACATCATCATAAAAACGAATATTTCTAGAAGGGGCATTTTCGGTTCTCAAATTAAGAATCGCCATCATTTGTACTGCAGGCGCGGGAATGTTCGCCGTATGTTCAATATAAAACGCTTGTGTTGATACAATTCCCGGTAAATTTTGCATTTTGGTTTTTGCCTGCTGAGCGTTATTTTCGGAGTCAATAAAAATTAAAAAATTGATTTTGTCTTTATCTAATTTCAGAAATTGAATTCGAGAATTACCCGGTAAAGTACCAACTAATTGGGATAAGACTTGACAGCGGGCTATTCCAGCGAAAATACGAGGTAAATAGGTTTCATCAATTTGACTTGCTTTCGGTGGGACTACTTCAGCCACTTCAGATGAAGAACTGGGTTGGGTTTCCTCTACCACCGGAGCTGGTTTCTCCGTAGGCAGTATGTTCTCGTTTTTGGACTCTACTGTAATTGAAGATGTTTGGGTTTTAAAGTATTTATAATATGCCCAATAGCCGGCGGTACCGATGATAACCAGAACCAATATCCAGATTCCGATATTGAGAATAATGCGTTTAGATGAATGCTTAGAATATTCTTTTTCTTTTCTTTCAACTATTTTTTCGGCTTCCCTAAGTTTATCGGAAATTCCGGATACTGTTTGAGGAATAGGTTCTTCGGTTTTAGCTTGTCCTGTCATCTCTAAATTGGATTCTTCTAAGGCAAAAGTACTCACTTCTTCCTTAGAAGCTTCGGGCACTGGTTTAGTCTCCGATTCGTCTATTATCCGATCACCAACCGGTTGCTCTTTCGGCGTAGCCGACATCCTAATTAAAATATCTTTAAGGTTATCATTAACCGTAATATTTTTAGGTTCTTCTTGCAGTCCAGGTTTAGTGGCGAGGTTAATTTTTATCATAATGACCTATAATGTAGAGCGGAATAATAATCCCACCACGTCTAAAAATTGGCTCATAGCACCGGGGCCTAATCCATCTTCTTTATAAAGTTCCTTCGGTTTGAAATTCTCGAGTGGATTAATACACTTCAGATTATTAGTATCATAAGTCAGAAGCATATTAAAAAACTCGGAATCAACATCATAAGTAAAGAAATAAAGGTTGTCAATATCTTCGATTGTTTCCCTGCTGAAATTTCTAAGATCGTTGATTTGGGAAACGACTTTTTCCCCACCTTCTCCAGGATGGGAGTCAGCCAATATTTCATATTCGCCATTTTCGTTTAAATTAAATTCTAGATACTGGCTGATTTCTCCCGATTTGATAAGCAGGAGAGTATGCCGGGCTTCACCTATACACCACAGTCCCCAATTCTGTCCATTTTTTTCTTTATAAAGATTTTCAAGCGCATTTGCTGCACTAAAAATATTAAGGTCAAATACTTTTATGATAAAACCTAAACGCTGGGAAGCCTGGTAAATAGCCCGTCCCCAATCTTTAAAATAGGAAATCGTCAAATAATCGCGCTTATTTGCAGAAATTAGCGGTTGAAGAGAATAATGCTGAACAAATTTTTTATTAAAGATTTCCCCAAGACGTTGTTTTTGGTTCCAATCCAAAATCTCTGCTACTTTTTCATTTTCCAGTCCCAGATCAATCGAATTTATTGTAATATCAAATAATTCCGAGGGAGCGGATAAAGCTAAAAACCGATCTTCCATTAGTAAGCTATTCTTGATACTAAAGAAAAGAGATTCTAAGTTGGAAACTAAATCAGGATTTTTTAGGGCAGTAACATTAAACCTAAACGGAAGTTTTTTTTTACCGATTAATTCAATTGAAACGGAATTGTCAGTTTTAACAAGCTGGCCATATCTAACAAAATTCGTAGAAAAACTTACTGCCAGCATCTTATTTTTTTCTCTGACTTGGTCAAATATTTACTTCCAACTAGGTTCACCGTTTTCGATATATCCGTGTGATGAATCTACAAAGGTAAAAAAGAGATAGCGCGGTTCACGGATTACAGTTTTGAGAGGATCTTCTACTCTTATTCCTTTTTCTGTTTTAAGGACAGTGTAAGGAGTATCCAGTATAGGTCGCAGAGCTAAATCTCTGGTCAGATAATACCGACGATAATAAACATTACTGGTAACCCGTTGAGTAAGTTCGGTATCAACAACACTTTTGAAGTTAGGATCAGCTTTTACTTCTTCAATCATCGTAGAGATTATATAGAGTGTATCAAGAGTCATAAGTTCCGGATTCCACTTAGTGACTCTTATGGTCGTATCAGTAACCGTATCAATTAACTCATATTTAAAAGCAAAATTAGTGTCAAAAGAGGCATAGAAATTCTTGGGAACTTCCAGTTTAAATTGGCCTTCCGGCAGTTTGATCACCTTTTGACCATAATAATTACTGTCAGCTCGAGTGCTGTCGCGAACCGCACTGACTACCTTCATAGCCAAAATCGGATCCGGTTGATGCGTTCCAGCCATCTGGTTATAATATTTTTGAACATCATATTGAATTGTCATCTTATGACGACCTAATTCCCGAATTTGGCTTTCCTCTTTCCAGATCCTACTCGGAATATAAATAACGGCAACCAAAACTATGGCGAGAATGAAAGCCACGATATTTAACACTTTAACCAGAGTAGGCTTGTATTCTGGAATAATTTCTTCTTCTTGATTTAATTTTACTGTTTCGTCACTCAAGGGTTACTTCTCCTTTAATTTTTTCAAACGTTTTAGTACCGATACCTTTAACATTTAGGAGTTCTTCAATCTTGCTAAATTTGCCAACCTGAGCGCGATATTCCAAAATATGGTCAGCAGTCACTGGCCCTATTTTTGGCAATAACATGAGCTCTTGTTTGGTCGCGGTATTCAAATTTATTTTTTGTTGAATATTAGTTGATTTTTGGGATTGATAGGAAGGTCGTTCACTTTTCTGCAACTCGGCGTATTCTGCATCAATTTGACTGGTATGTACTCGAAAGGAATCAGCAACTGCGGTTGATTGGCGGCTTTTTTCATCACTGATTTGATTCGACCTCATTTTGTAGATTCGTATGGTTGCGCCTACCAGGAAACAAGCGACCAATAACTGAATAACCATCTTTTCCTGGTGGGTTAAATTTATCATTATTCCTAAAAATTAAAAATCTTCATTATTCCTTAATGTAATATTGATTAGCGAATCTTACTATAACGATTTTCAGTTTTTATTTTTTTTGACTCAAATTTTAGTAGCTCCCGGTATAAATCCAGCTCCTTGCTACTGACTTTTTCGGGAATTTTGACTTGAATTCTCACCATCATATCACCTCGCCCGGGATGTTGTAAATGCGGTAAGCCTTTATTCTTAAGTCGCAGAACTTTGGATGGTTGCGTGCCCGGCGGAATTGTGAGGCTAACCTTACCTGTAAGAGTTGGAACGACAATTTCCGTTCCTAAAACTGCTTCGGACGGCATAATATGAAGGTCAAGGTAAATATCATCACCCTCGCGGGTAAAATATTCGTGTGGCTTCTCCTCAAAAACTACAATTAAGTCTCCGTGTGAACCTTTGCGAGCTCCGGCATTACCCTCGCCATGCATCGTCAAATAATTGCCGGTAGTGACACCTGGCGGAACTTTAATCGTCAGTTCTTTAACACCTTGGACACGCCCTTCGCCTCCACACTGTGGACAACGCTGTTCGACAATCACACCTTCGCCCTGGCAATTGGAGCAGGGACGAACATTTACCATTTGTCCAAAAAATGAGCGAGAGACTTCTCGTACTTCACCACTTCCGCCACAAACCGGACAGGTCACTGTCGAAGTGCCAGGTTTAGCGCCGGTACCGTTACAATTCGAGCAGACTTCCTGGCGCCTTATTTTGACTTTTTTATTGACTCCGGTGCTGATCTCTTCTAAGGTAAGTGGCATTGTAATTTTAAGGTCACTGCCACGTTGTTGTGTCGTACGAGTACGGGTACGAGTAGAACGTTGTCGCCCCTCACTGAATAAGTCATCAAACCCACCGAAACCACTAAAACGGCCACCAAAAATATCTCCGAACATGGAAAAAATGTCGTCCATATCCATGCTTTGCGCGCCACCGAAACCAGCTGTACCTTTTAGTCCAGCTTCACCATATTGATCATAGGCCCGGCGCTTTTCCGGATCGGAAAGAACCGCATATGCTTCCGCGGCTTCTTTAAATTTCTCTTCAGCCTCCTTATTTCCAGGATTGCGATCGGGGTGATATTTCATAGCTATTTTCCGGTAGGCTTTCTTTAATTCGTCAGCCTGTGCGTTCCGCTCGACGCCTAAAATTTCATAATAATCTTTTGCCATATTATTTACTTACAACGACTTTGGCATATCTTAAAACATGGTTTTTAAATTTATAACCCTTCTCAAATTCTTCTAGAACAATATCCGGCGCTACTCCAGCTTCTTCACGGGTCATAATCGCATGGTGAAGATTGGGATCAAAGGGCTGATTGACCGATTCAATTGGTTCCACACCTAAATTTTGCAGAGTCTTTTGAAATTTACGGTAAATTAGTTCTAACCCTTCGCGCAAGGATTGATCGCCGCTAGTATTATTAAAAGCCCGTTCTAAATCATCCAATATCGGTAGAATATTACGTAAAACCTCTTCACCGGCATATTCGACTATATCAGCATACTCCTTTTCGCGTCTTTTGCGATAATTATCGAATTCCGCCGCCAGCCGCAGGAATTTTTCTTCAGCTTCGGTCAAGGCTTTTTCATATTCAGCTATTTTCGCTTCCAGTTCCGCGATTTTTGCAGTCAATTTTTCTTTTTCGCTGATTTGTTTTTTAGCTGAATGGGCTTCGCCTTTTTTTATTTCGGTAGATTTTTGGGTGACATTTGTATCTTTCACGATTCATTACTCCTTAACATTAGTTTTTATTCAAAATATTAAAATTCGCCCGAAAATATGCAATTCCAATACCAGTTGAGATCTGAATACTCGCTCAGTCAAAAATACGATTATCCGGCCTGTATTTTCAGATTTTCGGACTTTCTGACAATTTGAGTTTTTACTCAGATACTCTGGGAATTTGGTTATCATCATAAAATTCTTCATAACGGCGGAATTTAAATTCTCCGATAGGTCATTCCCAAATAAATTGAATTGTGACTATTTTCAGGAACTATTTATTCGAGAAATCGGCGAATGGCGCGCGTACTTCCGATTAAACCAATTAGACTACCCAGACAGATCAATCCTATATAGTAGCGATAACTGACGATTATTTGATAACCAATAAGTCCTTGCAAATAATTATTGAAAATATAAGAAGTTAAACTAATTACACCTGCCGCTAGTAAGGCTCCAATCAATCCTTCAAGCGTTCCTTCGATTAAAAAAGGCGCTCTTACGAAATTATTCGTCGCTCCGACTAATTTCATTGTCGCTATGACATTTCGCCGGGAAAAAATCGTCATTTTGATGGAATTCGACGCTAAAATTATTGAAATCAAGGTCAAGCCAATAAAAGCCGTAACTACGGCAATAAAGATAAGGCGCTGGTATTTTTCCAGTAGTCGCAGGAAATTTTCCCGGTAGCGGACTTCATCAACTATAGGATACTGACTGATGCGAGCGGCTATGTCCTCAATACTGGCCAGATTGCGCGCTTGAGGTTTAAGGCGGAGAGTAAATGAAGGTGGCAATGGATTATAGTCAAGAATACTAAATATATCTTCACCAAATTCGGCTTTGAACTGAGCCGCGGCACTGTCAGTCGAGATGTAGTCAATTTTTTCAATTTCCTTAAAATAGCCTAATTTTTCGACAAAATTTTCCAGGTCATCCAACGATGCATTACGATGAACAAATATCGTTATATCAAACTGGGAGCGAATATTGTCCACCATTACTAAAGTATCCCGGGCAGCAACGTATCCGAATCCAATCAAAATTAATGATAAGGCGATAATTATTATAGAAAAAGCACCGGCATAGCCGGACCGTCCCAAGCCCCGAAATCCTTCTTTCATTAAAAACCAGAATACGGTCATACCGGATTTATTATCTCTCCTTCGTTAACTTGAATTATGCGTGCATTTGCTACCCGCGGGATTAGCGAATAATTATGCGTGGCAACGATTACGGCTGTTCCGTTCTGATTGATTTTAATCAAAAGACTCATCAAATCGGAAGCGACGCGCGGATCGAGGTTGCCGGTTGGTTCGTCAGCCAACAATACTACTGGTTCTTTTACCAGTGCCCGAGCAATGGCAACCCGCTGTTGCTCGCCACCGGATAATTCCTTAGGATTATAGTAAACACGATGTCCCAGTCCAACCTGGTTTAAAACATTATAGACTCGATTTTTAATTTCCCGAGTTTTATAGTGGGACACATATAGGCTCAGAGCCACATTTTCGTAAACGTTCCGATCCTCAAGCAGTCGAAAATCCTGAAAAATCATCCCAACTTTGCGTCTCAAAAACGGGATTTCATTCGGACGAACTTTGGAACTATCGAAATTACGAATGACAACTTTGCCCTTTTCGGGAAATAAATCCATATAAATCAAGCGTAAAAGAGTTGATTTACCCGCTCCCGATGAACCGGTCAGAAAAACAAATTCTCCTTCGTTAATCGTAAGGTTGACATTTTTAATCCCAGCATCTTTACCGAATGTGCAACTAACGTTGAAAAAGGTTATCATAATTTATCGTCTAAAACCTGAACAATTTAAGCGCCTGAATGTAATAAATCAACGCCGTTTATTCTAAATATTTTAGTTACCTTAAGTCACCGAAAACTTTCTCTTGAAATCTTGGGTCGTCTTAAATAATTTGCCAATAGAAAAATGGAGAAGTGCCAATGGACAGATCAAGATGTTTAGTAATTACCCTGGTTTTAAGCGTTTGTAGTTTAGCGGCGACCGGTCCGCGCTTTGATGACTATTTTCTCGATCAAACTATGCGGCTCGATTTTTACTTCACAGGAACCAAGACTCAGAGTATTTTCAGTCTGGATGCTGTTTATACCAGTCCAGTCTGGTCTGGCAGTCAGACCAACCTGATTGATACGCTTAATCTTGGTCACCATCTTATCCGCGTTTACGATGCGGAAAGTCAAACTTTGCTCTACTCCCGTGGCTTTAGCAGTATTTTTAACGAATGGCAATCAACTGAGGAAGCTATTCAGGAAATCTGGCGCACTTTTCATTTTTCTGTCCTGATTCCGTTACCGCGTAAAACGATCATCGTAACGCTTTCTTCCCGTGATCGCCAAAATCAATTCATCGAATATTTCAAAACCGCCGTTGACCCCGACTCGCGGTTTATTAATAGGGACGAGATTAACTCCGACTACCGGCTGAAAAAGTTGATATACAATGGACCACCCAGCCGAAAAATTGACCTGCTGATTTTACCGGAAGGCTATCCAAAGTCTGAAATGCGTCAATTTCGTCAAAAATGCCGCCACTTTACCGAAGTCTTATTCAACGTTAGCCCCTTCAAGGAAGAATCCGATAAATTCAACGTCTGGTCCCTGGAAGTGCCTTCACCTGAATCCGGCATTGATAATCCTCGGGAAGGCGTATTCAAAAGAACCGCTTTCGATCTGACTTATAATGCGCTCGATTTAGATCGCTATGTTCTGACTCTCGATAACAAAACTATACGCGATATCGTCGCTCAAGCTCCTTATGACTTTATCATTTTTATTTTCAATTCGGATAAATACGGCGGTGGTGGAATTTTTAATCTTTACTCTACCTGCTACAGTACCGCCGCCAAACCGGAACAAAAAGGCTGGCCGGAATATGTTTTCGTGCATGAATTTGGTCATTCATTCGCCGGTCTGGCTGACGAATATTATACTTCGAGCACACCTTATAATGAACTCTACCCGATGGGAATCGAGCCATGGGAACCGAATATTACCGCCCTATTGAATCCAGCCACGCTGAAATGGATAAATTTAGTTTCTCCTGAAATTCCCATTCCGACTCCCTGGGAAAAAACCGTTTATGAACAAGCCACTTATAGTAAGGCAAGTGAATTTGACCAATTCTTAAAAAACCAAAAATATTATGGAAAAGTCGGCGCTTTCCAGGGTGCGGGCTACGCCTCTGAAGGTTTATATCGCCCTTGCCTGGATTGCATTATGTTTTCGCGCAATGAAATCGCCTTCTGCCCGGTTTGCCAAGCCGCCATCCTGAAAGTAATCCATTTCTATTCTGAGTAAAGTAACTTTAATAAAATTTAATTATCGTAAATCAATTAGAACACATAAAAATGATAAAATAACACGCTATCTATGCCGATCTTAAATTCCATCGAAATAAAAAAACGCGCCGATGAACTTTATAAATTGCTCGATCCCTGTCAAATTTGCCCGCGACTATGCCGAGCGAAACGTTTACATGGAGCGCCTGGATTTTGTCAAGTGCAGAATAAGGCTTTACTTTCCAGTACTCTGGCGCATTTCGGCGAGGAACCGCCAATTACCGGACGCGGCGGTTCCGGGACAATTTTTCTATCATCTTGCAATGCCGCCTGTATTTTTTGCCAAAATTACCAGATCAGCCACGAACGAATTGGCTATCCTGTTTCTATTTCTCATTTAGCTAATGAATATTTGCGCCTCCAGGCTATTGGTTGTGAAAATATTAATTGGGTGACACCGACTCCCCATCTGCCATTTCTGGTGGACGCCCTAGCTTTGGCAATCGAAAAGGGATTAAAAATTCCAGTCGTTTACAATACTAATGGTTATGACCGTGTCGAAACGCTTCGGCTTCTCGACGGTATCGTTGATATTTACCTACCGGATATGAAATACGGCGAAGACGTCTGGGCCGAAGAATATTCTGGACTAAAAGACTATTTCACCATAAATGTTACGGCAGTACGCGAAATGTACCGACAGGTTGGACCATTGATTATAAATGAAAAGGGCGTGGCAGTCAAAGGTTTACTGGTGCGCCACTTGGTATTGCCGGACGGTCGTTCCGGTAGCGCTCGAGTCTTCCGTGCCTTAGCAGAAATTGACCCTCAAATCCCGGTAAGTCTCATGGCACAATATCACCCTTGCTATCAAGCCGTCGGTCACCCGGTTCTTGGTCGCCGAATCTCCCGTCGCGAATATTTAAAAGCCTTAGAAGATTTCGAAAACGCCGGATTAGTAAATGCATTCACACAAGACTACCTTGGCCTGGAACGCGAGGACCTTTTCTTCCCGGATTTCAATGATAACGAACGGATTTTTAATCGTCGCGATAATCGTGAAAAGTAAAATACCATTTTATCAGGTTATTCAATTCAATAGATTTGTGTTATGAAAAAATTATTGTTCATCATTATGGTCAGTAAACAGGTTCTTACCGCCCAAACGTTGAGTCTTGGGTTGAAGGGTGGTTGGATGCAACTCAAATCCTCGCCGACTTTAACCTATTACTACGATTACTTTCCCACCTTGATGCAGGCCCAAACAACTGCAAAATTGACTTCGAGAGGCCCGGCAACCGGACTGGTTTTACAGTTAAATTCTAAAAATGATCGCCTGGCTTTAACCGGCGATATATTATTTAGCCATCTGCGAGGCAAAACCGATTCCCTGTGGATTATTGCACCACCCTACTCCTGAGCGATTTATTCCTATTCAGCCGGGTTGGAGACCAGGCAGGACGTTTTGGCGACCCAAATTGGTTTACAATGGAATGTAACGCGCCAACCGATTACGCCATTTCTTGGTATTGGACTGAACGCCAATTGGTTCGGTATTCTCGATGCCAATGCTATCAGTGACACTATGCTTACGATCAATAATCTCGGTAAACATTTCGAAGCCGGTGCTTTTGTGTCTGGCGGAATCCGTCTGAAATTCAAGCCGGTTATCGTAGATGTCCAAGTTCGCTACGCAATGGATAATCTTTTCACCGGCAAAGTGCGTGAAAATGGCATGGAAAATCTTTATCTGGGACTAAATCTCATTTATTCAAAGTAAGATCAGAAAAAGTTTTGATTAACCCAGATAGACCTGACCCAGATTAGCAACTTTTATCGTAACCTAAAAACAAATCTCAAATCAATATAAAAAATGCAACACTAATTTGAGGAACGAAAAATTTAACATGCCTAAGAAAATCGCTTTTTTCGATGCGCGACCTTATGATCGCAAATCTTTTGACGAAGTCAATCGGAAATATGGTTTTGATATTACCTACTTCGAAGCCCATCTGAATCCCGATACGGTTGAATTGACTACCGGATTTGATGTCGTGTGCGCTTTTGTAAATGATAAAATCAATCAGCCGGTTGTTGAACATTTATATCAACATGGTATCGGTTTAATTGCTTTACGGTGCGCTGGTTATAACAATGTTGATTTTCAGGCCGCTTTCAATAAAGTGCACGTCGTGCGCGTTCCCGCCTATTCGCCGTATGCAGTCGCCGAACATGCAGTCGCCTTAATGCTAGCTCTAAATCGTAAAATTCATAAAGCTTTTTATCGAACGCGCGACGGTAATTTTTCGATAAACGGTTTGCTTGGTTTTGATATGCACGGTAAGACCGCTGGAGTAATTGGCACCGGCAAAATCGGTAAATGCTTGATAGCCATTTTGAAAGGTTTTGGGATGCGAATATTGGCTTATGATACCTATCCTGATGAAAAATTCGCCAAAAGCAATGGCGTTGAATATGTTACCCTTGATGAATTATATCGCCAATCAGATATTATTTCACTGCACTGTCCGCTTACACCGGAAACTGACCATATGATCAACGCCAAAGCAATTGCGATTATGAAAAATGGCGTGATGATCATCAATACCGGTCGAGGGCGATTGATTCAGACGGAGGACTTGATTGACGCTCTAAAAAGCGGTAAAGTAGGTTCAGCCGGTCTAGATGTGTATGAAGAAGAAAGCGAATATTTCTTCGAAGATTTCTCAACCCAGGTAATTTCCGACGATATGCTGGCTCGCCTCTTAATTCTACCCAATACCCTTATAACCTCCCATCAGGGATTTTTCACCGCTGAAGCTCTTCAAAATATTGCGGAAACCACTCTTTCCAATATCACGGAATATTTTAATGGCGGCTACCTGGAAAACGAGGTTTGCTATAAATGTGACCACGATTGCCTTAAAAAACAAAAAAAGAGGTGTTGGTAAAATATAATGGGGTTCCCAATTTTTTATCCGTCGAGAATCAGGATTTCTTCCATATTTCCTATGTTTATTGGTTAAGTCGTTAATAATCTATGCAATATAGCGTTTTACAGTTGGTCAAATAAAAAGCGGATGCTAAATCTGTAGACGAGCCTATAAACTTTTACCTGCTTCTTGTTAACTATTGCCTAATTTGAAAATTACCGAATTGATAATAGATTATGTCAAAAATGAAGCCAACGCCTGCCAAACCGGTCAAGTATTTCATCGGCGCCCTCTTTTCCGATAAAAATCTCCTAGAAGAAGCGCTCCGTCGAGCCGAAAATATTTTTAGCACCGCCGATTTACTTAGTGCTGATTTTCCCTTCAATTTAACGGATTATTACACATCGGAAATGGGTAGCCCCATTTTTCGTCGGTTCGTTTCATTTAGTAAACTGTTTAGTCCTGATTTCCTGGCATCCGCTAAAATTCACACCAATTCTATCGAAGACGATTTGCGCGTTGCCAGTCTCCGGAAGGTCAACTTAGACGTCGGTTATATTGATTACGATAAGGTTGTATTAGCATCGGCAAAGTATGGAATTCACAAAATTTATCTCGGGCAAGGTATTTATGCCGATCTGACTTTACATTATGTCAAGGGTCACTACCAGCCTTATGATTGGGCTTTTCAGGATTTTAAATCGCCAGACTACCACTCATTCTTTCTAAAAATGCGCGAGATTTACAAGCAACAAATTAAGCAGGTGCTTTTAATTCGCTAGTAATAGTCAACCACATTATCACTTAGTCACAATTCATTGAACAATCTTCACCTTCGTATTCGATCTCGACGGTAAGATGCTCAAAGTGATATTTTTCAGCCAGATCTTTGATGCGATTTTTAATCTTTATTACTTCGGCTTTACTGGTATCAGCCTCGACTACAATATGCGTTGTCAAGACGTGATGCTCGCCGTCGAGCGACCAGATATGAGTATGATGAGCGGATTTGACTTTCTCCAACTGAGAGAGATGCGCAATAATTTGGTTATTGTCAATATTGGCTGGCGCCGACTGCAGAAAAACAGCCATCGTCGCTCGGAAATTACCAATTACTTTATACAGAATAAAAACTGTAATGAGAATCGAAATGAGCGGATCCAGAAAATACCAATCGGTAAATTTCAATATGACACTCACGATTAAAACCGCAATCCAACCCAACACATCTTCCATCAAGTGCCAGGTAATCGCTTTCTCAGTCAACGACGAATAGCCTTTTAGACGTAGAACAGCAAATCCATTGACAACTATTCCAACTATGGCAAAAACGAACATACCAGTCGAATTAGGTATGGTGGGATGCAAAAGGCGTGGAAAAGCCTCCCATAAAATTATCACCGAGCCGACCACCAGAACTATCATAGTAATAATCGCTCCTAGAAGAGCATAACGTTGATAACCGTAAGTGAAACGATTATCCTTCTGGCGGAGCGAAAGGCGCTTGAAGTACCAGGCAACGCCCAGTGATAGGCTATCGCCAAAATCATGCAACGCGTCGGAAATTACCGCGATACTATTCACCCACAGTCCGCCAAACAATTCAAAAATCGCAAATCCGAGATTTAAACCAAAAGCCAGTCCGATGTTATTGTCGGTATTTTGGTTATGATTACGATTATGGTTCATATTATAAATTCCTTTTTAAGGGAATCACAGGCTCCTGATCGGTGGTTTCATTATGGAGGTAGGAGTTTTTATTTCTATATAATGAAAGTGAAGTATTGATAAAACACATTTTTTTCTCATCAACAGAATTTCTTTCCAAAAGCACTTTTTAATATACAAATTGTTATCAATAATTACTATTTTATAGCCAGTGAAATTAGTAGATAGAAAGGAATAGTTTATGGATAAAGAGATACTTGATCGCTTTCTTCGTTATGTAAAAGTTGATACCCAATCCCAGGAAGATGTCACCGACCGCTACCCGAGTACGGCAAAACAACTCAATCTGGCGAAAATTTTAGTGGAAGAGCTGATTGCTCTCGGATTAAAAGATGCCGCGATGGACGAATTCGGAATCGTTATGGCAACTTTACCTTCTAATTTAGCGCCGACTGAAGCCGCCCGAGTTCCCGTCATTGGGCTTATGGCTCATCTCGATACTTCGCCGGAAGTCAGCGGCAAGGACGTTAAGCCGATTATTCATAAAAATTATCAAGGTGGAGATATTAAACTACCAGGAGATTCCAACGTCATCATTCGCCAATCCGAGAACCCTATTTTAGCCGAAAAAATCGGCGAAGACATCATCACTTCCGACGGTACAACTCTATTGGGCGCCGACAATAAAGCCGGAATCGCCGAAATAATGTCACTGCTATCTTATTTGCAGAAACACCCAGATATCAAACACGGCACTTTGCGGATCGCCTTCACTCCGGATGAAGAGGTCGGCGCTGGCACAGACCATTTCGATGTCAAGAAATTCGGGGCGGACTTCGCTTATACTGTTGACGGTGAAACTGTGGGAGAAATTGAAATTGAAACCTTCAATGCCAGCGCCGGAACTTTTACGGTTCACGGTATCAATGTTCATCCCGGTTACGCCAAAGACAAAATGGTCAATGCCATTCCGATTGCGGCTGAAATAGTTAGGTTAATTGACAAAGAGCCAAGTCCGGCAACTACTGAAAAACGCGAAGGCTACCTCCATCCTTATGTCATCGAAGGCGGTGTTGAAAAAGTCACTTTACGAGTTTTGTTGCGCGATTTCGATGCCGACGGTATTCGCGCTAAAACCGTCCGTTTGAACGAAATTCGTAATCAAGTTGCCTCCCAATTTCCGCGGGCGCGCATCGAACTGGAAATCAAAGAATCTTATAAAAATATGTATGTAAAACTGGCGGAAAATCCCAAAGTTATCGAATATGCTTTAGAAGCCACCCGACGCACCGGAATTCAGCCGAGAACTCAGATTATCCGCGGCGGCACCGATGGTGCCAAACTCTGCTTCATGGGGCTTCCGACCCCTAATATTTTTACCGGCGGTCATAATTTTCATAGTAAACAAGAATGGATTTCCGTGCAAGATATGGAAAAGACTGTTGAAACTTTAGTGAATCTCGTCCAAGTCTGGGTGGAAAAATCGCTGTAATCATTTGAATATAAAATATTACAAAATGGAGATAATATGTTGCAATTTACTAAGAAATCAAGCTCAATTTGGGCAATTATCAGCCTGACCGTTCTCGGAATTTTTATAACTTTAACCAATTTAACGTGTGGTGATAAAGTGGATACTCGCAAAGCCGACCTTGCTTACGTAAAAGCCGAACTCAATAAACTTGCGCCGGTCGAACTAAAATGCGACCTGTCATCACTTTCGGTTGCCGATCGGCAAGTTCTGGTGCGCCTGATCGAAGCCGGACGCATCATTGACCAGTTATTTCTCATACAGGTCAATCCCGAAAATCCGGAGATTCTGACTAGATTGCAGACTTCGACCGACGAAAATGATTTGCCTTATCTTGAATTATTCACGATAATGTTCGGTCCCTGGAACCGACTCGATCACAACAAACCGTTTATCGGGAAAAAAGAAAAACCGCTCGGTGCTGGATTTTACCCGGAAGATATAACTAAGGAAGAATTCGAGAAATTCATTGCCGAACATCCCGAACAGAAAAGGGCTTTTGAAAGTGAATTTACCATTATCAAACGCCAAAAAGGTCAACTCGTCGCTATTCCCTATCATCAAGAATACGAACAATATATCAATGCAATTTCTAACTTGCTGACGGAAGCCGCTGAAATTACTCAAGATCCTACTCTGAAAAAATATCTCAACCAGCGGGCAGATGATCTTAAAACCGATGATTATTTTCAGAGCGATATGGATTGGATGGACCTGGCCGGCGATCTGGAAATCGTCATCGGGCCGTACGAAGTGTACGAGGACAATCTTTTCAATTACAAAGCCGCTTATGAAGCCTTCATTTGTATGGTTGACCACGCCGAAAGCGAAAAATTAGCCAAGGTCACCAAATATCTCGACGAAATCGAAACTAACCTGCCGCTTGCCAAAGAATATCGCAATTACAGTCGCGGTAAAGTTTCACCGATTAAAGTCGTACAGGAAATTTTTTCAGCTGGTGACACCAAAGCCGGAGTTCAAACAACGGCTTTTAATTTGCCAAACGACGAGCGGGTGCGTTCCGCCAAAGGCTCCAAGAAAGTAATGTTGAAAAATGTAGCCGAAGCCAAATACGAAAAATGCTGGATTCCGATTGTCAATGAAATTTTAGCGCCCGAACCGCTTAAAAACGTCTCGTTCGACGCCTATTTTACGCATGTGCTAATGCACGAAATTTGTCACGGTCTCGGACCAGGAATCCTGAAACACCCCGACGGCAGTGAAACCACCGTGCATAAAGAATTGAAAGAATGCTACTCGACTATCGAAGAATGTAAAGCCGACGTGCTGGGAATTTTTTCGTATTTGTATTTAATTGATAAAGGCGTTTTCGCTAAAGATTCAAAATACTCCGCTCTGGCAACTTATCTCGGCGGAATGTTTCGTTCAATTCGGTTTGGCATCAATGAAGCTCACGGCGGTGGCGTAGCAATCCAATTCAATTACTTTATTGAGAAAGGTGCATTCTTGACTGATGCGGAAGGCAAACTGACTATCGCCCCTGCCAAACTCGAAACCGCGATCAATGATCTTGCGGCGGAATTGCTTTTAATCGAAGCCAGAGGCGATTACGAAGGCGCCCGAGCCATTATCGAAAAATATCGGAGTGCAACTCCGCTAATCGCCGAAACCGTCAAGAAATTAGAGCATCTGCCGATTGATATTCGACCGATTTATCCGATTACGTTTTGAAGAGTTAAATCAAAATTAAATCTTCGAGAGAGGAAAAAATACAATCGTCAATTCGATCTACATTAGCATACGTTTAATGCTTTCGTATCAGTGGGACAAAAAGATTAAAATCAAAAACAGCTAATTTGACAGGTCATTTTCAAGACATTGCGCTCATCTGGGAATCAGCCGCCTTCGAATTTCTAAATTTACCAAGCATTGTTCGATAGACTACGGCCAGTTTAGTTTTATCAACAAAAAATATCAAAACCGAAGTCATAATAATGCTTAGTAACACAACCGTGTAAGTTAAACTCTGGATCAATTCTCCGCCAATGACACCCTGCTGTAATGGCACGGTAGCCAGAACAGCCGCCGCCAATCCTTTCGGAATAACTACCGAAAGTAAAGTGGCATCCTTTACCGGGGTATTATTCGGAATCGCTAAACTAACAATAGGAACTCGTATAATGTAAACAACAATTGTTACTAATAATCCAAACACCAAAAGACTAATGCTGGATATTTGCATCGAAATACCAATGTAAATGAAGAAAAAAGTCTTGAGCAGAAATGATATTTCGGAGAAAAAATCACGCTCACGACTGTCGAGTTCTGTGGTTTCCAAACGATCAGTATAGCGGATCAGTGAAAATTTCATTTTGGAAACATTGCTGATCGTAAAACCGAACACCAGCGCGGCAATAGCTCCGCTGAAACCAAGCAGTTCGACAATTCCGTAAACAATAAAAACAAAAGCTAACGTTGTAAAGGTTGAATTTTGCAAATTCCTGATTCGATTAAGAATCGCCGACCAGATTATCGCTCCAACAATACCAAATGCGGCGGCCAGTACAAAAGTGGCGATTATTTTCAATGTCATTAGACCGATTTTAATCTCGCCTAATTTGTAGGCCTGGAGCAAGCTAAATGTCAGTACAACACATAATACGTCATTGATGATTGATTCAAACATTAGGATTCGCTTGGAATCTTCCAGCATTTCTAATTGATCGATAATCGGAATCACAATTGCCGAAGAAGTACCGCCCAAAATCGTGCCAACCATTAGCGATTGAATTAAACCAAGTTTTGTGAATAGGAAAGTCAACCCCCCAACTACGATAACAGTAGCAATAAAGTTCAGAAATGTAAGAATTAATAAACCTTTTAGTGACTTACGGATCCCTTTCAGACTTATGCCAATGCCGCTTTCGAACAGAATCATAATCAGCGTTATTGTTGTAAACACCTGACCGACCGCTCCGAAATGTGACGGCTTAACCAAACCGAGTATTGGGCCAATCAAGAAACCAATCAGAAAGAGAAAAAGAACATCCGGAATTTTCGTTCGGCTATAGATTGCCGAAAACAGATGAGAACTAAAAATTATCACTCCTATTAACATTACTGTTAATGTTATTTCCATAATTTTACTCCATTCTTTCCGTTAGTAGCATAACACTCTTGATTTATACCGTAAATCTAAGACTCCAAATATCTTTCCACTACCAAAGTAATAAATAGGCAATTTATAGTCGAAAAGCATCCGGCCAGTGTTCAAATTGAACCTCGCGACCATTAAGATTGACAGTTACTACATCGAACCGACAGTCAACATTTTCTACCGGGTTCTGGGATAAATAGCCGGCGGCTATCCGTCCAATTTGCTGCATTTTTCTCTCGTCTACCCAACTTTCGGGCGGGCCAAATTTAGTATGACGCTGAGTTTTGACTTCCACAAAACAGAGGTTATTGTCTTTTTGGGCGATTATATCTATTTCACCATAAGCACCAAGATGAAAATTACGCTTAATAATTTGATAGCCGTGCCGAAATAGATAAAGCGCTGCCAAATCTTCGCCATATTTACCGAGCCAGCGGGTGTTTTCGGAATTGTTTATATCCACAATATTTTCGGTAACTTTTTGGAAGGATATACGATGTATTGGACAAGGCTTCAACTTCACGATAGATTCAAGATGCTTCTTAGTGCCATAGCCTTTATGTTGGGCAAAGCCATAACCCGGGAAGACAGAATCATATTGCCGCATCAAACGATCACGGTAAACTTTGGCTATAATCGAAGCCGCCGCGATGGAATAACATTTGCGGTCCCCGCCCACAATGGCCGTCTGTGGATAAATTTTATCCGGCAAAGGTCGGCCGTCAACCAGGATATGCTGAACATTGAGCTTTAATCGGCCAATCGCCATGCGCATGGCTTTGTACGTCGCCTGCAAAATGTCAATCCGGTCAATCTCTTCTGGTTCGACGAGACCGATTCCCACCGCCTGTGCTCCGGCCATGATTTCATCGTAAAGTTTTTCACGTTTGGCCGGCGTAACCTGTTTGGAATCATTAATCCCCGGGATTAATGTAGTGTTTTCGCTGAAGACAACCGCGGCGGCAACTACCGGCCCAGCTAGCGGTCCGCGCCCGGCTTCATCAATGCCAGCAATATTACTTATTCCCTGTTCCCAGAGATTTTTTTCATATTCTAGAGTCGGATACTCACTTTTCATTTTGATAAAAAATTTAAGATTTCGTACCGGATTATCAATGATAGAAATTTTTGCGAATTAACTCCAATTCATCGTTAAATGGCAAAACTCGAATACATTTGAATTTGAAGACTGAGCTATGGGCTATAAGTTGAATTAGAAACTCAACTTGGAATAGAAATTGAGTCAAGTTCTAATTCAATTATTCTTAATCGTGCGAAAGAAATTATGATTCAATCACAAGCGATGACTATAGATTAAAACCACGCTTCAATTATAATTAACCGGATTAAATCTTTCCTTGATTATTACGCCTGCTTTTTTTACTTTTGTCCAAATTTTTATATTATGAATAGACAAAATTTTAAACACAGGAGGCACAATTGACTGAGCATAAGTTTAAGCCGTTTGTACCGGCTAATACGGATATGAAAGAATTCACAATCCGTTCATTGATCATCGGCTTGGTTATGGCGGTTGTCCTAGGCGCAGCAAACGCCTATCTTGGCTTAAAAGCCGGTATGACGATTGCCGCCACTTATCCCGCCGCCGTTATTGGTATGGCGATTTTACGGATGATGAAAGGCACGATTCTCGAGGAAAATTTTGCTCGGACAGTCGGCTCGATTGGTGAATCGGTCGCCGCCGGTGCGATTTTCACGATTCCGGCCTTTTATATCGCTGGAATCTGGACGAATTTTGCCACCTTGCCAAATTATTTGATCGCTAGTTCCATTATGCTGGTCGGTGGCGTTCTCGGTGTATTGTTTGTTGCTCTCCTCCGGCGAGTAATGGTTGAAGATGTCGAACTGCCATTTCCGGAATCAGTTGCCGCGGCCGAAATTCACAAAGCCGGTCAGAAAGGTGGCACCGGGGCCAAATTCCTATTTGGTGCGATGGGATTAGGCGCGGGAATTCAGGCTTTGATTTCGTTGAAAGTCTTCACCGATCTCAAGGATTGGTTTGTTTCATTTAAAAGAGCTATCATTCAACTCGGTAGCAGCGGTTCGGCGACCGGTCAGAGCGGTATGGTTCTGACTGCTCCACGCGTCAGTCCGGCTTATATCGGAGTCGGTTATATCATCGGCCCAAAATTGGCTTCGCTTAATTTCAGCGGCGGTTTGCTAGCGTGGGGGTTATTCGTACCGATTCTGACTTACTTTATTGCGCCTTCTATTTTACCGGACACTACCGCCGCTACCACTGACACCTGGATGGCACTTTCGGCTCAGGTCTGGCGAAATTTGGTGCGACCAATAGCCGTCGGCGGTATGTTAATGAGCGCAATCTATACCCTTTTCAAAATGCGCAAAAGTCTATTCAACGGACTTTCACGCAGTATCAGTGATGTTAAAAAAGCCGCGCAGGGTATTCAAGTCAACGAACGTACCGAACAGGATTTAAAATTTACGACGGTTATGTTCGGTATTGCGCTGGCAGCGGTGGGGACTTTTTTCATTTATTTATACTTTGCGCAAAATATCGTCGCCGCATTAGTCGCAACGGTAGTAATGATCATCGCCGGTTTCTTTTTTGCGGCCGTTTCCGGTTATCTGGTGGGTATTATCGGTTCCAGCAATAATCCGATTAGTGGCTTGACGCTTTCGACTCTCATCGTAGCCGCCCTTTTGATGGTTGCGCTCGGTATGAAAGGCACGCCCGGAGTAGCGGCAGTGCTCGGCGTAGCGGGCGTAGTCTGCGTCGCGGCTGCGGTAGCTGGTGAAATGTTACAGGACTTAAAAGTCGGTCACATTCTCGGCGGCACGCCCTGGAAAATGCAAGTTGGCGATCTCATCGGTGTAACCCTTTCAGCTGTGGTTATGTTCATACCGCTAATAATTTTACATCAGGGCGACATCAATATGGGCGGTACTGGTTTAGGTGGCAGTAATCTGGCCGCACCGCAAGCCAGTTTGATGGCAATGTTATCACAAGGCATTGTGAGCGGCGAAATGGCTTGGCCATTAATAATTGTCGGGATTTTGCTGGGGCTGGGTTTCATTTTAATGCAGGTGAAAAGCCCAATGCTGGTCTGTGTCGGGATGTATTTGGGATTGGAAACAACCTTTGCCATCTTCGTGGGCGGTTTAATAAAAGGTATCCTCGATCATTATATAGCCAAACGTCAGTGTAATAATGCCCAAAAATCGCGCGTTGAAAATACCGGGGTTTTACTGGCTGCCGGATTGATCGCCGGTGAAGCTTTAGTCGGTTTGCTCGTAGCCTTATTGGCAATTATGAAAGTTGGATACGATAAATGGCTACCGAGCATTTTTAGATTTCTTCCCTTCCGATTCGAAGTCAGTTTGCTAATTTTCGGTTTGATTGGCTGGATTCTAGTTAGCATTCCCTTGAAAAATGCAGGCAAAGCCGATGAACCGGCGCCACCATCTGCCGTTATGTAATTACAGAAAGTTTATTGATGAACAATAAAAAGGGCGAGGTAATGAACTTGTACGAGATCGTGCCTCGCCCTCTGGTTGAATCCGAGAGTCAGACCGACGGCAAAATTGTTTTACTCAAACCCAAATTCAGAAATCCATTTCTCATAAAATTGCTCCAACGTAACCGACGTGACAATTTTTATAGACTTAAACTGGATGAACTTGGCTCAGCCTGCTGGGCGAAATTCGACGGTTATAAAAGCGCTGGGACTATCTGTGAAGAACTCGAAAGTCAATTCGGTGAGCAAATCCAACCAGTCGCAGAACGAGTTGGCAAATTCTTAATAATGCTGAAAAAAGCTAAACTAATCGAATACTAATTTCGTAAGTTATTACTGGTTATTTCAAAAGATCGAGAAAATTCTCTAGTGGAATATAGTCAATAAAAATAGTATCTGGTTTCCCGACTAATATTATATAAACGTCAATTATTTCAGACGAGAAAATTTCAAAACTTTTGAAGTGATACCAAAAATTTATTACGTAATATCGCCAGGTAATTTTACATCAATGCCGTTTTGGGGGCATTGGTACGGTGCAGACGTTTGATAGCTTTTGCCCGACGCATTCTTCTTTCGACACTCGGTTTTTCGTAATATGTTCGTTTCTTGACATCGTTCAAAATACCGGCTTTTTCGAATTTTTTCTTGAAGCGTCTCAAAGCTCTTTCCAACGGTTCATTGTCATACACGGTAACTTCAACCATTCAATCAGTATCCTTTCTACGGTTTAGCCGAGGTAAGCTTTCAAGTTCTTACTTCGGGATTTATGACTTAAACGGCGAATAGCATTTTCTTTAATCTGGCGGACTCTTTCGCGCGTCAGATTAAATTCTTCGCCAATTTCATTAAGAGTTAAAGCATATTCGCGATCTATTCCAAAATACATTTTTATCACTTCACGCTCGCGCTTTTTTAGCGTGTTCAAAGCCGTCCGAATTTCCTGCTTCAACGACTCATCCATTAACGGGTGATCGGGTGGTAGTTGCATATCGTCTTCGATAACATCAATGAGAGCATTGGCTTCTCCATCCCGGAACGGATCATTGAGCGACTGATGTTTACGAGAAATGCGGATGGCGTCGGAGACATCTTCGGATTCCATTGCCAAACCGGAAGCAATTTCATCCTGCATCGGCGCGCGTTCATATTGTTGTTCCAAAATCTCAGCCTCTTTGGTAATCTTGCTGATCGTGCCGACCCGATTAAGCGGCAGACGCACAATGCGCGAGTGTTCAGCTAAGGCTTGCAGAATTGACTGTCGAATCCACCAAACGGCGTAAGAAATGAATTTAAAACCGCGGGTTTCATCGAAGCGTTCAGCGGCTTTAATTAGTCCTAAATTACCTTCATTGATTAAATCAGTCAAAGGTAAACCCTGTCCCTGATAATCCTTAGCTACGCTAACAACGAACCGTAGATTCGATTCGGTCAGCACGCGAAGTGCATCCCGATCTCCGGCGCGCAAACGTTGGGCAAGTTCAATTTCCTTATCGGGTGACAAAGGTTCAAATTTTCCAATTTCTTCCAAATATTTGCTTAAGGCGCGGTTGGAGTCACTGCCAACTCTTCGATCTTTTTTCGACATAGACGACGAACTTTCGCTTTCACTTTCAATTAAAAGCCTGCAAAAATACTAAAATTTTTAGATTCTACCAATATGGGTGAAATAATTTTTTCACTATTTATGGAAAGACCTGCCCCAATCCAAACATTGAGACCTTCAAAATCAGATTAAACAAGAATGTTGGTCAATATTTGCCAGTCTCGAATCCGATCAACAACTTGCTGGGCGGTAAAACCAAACTTCTCCGCCAACACTTTGGCTGGCGCAGAGGCTCCGAAGCGATCGATAGTGATGGTCAGCAATGGATTGCGGATTAGGTCGCCCCAACCAGTACTTCTGCCAGCTTCGATAACTACAACCGGCACTGTGCCTTTCGGTATGACCGATTCCTGATAGGTAACCGACTGCCGTACGAACTTTTCGATAGACGGCATAGAAACGACGCGCGTGGAACGCCCTTCGGCTTGTAATATTTTCTGAGCCTCGATAGCGACTGACACTTCCGAACCACTAGCTACCAAAACTAAATCAAGGGCATGATTCTGTTCCGGAGAAATTATATAGCCGCCGTGATCAATCAAATGACGATCAAAATTGGCTGGTCGGCTCAGCACCGGTACCTTTTGACGAGTCAAAATCAAGGCGGTCGGTCCTCCCAGATTATTAATGGCTGATATCCAGGCTTGAGCGACTTCCAGCCCGTCCGCCGGCCGAATCACCGTCAGATTCGGAATAGTTCGTAGAGACGCCACTTGTTCGATCGGCTGATGGGTTGGCCCATCTTCACCCACGAAAATACTGTCGTGAGTAAAAACGTAAATAACGCGCAATTTCATCATTGCCGCCAGACGAATAGGAGGCCGCATATAATCGGAAAAAACTAGAAAAGTCGCACCAAAAGGAATCAAACCTCCATATAGCGCTAGGCCATTTAAAACTGCACCCATCGCATGTTCACGAATGCCAAAGTGAAAGTTACGGCCGGTAAAGTTATCCGGAGCAATGTCACCTAAATTTTTAAGATAAGTGCTGGTTGAGGGCGCCAGGTCAGCCGAACCGCCATAAAAATTCGGCAAAAGTTCGGCAATCTTCTGCATAATTTTACCGGAAATAGCCCGAGTTGCCAGCGCATCCGGCGGAACAGCCTTGATAATTTCTTCTTGTTGTTGAATACTAAGAACTTGATTCTGTGATTCGTCATATTTTTTTGCCAGTTCCGGATTAGCCCCGCGCCATTTCTGATATTCCATCTGCCACTGATTATATTTTTTATCAAGTTCGGCCCGCCGCTCAGCGTAAACCGTCCGCACTTCTTCTGGAACATAGAAAGATACATTCTCATCAAAGCCGAGGTTGCGTTTGGTGATTTTGACTTCTTCTTCACCCAGCGGAGCGCCATGGCATTCGGCGGTATCTTGTTTATTCGGACTGCCACAACCGATATGGGTTCGAGTAATAATGAGTTTCGGGCGCTCAGGCTTGGATAAAGCTTCATCTAAAGCCTCAACGATACTATTATAATCGTGACCGTCAGCCTGGATAATTTCCCAGCCATAAGCTTCGAATCTTTTGGCAACCGATTCCGAAAAAGTCAATTCGGTTTTGCCTTCGATGGTAATCCGATTATCGTCGTAAAAATAAATTATATTGCCAAGTTTCAGGTGACCGGCTAACGAAGCGGCTTCGTGCGAAAGCCCCTCCATCAAATCGCCGTCGCTGACAATTCCATAGATTTTATGCGTCCCGAAAATTTGATATTGGTCGGTATTGAAGCGGCTGGCGGTAATTTTGGCCGCGATTGCCATTCCGACGCCGGTGGCGAAACCCTGACCAAGCGGTCCAGTAGTGGTCTCGACACCCGGTAAACATTTATACTCGGGATGACCCGGCGTACGCGAATCCCATTGCCGAAATTGTTGCAGGTCTTCGAGCGTAACATCATACCCACTTAAATGTAATAATGAATACAGTAACATCGAACCGTGTCCGGCTGAAAGGATAAACCGATCACGATTAACCCATTGCGGATCGCCGGGATTATGTTCAAGATACCTGCTCCATAAAATAGTAGCGACATCTGCCATTCCCATCGGCATCCCGGGATGCCCCGAATTAGCCTTTTGGACACCATCAACCGCCAATAGACGCAGGGTATTGGCACATAGACGAGCCATTTCGAGATTAATACTTTGCTTACTCACAATTTACCCTTTCCTTTTTTTGTTCACTAATTTCTAATCCTATTTTAGTTCCAATATTATTTAAAGTTTGAAATACTTTATCTTGTAATGGTACAAAATCGCGGAATTTTTCTTCAGCCAGAAATTCTTTTTCACCGGCAACGTAAATTCGTTCCTGACCGGTGGCTTTGTCGGCATTTCTCAGCATTTGAATGTATTTATCAATCCCTTCACCAATCGAATCAGCTCCCGCAAATGCGTCCGGATTTATCGCCCCGATAAAATGAGACACTCCCGCCGGCGCATTGGAATAGCGAGCAATTTCAGTTCCAACCATTCCCGCGGACAAAACTCCACATAAAATATCAACTACAGCGCTTAAGCCATAACCTTTATGTCCGCCGGTCAATTCAGTCCCGCCGCCCAGCGGCAATAAACCACCAACCCGACGGTTGATCATATCATCGAGTAAAGCCGCCGCGTCGGTAGAAGGTTTCCCGTTCTCATCACAAGCCCAACAATCCGGAATCGGTTCACCTTTGCGCGCATAAACCTCCAATTTGCCACGCGGCACAGTCGAAGTCGCCATATCCAGCAAAAACGGGCGCTCCTCTTTACCGGGAAATCCGATCGCAATCGGATTAGTGCCGATCGTAACGTTTCTTCCAAAAGTCGGCACAACTAACGGCGTGGTATTCGTTAGCGACACTCCTATCATTCCTTCCGCCAGTGCCATCAAAACGTAATAGCCGGCAATTCCGTAATGATTCGAATTCCGAATTGCCGCAAAACCCATATAGGCTGTGCGTGCCTTCTCGATACATTTCTGCATTGCGCGATAAGCAATTGGCTGTCCCATACCGCCGTCGCCGTCAATAACCAGCGAAACCGGCGTCTCTCGAATCACTTTGACATCCGGATTAGGTCGAATCACACCACTATCTAAACCGTCAACATACCTTTGCAAACGTGCTACGCCATGCGAACCAATTCCGCGACGATCGGCGCGAATTAATACATCCGCCGTAATGCGCGCATCTTCGGCATTCAAGCCATGGGCGATTAAAATCTGCCGGACAAAATTGTCCAGTTCAACTACATTTATGATTACTTCCCTTGAAATAAAGCCTCCTATATCAAATTAAATTCGCTTGCGAAAACCTTCGCCGATGACTTCATGAACATTAGCGATAATAACGAACGCTTTGGGATCGATCTTGAGAATTTCCTGCCGTAACGTAGTAACCTCTCGACGAGTCACTACAGTATAGAGAACATTGCGAGTCTTGCGGGTATAAAATCCCGTCCCCGAAAGTTCAGTGCCGCCCCGATCCATCTCTTTTGTAATCAAATTGATGATTTCATCCTGTTTCTCGCTGATAATATAAAAGGAGCGGGCGTAATCCATTCCATCCAGTATCAAATCCACCACTTTACTGGAAAAATATAAACTTATGAATCCATATAAAGCCAGATTGACATCCCGAAAAGCTATTCCTGCAAAAGTAATAACGAAAAAATCCGCTATCAAAATCCCGGTTCCGACTGAAACATTACTATATTTATTGATAATTTGCCCGACGATGTCCGATCCGCCAGTTGTCCCTTTAAAGCGGAAAACGACTCCCAAACCAACTCCTAAGAGAACTCCGCCAAAAATGGAAGCCAATAATGGGTCCTCAGTCGCCCCTTGAAATCCCAGAACCTTATCGAAAAAATCGGTAAAAATAGAAACCAGTACAAATGAGAAAAACGTCCGCGGTCCGAACTCCCTGCCCAGTACTTTCAATCCCAAAAGAAACAGCGGGATATTGAAAACCAACATCACCAGACCGACCGGCAAATCGAATAGATAATGCAACACGATAGATATACCACTGACTCCACCCGGTGCAATTTTGGCCGGTATCAAGAAAAAAACCAGACTGACAGCCATAACAGCCGAACCGACGGCTAAGCCACAGTATTCTAAAATGATGTTTTTTACTTTTTGTTTAATCGCCATATAAAACTATTCTGTATTCTCAATTTTATCACGAAAAAAATATGGCCATAGTTTAATAAATTTTTAACAAACTTTTATAAAGAGTTACCTAAATTATTTACAGTTTTTGTCTGTTCGATGATTTCAAAATAAGTTTATAGAGTTACAAGCGGAGAAAAACAGTGCAGAATAACCAGAATTCTATTGATAATAAAGAAAATAAAAAGACGGTCAGAATTTTTGCCTGGGCTTCGTTCTTGAACGATATGGGCTCGGATATAATTTATCCGGTCTGGCCATTATTCGTCACGGAGATTCTGAAAGCCAATATGGCGGTCCTGGGATTGGTGGATGGACTGGGCGAGGCGATTGTCTCGATTGCTAAAGCTTTATCCGGCTACTGGTCGGATCGTATCCGCAAGCGAAAAGGCTTTATCTGGAGCGGCTATTTGATGGGAGCGGCATCGAGAATCGGCTATGCCATTTCCACAGTCTGGCAACATTTGATCCCCTTTCGAATTCTCGACCGCGCCGGAAAAATCAGAGGGGCGCCGCGGGATGCTATTATCGCCGATGTCTCAACTAATGACAACCGCGGCAAAAATTTCGGATTAATGCGGATGGCGGATCACTCAGGAGCCGTAGTAGGCATTTTGATTTGTCTGGCATTATTTGAAAAAATCGGTTATCGCTCTCTTTTTATGTTGGCGGCAATTCCGTCGCTTATATCCGTATTGCTAATTTTAATTAAAATCAAAGAACCTGGCCATACCAAAAAAGTAATTTACAAGGGAATGACCTTTCGTGATTTAGACCGCAATTTCATTTTATATATGGTCTTAAGCGGAATTTTCGCTGTCGGTAATTTCACCTATTCATTTTTACTCATACGCGCCAAACAGATCGGTTTCAAGGAAGCGCTTGTGCCGGTGTTATATTTAGTTTATACTCTGTCGGCTTCACTAACAGCTTATCCTTTCGGGCGATTGGCGGACCGGATCGGCCGCAAAACTGTTATGCAATTGTCATTTCTACTGTGGGGATTGGTTTGCCTTGACGTTATTTTCTTCCAATCCAAAGTTATGATTTTTTTGATGTTCATTATCTACGGCTTGCACAAGGGAGCGATCGAACCGGTTCAGAGTACAATTGTTTCCGAATTGGCCCCAGAAAAGTATCGCGCAAGCAGTCTGGGCGCTTATCAAATGCTAATTGGATTATGCGCTCTTCCGGCGTCTTTGATTGCCGGATTTCTCTGGGATAAAATTGGTTCGCTGGCGCCGTTTTATTTATCGCTAGGATTGACGGTTATAGCCAGCGCTTTGATGATATTTGTCAAAGAATCGAAGACCGCTACGGAAAACAGCTAACTATTTTTCAAACGATTCAAATACCCGGAATAATTGGGTAAGATTGGCTCGTAAACCGAATTCATTAGCGGCGACGAAATGATGTAATCAGCGGTCGCCCGATTGCAGGCTACTGGAATATTCCAGACGACCGAAATTCTCAGAAGCGCTTTGATATCCGGGTCGTGGGGCTGGGCTTCTAGCGGATCCCAGAAAAAAATCAACACATCTATTTTGCGTTGAGCGATTGCCGCACCGAGTTCCAGATCACCGCCGAGCGGACCACTCTGAAGTTTATGGATTTTAATGTTCAGTTCTTTCTCGAGCAGTTGCCCGGTGGTTCCGGTTGCAAGCAATTTATGTTGCTTCAGCGTTCCTTCGTTGAATTTTACCCATTCCAACAGGTCTTTCTTTTTATTGTCATGCGCGACCAGCGCGATATTCTTAGGCTTTTGTTTCATTGCATTGGAATCATTCATTTCCATTGATCTACTCCGTATTTTTAATCTTTTTTAATTCTAGACTAGTTTCCCCTGACATCTCTGCCCCAGTTCAGTTTGGTTCGCAAAGTATGAAAAAAGGAATCGCCGCTAAAACGCACAATTCTGAGAGGAAATTCAGCTTTATGAATCTCGATTTTCTCAGCTGCGCCGAGGGCAATTCTCTCGTGGCCGTCGCTAATCAGCGAAACGTCGTTACTTAAATCCGTACAATCAATCCGCACCACTTGATCGGCCGAAATAACCACCGGTCGGACTGATAGACTATGCGGGCAAATTGGACAGATTACCAGCACATTCAATTCCGGTGAAATAATTGGCCCGCCGGCGGACAGAGAATATGCCGTGGAACCGGTAGGTGTCGCGATTATCAGTCCATCGGCACGATAAGTGTTCAAATACTCTTCGTTGATATAGGTGCGAATCTTAATCATCGTAGAAATTCGCCCTTTATCAATCACGAAATCATTGAAGGCAAAATTCTCCTGCACGGAATCTTTGAAATAGGTGCGAGCCGTCAATCCCTGCCGCTCCTCGACCGAATAGTTACCATCAAGAAAATCAATCAGACGCTCGCGATAATTATCCACGGATACATCGGCTAAAAATCCCAAGCCTCCGAGATGAATACCAAGTACCGGTTTACGACTTTTTGCCATTAAATGCGAAGCGCTTAAGAAAGTCCCGTCACCCCCGATGCTGAAAAGTGCGTCAACTTTCTCCGGTAATTGTTCCGGACGGCATCTTTCGACCCCATTCAAATTGGTCGCCAGACTATTATTTTGCCAATCGGCGACGATTACAGTTTGCTTATATTCAATTAATAATTCTACGATAGCCGGAACGATCGGGTCGTTTGTTTCTATTTTCGGTGATAAAAGTAAACCGATTTTCATTTTAGATCATTCCTGATCGAACAGGTTGTTGGTTTCTGGAGTTTCGCTCGATTCCGGAAAATCCTGTTCGCTCACTTCGCCGTCGCCTTGTTCGACTAGTAATTTCACGCGCTTTTCCAGTGCCTGTAAATGGGCCTGACATTCGTTCGATAAACGCATCCCTTCTTCGAAAAGTTTGATTGATTCATCAATATCTTTTTCGCCGGATTCCAAAATCTGCAAAATTTCCTCGAGTCGTTCCAAACTTTTTTCTAATGAAAAACTTTTCTTTGCCATTTATTCACCTCGTTAATCATTTAATTTTTATGGGATTGAATTGCCTCGGCTTTAGCCTGAAATTCACCATCTTTCAGTTCCACACCTACCTGTTCGCCGACTGCTACTTCACTAATTGATTTAATAATTTTTCTATCCGGCCAATGATACACAATCGCAAAACCACGCTCCATTATAGCTCGCGGATTCAAAACCTCAAGAGTTTTATGAATATTGTCCAGTTCGATTTGGGCTGATAGTATCCGAGTGTTAATCGCTTTGATAATTCGCCCTTCTAATTCGTCTATCCGCTGAATACGTTGACGTAACAATTCCAGAGGACGGTTCAAGAAAAGACGTCTGGCGATATTCTCGATCTCCTTATGAAAATTATATAGCCGTATTCTGATATTTTGAGCCATCTTATTACGGATTTGATCAATCCGATTAAGAATGTGATCCCTTTCGGGAATCGTCATTTCAGCCGCGGCGGAAGGAGTCGGCGCCCGCAAATCCGCCGCAAAATCGCAAAGGGTGAAATCAACTTCATGTCCGACTGCGCTGACGATTGGAATAGCCGATTGAGCCACAGCGCGCACTAACGGTTCTTCATTGAAAGCCCAGAGATCTTCCAGTGAACCTCCACCGCGGGTAATTACGATAAAATCTACATTTTGTAAACGATTGAAAAGCTTTATGCCTGCAATTATGTTGGCGGCGGCTTCAGTGCCCTGCACCAAAGCCGGATATAAATAAATTCCTACCGAGGAGTTGCGTCGCCTGCTAATCTGCAGAAAATCACGCAAAGCCGCGCCGCTTTCGCTGGTAATTAAACCGATTCGAGTGGGATAAAGCGGAATAGGTCGTTTGCGTTCCGGGTCGAACAAGCCTTCGGCACTCAACTTTTTTTTCAAAGCTTCGAAAGCCAGATATAAACTGCCCAAACCGGCCGCGCGCACTTGCTGAACATTCAACTGATACTGCGATTGCATAGCATAAGTTGTAACGTTTCCGAAAACAAGCAGGCGCATTCCGTTGACAATTTGAAAAGGAATTGACAATGACTGACTGCGCCAGATGGTACAATTCAAAACCGCCGTTTGATCTTTTAAAGAAAAATAGATATGACCGGCTCGACTAATGGTAAAATTCGATACCTCTCCTTCCACCCAGACTGGCGCGATAAATTGCTCAATGACCCGTTTAATATCACGGGCGATTTCAGTGACGGTATAAATTCTCTCAGCCATAAAAAAAAGAGTGGTGCGGACACGAAAGCCATCACCACTCTCCTTTTTTACAAATTAACTACCTAATCTTCTTCTTATGACGGTCTCTTCTAAGCCGCTTCTTACGCTTATGGGTAGCAATTTTTCTTTTTTTTCTTTTTCTTCCACAGGGCATAACCCAATTACTCCTATTATGTTACAACAAACTTTAGCGCTGATTGTATTCGGTGCTAATCTCATTTTTAAACAGTTTAGACGGTTTAAAAACAGGCACAATGCGCGACGGCAAACTGATTTCTTCATTCGTTCCTGGATTGCGGGCTTTTTTAGGTTTACGCACTTTTAAACTAAAATTGCCAAAACCACGAAAGTCCACGCGCTCACCTTTCAGCAATGCATCTTTGATGGTCTCAATAAAACCATTAATCACTACTTCCGTATCAACTTTGGTCAAACCAGTCGCATGCGCCACAATGTCAACTACATCAGCTTTTGTCATATTTCTTCTCCATATTTCCGATACTAAAACCGGAAATAATTTTCACTTTTTCAAATATTATCGTCACCAAGGTCTAACTGATTTGCGAATCTTGAAACCGAAAATATTCACGCTTTTTACCAAGGTTGCCAAATTATCTCAATGTTAAAAAAACCTATATTTTAGGATACAAAAATACGTCAGGCATTAATGATTAACAAGGCTTTTTTCAAATTCGGACAAAAGGATCAACCAACCAGGATTAGAATTACGGCACGTAAATCTTCCGCATATGTTCCGAATTTTGAACCAGATTCGCGATTTTGGCAACTTGCTTGGCTGAAATTTCAAGAGCATCGGCTATTTCCGCAATCTCCCAACCCTTTTCCAAAGCCAGTAAAATCAAATCCAATTTCTCATAAGAAATGGATAACGCCTTTTCGTCGGTAAGTCCCGGAAGAATGTCGGGCGAAGGCGCTTTTTCCCTAATTTTTGCCGGAATATTCAGGTAACGAGCCAGTTCTTTCACCTGAGTTTTGTACAGGTTCAAAAGCGGCATAATATCCGTTGCCGAATCACAGCCGTATTTAACAAAAAAACCAGTCTGGTATTCGCTTTTATTAGTCGAGCCAACTACCAGCCTATTTTCAAGGTCGGCATAAAAATAGATTAAAAGCATTCGCAGTCGGTGTTTCACCCGATAGTAGGCATTGCCTTTTTTCAAATACGAATCAAATTCCTTGTCCTTTAACCCTGAGAGACTGGCCGAGAAGGGAGTTTCTCCGGTCTTTCTCTGGTAATAATCGTATGCTTTTCCAATTAAAGTTGCCTGCAATTTTTCCGGGATGAAGGGCTTGTTCAGAGGAGATAATTTATATACTTCAAGCATCTCAAGATACGGCGTCAGATCAATTAATTTCGTCGCAATACCTAATTCATCGGCAAAATTTTGGGCATCTAGTTGATTTTCCTTTTGGGAATCTTTCTCCGGTAGGATTAAAGCCAGCGTGTTTTCGGCACCAACGGCTCTTGTACATAAACAAGCAACAACGGCCGAATCAATTCCGCCGCTCAAGCCAATTATTACGCCTTCCCTTTCCAGTTTTTTCAGATAAACCCGGATAAATTCTGCTAAAGAATGAGCTAATTCCTCCGGCGCGATTGCCATTGAATTTTGTAAAAACTTTAATTTCGATTCCAAGTTTTCACCACATATTTGGCATATCTATTATTTCTTCATCTAATTCCAATTATATTCTGCTAACTCATAATTAAAATTCACAGGAAACGATTTTCAAACTTACAAAGTCCCAGAGGTAAATTTAAATAAGTAGTGCGATCCACAGACGCTCAGTCACCTGGGGTTTGTTTCAATTTCTCTTATATTTTCAGGATATTTGGAATAGCAGTAACAAGCAATTATAGCGGCAATGACTAAGCCAATTATGCCAGTTGGACCTTCCAGGAACATATTCATTTTGTTTTCAACCACTAAGAAGAGCATAACGGTAGCAACCGAGTCCATAAGTCAAAATGAAATTTATAATTATAAACCAAACAATCTTTTTAATAATAACTTTCTGATTCATTATAATGGTATTGGTGTTCCTGAAATCCCTATCAATTTGGGATTTGTATGAACAAAGTTAGCCACAAACGTTTTGCGGACATATGAAGCTTCCCTTCAGGAAATTTGGACGGAGCGAAGCGTAGCCGTATATCCGTTGTTATATGACCGAGCCGAGGGCGAGGTGAGGTCGCCGCAGGCGACCGTAGAATCGGGGGTGTATGGCCAAATGGAAACCGCCTCTTTAGTTTTCGACATAGAGATTACACCTCGTCTTTCAAGGCTGAAACTAATTCCTTAATGCTCTTAAACCTATACTTCTCGAAATCTTCTTGGTCTATTCGCTTGAAAGCCCATTTGGTCTTTGTTAATTTGGTGGCATCTTCACACCACAATTTTATTCGTTTGTCTTTATGTTCAACATCTACATCTATCCTACCTTTTGTTTCAACAATCAAATGCTCATTCTCCTTTGATAATATGACGAAATCGGGATAATACAACCGTAGGTTTCCATCTGAGTCTCTATATTCAACAAAGAAACCTATCTTTGAAACAATCTTAGAGAATGCCTCCACATCTTCGGCTTTGTCTAAAAATTTGGCAAAATCCACTTCAAAATCATTATCACAGGGAACATAGTTGAAGATACATCTATTGGCGGGATAAACCATTTTTGACCAAACAAAAGGTCGCGTATCTGAAAGTTTAATAAAATCCCATTTTTCTGGCTCTCTTTCTATGAAAGTCATATTTTTGAATGCTTCTACAAACAATCTTATTAACTGTTCCTGGACCTCCGGCGAACTAAGCTTATAAAGAACTCTCGGATCATTGAGGTCGACTTTCTCGCTGAACAATTTTTCTATGACATATTTTTTCACAAGAGGATAGAAAGTAGCGAAGGCTCCACCTATTTTTAATTGTTTAAGTATCTGGTCAGTATAATAGGCAATAACACTTTTTGAATCCTGAGGTACGGGCAAATCCCATTTTCTCTTTATAACCTCCGCTCCTTTTAACATATCTACAGCCACATATTCCATCTCTAAGATCTTGTTTTCCAATGGTATTGCAAGTGATGGCAATTTATCAATTTCAACTTCCTCCAACTGAAATTCCCTTATGAAAATTCTCGGAGAGAGAATTGGAATCTCAATATCTTTATCCAGTCTATTTTCATCCACAAATATCGTTGTCAGATTAAGCGATTTCCCAGTATCAAACTCAGCGAACTTGATGCCCTCTTGGGTTTCTAATTCCTCAAGAATATCTATCAAGCCAGGTGGTCCAATAACCTCAAGGATGTTAATCGATTTATCAACATTTGCATCCTCCTCAGGGAACATCTTCCTTAGGCCTCTCCCTATGACCTGTTCTGGTAGCACCCTTCTTTTTGAGGTGTAAGACCGTAGCCCTACGATTACATTCACATTTCTGACATCCCAGCCCTCGTTTAACATCAGTGTGCTTACTATCGCTTCATAGGGATTTTTTTCTGGATCAGGGTCATCAATAGTCTTCGCAAACTTTCTCGCTTCAGGCAAATCTGCCTTTTTTACCTCACCAGTGCTGTCTGTATGGATTAACAACACTTTATCCTTAAAATCAGGAGTTGAATTAACATATTCAAATACCTCATCTGCTTCCTCATTTTCTGGACATTGAAAAAACAATACCGGTTTTTTGGATAAAGGTTTTAGTTTTTCTTTATACTCTCGCCATCTTCTTATTCCGGCATCAATCCAGGCTCTATATCTCTCAACTGTCTTATTAGATGCAATTTCCTCAGCACCCTTTACAATTCCTTTTAGTGGCAATTTCACGATGTTCATCTCAATGGCTTCTTTCAATGAAAAATCAACAATGATCCATGGGAACAGGGCTCCTGTCTCGGTCTTCGGTGTGGCAGTAAAGTCAAGCTCCATATTGATGCCTTTGCCATAGTGAGATGCCAAATTCTTATTGAGCTCTAAAAGTATTTTTTTCCATGCCTTTTCAAAATTATAGATATGGTGGGCTTCATCTTTCAAAATCGTTATGTTGGAGCAGGAGGTTAAAACCTCTTTTATCCTATTCTCCTGATAAATATCAGAGACATTGTAAACCTCTGGCAGTTCCATAACTCCGTCCACATATCGCTCTACTTCTTTCTTTTCACTTTTCCTTTCCTCTAATTGTTGAATATTGGTCAGGAATAAGACACCTTCAGGAATTATATGAATTGGGTCTTCTTTAAGAATCACCTTTAAGTCAAATTCTTCTTGCCACTCTGGAGGAATTAATGGTAAATCTCTGAATATCTTTCCATCCTCGAAATCTCTTGTTAGCCGGTCATAAATCACATTTTTCTCACCGGCAATGAGCAGATATTTTGAGGTGTAATCATCCTTGTTCTCTTTTTTATGATTGAAATATTGCCAGACGATGCTTAATGCCATCACATAGGTCTTACCTGAACCTGTTGCCATCTTGAAAGCATAAAGCGGATACTGGTCATAGGATGGGTCATAGCCTTGTATGGGTCCCGCTCCAAAATCTCTTGCCATGTCTATGAAATTACGCTTCTTCATAACCTCATAGACATAAATTAAGGTCTCTATAGCTTCTCGCTGGCAAAACCAGAACTCAAAAGGTTCATTTTCCAATAAATGGTCTTCTTCAAACCAGAACTGCAGGAGCCTTCTTGTTGTAGGTGTAGCATTAGGATAACCTTGCTCCCGCCAGGCATATACTGCCCTGCGTAATTCATTTACCAAATATGCCTTGCTTGGACGTCTTTGGTCTGGATGTAAAATTTCAGTCGGTTTCATGAGTATTTACCTAAGTATTTAAAAATTTCCTCCGCTTTCAGAATACACCTTTGAGAAGTTTTCTCATCTACTAATTTTTCTCCATTATAGTCAGCAAGGTTTCTTTCTTTTCTTAAAGAATCCAGGGTTTTCCCTATCCATTGCTCATCCTTGTCTTGAGATGTTCTTAGTGTACCTATGACTTTGGAATGAACATCACTTTTAGTATATTTATTAAACCCCTTTAAATTTCTAAGGGTACAAAATACGCTATAATAAGCTCTACTTATAGCTGTTCTAAAAGCTTCCTCTGATTTTTGCTGGTGGAGTTCCTCAGCAAATTCAATAAACTTTTTCCAATCAAAGCTCATAACGGTTCTTCTGTATAGTTCAACCTATTACCAACCTTGTGAATTATACGACTAAACCATATATCAAATAGTTTTTTTTCACGATTTATCGCTTCTTCTGCCGGTAGAGAGCTTTTTATTAAAATAAAAAGCTCATCCCAGCCTTCTTCAGGGTCGCTGTGAAGTTCAAGATAAATAGGAACTCTACCAAAAACTCTGTAAATATAATCTGGTGCTTCTTTTAATACCGGGATTAAATCTTTATTTAATAGCAAAAATGTTTTTATTTCCTGAGGGTTTTCATAAATGTAGATTCTTTTAAGTTCATCAATTAATTTATATGGCAAAAGATAAACAGATACCTCTGTATACCCAATTTCCTGCAATGCTGCTAAATGAACTTTTATAGCTTTTTCTTTTGTCAAAGAGAAACCAATTTCTCCTAAAGCTGGAGCTGGATATGGATGATATTCATTATTTGTCACTGTTAGCTGCATTATTCACCTCTTGAAAGAGTTCCCTTGCCTTATCCGTAATACATGATTCGAAAGCATATTCAACTCTTTCATGCGCTTTATTAATCCAGAATGAAACACCATCAAAGGTAATCTTCTCCGGTGTAACCATCACATAGTCAATATCTAATGTAATTTTAAGCAAATTTGGCCTTTTAGGGGCGATTGTCCCCAAGGTCAATATCAATCGTTCATCTTCATAAGGAATTTCAACTCTACTTAAAAATGTATCAATTTGTTTTGGCAAAACCTCAGGAATAGAAGGATAATAACAAAAGTAATCTGTTAATTCTATATTTACTTTATTCAGATCCAGAACATTTATATATCTTAACCCTATTCTTCTAAACCCTTTTGGCTTGGCAACCTCTCTATAAACTTCCAAATTTTCCAGAATTACAGGCTTGAAACCTTCCCATGACGGATAAGGTTGAAGACAATTAACTGCTAAAAGATCCGGTGCCAATTGGACTAAAGGAGTCCCACCAGGTTTAAAAAATCGAACCTTAGGTGGAACAGGGACTATCTTTTGTTCAATACCCCTATCGGTCATTTGCAATTGAAAATCTACACCAGCTTGCTCTTCTTTTTCTGGAAATTCGTTTTTTATTTTCTCATAGAGCAACCCTGGTATAGTCAAATCATATGGCTCTTGCGGAATAAATTGAAATTCACACAGTGCTTCCACTAATGGTGGATTTTTATATTTTCTTCCCATTATTTGCCCCAAGTTCTAATTTTATCACTTTATTTGTATCATTCCCAAATACATCAACGACTTTGACCATTATCTGATATTCTCCCGCACTTTCATAGCTATGTTTAGCCTCATAATCTACTTTCGGGTTTTTCTTTACCCTAAAGCTCTGCCACTGGTTATGAAATGTATCACCTTTATAATCCCAATCTATCGCCCAGTAATCTATAAGCTCTCTCGAATCCTTTACCTTACTGGCAATCTCTGCAAGTTCAGCAATAGACGGTATTTGAAAGTCGGTAATCTTTAGTACAACCTCATTGCCATTTACTTTTATTTTAATCTCCAGATATGCAACCTCAACAAATTTTATGTGCGGTAATAGTTCTTTTTGTATCGCTTCCTCAGGAACTTTCAACAGCTGCAAGTCAAAACCAACCAGCGATGACTTTATCTCGTTGAGTGATGGTATCTGGATAAGTTTCAAATCAACACCACTTTTCTTCCCTAATACTCTGGCGAGCTCATTGACTTCATAGCTCCACTCCCAACCCAAGACATCGGCTTTATTGAAGTTGTTAGCCCTGCACTCGATAACCACTTTTTCAACTTCTTCCATCGTAACGGGAGCATTCAGGGGTCCAACATGAACTGCTCTTTCTCCTTTTCTGCCATGCAGATATCTAAAACCAGTTAAAGGTTGAGCTTGATAGAGTTTGAGCATAAAAGCAAGGTATTCACCCTGCTTCTCCTGCCAGTAAACTGTTTCATAATTTCCGATATTCCAGAGTTCAAAGGGTCTCGCTGGTCTATCATATTTTTTTTGAACCATATTTGCCTCTTATACAAACCTTTTTAACAAGTCAGATTTAGCTTATTATTAAAGAGAATTGCTGAACAGTTACCACGAAAAAGATTCCTTGACATTCTGACCTTAATAAATTCAACACCAAATAACCTGATGGAAATAAACACTTTAATGCTCTCTATGCTTTCGATAATCCTTTTGGCTTTTTATCCTACTTAATGAATCAATCATGATCATCAGATTCAAATAGTGATGGCTGTATACTTTCTGATACATCCATAGTCTCTGGTTTGATCTTTTGAAGTTGCTTAAGGAACTCTGATTTGGCATTATCGTCTTTTATATCAACCATATACCCGACCTTAATTTCATAATGCATACATTCTTTAGCCGGACTTTTTAAGGTACCTTCTATTTTTTTTAAAAAAGTCCGGACTAACTTCCTCAAACATTTTTTTGCTTCATTATCATCCCAAAGACTATAAATTCCGAAAGTCGCATCATTTAGAAATTTTTCAGTTTTAATGTATGTTTTGATAGGAACATCGGCCCCGCCGATATCAGTGATAAAGAATTCTAATATCCGTTCAAATAGCACACGTCTCGAAAATTCCTTCTCTTCCGCCGTCTGGTTTATATTTGGATCATAAGGAATGAAATATAGAGGTCTTGGGTCTGTATCTTCTTCCAATTTCATTATTTGTAGTGGCGAATCTATCTTGAGACTGAGTAGTTCCTTAACCTCTAGTGAATATTCTAATGTGATCACTGATTCATCGGCAGATATTTCAAAACAGCCAAAAGGGCCTGGTTCAAGGCCAATACTTTCTATTTCTTCTTTAAGCTCTAAAAGTGTAGTTCCCAACATCGAGTTTTGGTTAGGCCCGGTCATATAACAAAGCACTCCAGCGTTTTGCCGTCTAGATCCCATTCCTAAAACTTCAGAAATAATTGGACCTGCAATTAATAATAAGGTTCTTGCCTGTTCGGCTGTTGAAGAACCACTCCCAAACGAAGAACCTTTACACTCTAGCAAACAATACCTATTTAGCTCTTTTTTTTCCAATATTAAATCTGGCCTTATACTGTCTTTAAAATTTATCTTTCCTTTAATAGCAAGTTTTATATCTAGCGGTAAAGTGAGTAAAGGGCCTATTGAATAAATACTCAGACCTGATTTGTAAAATATAGGATCGACACAAACATTATCTGCATGTTGTGGCTGAGTCAGCCATATAGCCAAGTTCAATTGAAACAAAGGATCCTTACAAA
>DAOTJS010000005.1:0-118248 GCA_035448825.1 Fidelibacterota bacterium
GACCAAGAACACGCCTTCGGACAAATTTGTGGTAGCGCGTGATGATTATGATCGCCGATTGCTGGAATACTACCGCGATACCCTGGATGCGACTTATTCGAGCTCGTCACCAGCTTATACTGGTGCCGATAAGGGATACCCGGTTGGTGATCTTAATTGGTATCCTACTTTGAAAGCCAAGTGGTTGAAAGGTGAAGATGCGGCTATTGCTGAATATACCTCTACAAAAGCGTCAAAATTTATGCTCAAGCAGAACTATCCGAATCCGTTCAACCCGACGACCCAGATTGCATTTGACCTGGATAAACCCGGTTATACGACTCTAACGATCTACAATTTGCTGGGACAGATGGTTGACAAACCGGTGGCCAAATATTTACCGGCCGGTTCTTATCGAGTTACTTTCGATGCCAGTCATTTAGCCGGTGGTATGTATTTTTATAAACTGGAATGTGCTGGTCAGGTTAATGTTCGTAAAATGATGTTGTTGAAGTGATTTTCAATAGAGCATTAATCTGAAATTTGGAATGAGTTGGGAGGAAGAAATTCCTCCCAACTCATATTTTTTCAAATTGAGTTAAAATGAAAGCTGAAGATAGTCATAAGAACAAGTATTTTTTGTCAGGAGTGATTCTGATGGCACTTATCCCGCTGATTGGAATAGGGGCATCGAATCAAGAAACTAAACCAGCCTCAGCATGGTCGGTACGGATGGCCGAATCGGTCATCCAGCGGCATCCGCAACCCTGGTTGCTCGAGAGCCCGAGTGAACCTAAATGGGAATATACTTATGGACTGGTTCTGAAATCCATTCTGGATGTCTGGGAAAAAACCGGCGAACAAAAATATTTCCAGTATGTCGAATCCTATTATGAATACTTTATTGACGATAGCGGTCGCATTTTAACTTACCGTCCAGAAGAGTACAACCTTGACCGAATTAATTCCGGCAAACCGCTTTTTCGACTCTATGCCGAAACTGGCAAGGTCAAATACCAAAAAGCACTATTGACTTTGCGGCAACAAATGGCGACTCATCCGCGCACCCAAGAAGGTGGGTTCTGGCATAAGAAAATCTATCCGCATCAAATGTGGCTGGACGGCTTATATATGGCCGGACCTTTTTTGGCGCAATATGCGGCCGTGTTTAATGAACCGGCATTATTTGACGATGTTGTCAAACAATTCGTTTTAATAGAACAAAAAACGCGCGATCCTCACACTGGCTTGCTATACCACGGCTGGGACGAAAGTCGCCAGCAAGCTTGGGCTAATCCCAAAACCGGTTGTTCTCCTAATTTTTGGGGACGCGCGATGGGTTGGTACGCTATGGCGCTGGTTGATGTGCTCGATTTTCTACCTGCCGATCATCCGGGACGACCGGAAATTATCGCTATTTTAAAACGGTTAGCGGATGCAGTTGTTAAAGTTCAGGACCCGGCCACCGGCGTTTGGTATCAAGTTCTGGATAAAGGCGGGCAGCCGGGTAATTACTTAGAATCCTCGGCTTCCTGTATGTTTGTCTATTCATTAGCCAAAGGCGTTCGAATGGGCTACCTCGATCCAGTTTATCTCGAAGCTGCTAAAAAGGGATATTCCGGCATCTTGAATCAGTTTATCGAGGTGGATTCCGCCGGACTGGTCAATATCAACCAGGCTTGCGCCGTAGCTGGACTGGGCGGGAAACCTTACCGCGACGGTTCTTACGATTATTATGTCAGCGCTAAAATTGCACGCAACGATCCTAAAGCCGTCGGGCCATTTATTCTGGCCAGTCTGGAAATAGAAATGCTTAATGACCAAAGAAAATAATTAATTGAATAAATAAATGAAAGTATATTTAGTATCAAAATGAAGAAACTATTACCTGATTATCGTCATCTACATCTGAATCCAGTAATCTTGATTCTGCTAGGAGTGTTTTTTGCCTGGGGAATTACCCAAACTCCCGAGACGGGTTGGAATCAGGTCCCGGCAATTCTGGAGAAAATCGTTCCCCCCGAATTCAGTGCCAGGGATTTCAATATCACTGATTACGGTGCCATCGGCGATGGGCAATTCGATTGTACCCAGGCTTTCGTCAGAGCAATTGATGCCTGCCATAAAGCCGGCGGTGGACGTGTCGTCGTACCGGCCGGAAAATTTCTGACAGGCGCTATTCATCTGAAAAGTAATGTCAATTTACATATCACCGGCGAAGGAACTATTCTATTCAGCAAAGATATACGTAAATATCTGCCGGTTGTATTTACCAGATTTGAAGGGATGGAATGTCTGAATTATTCGCCTTTTATCTATGCTTATGAACAGGAGAATCTGGCTGTCACCGGATCGGGTACGATTGACGGCCAGGCTGATAATGAAACTTGGTGGAATTGGGTGATGGACAGCACATTCGGTTGGGCAGAAGGTCAGCCGAACCAGGAGGCAGACCGCAATTTATTAATGGAAATGGCAGATAAAGATGTACCGGTAAAAGAACGGGTATTCGGTGAAGGTCATTATTTACGACCGAATTTCATTCAGTTTAATAAATGTAAAAATATTCTTATCGAAGGCGTTACGCTCAGGCGCTCCCCAATGTGGGAAATTCATCCGGTACTCTGTGAAAATGTAACTGTCAGAAAAGTAACAGTCATCAGCCACGGTCCTAATAACGATGGCTGTAATCCCGAAAGTTGCCGCAACGTCTTGATTAAGGACTGCTATTTTGATACCGGTGATGATTGTATCGCTATCAAATCCGGACGCAATGGCGACGGACGACGTCTCAAAGCCCCTAGCGAGAATATCGTTATTCAAGGCTGCCAAATGAAAGACGGACACGGCGGGGTGGTAATTGGCAGTGAAATGTCGGGCAATGTCCGGAACGTCTTCGCCGAGGATTGCGTTATGGACAGCCCAAACCTGGATCGGGCTTTGCGGATTAAGACCAACTCCCTGCGGGGTGGTATCGTCGAGAATATTTACATGCGTAATGTAACCGTCGGGGTTGTTAGTGATGCGGTTATCTGGATTTATTTTTACTACGCCGAAGGCGATGTCGGTCAGCACACCCCGATTGTTCGTAATATTTATGTTGAAAATGTCACCAGTCAGGCAAGCGATTATGCTTTATTTCTGGAAGGTTATGAAAGATCGCCGATAACTAATGTGCATCTTAATAATTGCCATTTTAACGGAGTAAAAAAGCCCAACATTATTAAAAATGTCGCAGGCTTAAATATGAAGGACGTCTATATCAATGGCGAACTGCAATGAAATCAATCGCCAGTCAACTGATCAATCGTCCTTAATAAAACAAATTTGTTTATCGATACTGTCATTGAATCACACCGATTTTTGCTCGCTTTTGTTAATCGGTTTGCTAATCATTTGCCAATCAATGGCGTTGGCTCAGCAATTGGCATTTCCCGGTGCGGAAGGGTTCGGACGGTTCACCTCTGGTGGCCGTGGTGGTGATGTCATTGCCGTAACGAACTTGAATGATAAAGGGCCGGGCAGTTTGCGAGCCGCGATAGAAACCAATGGCACTCGAACGATTGTTTTTAGGGTTTCAGGCACGATTGCCTTACAATCCGAACTGACTATTCAGAATGGTAATTTGACGATCGCCGGTCAAACGGCGCCGGGCGACGGTATTTGTATTCGTAATTACCCTCTGATAATCGCGGCTGATAATGTCATAATTCGCTATCTTCGCATCCGATTGGGTGATGAATGTAAAGTCGAAGGTGATGCAATTTCGGCCATTTTCCAGAAGAATATTATCATAGATCACTGCTCGTTCAGCTGGGGCACAGATGAAGTCGCTTCGATCCGCGATAATGTCAATTCGACGGTGCAGTGGTGTCTAATTAGCGAAAGCCTTACTCATTCTGTTCATCACAAAGGTGACCACGGTTATGGCGGTATTTGGGGCGGTCAGGGTGCGACTTTTCACCATAATCTAATTGCCCATAATTCCAGTCGCAATCCGCGTTTCAATGGCAGTCGCTATAGTCACAAACCGGAAGCCGAGTATGTTGATTTCCGCAATAACGTGATTTTCAATTGGGGTTTCAATAGTGCCTACGGCGGCGAAGGTGGTCATCAGAATATTATTGCCAATTATTATAAAGCCGGTCCTGCTTCGAAATGTCCTGACCGGATTGTCGAACCGTGGGATAGCACTGGTCAGTGGTATATTGCCGGAAATTTTGTGTGTGGATTTCCGGCTATTACGGCTGATAATTGGGCGGGAGGTGTGCAGGGTGAGTTTCGCAACTATGGGCGTGTTGATCAACCGTTTGCGGCGGCGCCGGTCGTTACTCAATCGGCGGAAGCGGCTTACGAATTGGTATTGGCAAACTGCGGTGCTACTTTGCCCAAACGCGATGCAATAGATGAACGCCTTGTGGCAGAAGTTCGCGATGGGATTGTTCATTTCGGCAAGAATGGCATTATAGATTCTCAGAAGGAAGTTGGTGGCTGGCCGGTATTAAATTCCGCTGAACCGATCAAAGATACCGATCAGGACGGTATGGCAGACGATTGGGAACTGGCCAATGGCCTTAATCCCAACGATCCAAACGACGGTAATGGTGATTTTAACGGTGACGGGTACACTAATCTCGAAAAATATTTAAATAGTCTGAATAAATTATTTTATTGAAATGCTTCTGAAAAAGGTAAATATAGTGATTGATGAAAGTAGTAGCGCTGTTATAACTGCAGGTCTTTTATGAGGAGAATTGCCCTTGTGACATTTCTGCTAATCGGCTTGGTTCAAATGGGAACCACATCCGAAAAATCCGAGAACCTGATGATTGTAGATCAGAATGGCGCAGGACAATTTACCTCGATCGCGGCGGCGCTGGCGGCTCTACCGGATATGGCTTATCAACGGGTGGTTATTTTTATTAGGAATGGTATTTACGAGGAGAAAATTCGTTTAGACCAGAATTATGTAACTCTACGCGGCGAAAATCGCGATAGTACCATTATTCGTTTCTGTCAGAAACGCACTGATTGGGAAGCCAATAAGGATTATATCGGACCGGCGGTTGTCAATATCCACGCCGACGACGTCATTCTGGAAAATTTAACGGTGGAAAATACTCAGCCGGAGATCGAGCCGCATGCCTTCGCTGTTTATGGGAAAGGGACTCGCACAATTTTACGGAATTGCAACCTGCTGGGAAAAGGTGGCGATACCGTTTCGCTCTGGAATTATCAGCAGGGTTTGTATTATCATTCCAATTGCTATTTTCGGGGGGCGGTTGATATGGTTTGCCCGCGCGGTTGGTGTTTTATCCGCGATTCGCAATTTTTCGAGGTAAAGACCTCGGCGACGATCTGGCATGATGGTCATTACGATCCGGATCAGAAATTCGTTATAGTAAATTCCACTTTTGACGGCGTACCGGATTTTCAGCTTGGACGCCATCATTACGACGCTCAATTTTTCCTAATCAACTGTTATTTTTCGGAAAATATGGCGGATCAGCCGATCTATCTGAAAACTTACGACGATGTCAGTCGCAACAATCCTTATTTGTGGGGCGAGCGCAAATATTTCTTTAATTGCCGGAAAGCGGGCAAAGCTTTCGATTGGTATCGTAATAATCTCGCGACAGCCCCTGGAAAACCCCAGCCGGAAGAAATAACACCAGCCTATACATTTGCCGGTCGCTGGGATCCGGAATCAAGCGAGCCGGTTACGGTTACAGCTTATCGCATTGATGGTCGAACAGTTGAATTAACTTTTAGTGAAAGTGTGACGGTAGGTGGCAATCCGATTTTTATGAGTCAGACCGGCTTTAAATTTAGCATTATGCCTCAGCGTTTTACCGACAATTGCCGCTTGACATTTGTTGCAGAGCGGCCAATATCCCAGAAAGACCTGACCGGTGAAATGAGGTTTGTAGAAGGGAAAATAATTGCCTCGAAAGCTTACGTTACCGAGCGAGGCGTAGCCCATAATTTTAGAATTATTAACAATTAAATATGAATTATAGGTTCAAAAATAAAAATAATATCAGGGAGTCACCAATGTCTAAACCAAGATTGATAATCGTAGCAATGCTATTTTTAACCTGTGTTTTTTCTTGTAATAACCGTTCTGCAAAAGAGCGCCCAGACTTACCACTTTCCTTTAAAATAATCGTAGAAAATCCTACCAAACAGGTTCGTAAAGACGCGATGGTTAGAATAAATGTGGCTGACATAAAAGCCAAATACCCGGATTTTAATCCAGAAGCCTGGGCTGTTTTCGCCGGGGAGACGGAAATTCCATCTCAGGTGAATTTTGAAAAAACCGAAATTTTATTCGTTACCGATTTTGCTCCTTCCGAGAAGAAAACCTTCACAATTCATTATGCTAAGGAAGGAACGATTACTCACAATTATCCCAAGCGAACGCAGGCGGAATTATCTCATAAAGTCGGTGGACGTTTTGTTAATCGGATTTATGAAGGTGGACAATTTCAGAATGTAAAATATCTGCGGGTACCGCCTGAACATACCGATCATTCCTTGTTCATTCGCTATGAAGGACCGGGATGGGAATCCGATAAAGTCGGCTATCGTTTTTATCTCGACTGGCGCAATGCCATAGACGTCTTTGGTAAGAAAGTACCCGATATGGTTTTACAAGAAATCGGCCAGGATGGCTTTGAATCGTATCATAGTATGTGTCCCTGGGGAATGGATGTGCTGAAAGTCGGCGAATCGCTCGGTCTTGGTTCGTTGGGTATGTGGTATGAAGGTAAAGCCGAGCGGATTGCCGTCACTGACAGTGTAATTTGCGAAATTTTACAGGATGGCATACTTGAATCGCGCATCCGTACCCGTTATTATGGCTGGCAAATCGGAGGTCAAAAATATGATTTGGTGTCCGAACTCTCGATTGCCGCCGGTAGTCGCTTGACCCGTCACGATATCCAAATTAACGACGAGCCGCCCAATCTGTGTACCGGCATCGTGAAAATGGAAAACGTGTCGCTACTTAGTTCGACTGATCAAAATCGTGACTGGATGTACTTTGCCACTTATGGTAAACAGAGTCTGGCGAATGACAAATTAGGATTGGCGGTGCTTTTCCGTCGCCAAGATTTGATCCAGATAACCGATGATGAAAATAGCTATGTTGTGATTTTGAAACCGACGGCGGGGAAATTGACGTATTATTTCTTAGCCGCCTGGGAACAGGAGCCGGACGGCATTAAAACCGAAAGCCAGTTCGCAGATTATCTGAACGAAACGGTAGCAATACTGGATAACGAATTAATTATCACTATAAAATAGAACAGCGTATAACATTATTTTTCGGAATTTTTATTTTTTAAATTCACAAGAATTTGTAAATAAAGACCAGTTTTTTTAATTGCTAAAAGGAAATAGTCAAAATGAAATTAGGAAAATATTCGCTGGGAATAGGGGATCGCTTCGGGTATCAAGCAGAAGCCCAATTAACCGCAATAATCAAAGCCGCCGAAAAGGGCGTCCAGATCACGCCGGTCTGGAATAAGTCGTTTCGCGAACATAATATCATCGGTAGTCAACCGGCGGATGTGCGCCGTTCGGCGGAGAAAGCGGTACGGGCTTTGAACTGGTCGCAGGGATATTTTGTTGATGCCGATCATATCAGTCTCAAAACTGTGCCCCATTTTATCGAATCGTCCGATTTCTTTACGTTGGATGTGGCGGATGCCATCGGTGCTCCGGCAAGTGAAAACGATATTCAGGAATTTTTAAAATTTGCCGAAAAATATACGCGGCCATTTGAAATTCCAGGTATTCCGCAGAAAATCGAGGTCACTTCTAAATCCATCGAAAATATCGCCCGCAAGTACTTAGCGGCGGTACTATCCGCGGCCGATACTTATCACTACATTCAAGATAATTGTCAACACGATTATGTCATTGAACTTTCCGTTGATGAAACTGACACGCCGCAAAGCCCGCTGGAATTATTTTTCATTTTGGCGCTGGCGGCCTGGCAGGAACTGCCGCTGGCTACAATTGCGCCGAAATTTTCGGGGCGTTTCAATAAGGGTATTGACTATGTCGGTGACCCGGTGAAATTTGCGGTTGAATTCGAGCAGGATGTCGCCGTGGTAAAATTTGCTGTCGGGGAATTTTCCTTGCCGGAAGGATTGAAACTCAGCGTTCACTCCGGCAGTGATAAGTTCTCGCTCTATCCGCATATTAATCGTATTATTACCAAAACTAATGCCGGTCTGCATCTCAAAACTGCCGGAACGACCTGGCTGGAGGAACTGATTGGTTTAGCCACGGCTGATGGCGAAGGTCTGGAAATAGCGCGTGAAATCTATAGCCGGGCTTTTGAACATTATGAGGAATTAGTCAAACCCTACGCAACTGTTGTGGACATTGATCGAACGAAATTGCCAGCACCTTCGGTCGTCAATAGTTGGACTTCTCGCGAGTATGTAGCGGCTTTACGTCATAATCAGAATGAAAAAGCCTATAATCCGCATCTGCGCCAACTATTGCACGTCGGCTATAAGATTGCGGCTGAGATGGGTGAGCGTTACCTTGCGGCTCTAAATAAATACGCCGAGTTTATTGCCCCGAACGTGACCGAAAATCTCTACCAAAGACATATCCAGCCGTTGTTTGGGATATATGGTTAGTTGATAACTTATTGTTATTTAAATATTGACAGAAAAACCCCGGCGGCGATAGCCGAACCGATTACACCGGCGACATTCGGCCCCATAGCGTGAAATAGTAGGTGATTGTCTTTGTCGTAGCGCTGAGCATAAATATGAACCACCCGCGCTGAATCGGGAACCGCCGAAACACCCGCCGCTCCGATTAGCGGGTTGATTTTATCTTTCAAGAATAAGTTCATCAATTTGGCAAATAATAGTCCACCGGCCGTGGCGATCACAAAAGAAAAAAATCCGAGGAAGAATATACTCAGCGCTCGCGGTGTTAAAAATCCAACATTGATGCCGTTAACGTAACGTGCGGCTTGGGTACTGGCCCCGACCGTAAAAGACAAAAGAATAGTGCAAGTATCCAAAATCGCCGTGCCGGCTGTTTTCGCCAGGCGATCGGTCACGCCGCTCTCTTTCAATAAATTGCCCAGCATCAACATACCTACTAATGGGATAGACCCCGGCACGATCAATGCTGATAAAATTGCGACGATAATCGGGAAGAGGATTTTTTCCTTACGAGACACTCTGCGAGCTGGCTTCATCCGAATGCGGGCTTCTTTTTCCGTAATCAATAGTTTCATAACCGGTGGCTGAATCAGGGGAACGAGCGCAATATACGAATAACCGGCAATTGCGATTGGTCCCAATAATTGGGGCGCAAGTTGAGATGCGAGAAAGATCGAAGTTGGCCCATCTGCCCCTCCGATTATACCGATTGAAGCGGCTTCCGGCGCCGAAAAGCCAAGAAGCAACGCACCAATAAAAGTGAGGAAAATGCCTAACTGAGCGGCGGCTCCCAGCAGAAGTGATTTCGGATTGGAAATTAATGATGAAAAATCAGTCAATGCTCCAATGCCCAGGAAAATCAACGGTGGAAATACACCCGAAGTCACTAAATAATAAATCATACTGAAAACGCTGTTACTCGAAGCGCCATTCTCGACTGTGTCGAAGACTCCAATTGCAATGGATGTAATGGAAGGGATATTGCCGACGATAATGCCGAATCCGATTGGCAAAAGCAGGAGCGGTTCGTACTTTTTGGCTATGGCAAAGTAAATGGCAATCAATCCGATAAAAATCATAATAATGTTACCGAGCTGAATATTGGCAAAGCCGGTCGTTTGTATAATTTTCAGGAAATTATCCATCTGTCACTCCCCTGATTGCAAAATTATAAGGGTATCGCCTTCGTTGACGGAATCGCCGATGCGGACTTTAATATCTTTGACAATTCCGTCGCGACTGGTCTGGATCTCGTTTTCCATTTTCATTGCTTCCATAGTCAGGACGTGCTGACCAGCGCGGACAGTATCCCCGACTTTGACTAAAATATTTTGAATCAAACCCGGCAGAGGCGCTACCACGGCGGAGCTGTCAATCACTGATTTTGGCCGATGCAGCTGGGTTGGTGGCGTCACACCGACTGGTTGAATGCCTGGTACGGCTGATTCAGGAACATTAATCAGTTTGGGTTTAATGTCTGCCACCTGATCGAGGCCCAGGTCTTTTAAGCCGACTTCATAGGTGCGATCATTGACGGTTACGGAGGCGTGATAGGCGGTAATTTCATTGATAACTACTGTGTAGGGTTGGCCGTTTATTTCTAATTCTACTTTTTTTTCTTTCATACTATTTCCTCAAGAATTGACTGGCGATTGAGCCGATTTTCCAATTGCTCTGCTGATTACCGCGTATAAATGTAATCTGGCTGGGTAACTGATCGAAGTGGATTTTGCGATAAAGTTCAATTGTTGTAGCAATGGCGACTACATCTTCTTCTGGGATGGCGATGCGTTTGATTGACGCCGAATGTTTTTTAGTTGCGGGCGATGGCGATGAAGCCGCAATTTGGGCTTTCTGTTCTTTTTTGGCAAAATACCGGTTGAAAAGAGAAATAACGAATTCAATAATTACCAATCCGACAAATACGGTAATCAATCCACCAATACCGATTATGATTCCATTCAATAATTCCGGACTCATTGCTTGCTCCTATAAAGGAATATTGCCATGTTTCTTAGATGGAAGAGTATCGCGCTTATTAGAAAGCATCTCCAGCGTTTTGATCAATTTGTAGCGCGTAATTTTGGGCTCGATCACTTCATCAATGTAGCCTTTGGAAGCGGCGACATAGGGATTGGCAAATTTTTCGCGATATTCTTCGACTTTTTCGGCAAAACGCTGTTCCGGATTTGCGGCAGTTTTGAGATCATGCGCAAAGATAATTTCTGCGGCGCCTTCCGGACCCATTACGGCTATTTCCGCACTTGGCCAGGCGAAGCTATAATCACCGCGCAGTTGGCGGGAATTCATAACGCAGAATGCGCCGCCGTAGCCTTTGCGCGTAATGACCGTGATTTTGGGAACGGTTGCCTCGGCAAAAGCATAGAGCAATTTCGCACCGTGCTTGATAATGCCATTGAATTCCTGTGCGGTACCTGGCATAAATCCCGGCACATCTTCGAAAGTAATGATGGGGATGTTGAAACAATCGCAGGTGCGCACGAAACGAGCGGCTTTGTTCGAAGCGTTAGTATCAATAACGCCGGCTAGCGATCTGGGTTGATTGGCGACAATGCCGACGACTTTGCCGTTTAACCGGCCGAACCCGATCAGCATATTAGGGGCATACAACGCCTGAACTTCGAGGAATTGGCCGTTGTCCAGAACTTTGGCGAGGATTTCCTTCATATCGTAAGGCTTATTGGGATTTTCGGGCACGATATAGTTCAAGTCCTCGTCAATGCGATCAACCGGATCGGTCGGGGCAATCGCCGGTGGCTCTTCCATATTGTTCTGCGGTAAATAGCTCAGCAGTTCACGGATACCGGCGAACAGACCTTGTTCGTCGTCATAGGTAAAATGAGTGATACCGCTTTTGCTGGCGTGGACGTCAGCACCACCCAGTTCATCGGCAGTGACATCTTCATGGGTAACGGTTTTGACAATTTTCGGACCAGTCAGGAACATATAGGCTGATTTTCTGACCATAAAAATAAAATCGGTCAGAGCCGGTGAATAAACCGCGCCGCCGGCACAAGGTCCAACAATAGCGCTGATTTGAGGAATAACACCTGAATAAAGTACATTCCGCAGGAAAATTTCAGTGTAACCAGCCAGCGAATCCACCCCTTCTTGAATTCGTGCACCTCCGGAGTCATTGATACCGATTAACGGAGCGCCGACTTTGGTAGCCATTTCCATAATTTTGACAATTTTTTCAGCGACGACTTTAGACAGTGAACCGCCGAAAATCGTGAAGTCAAAAGAATAAACGAATACGACTCGACCACTGATGGTACCATAACCGGTTACGACACCGTCGCCGAGAAATTTCTTTTCAGCCATACCGAAATCGGTGCAGGAATGAGTGCGGAAGGCATCTATTTCCTCAAAACTGTTCGGATCGAGAAGTAATTGCAGGCGCTCGCGAGCAGTCAGCTTGCCGCGCTGATGCTGTTTTTCAATGGCTTCCGCACCACCGCCCATTCTGGCAAGTTCCATTTTATCTTTTAATTCAAGTAATTTGCGTTGACGACTCATTTATGCTCCTTGTTTAATTTATTTGACAAGATTAACTCCGAAGGAGTCTCTGATGAGACAAGATTGACATTTTACTATTTTTGACAAGATTAACAAGATTGACTTTTTTTCTTTTGACAAGATTAACTCCGAAGGAGTCCCGCTTGGCGGGACAAGATTGATTTGATTGTTTTAATGATCTTATTTTACGTTTTATTTCGACTTTCTCTTCTCCGAAATTTATTAGTAGTCCAATATTTATTCCGGTAGCTGTTAGGTAATTCACTAATTGAACTTCGTGACTTTTCGTCAAAGTAGCCACAGATTTTAATTCAACGATTATTTTTTCTTCAACAAAAAGGTCAGCAATAAAATGTCCGACAATTTGGTTATCATAATAGACATCGATTGCTTTCTGAAATTCGGACTTCAAACCTGCTTTAGTCATTTCGATTATCAGAGCCTTTTCATAGACGGACTCTAAAAATCCAAATCCCAGGTTTTTATAGACTTTGTAAGCACAACCGATTATGGCGGCTGTCAATTCCTTCTCCTTGTATAACTCTTCGTGTATTTTATTATCCATCTTAGTTCTAAATATTAATAAACAACATGTAAATCTTGTTAATCTTGTCTAATTAATCTTGTCTAATTAATCTTGTCTAAAACTACCTCTTTTCCTCACAGATTTCAGTCAAGACCTTGCCAGTGGATTTCGGGTGCAGGAAAGCAATGCGAGTATGATGCGCGCCGCCTCTCGGCTTTTCGTCAATCAAGGCAACATTATGTTTTCTTAAAAATTGCAGTTCTCGTTCGATGTTGTCGCTTTGGTAAGCCAGATGATGCAAACCTTCGCCTCTTTTCTCGAGAAATTGGGCAATTGGACTATCGGGCGCGGTGGCTTCGAGTAATTCGATCCGGGTTTCACCGACCTGAAAGATGGCGGTTTTGACTTTCTGATCGGCAATTTCTTCAATGCCGACGAACTTTAATTGCAAAATATCCCGGTAAAACGGAATGTGTTCAGCGATTGAATTGACCGCAATGCCGATGTGGTTGAGTTTTTTTATCATAGAATTAGGAGTCCTTTAATAATTGATTAATTTGAGAATTGATCAAGGCATAAGGCGCTTGCTTTTGTTTTCCGATTTGTTGAGCCCATTGCGTGATTTTTTGGTCAATTTGCAGATGTTTTTCAGCCATTTGGTGGATTTTGGTGTTGACGATTTTTCTGACTTCGTTTTCGATCCGCTGTTGACGGCGAGTTGCCAGCCGTCCGTCGGCCTGCATTCGGGCAAGGTAATCGTCAATAGTTTGGAGTGTTTCCGGTAAGCCTTCATTGTGAATCGCTGAAGTTAATAGAACCGGATTTATTGCGGATTCATTACTGATTGACTTGAGGTGGAGGACATACTCGACTTCGGCTTTGAGTTTGAGAGCGCCGTCGAGGTCTTTTTTATTGATAATGAAAATATCACCAATTTCCATGACGCCGGCTTTCATCGCCTGAATTTCATCACCCGCTCCCGGCACCAGAACGAGCATAACGATATCAGCCAGTTCGACGACTTCGATTTCAGCTTGCCCGACACCAATGGTCTCAATCACGATTAAATCATAGCCGGCGGCATCCAAAATTTTAATAGTGTCAGCCGTGGCAGTGGCAATGCCACCTAAATGTCCGCGCGAAGCCATCGAGCGGATGAAAACGCCTAAATCGGTGGCATGTCTTTGCATGCGTAAACGATCACCGAGAAGCGCTCCGCCAGTAAACGGTGAACTGGGATCAACCGCGACTACCGCCACCGTCCGGTTTTGAGCCCGCAAATTGGCGATAAGACCATCCAGCAAAGTGCTTTTTCCACTGCCGGGTGCGCCAGTGATTCCCCAAACTACTGCCCGATTGGTGTGCGGGAAAATTTCGTCAATTAATTGTTCGCGGTCTCTGCCGTCATTTTCTACAATAGAAATGGCACGACCGATGCTCCGCTGGTCGCCTTTCAAAATTTTTTCAGCCAATTCGCTCAATTTTCGATTTTGCTCCGACAGGATTCAATAAAATCTATGACAGCTTTAATTGGCGTCCCGGGTGTAAAAATGGCGGCTAATCCTTTTTCCTTTAAACCGGGAATATCACTTTCTGGGATAACGCCACCGCCGAAAACAATGATGTCGTCAGCCTGATTTTCACGTAAAAGTTCGACAACTCGCGGGAAAAGCTCATTGTGAGCCCCGGACAACAGGCTGAGACCGACGAAGTCAACATCTTCCTGAATAGCAGTTTTGACAATGGCTTCCGGTGTCTGACGAATTCCGGTGTAGATTACCTCATATCCGGCATCTTTCAGAGCGCGGGCGATGTACTTGGCGCCGCGGTCGTGTCCATCCAGCCCGGGTTTGGCAATTAATATTCTGATCTTTTTAGCCATATTGAATCCTTATAAAACGATTGATTCCTGGTATTCGCCGAATTCCTGGCGCAGAATGCCACAGATTTCGCCCAGTGTGGCATATTCCTTAACGGCGGCGAGAATGGGAGGCATAAGATTCTGCTCCGTTCGGCGCGCAGTTTCTCGTAAAAGTTCAAGTTTTTCCTTAACTGCTTGATTGTTGCGTTGTTTTTTGACAGCGTTAGTTTTTTGGATTTGGATGCGCTGAAGTTCGGAATCAACTTTTAATAAATTTTTCGGTGTTTCTTCGTCGATGGTGAATTTATTGACGCCGACGATGATGCGCTCGTTGCTTTCGATTTCTTTCTGGTAGCGATAAGCCGCATCCTGGATTTCTTTCTGGATAAAGCCCTTTTCAATAGCTGGAATCATCCCGCCAATGGCTTCAATTTGATCGAGATATTGCCAGACTTCGCTTTCGATCTGATCGGTAAGATTCTCAATCAAATAGGAGCCGCCCAGCGGATCAACTGAGTTAGTCACGCCGGATTCGTAGGCGACAATTTGCTGAGTGCGCAGGGCAATACGCACGGAATCTTCGGATGGTAAAGCCAGAGCTTCGTCGCGGGAATTGGTGTGTAGGCTCTGGGTGCCGCCGAGCACTGCCGCTAATGTCTGAATCGCAACCCGCACGATATTATTATCCGGCTGTTGGGCAGTGAGAGTACTGCCGGCAGTTTGTGTATGAAAGCGCAACATTTGCGATTTCGGATTCTGGGCGTGGAATTTATCGCGCATAATTTTAGCCCAGATGCGTCTTGCCGCACGGAATTTGGCGACTTCTTCCAATAAATCATTATGAGCATTGAAAAAAAATGAAAGCCGGTCGGCAAAACTATCAACGTCCATACCGGCGTTCAAAGCGGCTTTGACATATTCAATGCCATCGGCCAGAGTGAAAGCAACTTCCTGGACGGCAGTTGCACCGGCTTCGCGAATGTGATAGCCGGAAATACTAATAGTGTTCCATTTCGGGACTTCGCGAGCGCAAAATTCAAAAATATTAGTAATCAAACGCAGAGACGGCTTGGGCGGGAAAATATAGGTGCCGCGGGCGATGTATTCTTTCAGAATGTCATTCTGAATCGTGCCATCGAGTTGGTCGAATCTGACTCCTTGTTTTTCAGCTACTGCGAGGTACATTGCCAGTAAAATTGCGGCAGGAGCATTAATGGTCATCGAGGTGGAAACTTTATCCAAAGGGATACCGTCGAAAAGTATCTCCATATCGCGCAGAGTATCAATCGCTACGCCGACTTTGCCGACTTCCCCTTCGCTATGCGGATCGTCGGAGTCATAGCCGATTTGAGTCGGCAAATCGAAAGCGATTGATAAGCCGGTTTGCCCCTGACCGAGCAGAAATTTATAACGCCGGTTGGATTCTTCAGCCGTTCCGAACCCGGCGTACTGCCGCATAGTCCAGAGACGACCACGATACATCGTGGGCTGAACGCCGCGCGTGAATGGAAATTCCCCGGGGAAGCCAAGTTTTTCCAGATACTCATCGTCGGTAGTAATTTCTGGCAGAGCCGTGCGTTCGACCGGCAACCATGAGCCTGTGGTGAATTCGGTTTTCCTTTCCGGATTGCGAGAAATGACTTTTTTGAGAGTAGTCTCTTCCCACTTTTTACGCTGTGCGTTTATTTTATCAGAGGTTGGCATAGAGAGCTCCTGATTAACTATTATTTAGACCGGTTATGGTATGGAGAAGAAATGGTTGTTTTGTGAGCGACATTGATGTTACATCTCGCTGTCAAATTGACTTAAAAAATTAAAGAGGAATTGCGAGAAAAACAAGATGACTTATAACCTAGGTTTTACTTCAAATTTCTTGATTTTGTGACAGGTACCGAGTCAGATTTGAGAATCTGAGATAACTATTATGTTTCTGAAATAAGTCCGCAGGTTTTCCTTCGCCCGACCTCGTTGTCGGACTTTTTTTACATTGATGTTATTTCAAGGTTTTTCCCGCCTATGTAATTCTGAACCTGCCACTGGTGGGGGAAGAACTGCTTGAGTTCTTCCGCATGGACTATAGCGATCCTTCCGAAAGTCTAACGAAAGTTTAACTTTTAAGGTTGACTGCTCCATCCGACTTTCGGAAGGATGACCCCCATTGGATGTTGGATAAATTATTGTAGTAATTAAGACAAGGGAAGATATTGTAATTTCGATTAAAATCGCAGATGGTATTAAAACAATCCAGAAATATTACCTTCGTCATCAATAGTAACGTTCTCAGCGACTGGTTTAGTCGGCAAGCCGGGCATCAATAGCATATTGCCGGTCACAGGCACTAAAAAACCAGCTCCGGCGGAAATTCCGATTTGTCTTATACTGACTGTATAATTGCGCGGTCTTCCGATGAGATTTGGATTGTCGGAAAGGCTATTTTGGGTTTTGGCGATGCAGATTGGCAGATTCTCGAGGCCGAGGTTTTTAATTTGTTGCAAATCGGCGCGAGCCTCCGGGGTAAATTCGACTTCTTCGGCGCCATAAATCTTTTGGCAAACGGTATTAACTTTTTCAATCACTGGTGTATCCAGTTCGTATAATGGCGTAAAATGCCGATCATTTTGTGCGATTTCGGTGACTTTCTCAGCCAGTTCAATCGCACCGGCGCTTCCTTTTTCGAATGAATCCACGACCGCGACCGAGTAGCCTCTGGACGCCACCAATTCTTTTAATAGACTAATTTCCGCCTCAGTATCGGTGGCAAATCGGTTTAAAGCCACGATTCCCGGGATGCCGAAGTAAGCGAGGTCCTCGAGATGTTTTTCTAAATTTTCAAAACCTTTTCGAATGGCTTCAAGGTCAGGAATATCCAGCTCGGATTTAGATTTACCGCCGTGCATCTTGAGTGCCCGAACCGTAGCCACTAACACGACTGCCTGTGGATTAAGACCGTTCATTCGGCAGACAATATCGAAAAATTTCTCACCGCCGAGATCGAACCCAAAACCGGCTTCTGTAACGACGAAATCTGCCAATCCAGCCGCCATCTTCATAGACATTATCGAGCAAGTTCCCTGCGCAATATTGGCAAACGGTCCACCATGCACAAAAGCCGGAGTTCCTTCGCTGGTCTGTACCAGGTTGGGTTTCAAGGGCTCTTTTAATAAAGATGCAACCGCTCCGGTAATTTTTAAATCGCCTAAACACACCGGCTCGCTGTCGTAAGTATAGCCCAGAATGATGTGTTTAAGTTTTTCTTGCATTTCGGAATACGATTTCACCAAGCAGAGAATCGCCATAATTTCGGAAGCGGCGGTTATAATGAATCCCGTCTCACGAGGAATTCCATTAGATTTGCCGCCCAAACCAACGATGATGTTTCGTAAAGCCCGGTCATTCATATCCATAACCCGTGGCCAGGTAACCCGCCGCGGATCAATTAAAGGCTCCTTGCGACGGAAAATGTGATTATCAAGACAGGCGGCAATCAAGTTGTGAGCGGCAGTTACGGCATGTATATCACCCGTAAAATGAATATTGATCTCTTCGACTGGAAGTACTTTGGCTTTGCCGGCGCCGGTCGCGCCGCCCTTCATACCAAAAAGTGGTCCCAAGGATGGTTCCCTCAGTGTAACAATCGCACTTTTACCAATGCGGTTCAATCCCATTGCCAGACTGATTGCTACGGTTGTCTTACCTTCACCAGCCGGGGTTGGCGTCATAGCCGAGACCAGAATTAATTTATTTTTAGCGTTGGGAGGGAGCTGATTGAAGTAACTCAGTTTGATTTTGGCTTTGTAATCACCATATAAATCCATTGCTTCGGGAGGGATTCCAATTTTTTCCGCAATTTGGCGAATTGGGACAAGACCTGCTGAAGCCATCGAAGATTCATTGACCATAACGCGCCTTTATTAGTTAATTAATTTAATCAACGGCTATATGTTAACTAAATTTATTTAAATAAACAAAATTTTCGAGAGGCAAGCGCGCCGGTCGTTCTTTTTCGGCTAATTTTTGATAATCGCTTAAAATTGGATCAATTTCATCCGCTTGTTTACCGATATTTATGAGAGCAATTACCTGGTATTCAGTGGGAATATTCAAAGCCTCCTTGACTTTATCCTCATCGTAACCGGCAATGGGATGGGCGACCAATCCCATTTCGGTTGCGCGCAGGATGAGAGCCGCAGTCGCCATTCCGGTGTCGAATAGATAATATTCTCGATCTTTGATGACGCAGTCGAGGTCTTTTTTGGAGAAAACTGCGACAATCAGCGAAGCCTTTTTAGCCCATTCGTTGCCCTTGTTAAGAGCTGAATGCAGATTGGTCAATTGTTCTTTATCATAAACAAAAACGAAACGCCAGGGTTGCTTATTAAAACAAGATGGCATTAATCGGGCACTTTCTGCTAAATCCTTTATCAACGGCGGAGTAATTTCAACCGGCGCCAGCGAGCGCGTGGCACGGCGTTTTTCTAAAATATCTTTCAGCATAATAAATCTCCCTTCCTTAATCTTTTGTATTTTGACTTGTTTTGCACGCCTTTCAATGTTTATCTTTAGAGAAGATAATGAATTAAATTGTTACAGAGCGATGACCGGTAAAAACAAAAATATCAGGCTTTCAATTATTTACTTATCTTTAATCGGTTTATTCTCCAAACCGGTTATTGCCAACGAATGGCAGGAACAGAAAATTCAGCAAGCCCTGTTCGAAATGTATAATTTGAATAACGTCGCCGCGCACCAGCATTTTAAAGAAGTATTAAATAGCCAACCGTTTCACCCATTGGCGCCGATGGCGGAAGTGGCAACCGACTGGTTGAAAAATCAGGAGGAATTGGGTTATAAGGAGGGCAATCGAATCCTGGCGGCGCGGATTGACTCCGTTTTGGCAATTTACCGCGATAAATTGAAAGCCGACTCGCGTAACGGCGAGCTGGAATTCTATTATGGTTGCACTTACGGTTTAAAAGCCCGACTGTCGCTCGGTGAAAAAGATTACCTGGGTGTCTTGATTAATGGCTACAATGCAGTGCGCTATATCAAGGCGGCGGAACGTCATCAACCCGATTTCATCGAGCTTCAAATACCTTTTGGTGTTTTCAATTATTATGTCGGCATTTCGCGGGGTTATATGCAAATCGCCTCGTGGATTATGAATACATCGGGGAGCAAAGAGGACGGGTTAGCACAGATGAGCTATGCCGCCCATAATGCGCGTTATAGTTGTTACGAAGCACGCAGTATTCTGGCAATGGTGACTTTATATTTCGAAGGTGACTATGAGTCCACTCTCTATAATGCGGAGATGATGGCGTCCGACTTCCCCAATAATCCGTATTATAATTACCTGGCTGGAGAGGCGCTAATTCAAATGGGGCGTTACGCCGATGCCGAGAAGCAGATTAAGCGAATCCAACAATTACTGCCGAAATTAAAGCCCAAAACGCAACAGGAGTATTGGTCAAAATTACACCAGTTACAGGGCAGTCTGGCGCTTAAAAAGGGTGATTTAGCGACGGCTGAGAAGGAACTTAGGGCGGTAATTGATAATTACGACCAGGAAATGGATGTTCAATTAGGATTTGCGCTTCTTAGATTGGGCAATGTCTATGACTTAACCGGTCGGCGGGAATTAGCGATTCAATGTTACCGGCGAGCGTCTGGATTGAAGAACCGCTCGCAAGCCTGTAAATTAGCCGAACTGTATTTGAAAACACCCTATACGCAATAGTAGGTCGAGGTCGAGGTTGAGGTCGAGGTCAAGGTCACTCTTCGATGGACTCAGAGTGACATTTCTTATCCGTCATCCTGAGCCTGTCGAAGGATGAGGTTATCGGAAAACTACTGGTCGAGTTGCCAACTCGACCTACATATTCTCTTTTCTCGACCTTAACCTTGACCTCTTTTCCGTGCCTTTGTGTCTTTGTCCCGCCGAGCGGGACTCTCTCAACAGAGACTCCTCCGGAGCTTGCAAATAATTCGTGGGCTATTCTTAACCGGTAACTTGTAACCTGTTACCCTGCCTGCTTGCGCAGTCAGGCAGGCTGTATCCTCTCAGCCTCGACCTCGACCTCCGCCTCAGCCCGTTGCCTTTCTTACGCCAAGTCCCGGTCTATCTGCAGGGAACTGTCGGCCATCCTTGAAAATCACACCGCTGAAAGGATCATTCGAAATTAATAGATTACCATCTAGGTCAGCGTAATCAATTAGTGAACAAAGTTGCGCCGCGGCTGAGATGGCAACTGAACTTTCGATCATACAACCGATCATAATTTTCAAACCAAGTGATTTAGCCAGCCAGACCATTCGCAGGGCTTCCTGAAGGCCGCCGGCTTTCATCAGTTTGATATTGATGCCATCGAAAACCTCGGCTAATTTAGGAATATCGGAAGCAGTCTTGACGGCTTCATCGGCGATAATCGGAATGTCAATTCGGTCACGAATCCAGCGAGTTTCTTCCAGCATTTCGGCCGGCATAGGTTGCTCAACCAGCTCGACGCCATTTTTCGCTAACCATTCGATTTTACGAATAGCGATTTCCTTGTCTTTCCAGCCTTCGTTGGCGTCAACCCGGATGGGTTTATCCGGTGCGACACTGCGCACGGTGGTGACCATCTCCTCATCGTTTGAGCCTCCGACTTTGATTTTGAGAATTTTAAAAGGCTCGGCTTCGCGCGTTTTCTGTTTGACAATTTCCGCCGTGTCAATGCCAATTGTAAAGGAGGTCAGCGGGGCTTTGTTAGGATCGAGTCCCCAGAATTTATAAAGCGGGAGGTTGAGAGACTTGCCAATCCAGTCCATTAAAGCCAGATCAATGGCGCATTTGCCGGCAGTCTGGCCGGACTCGATTGCTTGCAGCTCGAGGCTAAATTGGGCAAATTCCCAGGGATTGAGTTTTTCGATTAACGGTGTGGCTTTTTTAATCAGTGTGATAGTTGATTCCGGGGTTTCATCATAGCGAGTATTCGGTGCGGCTTCGCCGATGCCGGTGACGCCGTCCTTTTCGAGATAGACAAAGACATTATTCTTGACGTCACCAGAGTTGCGTGAAATTGTCCAGGTATGTTTCAATTTCAAAGTCTTGATTTCGTAATGTACTTTCATACCTGCATCTGTAGTTTTGGTTTTTAATTGAGGGAAAAGGGGAAAAGCCTGAGCTATGCGCGCGACGGCGGCAGTGACGCCTAAAGTACCGATAAATTCGCGTCGTTTCATTTCGATCCTGCTAAAATTTGAATCTGATAACGCCTCAATTTAATCTCTTTGCGAAACTGAGCAAAGTTCTTTTGGTATAAATATTTCGACCTGAAGCTTGCGTCATAATTGGAAATGTCATAAAATCAGTCAAATTTATGTTGCAATTAATTTTCAATTCATCGGAGGATTTACCAGATGGAAGAAGTTCGCTTTAAAGTTTATCCTTATCGCTGGGTCGTGCTGATTGCTTTTATGATTGTTATTGCGGTGAATCAGCTTTGCTGGATTACATTTGCGCCAATCACCGGCCGGGCGGCGCAATTTTACGGTGTTTCCGACCTTAGTATTGGTTTATTATCTATGATTTTTATGATAGTGTATATCGTTATTTCGATTCCGGCTTCCTGGATTATTGACACGTACGGAATTAAAATCGCAGTCGGGATCGGTGCCGCCTTAACCGGAATATTCGGTTTAATGCGCGGTTGGCTGGCGACGAGCTATCAATATGTGCTTATTGCCCAGATTGGACTCGCCATTGGTCAGCCATTTATTTTGAATGCCATTACGAAAGTTGCGGCACGCTGGTTTCCAATTGAGGAGCGCGCGACGGCTTCCGGTTTGGGTTCGCTGGCAATGTATGTCGGCATCATAATCGGTATGGCATTGACGCCGTATCTGACGATTCAGGCCGGAATCGAAGGCACATTGTTGCTATATGGGATTGTTTCAGTTATCGGGACTATTATCTTTTTCGTTCTGGTGAGGGAACATCCGCCGACGCCGCCCTGTCCGGCCGGTCAGGAGGAACGGGCTTTGGTTTTCGATGGCTTGAAGCAAATGCTGAAAATGAAAGAATTTCAGCGACTGATGCTGGTATTTTTCATCGGGCTCGGAGTTTTCAACGGAGTAACGACCTGGATCGAGAATATTGTCCGTCCGCGCGGTTTTTCGATTACTCAAGCCGGCTTGACTGGTGGTCTAATGATTATCGGCGGGATAATCGGGGCGGTAATCGTTCCAATGCTTTCCGATCGGGTGCGGAAAAGAGTGCCGTTTATCATTCTGGCATTGGTGGGAGCAACGCTGGGATTTATCGGTGTTACGTTCGCTCCTATGTATTGGTTATTATTGACTTCGGCTTTCGTGATGGGGTTTTTCCTGTTGGGTGTTGGCCCGCTAGGATTTCAATACGGGGCGGAAATTTCCTACCCGGCTCCGGAAGGAACCTCGAACGGATTATTGTTGCTGATGGGACAAATATCAGGGGTGCTGTTCATTTTCGGAATGGATGGTTTGAAATCACCCCAGACCGATTCGATGACTATCCCGCTAGTAATTTTAATTGGTCTGATGGTTTTATGTACCTTGCTCAGCCTTAAACTGAAAGAATCGAATTTACTGCGAAAATAAAGTGAAAGAATCTACCGATTAAAAACCGATTATGAGACTTTTTAATATCAATTATCTCATAAATGGCAAAATTTTTGCTCTTATTAACATTGAGTTGTAATTTATCGCGTGATATTTTAAATAAAGAAAAAAGAAAGGAGACATTATGAAAAAGTTAGTCTTAAGTGTAGTAGTTGTGATGTTTTTAATGGCCAGTTTAAGTTATGGATTTGGTCTGGGTATTATGCTCGGTGAACCTTCTGGTTTAAGTGGCAAATATTGGATGAGTGAAAAGAATGCTATCGCTGGTGGATTGACCTGGTCGTTGAGTCACGATTATTTGCATGTGCATGCGGATTATCTCATTCATAACCTTAACTTGATTAATGTTGGTGGCACTGTTCTTCCATTTTATTATGGATTGGGTGCAGGTCTTGGTTTCGGCGATGATATCCATCTTGGGGCGCGGATTCCGGTTGGAATTGAATATTTCTTTGCCGATCGGAAATTTGACGTCTTTTTTGAATTGGTTCCAGTAGTAGGTTTACTGCCTGATTTTGGTTTTGGGGTTAGTGGCGCAATCGGCCTGAGATATAATTTCTAACAGGCGATTACAAATATTTATGAAAAATAGCCGGAGGATAAATTCCTTCGGCTTTTTTTTTATATTCTATTATTGAGAATCTAAATATCGGTTAAGTTTTTCTGCATGAACATTAAAAGTAAGGTATTGTTAATTATTACCATTTCTTTAATAAGTGGTTGTTCGCCAAATCAAGGTCAGCTGACGATTGTGGATAATGGTGTAATAACCTGGCAATCCGAAACCGGCGAGAAAATCGTGACGCGATTTTATTCCTTATCGGATAGTAGTCTGGAATTCGTCAAAGTGATTCTGCCGAATGGCGAAGAATACACATTGCCACAGGTTGTATCTGCTTCGGGTGTGCGCTATACCGATGAACGGGAAATCGTGTTCTGGATGAAAGGCGAGACGGCGTTTGTCCAGCATCGCGCCCTGGATGGCGAATGGCAGATTTTGTATGATAACTGCCGGATGATTTCAAAACGGTAATGGAGTGCGCTAATAATATTAGCGCTCAAAACTTTGAGGTTGTAGATAGGTACTTTCCTCACTTCGTTCGGAAATGCATTAACGTTGTTGATGCCATCCGGTAGGGGGGAAATGGAGTGCGCTAATAATATTAGCGCTCGAAACTTTGAGGCTATGGATAGGGTACTTTCTTCGCTTTGCTCAGAAATGCATCAACGCTGTTAATGCCATCCGGTAGGGGAAAAATGGAGTGCGCTAATAATATTAGCGCTCAAAACTGTAAGGTTGTAGATGGGTACTTTCCTCGCTTTGTTCGGAAATGCATTAACGTTGTTAATGCAATCCGGTAAGAGAAAAAATGGATTGCGCTAATAATATTAGTGTTCACAACGGACAGGCTGGCGATAGGTACTTTCCTCGCTTTGCTCGGAAATGCATCAACGTTGTTGATGCAATCCGGTAAGAGAAAAAATGGAATGCGCTAATAATATTAGCGCATATAGCTGAAAGAAAAATTATCTGCGTAGTTGAAACAATGCTGAGAATGGATTATATTTACTCTGGAATGGAGGTCTACAAAACATACGAACATAATCCACCTCATTTATTCCGGGAGAACGGAATCTATTTTATAACCGCATCAACCTATGGTAAACTTCATCATCTTACCGATACCAACGTGAAGACGTTTTTACGCGATTCTATTTTCAAAGCCTTTAGCGAGGCTGATTGGGAAGTAACTGATTGGGTAATTCTTGATAATCATTATCATTTATTAGTAAAAGCAACCGAGCATCCGGAAATATTACCCGAAATTATAAGGGCAATTCACCGTTTTTCAGCTATTTATATCAGGAAAAACGGGTTAGCTAAGGAAGGTGCTGCCCGAATCTGGTATAATTACTGGGATAGCTGTATTAATACGCTTAATGATTTCTATACAGTTGTTCATTATATCTGGTATAATCCAGTAAAGCACGGTTATGTAACGAGTCCCTTTCTGTGGGAATTCGGTAGTTTTCGTAAAAGGTTTATTTCCGAGGCGGATTATTGTACAAAAATAATGTCTGAATATCCATTGAGCAAAGTAAAGTATTGGGATGATTTCTAAAGTGGTTATTTTTAGTGCGCAAAAAAATTGATAGGTACTTTCCTCGCTTTGCTCGGAAATGCATCAACGCTGTTGATGCCAATCCGGTAAGAGAAAAAATGGAATGCGCTAATAATATTAGCGCTCAAAACTGTGAGGTTGTAGATAGGTGCTTTCCTCACTTCGTTCGGAAATGCATTAACGCTGTTAATGCAATCCGGTTGGGAATGAACTAACTCAGCAACAGTTCCTTGAACTCGTCATACTCACTGGAAATCACCCGAGACAGAATTTTGCGATCCAGGAATTTTTTCAGGCGGTCGGGAATGGGAACTGTAGCCCCGATGACTGGTTCGACGATGTCGCGAAACTTCGCAGGGTGAGCCGTTTCCAGAAAAATACCGGTGTCTATTTCTGGATGTTTGGCGAGATAATTTTGAATGCCAAGATAGCCGACGGCGCCATGAGGGTCAAGAATATAACCGAAATTTCGATAGACTTCGGCAATCGCGCTGCGAGTTTCATCGTCATTAAAATAACTTCCAGCCAGATCGCGCCGCATTTTCTCAACGGAATGATCGTAGAGTTCCAGCATCCGGGCGAAATTGCTGGGATTGCCAACGTCCATAGCGTTGGAAATAGTCTGAATTGAGGTGCGTGGTTCATATTTCCCGGTCGCCAGGTAATCCGGAACGACGTGATTGATGTTAGTAGCGGCGATGAAGCGTGCGACCGGCAAGCCCATTTTTTTAGCAATTAGTCCGGCAGTCAAGTTGCCGAAATTGCCGCTCGGCACGCAAATGGCGATTTTTCTAGAATGAAAATTGGGGACCTGGCGAATTGCATTGAAATAATAGAAAGTTTGAGGAATCAGCCGGGCAATGTTGATCGAGTTAGCTGAACTGACCATCAGAGTTTTCTGAATGTCTGGGTCAACCAGGGCGGTTTTGACCAGACGCTGGCAGTCGTCGAAAGTGCCTTCTACTTTTAAGGCGCTGACATTCTCGCCGAGAGTCCCAATTTGTTTTTCCTGAATCAGACTAATCTTTCCGGCTGGATAAAGCACGACGACATCGATGCCCGGTACCTGGAAAAAACCGTTGGCAACTGCACTGCCGGTATCGCCGGAGGTGGCAACTAGTATTGTGAGTTTGCGATTATCATTGCGAATGAAATGAGCCATCAGGCGCGACATAAAACGGGCGCCGACATCTTTGAAGGCGAGAGTAGGTCCGTGAAAAAGTTCGAGAATTTTAATCTTTTCCGAAAGGTTTACCAGTGGCGTTTCGAAATTTAGAGCCTCGGCAATGATCTCTTGAAGAACCTCAGATGGTAAATCATCGCCAAGTAAAGCTTTAGCAATTTCATAAGACAGCGATTGAAAAGTCATTTCCGGCAAGTCTTTGAAAAATTTGTCCGGCATAATCGGCAGTGATTCCGGCAGATAAAGCCCACTATCCGGTGGCATACCCTTTAATACGGCTTCTTTCAGAGCTACTTTATGCGAACGATCAGCAGTACTGTAGTAAAGCAAATTTTTATCCTTCCTGTGCAATGATTTTTGGGCCTTCTGTGTTAATCGTCGAGATATAGATTTGGTTGCAGATTTCGTAATTGGCTAAGACAGCCTGCATAGAACCGGCGATTTTTTGAGCAATTTCTGGCGAGTTTGAAAGCGCAAAAAGCGATGGACCGGAGCCGGAAATACTACATCCGAGAGCGCCGCTGTCCAGAGCAACCTTTTTCATCTCGTAGAAATGAGGAATGAGTTTTGCCCGCTGAGGTTCGATAATATAATCATTCATTGATCGGCTAATCAACGCTATGTCTTTCCGGTATAGCCCGGCGACCAGTCCGGCTGTGTTAGCCCATTGTTTTACGGCGACTTTTAGAGGAACGTTCGGGGAAAGAATGTTGCGGGCGTCGGCCGTATTGATTTCGATTTCAGGGTGAATAATCGTGCAGTAGAGATTTTCCGGAACCGGCAACTCTATGATGTCCGGCGGTTCATAGGAGCGAATTAAAACGAAACCGCCAAAGATAGCCGGCGCGACATTGTCGGCATGGGCGGCGCCGCAAGCCAATTTCTCCGATTGCATAGCGATCCTGAGCAGTTCGGATTTTGTCAGCCGGTTATCGAAAAGGGTGTTAAGGGCAAAGAGTACCGCCACAGCACTGGCGGCGCTAGAACCCAATCCGCTACTAAGCGGCATTTTTTTGTGCAATTCGATGGCAACACCTTGCCGGGATTTAATAGCTTCGAGATAGCGGATGGCGGCGAATCCAGCAGTGTTTTTTTCGGCGGCTTTTGGCAATTTCCCATTGTCGCCGGTTATGCGTGTAATTTCGACTCCGGGATTTGCGCGGAGAGTGACTTTGGCAACATCGCCCGGTTCATTAACAGCAAAACCAAAAATATCGAAACCGCAAGCGACATTAGCCACAGTAGCCGGTGCGAAAACAGTGATAGACTTCATCAGAAACTCTTGCTTTTCATAACAGCGTTGGCAATTTTAAAAATGTCAGCCATTACGCCGGCGGCGGTAACTTCGGCCCCGGCCCCGGCGCCTTTGATAACCAATGGATTTTCAGCGTAGCGTTTCGTAGTGAATGCGACGATGTTATCACTACCGCTCAGGAAGTAGAAGGGATGAGTTGCTTCAACCTGAACTAATTTCAGTTCGGTTTTTTCATTTTCGTAGGTTGCGATATAGCGTAAAACTTTACCTTCCGCAGACGCTTGCCAGAGCAATTGATCAAAATAGTCATTGGATTTTTCGAGTTCGGCAAAAAACGCTTCTATTGTCGGGGCTTCGAGGCAATTTTCCGGCAAAAGCGGTTCGATTTGAATGTCAGAAAGTTCGGCGGGAATACCGATTTCGCGGACGAGCAGCAAAACTTTGCGGGCGAAATCCAGTCCACTAAGATCGTCGCGTGGATCAGGTTCGGTAAAACCCCGAGCTTTAGCTTCACGCACGACGGCGCTGAACTTCTTCCCCGGTTTGAAATTATTGAGAATATAACTAATTGTGCCGGAAAGAATCGCTTCGATTCGGATAATTTGGTCGCCGGAATTGATCATATCGCGCAGAGTGCTGATAATTGGCAGAGCCGCCCCGGCATTGGTTTCATAGAGAAAATGAACGTGTTTGCTTTTCGCCAATTCGTGGAATTTCCGATATTGAGCATATGGACCAGTGTTGCCGATTTTATTCGCCGTCACAATGGAGGTGCGGCCGGCTAAAATTTTTTCATAATAATTCACAATATCGGCGCTGGCGGTGCAATCTACGAAGACATTGTTGTCGAGGTTCAGTTTCTTTATTTCAGCCAATAAAACCTGCATATCATTTTTGACCTGACACTTATTGAGAGAATCGCGCCAGTTGTTTAGATCGATTCCGTCCGGCTCGATCAGCATTTTCCGGCTATTGGCAAGGCCGACGACTTTAATATCCAGACTATAATTTTCCAGTAAATTGATATAATTGGCTTTAATTTGTTCAATTAAAGTTGAACCGATTAAACCTACCCCGAAGAGAAACAAATTCAATTTAATTTTTTTGGCAAAAAAAGCGTTATGAATGGCATTAAGCGCCGGTTTTTCATCTTTTTGGTCAATTACGATGGAGATATTCAATTCCGAGGAACCTTGAGCGATGGCAATGACGTTAATGGATTTTTCTCCTAGCGCGCTGAAAAGACGTCCCGCCAGGCCGGTGGTGCGGCGCATTCGTTCGCCCACAACAGCGATGATGACCAGATCATTTTCCACTACGACCGGATCAACTAGGCGGAGTTTAATTTCAAGGGCGAACTCTTCTTCGATGACTTTTTTGGCAATATTGACAGAATCGCGTAAAATGGCGACACAGATTGAGTGCTCGGATGAAGCCTGGGAAATTAAAATCACGTTGACATTGACTTTAGCGAGAGCACCGAAAAGACGAGAGGAAATGCCACTGACGCCGACCATACCGCTACCTTGAACCGTCAGCAGTGAAATGTCGCGGATTGAAGTGACACCTTTGACAAAGCCACCGTTAGCGGAAGGATTTTTGCGAATAACTGTGCCGGGGAAATCCGGATTAAAAGTGTTCAGGATACGAATAGGAATATTCTTATCAATCACCGGCTGAATAGTTGGCGGAAAGAGCACTTTGGCGCCGAAATGACTGAGTTCCAAGGCTTCTTCGTAGCTGAGTTCGGCTAATGAAAAAGCTTCTTTGACTTTGTTAGGATCAGCCGACATAAAACCGTTGACGTCTTTCCAGATTTGAATTTCCTCAGCGTCGAGAGCGGCACCGATTAAAGATGCAGTCAAGTCCGAACCGCCGCGGCCTAAAGTTGTAGTAATGCCATCTTCCGTAGCCGCGATAAAGCCGGTGACGACTGGAATTCCAGTGAAATTTTTAAAAAAGGCCTGGATTTTTGGATTGGTAATATTCGGAAGGATATGCGCCGCTCCGAAATGATTGTCTGTTACCAGAAATTGCCGGGCGTCAACGTATTTTGTTGGATAACCTATGGATTGGCCGTATGCGGCGATAATTGTGCAAGCCAGGCGTTCCCCGAAACTCAGGATCAGGTCGAGAGATTGCCCGGATAATTCTTTTAATAAGAAAACGCCGTGGACAATTTCTTTTAATTCCGTGAGGATGTTTTCGATTTCGGCGTTGAGGGTCTTCTGCCTGTCTGATGGTATTAATTTTTCGATAAAGTAAAAATGTTTCCGGGAAAGGTCATCGAGAATAATTTGGTAGGTTTTATCTTTTTGGGCCGCTAATTGGCTGATTTCTTTCAATTGATCAGTGACATTATTGAAAGCTGAAAAAACTGTAATGACGGCGTTTCCGCTCTGGATTTCCTTAGCGATGATATTAAAAATGGTTTGCAGATTTTCCGGCTTGCCGACTGAACTGCCACCGAATTTTAAGACTTTCATATAGCGTCTTTCTATCTGGTTGTCAATTGTTCAATTATAACTTGAGAAAATACGATTTTTTTAGGAACTAGAAAAGACTATGAACCTTCAGAAGGTCATAATTGGAAATTATGTGTTAAGCACAGTTTTTTGGAATGACCTTCTGAAGGTTGATATCGGAAGGTCTCAGAAATTTTACAAAATATTTAGTATTTTGCTTAAGGTACATCATTTTCGGCTTTAACTTTGAATATGCAACAATTTTACCACATTTTGAGATGTATTTTTATCCCGAATTATATATGTTGTTACAAGTATGGCATTAAAAGACAATAAATACATAAGGAAAATGTGAGATGAAAACAAATCCTTATAGTACAAAGCCAGTTAAATCTATTTTAAAAAAAACCTATTTGGCTATTTTTCTTTGCGGATTGTTCTTTAACCCGTCGCTTTTTGCCCAACTGCCAACAGCCCAGCAGATAGCCAGCCGAATGAAAGTCGGCTGGAATCTTGGTAATACTCTGGAAGCCATTGGTGGTGAAACCGCATGGGGCAATCCTAAAACCACTCAACGACTTATTGATTCTGTAAAGGCTGCCGGCTTTAATTCAATCCGACTTCCGGTAGCCTGGTTCGATCACTCGGATACAAATACCTGTGAAATTAATGCTGACTGGATCGCTCGTGTAAAAGAAGTTGTGGACTACTGCATTAACGATAGTCTGTATGTAATTATCAATATCCATTGGGACCATGGTTGGCTGGAAAACCGGGTAAACTCTGCCAATCAGAACAAAGTAAATGAAAGGCAGAATGCCTATTGGACCCAAATCGCTAATTATTTCAAAAATTATGATGAACATTTATTATTTGCCGGAGCCAATGAACCCAATGTCGATAATGCCGCCGGAATGGCGATTTTATTATCCTATCACCAGACATTTATTGATGCTGTGCGCGCGACAGGAGGCAATAATAGCTCCCGTACATTGATTATTCAGGGTCCATCAACGGATATCGAAAAAACTAATAAATTAATGAATACTATGCCCACAGACCGAATTGCTGATCGTCTAATGGTGGAAGTTCATTACTACAGTCCCTATCAATTTTGTCTAATGACTGAAGATGCCAGCTGGGGTAAAATGTTTTACTATTGGGGAAGCGGTTATCATTCCGCTAAAGAGACCAGCCGGAATGCCACCTGGGGTGAGGAAACTTATTTAAATGAATCCTTGGAATTAATGAAAACCAAGTTCGTTGATCAGGGGTTTCCGGTGATAATCGGTGAATATGGTGTCATCAAACGAACTCTTCCGGCGAATTCAGATCAGGCTCTTCATATCGCCTCCCGTGAATATTATTACAAATATTTCGTTAAATCTGCCGTCAGTAGGGGTATCATTCCATTTAATTGGGATACTGGACCATATTGGACGAATGCGATGGGAATTTTTGATCGCCAAACGGGAGCAACAGTTGATCGGGGACTTTTGGATGCCATTATGGAAGGCGTAGAATTAGGAAACAGTACCGATATATTTGACGACTCTATGTTAGATTCGCCCGACAAATTTCGCCTCGATCAGAACTATCCCAATCCCTTCAATCTATCAACGCAAATCAGCTACCAACTACCAACAAGCACTTTCGCTGTCTTAAAAGTGTTTGATATTAAGGGAAAGGAACTGAGAACTCTGGTCAATGAAAGACAGAGCCAAGGCAATCATTCGGTAACATTTGATGCCACTGATCTGTCGAGTGGAGTATATCTATACAGGCTTGAAACCCCAATCGGAATTAGCACCCAAAAACTTCTTTTACTCAAATAGTAAGCAGAAAATGCTAGTGATGAAAAACCGATTCAAAGTAATTATTATTCTTTCCATTGTTCAATTATTTCTCCAATTAGCCAACAATGCAAATGCCCAATACCAAAAAAGTAGCATTGATGTAAAAAAAGGTTATTATCTGAACCCGATCTTTTCCGGTGATTATCCCGATCCAAGTATCCTTAAAGACGGCGACGATTACTATCTCGTAAATTCATCCTTTGACTATTATCCAGGTTTATTAATCTGGCACTCGAAAGATTTAATCAATTGGTCACCAGTAACGAATGCCTTGTATCAATGCGTTGGTTCGGTTTGGGCGCCGGACCTAGTAAAATATAGAGGTAAGTATTACATCTATTTCCCAGTGCCTGATAAACAGACGAACTATGTAGTATATGCTGATTCGATCAAAGGACCTTGGAGTGTCCCAATCAATTTAAAAGTTAGCCATATAGACCCAGGTCACTTCGTTGATGAAAATGGCAAACGCTATTTATATTTTAGTAGTGGCGACTATATTCCGTTATCGGATGATGGACTTTCTGTAGTTGGTGATTTTACGCATGCTTATGATGGCTGGCCGATCCCGCGCGACTGGACAATTGAACTTTTTGCTCTGGAAGGTCCCAAGGTTACCAAACGAGGAGACTATTATTATCTAACTGTTGCCGAAGGCGGCACGGCTGGTCCAGCAACCGGTCATATGATTATTTCGGCCAGGTCAAAATCGCCATTCGGTCCCTGGGAAAATTCCCCCTTTAATCCAATTATAAGAGCCAGTAGCAAGGAAGAACGTTGGTGGTCAAAGGGTCATGGTACTTTGTTTGAAGACACCGAAGGAGATTGGTGGATAATTTTCCACAGCTATGAAAAAGATTACCTAAATATGGGCCGGCAAATCCTATTAGAACCGGTCGAGTGGACCAATGACGGTTGGTTTAGAACACCTAATATTAAAACCGATAAGCCGATTAAAAAACCTTACGAAAAAGTCGTGCACTCAACCTACACCTTGAATGATGACTTTAGCGGTCCGGAATTAAAGCACCATTGGAAATTTTTTCAGGAATATGATACCAGCAGATTTTATTTTGCCAATAATTGTTTGATAATTAAGGGTAAAAGCCAATCAGTAGAAGGCTCTTCCCCATTATTATGTATTCCGTCTGATCATTCTTATACTGCCGAAGTAGAACTCACGATTAAAGGTGACGCAATCGGCGGTTTGGTGCTTTTTTATAATGATAACTATCATTCGGGAATTCTGGCCGATGATAAAAATATCCTTGCCGATCTGCGAGGCTGGCAATTTCCAACCGAAAAAAATGTAATCGCTCGCCATGTTTTTCTAAAACTGAAAAACATAGAGAATACGGTTGATATGTATTATAGTAAAGACGGCAAAGACTGGAATAAAATTGAGACCTCGGCTGAAGTTTCAGGATTTAATCACAATGCGCTGAGCGGATTTCTCAGTTTGCGTATTGGTTTATGTTCAATTGGCGATGGAGAAGTCGCATTTAAAAACTTCAAATATGAACCTATAAATAAGTAATTTTGATACAAAGGACTAATGAAGTAAAAAAGATTGGAAATATTACTCATTAAAATAAGCACAATAGAAAGGAATCTTGCTATGAATGACAAATATTTGAAAATAAATCTCAAAAAATTTGTGCTAAGCATCTGCTTGCTTACCACCATCTTATTGGCACAATCAACTGATCGAGAAATCAATCTAAATTTCAATCAGATCGAAGGCCCATTAAATACTATGTTTAAGGAATGTATTGGTGCCGGCCGCGCTAATGAAGGCTTACGCGCCGATTGGCAGAAACAATTGGCTTATGTCAAGAAGGAATGTGATTTCAAGTATATTCGTATGCATGGATTATTGACTGATGATATGGGAGTTTACCAAGAGGACCGAAACGGAAATCCGCAGTATAATTTTCAATACGTTGATGTCTTATACGATTATATTCTTGAAATCGGAATGAAACCTTTTGTGGAATTGGGATTTATGCCAAACGCTCTGGCAAGTGGCACAGAGACAATTTTCTGGTGGAAAGGAAATGTTACGCCGCCTAAGGATTATAAAAAATGGGAGGAACTGATTCGCAATTTGGCAATTCATTTTACAGAACGTTATGGTGAGGATGAAGTAAAAACCTGGTATTTTGAGGTATGGAACGAGCCAAATCTTTCACCGGGTTTCTGGACTGGAACTCAGGAAGATTATTTTAAATTGTATAAACATTCTGCCATTGCTATCGAGAGTGTGAATAATGAATATAAAGTCGGTGGACCTGCTACTGCCGGAGCCGCCTGGGAAGTGGAAATGATCGAGTTCTGTCAAAAGAATAACGTTCCTCTGGATTTTATCAGTACCCACGCCTATGGTGTGGACCAGGGTTATCTTGATGAATTTGGCAATTCCGGTACTATCCTTGCCTCTGATCCAATGAGTCTGAGCAGAGATGTATTGAATTCTCGTAAAGAAATCGCCGGTTCTTCTAGGCCAAATCTGGAACTTCATTATACCGAATGGAATTCTTCTTACACACCGGCTGATCCGATTCATGACAGTTACCATCAGGCTGCCTATATTCTCGACAAAATTAAAAAAGTTGGTGATGCTGCCAATTCAATGTCCTATTGGGTATTTACCGATATTTTTGAAGAAGCTGGTCCACGTTTGACACCCTTTCACGGTGGTTTCGGATTAATTAATTATCAGGGTATTGCAAAACCCGCTTTTTACGCTTATAAGTTTATGAATCAACTCGGAACAACAGAATTGAGTAACAGCGACTCCTGCTCCTGGGCAACCATTGATGCTAATGGAAATGTTCAAATTTTGCTATGGGATTTTACCTATACTCTACCTAAAGATTCGGTTGATAATCAGGATTATTACATTCGTGATTTGCCGGCAAAATCAAAAGGCAAGGTGAAAATCACTATTTCAAACATTCCTGAGGGAAAGTATATCGTAAAAGTCAACCAGGTGGGCTATCGGGTGAATGATCCCTATACAACCTATTATGATATGGGCAGACCTAATCAGCTGAACAAAGACCAGGTACGAAAAATTAAAGAAGACAACAACGGTCGCCCAATCTCCAGTGAATATATTAAAATTAAAAAGGGAAAATCCTACTCTACAGAACTTGGAATTCGCGAAAATGATGTTTTTCTAATTACTATAGAAAAACAATAGTATTGTAACTTAAAATTTTATTATAACCTCTATCGTTTTTTAATTGAGAAATTGTATGTTAGGCACGATCTTTCGGAATGACCTTCTGAAGGATGATATTACTTTTGTTAATAAGGATAACTTTAAATAATTTAAGAAGAATTAGTAATCAGTAAATTCGAAGAAGAAACGTATTGGAAAAAGATTATAAGTATTATCACCTTTATAATCGCGGTTGTAATCGGGAATTGATATTTTTCAAAGACGACCATTATCGTCTCTTACTGAGAAAAATTAAGGAAAATTATCAGAGATTTTCCCTTAGGATAATTGCCTATTGTTTGATGCCCAATCATTATCACTTAATGGTGGGAGTGCCTGTGGCCGAACCTTCCGAAGGTTTAAATATGAGATTTACGCAAAACGGTAATTTATCTTACCAACTTACGGAAGGTTCGGTTGCGCTCTCCCGGTTTATGCAGAGAGTTTTCAACGGCTATGTCCAGGCTGTTAATATTGATATGCACCGTAAAGGCACACTGTTTGAATCAAAATACAAATCCATTGTAATTGACAAGGAGGAATATTTATTACAGTTGGTGCGTTATATTCATATTAATCCGGTGCTGGCTGGACTTTGTACAAATCCTGAAGATTGGGAATATTCAAATTGCAAGGAGTGGCTGGGGTTGAGAAAAGGAATATTGTTCGACTCCGAATTTTTTGGTACATATTTCCAAACAAATGAGCAGTACAGAGAATTTATTAATTCTTACAAAGAGGAAAAACTTACCCAGAAGGAGATAAAAAGGTTTTGGATTGACTGGTGATCTATTTAAATCCTTCAGAAAGTCTCAGATAGGTATATAAAAAGGTTGAGGTTAGCGACTCGACTTTCTGAAGGTTTGCTTACGATTCCAGCAGCGCTTTTCCAATGATCGCAACCGCTTTGTCAATCTGTTCCTTAGTGACGTTTATAGCAGGCATCAGGCGCAAAACAGTCTGGTGCGTGCAATTAATCAGCAGATTTTGGGCGCGGCACTTGTCAACGATTTCCGCCCCGGGCTTGGTCAGTTCAACGCCCAGCATAAGTCCGAGCCCACGAATTTCGCGGATTAATGGCGATTGGCTCTTCAGTTCTTCCAATTTTTGCCGGAAATAAGCGCCCATTTCAACGGCATTCTCAAGCAGGTTTTCCTCGTGAATAGCTTGAAAAACCGCGATTCCGGCGGCGCAAGCCAGCGGGCTGCCGCCGAAAGTTGAACCGTGACTACCAGGTTGTAAAATATTGCAATATTTGCGTGCCACGGCAAAAGCACCAATCGGCATGCCGCCGCCGAGTGATTTGGCGAGAGTCATAACATCCGGTTGGACATCGAAATGTTGGTAAGCAAACATTTTACCGGTGCGCCCGATACCGGTCTGAACTTCATCAATGATTAGCATAGCGTCAAACTGGTTGCAAAGTTCACGAGCCGTCTGGATGAATTCTCGAGTAACTGCGGTAATACCACCTTCGCCTTGAACGACTTCAAGCATAATAGCCGCCACGTTTTCGTTCATTAAACTTGCGAGCATGGCGCAATCATTGATATCGCAATAGACAAAACCACCAAGCAGGGGATCAAAGCCTTTCTGGTATTCGCTCTGGCCGGTTGCGGTAACCGTAGCCAGCGTGCGTCCATGAAAGGAATTATTCAGCGTAATGATCGTTTTCTTATTGGGGTTGCGTTTGCGCACTAACTTCAGCGCTCCTTCATTGGCTTCGGCGCCGCTATTGCCGAAGAAAACCTGTCCATCGAAACTGTCTTTAATGATTAGTTTAGCCAGTTCGCCGGCTTTCTCGTTATAATACACATTTGGCACGTGCATAATTTTGTCCAATTGTTCGTGCAGAGCCGCGACGACTTTTGGATGGCAATGGCCGATATTGCCGCTACCCCAGCCGGGGAAAAAGTCGAGGTACTCGTTACCTTCATCATCCCAGACCTGCATACCGCGTCCTTTTACCAATGTAATTGGGAAACGCTTGTAAGTCGGTAAAACGTAATTATCGAATTCTTTCCGATCCATCTTTTAATATCTCCGTTCCTATTCCTTCTTTAGTGAAAATTTCAAGTAAGAGCGAGTGCTTGATGCGCCCATCTATAATGTGACCTTTGTTGACGCCGAACCGCAAAGCGTCGAGGCAGGAGTTGACTTTAGGGATCATACCGCCCTCGATGATGCCCTCGGCAATCAGTTTTTCAGCCTCTTTGCGATTAATGGTACTAATGACACTTTTCTCATCGCCGGGTATACGTAAAATGCCGGGGGTATCAGTTAAATAAACTAACTTGCGAGCTCCAATCGAAGCCGCGATTTCACCCGCTACGAGGTCGGCATTGACATTATAGCTCTGGCCATCATCGCCTAAACCTATTGGCGCAATCACGGGAATTTTTCCAGTTTCTACAATACGATTAAGAAAATTAGCGTTAATGTAGCGCACCTGACCAACGAAACCCAGGTCTACCGATTGCCCGTTATTTTCGGTGAACATTTTATCAACGCGAATTAATCCATTATCGAGACCGGAAATACCAACTGCCTCGCCGTCCATCATATTTAGTAGGTTGACAATTTGAGCATTGATTTTATGGGCGAGAACATTTTCGACGATTTCCATAGTTTTACGGTCAGTGACGCGCAGTCCATTAACGAATTGTGGCTTGACTCCACGATTATTCATTGCTTCGCTAATGGCTTTGCCACCGCCATGAATAATTACCGGCAACCAGCCGACATATTTCATAAAGACAATGTCCTGCAAAACGGATTTCATCGCGTTTTCACTATCCATAATACTGCCGCCGAATTTGATAACGATTTTTTTGCCGTGAAATGCCTTGATGAAAGGCAGTGCTTCTATCAAAACAGCGGCTTTGTCAATGATTTTTTGCATAGAATCCTCTAAGTATGATATTGAGCGTTAATTTTGATATAGTCGTAGGAAAGGTCGGTAGTGTAAACTACAGCGCCGGCTTTTCCGAGGTTACAATCGAGTACAATATCCAGCTCGACCGGCGTCATCATACATTGAATTTCAGTTTTGTTCAAACCAAGCGGTTCACCCTGCCGATAGAGGTAAACTCCATTGATGCGCAAATCAGCAACGGCCGGATCAAAATGGGCAAATACCATTCCCGCCGCGGAGAGAATTCGACCCCAATTTGGGTCACATCCGAAGAGAGCGGCTTTGACCAGCATGGAATTGGCGATGCCGAAGGCCATTTTTTTAGCGTCGTCGAAACTAGCGGCGCCATTGACCGTCACCGTCACGAACTTGGTGGCGCCTTCGCCGTCTCGGACAATGGACTTGGCCATTTCGGTCATTAGTATCAGGAGAGCATTTTCAAAAATTTCAGCGGCCGGCGAACCGGCGGTAATTGTCTGATTACCTGCTAAACCGTTTGCCATAATCAAGGCGGTATCGTTGGTGCTGGTATGACCGTCAACAGTGATCATATTGTAAGTTTTTGCGACCGCTGTGGCGAAAGTCTTTTCCAGAAAATCATGGTCAATGTCGGCGTCAGTAGTGACGAAAGCCAGAGTCGTTGCCATATTAGGCTGAATCATACCGGAACCTTTGGTGATGCCGCAGAGCTTGATTTCTGCGCCATTGACTTTGAATTTTAAGCCGAAAGATTTTTCGACGGTATCGGTTGTCAATATCGCTTCGGCGCAGGCGGTACCGCCTTCCACACTAAGGCGCGGTACGAGGTGGGCAATACCATTCAGCATTTTTTCCATATCCAGGCGATGGCCAATTACGCCAGTGCTGGAAGCCAGAATCAATTCCTCCGGAATATTAAGCTGGGCGGCCAGCAAACTCAGAGTTTCGTGTACATCGTTCAAACCCTGCTGACCGGTACCAGCATTGGCATTACCGGAATTGATGATCAAAGCCTGCAGGCGATTACCGGATTTGCGTAAATTTTCCATAGCGACGATAAGCGGCGCGGCTTTGACGGCATTGGTGGTGAATTTAGCTGAACATTTAGCCGGCACGTCGCTTTTGATGATGCACAGGTCTTGGCGTTTGCGCTTGAAGCCGGCATGCATTGCCGCACCGGTAAAACCTTTTGGGTCGGTGATTTTAGAATTGTCGTAAAAATTCATATTATTCCATCCTTATAATAATCCGGTTGTTTCAGGATAACCGAGCATGATGTTCAAATTCTGGACTGCCTGCCCGGAAGCGCCTTTAATTAAATTGTCAATTGCGCTTAGCAGAATCAAGTGGTCGCCGATAACTTTCAAGCCAATATCGCAAAAATTGCTATTGGCGACGTTTTTTAATTGCGGAATCTGGTTATTCGGCAAAATGCGCACGAAGGGTTCCTCTCGATAGTCCTTTTGATATAAAGTCAATAATTCGGTTTGAGGAATTGGCCGCCGCAATTTGGCGTAAATCGTGCTAAAAATACCGCGTGTCAAAGGTACAAGATGAGGCACGAAGATTATATCAACTGCCGAATCGGCCATTTTGCTCAATTCCTGTTCGATTTCCGGCTCATGTTGATGCGAGGCGACTTTATAGGCGGTCAGGTTCTCGTTACATTCGGGGAAGTGATAAGCCGGTTTGGGAGCACGTCCAGCGCCGGAAACTCCGGTTTTGCTATCAACGAAAATTGCCGTGGTTTCGATTAATCCGGCTTGTAAAACCGGCTTCAAAGCCAGTTCTATTCCAGTGGGAAAACAGCCGGGATTGGCGATGGTTTTAGCTGTCTTGATCTTAGCGCGGTTAAATTCCGGCAGACCATAGACAAAGTCCGGCAAATGCTTACGGTCAGCGTGGGCAACGCCATAAGTATTTTGGTAAAGTTCCGCCGAGTTAAGGCGATAGTCGGCACTAAGATCAATCAATAATTTTTCACTTCCCATAAAATCCGGGACGTAGGTCATACTAACCGTATGCGGCAAACAAAAGAAAATTACATCGCTTTCGCGTTTGATTTCCGGAACGTCAATCGCAGTACAGGTTAAATCGCATAGTCCTTTTAGTGCCGGAAAAATGTCCGAAAGACACAAACCGACTTCTTCAGCGATTACTGCCAGACGGCTGATCGTTACGTACGGATGGTGTAGCAGAATTTTTACTAGTTCGAAACCGGCGTAGCCAGTAGCGCCGACTACAGATACACGAATTTTAGCATTTTTTTTCATTTTTTCCCTCATATTCCTGACTGATTTGACGATAAGCTTCGCGGAAAGGCACGCCGTTTTTTACTAATTGATAGACTTTCTCGGTAGCAAATAATTCAGAAGTCATAGCTTGCCGACAGTTTTTACGGTTGACCGCTAAATTTTCAAATAAAACCGTGGTAATTTGAACCGATGCCAGGGTTGTTTTAAAGGCTCGGATAATGGCTTCTTTGGTCAATTGCAGGTCGCGATGATAGCCGGAAATTAAGTTTACCGGGGTATTGCGAACCTGCATTTCATAGGCGAAAACCTCATAATATTTGGCGCGCAATAATTCCAGCACGTCCGGATTTTTCTTGTGCGGCATAATGGATGAGCCGGTGAGAAATTCCTCCGGAAGGGTGAAATAATTAAACTCCGGCATTGTAAATACAATGAGATCGGAGGCAACTTTGTTTAAATCATACATAATTTGTGACATTACGCTGAGAGCAAAACCTTCGAATTTGCCGCGACTATTTTGAGCGTAAATCGGATTTTCTTGAATGCGAGCGAAATGTAACTCTGTGGTCGTCATCTGGCGATCGAGAGCCAGCGGAACGCCATAGCCAGCGCCGGTGCCAAGTGGATTTTGATCAATCAATTTCGTAGCACAGGCTAGCAAATCAAGGTCATCCGTGAGGGCATCTCGCAGAGCGCCAGCCCACATTGCGACGCTGGATGGCATAGCTTTGCGCGTGTGCGTAAAACCGGGAATCGCAATCTCGCCGTATTTTTGGATAAATGCGGCGATAGTTGAGATCGTAGTTTGAACGGCGGATGAAATCTCATTTAATTTAGTTTTGCAGTAAAGACGCAAAGCCGTTAAGACCTGATCATTGCGACTGCGACCGGTATGGATTTTTTCACCGGCAACGCCGATTTTCTGGGTCAGGAAATTTTCGATAGCTGTGTGGCAATCTTCATCTTCGGGGCGAATAACAAATTGACCTTTGGCATGTAAATCGAGGATTTGATCAATTCCGGTGAGTAAATCTGCTGTTTCAGAGTCCGAAAGAATGCCGATTTTGTTCAGCATGCGAGCGTGAGCTCTGGAAGCCTGGCAGTCGAACGGTACAAGTTCCTGATCGAGTAGATAGTCGTTGCCGACGGTGAATTTTTCGACAGCGGCGTTGAGATCATATTTTTTTTGCCAAAGTTTCATAGGCTAATCCTTGATGCGCCAGTTGTAGGGTTTTTTCTTTTTGAGGACGATTTTATGAGCTTTCAAACGGAGAGCATTGACGCGAATAAAGCCCAGACTGTCATTAGCATTGAAACCGCCTTCGATGTCCATACTCGATAAAGCCTGATTGTATAACGAAATTGGCGAACGACGTCCGATGGGAATGACATTGCCTTTGTAGATGGCGACCGTGACCGAGCCGTCAATCTTTTCCTGACTTTTCTCGAAAGCACTCATTAAAAAATCCATTTCAGGCGAAAACCAGAAGCCGTTGTAGATTAATTCGGCGAATTTTGGCGAAAGCATATCCCGCAGATGCATCACTTCCTTATCCATAGCAATACCTTCCAGGTCGCGGTGCGCCGCCCACAGAATCGTAGCGCCGGGAGTTTCATAGACGCCGCGCGATTTGATGCCGACGAAGCGGTTCTCGACCATATCAACTCGTCCGACGCCATTCTGACTGCCAATTTCATTAAGATAACAAAAAAGTTCTAAAGAATCTTCTTTGACGATACCATCGCTGAGATTTGTAACTTTAATCGGATAACCGTCTTTGAATTCTATTTCCAAAATCGTCTCTTTATCCGGCGCAACTTGCGGCGAGACGGTTCGGCTGAAGACATTTTCCGGCGGTCGGAAAGCCGGGTCTTCAAGAACACCGGCTTCGTGGCTAATGTGCATCAGATTTTCGTCTTCGCTGTAAGATTTGGCTAAAGAAGCCTTGACGGGAATGTTCCACTTTTCCGCATATCTAATCAAGTCACTGCGGCCTTTGAATTCGGCGAGAAACCCCGGGTCTTTCCAGGGCGAAATCACAATTGCATCGGTATCAAGGGCATAATAAGCAAATTCAAAGCGAACCTGGTCATTGCCTTTGCCGGTTGCGCCGTGAGCGTAGTAATGGGTTTTTTCTATCTGGGCGATCTCGACTTGCCTCTGAGCAATTAAAGGACGTGCCAGAGACGTGCCTAACAAATAACGTCCTTCGTAGATGGCATTACCGCGCAAAGCTGCGAAAATATAGTCGTTCACAAATTCGCGGCGCAGGTCTTCGATATAGACTTTCGAAGCGCCAGTTTTGAGGGCTTTTTGCTCGACGGCGGCAAAATCTTCCCGCTGGCCGACATTGGCGACATAGCAAATTACCTCATAGCCTTTATTGACGAGCCACCTGAGGATTACCGAGGTATCCAGACCTCCACTATAGGCTAATATTACTTTTTTGGGCATTGATTAATTCCTTTTATAATAGTTAATTCTACCGGATAGATATATTAGTTAAGGTTAACTTTATGAAAATCCCGGCCTAAATTCGATTACGTAATTCCGGGCAACGTTCCACGAGCGCCGATCGAAAGCGCTCGTGAGACAATCCTTCTTTTAGGATAATTAAAACGGTATCATCACCGGCAATTGTGCCGATTATTTCATCCATTTCATAGGCATCAAGAAGCAGAGCGACACTCGGAGCGAAAGAGGGCAGACATTTAAGCACAGCGAGATTACCGGAAAAGGAGATCGAACGGCAGGTTTGCAGAGGAGAGCTGCCTTCGACCGACGGCTTTGAACTTTGAAAGTTTTCGGAAAGCGCATAAATATACCCTTTCTCGGCATCGGGGACTTTAATAATCTTCAAAGCCATTAAGTCGCGCGAAAGAGTTGCCTGGGTTGTGGCAAAACCCTGTTTTTCGAGAACGTCTTTTAATTCGTTCTGGTTAGAAATTTGTCCGGAGGCAATAATTTTCCGGATAGCTCTGTGTCGGTCTCTTTTAGTATTCATCTTAAAACGTATAAATATACTTAAAAAGCGAATAAATATACAACCTCCTTTACATATATGCAAATAATATTTTGGGATTCGATAAATGAAAGTCAATAGTTTGATTTAAATATCAAAACTTCCCCCAATTTTTTAGTAAGTTTTTCTTATACAGAGTAGGTGATTTTTAAATTAAATAATCTCTACAATACTTTAAGGTCTTCAGTCTAATCTGGATTTTATGGTAGTAAGATAGAGTTTTTAGATTGGATTAACTCCGAAGCAGTCCCGCTCGGAGGGACAAGATTTTTACCTTTTTTCTCATACCGCGTAGCGGTTAAGGTATTGTAGATCTGAGGAAAGTCCTGTTAAGTATATTTTAAACAATCAGTTGGTCTTTAAATCCAATCAATTTATTTAAAAGCAGGGTTAAAGAAAAGCAAGCGGCTTTTAGGATATTATTCTTGAAATAAAGATGCGGAATCGTTATTATTAGATGTAATTGGGAATGGTGTAAGAGAGTGCAGAGATTTAAATCAAACATATTTATCAAAAAAATTAAAAGGATAGAAGATGTCTAAGCCGTTTGAAACTTACATTCTGCCACTAACAATTGTAGTAATCAGTGCCTTAATAGGATTACTGCTGGATAGGTTAGTGTTTAGCCGATGGAGAAAAAACATTCGCAAAACAAGGCATCCGGTATTTAAGGTTATTGGTCATTCGATGCGTGGTATTTTGATAATCCTGATGGGATTGGTGGGTTTGTACATTGCTTTAAGTTATTTTGGGATCGAGCAAGAAGTTCTAAGTAGCCTGCGCAAATTACTAATAGTGTTGATTATTTTGACGTTTACGGTTTTGCTGGCACGGATTGCGGTTGGTTTTATCGAGAATTTAGGTCGCCATAGAAAAATGCCTTCGTTGACTCTCTTTATTAATCTGACAAAGATTGTAGTTTACGTAATCGGATTTTTGATCATTCTGCAAACGCTAGGTATTTCAATCACGCCATTATTGACAGCTTTGGGAGTTGGCGGTTTGGCGGTGGCTCTGGCACTCCAAGATACACTTTCTAATCTTTTTGCCGGTATTTTTATCATCGGTACGAGGTTGGTTCGACCGGATGATTATATAATGCTATCGGGCGGCGTAGAGGGATATGTGAAAGACGTTAACTGGCGCAATACGATTATCAGAACGATGACGAACAACGAGAATGTCATTCCTAATTCGGAACTTTCTAAAGTAATAATTACTAATTACAGCCGTCCAGACAAAAAAATGTCTTTGATCGTACCAGTATTGATCGGCTATAACAATGATTTGAATAAAGTTGAAGAAGTTCTAATCCAGATTGCCAGAGAAGTTCTAAACGAAATTGAAGGCGGTGTAAAAGATAGCGAGCCCCTGGTGCGTTTTAGTATCTTTGGCGAAAGTAATATCAGCCTCAACTTGATTGTCAAGGTGCGAAATTACGAGGCTCAGTTTCCTATTCGCCATGAATTGATTAAGCGCATTCACCAGCGCTTTAAGGAGGAAAATATCGAAGTACCTTACCCGGTGCGCACAGTTTATTTAAAATCGCCAGGCGAACAGGAAATCTAAGGTCAATGTTTTGAATAAAATATGAACTCTAGATTTCATTGAATTTAATACCGTGACGAAATGAAATTTATCAACTTTTTCCAAGAATTATAGACGAGACAGCGACGACAGAATATTTGTCATACAACTCTTGACTTTTAATTTCTTATTTCATAAAGTTAGGATGTGAATGGAGAGTGTAGAATAAAACTAATTCCAACTGCACCAGAGAGAAAATCATATTTTATAAATAGGCTGGCTTATTATAGGCCAGACTATTTAATCTTTCAACCTTAAACGAAGGGAGATGGTTATGAAAAAATTTAAGTTATTGACAATTAGTCTGATTATCCTGTTCGGACTGAGTGTGGCAGTCAACGGACAGCAAGTAATCGGTTCTTTCCCGACTATGGACGGTGGATTTGAAGGACAAACTGAAGGGGTGTTAGTAGGAACGAGTATTGCTACTGGTGTACAAAGAACTGATTGGACTACAAGTAGTTCAAATTTAGGAACGATTTATACAATTGGAGGTAGGTCTGGTCCACGATATATGAATGCATGGACTACATCTACAGGTAAACGTTGGCAATCACCTACGGCAGGTGAAGGTGCAATTACAAATGTTGAGTACACCGTTCAGTACTATTATAGAACATCTGGTACAACTGCTACTGCTGAATGTATGCAAATTGGTGTAAGTCCGGATGGAACTGGTTCACCAAAATATTACCCAGCCTCTACTCCATTTATTTCGTTACCAGGTACTAATGGAGTGTGGGCAAAATACTCTGCTCAAGTTACTGTACCAACAGCAGGGGGGGCTGGTAAGTATGGAATTGGAATGATTCGTGCAAACACTCCAACAATGGGAGTAGCTCTTGATATAGACGATTTCGTGATGTACGAAGGTGCCTTAGACGAAATTGCTCCAGATGAACCGATAAGTCCAGTTGTTTCTGGAGAAACTACGACATCCTTAAATATTAGTTGGACTGCACCGGCTACTGGCGTTGACGGCGGCGGTTATTTAGTTGTCAGAGGCTCAGCCGATCCGACTACCGCTCCGAACGTAAACGGAATTTATGCAATTGGAAATACCATTGCAGCTGGAGAGGAAGTAGTTTATATAGGCACGGCCACCTCTTTTACTGACGAAAACCTGTCGAGTGAGACAACATACTATTATCGGGTTTATACTGTTGATAAGGCTTTTAACTATTCTGCAGGTGTCCCGGTCAACGGGACCACTTTAGGAATATCTGGGCCAGATGATCCAGTTCCAACTCTTTCCGGTAGAACAACGACTTCTATCAGCTTCACCTGGGCTAAAAATGTTGCCAGTGATAATGTTATGCTGGCCTATAAAACCACTGACGATATTGGAACTCCGGTTAATGGAACTGCCTATGCCGTTGGTGAACATTTAGCTGATGGTGCGACGGTGCTTTACAATGGCGGTGATCAGACAAGTTATACTCACTCCGGTTTGACGCCGAATACAACCTACTATTACAAATTCTTTTCCGTGGATGGAAGCCTGAATTACTCCACTGGTGTTAGTAGTAGCGCCAAGACTTTGATGGCAGAGCCTTCCAACCATGCCGCATCTTTTACGGCTACCGAAGTGACCTATACCAGTATCAAACTGACCTGGTTGGATAACGATGGTGATTATCCCGCCGAACAATTTCTGGTAGTTCTGGAAACCGCCAGTGGTTTTGCCCCGGAAGATGGGCAAGTGTATTCTGATATTGATGCAAATAAATGGGTAAAATATGTTAATCATGGTGTCCAAACCGTGACTTTCACCGGTCTGGAAGACGGCGTTACTTATTACGCCAAAATCTGGCCGGTTTCTAACACTGGCGGCAGTGCCGAATACTATGATTACAAAACTGACGGTACAGTTCCGGAGCTTTCTCAAGCGACTCCAGCCTATCCGAGCTTGCCATTCGTTGAGAACTTCGATTATACGATCGGTGACTTGCTCACCAATCACGGGTGGGTTGCTCATAGTGGCGCCGGAAATCAATCTATTGATGTGACCAGCGGATTGGTGTTTGATGGCTATCTGGGTTCCGGCGTCGGCGGTGCCGCGAATCTGGATAATAATGGAGAAGATGTTCATAAAGTTTTTGATCCAGTCACGGCGGATTCAATCTATGCCTCGTTCATTATTCAGACTGAGAGCTCGAATGCAGCAGGTTATTTCCTCCATTTAGGCAAATCAGAAATTGGTACGACCTGGTTGGGAAGAGTATGGGTTAACGCGACTGGTGATGGGGTAGCGATTAGTAGTGGAAGTGCCCCAGCCAGTTATGTTCCGATCACAGCGGGTAAGCCGACGCTCTTAGTGGTAAAATATAATTTGAGTACGAAAATCAGCAGTCTGTATGTTTTTGATACGTTTCCGACTGAGGAACCGGCGACACCCAATCTTACCTTTACTGAAACCAGTAACTTTGCAAATGTCGGCAGTATTGCCTTGAGACAATACAATGCCAATCAGCGAGTTATCGTTGATGGCATTCGGGTAGCCAAGACCTGGGCTGAGGCAGTTGCACCCGCGCCGCTCGATCTGGTCAGCACGCCGACTTTTGATCCACCAGCCGGAAATTATTATACTACTCAAAATGTAACTATCTCAACGACTACTGAAGGGGCGACGATTTACTATACTACTGATGGCAATGATCCGACTGATAGCAGTCCAGTTTATACGGTACCGATTCCGGTGAGTAGTACAACGACTATAAAAGCTAAGGCATATAAAACCGGTTATACACCAAGTTCGGTTGCCACGGCCGTATATTCTTTCCCAATTGAAGTAGCTAATATTGCGGCTTTAAGAGATTTACCGACCGGACCAACCTGGTACAAGCTTACTGGAGAAGCTGTCTTGACTTTTAAATCTACTACCCGGCATACTAAATATATTCAGGATGCCACCGGTGCTATTCTAATTGATGACTATTCCGGCGTAATTACAACTCCATACAATCTGTACGATGGAATCACCGGAATTATCGGATCTTTGCAAGATTATAATGGAATGTTACAATTTGTGCCAGTAACCGACCCCGGTCCGGCGACCAGTACCGGGAATGCAGTTGCACCAGTTGAAGTTACTCTCGCAAATCTGAATACTGATTACCAAGCGAAATTGGTTAAGATCAAGAATGTGGTAATTTCAGGAACTGGTAATTTTGCCGCCAGTACCAATTATACAATCACTGACGTAACTGGATCGGGCGTTATCCGTACTCAATATGCCGATCTGGATTACTTAGGTAAGCCGATTCCCACTACTCTCCAGAATTTAACTGGAGTGGTTTTGCAATATCAGACAACGACACAATTTATACCGCGTAGTCTGGCAGATTTCGAAGACGCCTCACTGACGCAATACCGTAGCAAAACCAGTGGTAATTGGACCGATGCAAGTACCTGGCAAAAATTGGTTGGATCTGAATGGATAGACGCCACCAGTGCGCCAGAAGGCTTTTCCGATTATATCACAATTAAAGCTGGTGATACTGTTACCGTAAATGATACTCTTCGAATAGGTTCTGGTGCGAAAGTAAATGTCAATGGTTATTTAAAGAATAAGGTTAGCATTATTAGTAATGGTACGTTTGTTTTCACCAACGGAAGTATCTACGAACATGCAATTGACAAAGACGCCATTCCTAAAGCAACATGGGAAGAAGGAGCGACATGTTTGATAACTGGCATAACCGGGACTTCAGCGCCAACGGGACTTAACCAGGAGTTCTATAATTTTACCTGGAATTGCCCATCTCAAAGCGGTAATCTCAATTTTAACGCTAATTTGACCACCATTAAAGGCGATTTCAATGTTTTAAATACTAACGGTAAACAATTAAGATTAGGAAGTGTAGATCTGACTGTCAATATTGGCGGTGATGTGAATATCGGACAAAATGCACTGTTGACCAGCTCCGGTTCAGCCGGTACATACACGATTACGGTGAATGTTGGTGGTGATATTAATATATCTGGCGGAACATTGTATTTAGAAAATGCGGGGAGTCTAGTCGCTGACTGGAATCTGGCAGGCGATTTAGTAATGTATAATGGAACATTAGGCAGGCAGGGCTCAGGGACCGGTAATTTAAACTTCATAGAAGGTTCACATGTTTTTAACCGAACGGGTGGAACAATTACCAGTAATAACGGTGGCCCTATTTTTAATGTCAAAACGGGAGCTACTCTGGATTTGGGTACCAGCCGAATCGAACAAGGACCTTTTAATTTAGATTCTGCGGCGACTTTAATCTGTGGCAATCCGGGTGGACTCGACAGTAGTTTAACAACTCCAAGGGCTATCACTTTTTCGCCTTATGCCAATTACGTATTTAATTGCCCCAGTGAACAAGTTACCGGTAAACTGTTACCGGCGGTTGTTAACAACCTGACCTTTGAGAGTTCCGTTGGCGATACTTTGTCGCATAATGTCACTGTCAATGGTTTGCTGACTGTGAATAGCGGTTATTTAGAGATCTCTGGTGATACTATCACGCTTGGACCAGCCGCTATGCTTGCTGAAACCGGCGGTCTGGTCAAAGGTGACGGTATTATGACTACTACCCGCACTTTGAATAATATCAATGCTGAAAATGTGGCCGGTTTGGGTGCCGTAATGACCACTACGAAAGATATGGGTTCGACAGTCGTGACCCGTGGTCATTCAGCCAATTCTGTGAATGGCAGACCTAGGCCTAGTATTAGACGTTATTATGATATTCTGCCGACGAATAATAGCGGACTTAATGCGACGCTAGTTTTCAAATATGATGAATCGGAATTGGGTGATTTATCAGAATCAGATAAACTGGTGCTATTTAGTCGCTCTGAGGAGGCATCTTTCTGGAGTGAAAGGGGTGGCATATTGGATACCGCCAATAATCAAATAACTTTAGCAGGCATTGATAAATTATCAAGATGGACGATTGGGGTGCATGTAAATACTCCGCCTTCGCCCGTTACTATGTTGAAACCTACCGAAGGCTATGTAGTTACCAATAGCGATATTGTTCAGGATTCACTGATTGAATTAAAATGGAGCAAAGCCGTTGATCCAGACGGTGAGGCGTTGACTTATAATTTATTTATCTTGAAGGTGGATATAGATTCGATTGTTGTCGCGATTGAAATACCGGATACGTCTGTTCTGATTAAGGCGCCGACTTACAAAGACAATGGTAGTTATAAAGTCTATGTTCTAGCTTATGATCCCTGGGAGGCTTTCAGCAGTTCCGATACGGTCAATTTTACCATTAATCTTACCCAGGTAGGTATCAAAGGAGACTTGATTCCGAAAGTCTTTGCCCTGCATCAGAACTACCCGAATCCATTTAATCCGATTACCACGATTAAATACGACTTGCCCAAAGATGTGTATGTCAAGCTGGTGATTTATGATCTTATGGGGCGGGAAGTTCGCACACTGGTCAATGAGAAACAGCAAGCCGGGTATCAGTCAATCATCTGGGATGCCAGGAATAATTATGGAATGCAGGTTAGTTCTGGCTATTACATCTGCGTAATGCAGGCAGGCGAATTCCGTAAGAACCAAAAGATGGTATTAATGAAATAAGGCATTTCCTGAGGTTTTGTGAGAGAAGAGGCTGTCGTATGACAGCCTCTTTTTTTGTAGGACAGGCATTCTTGCCTGTCTATGGGATGATGTAGGTCGAAATGGTATTTCGACCATGGCGATTTAGCAAATCGCCCTACAATGTTAAGGTATTCCTGCCTGTCGGAAATAGACAGCCTGGAAAGGCTGTCCTACGTATTTTGAGGGATGGGCTTTTTTGCTTATCTATTACTGACAGCCTGGAAAGGCTGTCCTACAAAAAATTATTTGATATTTTCAATTATTTTCGGCAAATTTGCACGCTTTTTAAGGAGTAATGAAAATGTCGAAAGTTTGTGATATTTGCGGAAAAAAGTCGCTTCACGGTAACAAAGTTAGTCACGCTAATAATAAAACTCATCGGAGATGGGAACCAAATTTGCGCAAAATAAGAATATTGGACAATAACGGTTCGATTAAGACTGTAAAAGTTTGTCTGTCCTGTCTCAAAAGCGGTACAATACAAAAAGCGGTTTGATAGTGATACTCTGAAGATTAATATTAAAAGCCCCTGATTTTACAGGGGCTTTTTGTTTAATAGTAGAGGAATAGGTCGGATTATTTAATTTTGTAACGTAGATAAGTTGGAATATTAGTCTGTTGTGCTTTACGAGAAGTATAACTAGCCGCATTTATTTCAGCGGGATTCGGAATTTTCAGGACTTCTTCATCGTTAAAAAGACTAACAGGCTGGCCGGGTTCAGCGATTCTATTCCAGATGTCATCCTCCTTTGGCGGTTCATTTTTAATCGGAAAAGAGAAAACCTCCGTATTGGCGGTCAGATTAATCGGTATCGGCGCTTCGCCAAAACCGGTCGCGATGACGGTAATCATAATTTCATCGGTGTAGTTTTCGTCCACAACCATACCGAAAATAGTTTCAGCATTGGAACCAACCTCGTCCCTGATTATTGAGCAGGCTTCGTCAACTTCATGAATATCGAGATTAGTCGGTCCGGTAATGTTAATCAACAGGCCTTTGGCGTCTTTGATATTTACTTCGTCGAGTAGCGGACTGGAAATAGCTTGCTGAGCGGCTAGAACAGCGCGTTCCTCGCCGGTTGCCAGACCGGTGCCCATAATAGCTTCCCCCATATTTTTCATAATGGTTCTAACGTCGGCAAAATCTAGATTGATAACGCCATTTTTATTAATCAGGTCCGAAATGCCGCGAATCGCTTGATACAATACACTGTCAGCGGTTTTGAAAGCGTCCATGATGGAGGTATTACGTTCGACAATCGCCAGTAATTTTTGGTTCGGAATGACGATCAAAGTATCAACGCATTTCTTAAGTTCGGCGATACCCTCTTCGGCGCGTGCCATCCGCTTAGGTCCCTCGAAATTAAAAGGTTTAGTGACGATTCCAACGGTCAATGAGCCTTGTTCACGTGCCAGTTGAGCGACAATCGGCGCGGCACCGGTTCCGGTTCCGCCTCCCATTCCAGCGGCTATGAAAACCATATCGGTATTTTCGAGTATTGTGGCTATCGTTTGGCGGTCGGCTTCCGCCGCTTTCCGTCCAATATCAGCGATAGCCCCGGCGCCCCGACCACGAGTCAATGCCCGTCCTATCTGATATTTTATAGGAGCTTTACAACGGTCAAGAGCCTGTATGTCCGTATTAAGACCAACAAAATCCACTCCGGTTAATCCATTCTCAATCATTCTAGTAATGGCGTTTCCACCGCCACCTCCGATGCCAATGACTTTCGTTTTGGCTTGTTGATTGGCTAATTCTTCGAATTCAAATAACATTTTGCCTCCCTAATTACATTACATTTTCGGTTACATGTTTTATCCAGCCCCTCATTCTGCGAAGGGGACCGGCGGTTGTTTTATTTGAAGCCGAACCGCTAATCTGTTCGGCAATTGCATACTTAATTAATCCAATTGCGACGGAAAAGATTGGATCACTTAACTCCGTAACGTATTCTTGGAAACCACGTGGGGCTACCACTTTTGCTGGAGTATTGAAAATCATCTCGGCTAATTCATCCGTGCCTTTTAATAGAGCGCCGCCACCGGTTAGGACGACTGCTAAAGTATTAGTCAAAGAAATATCGGCTTTTTTAGCTTCGAGATATGCTTCACGCAAAATTTCTTCCATACGCGGTTCGATCCATTCGGCTAAATTAAAAAGAGAAATTTCCCGAGGTGACCGCCCTCCCAGACTATCCAATTTGAAAAATGCTTCTTTGTCGGTCAAAGAAACCTTGGCAAAACCATGCTCGCGTTTTATACTTTCGGCTTTTTCGAGGGGAACTCTCAGCATATAAGCAATATCATTGGTAACGCTATTAGCTCCCAGATTGACGACTCCGGTATGGTGAACGCCGTCATCGTAAAAAACGATTATGTCAATAACTCCACTGCCGATGTCCAGAAGCACACTGCCCATCGTTTTTTCACTCTCTTCCAGACAGGCATAGGCGGCCGCCAGAGAACTCAATACAAAGCCGTCAATTTCCAGATCGGCATTCTTGATACATTTACTTAAATTGGAGAGAACGGTGGTATTATAGGTGGTCAGATGTACCTTGGCATCCAGCCGTCGACCGCTGAGATTCAACGGATTTTTTACTCCCGGCTGTTCATCAATGATGTATTCCTGAGGAAGAACATGTAGAATCTGCCGATCTAACGGAAGCGGTACCGCCTTGGTATGTTCGATTACGCGCTCGATATCTTCGTTCTCAATTTCCCGGGCTTCGCCTAAGCCGGTGCGTGAATCGCGCGAGATTGCCATCATTCCACGTGTATTCAAACTGCGGATATGATCGCCCGAAACTCCTACCAGGCAGGAATTAATCGAAAAACCAGCCATTTTTTCAGCTTCGCTAATGGCATTAACAATTGACTGGGTCGCATTTTCGATATCAACAACCAAGCCTTTCTTAATTCCTTTAGAAGGACTGATACCGTACCCTTTAATAATAGGTTCGGTTGAATCGGGAGTAACTTCGGCAATTACGGCGCAGACTTTAGATGAGCCAACGTCGAGACCGGTCAGGATTTGGTTTTTTAGTTTTAACATTTTCATTTATGATTTTCGTTCTTTCGCTATGATTTGTTTATCCCAGCGCAAATCTAAATATTGATAATCGGCGAAATTGCGCTTGGATTTAATTAATGTTTGAAAAGTCGCCAGAATATAAAGTTGCTTGATTAAATCGCCGCGTCCGATATAAATCGGCGTTCCACCGTTGACGGTATAGATGATGAACTCGCCCTCTTTCCAGGCAAAGATTTCTGAAATTTCGGCGTACAATGCGTCGGCTTTCAATGCAGCCGTCTGGATAAAATTCAAAGCCTTGACCATTTCGGGATTAGGTGCCGGCTGGCCAGGCCGACAACGCGCGGAATCTTTCTCGAAACCGGTAATGACCGGTAAGTTAGCTTTTATTTTCTCCTTGCGAAGCGGTAATATGATTCCCTGTTGATCAATTAGCCAGAGTGTACCCGTATTCAAATAACAAACCGGGATTCGTTCTTTGATCATTATTTTCACGCGATTCGGAAATTCGCGACTGACGACTGCCGCCTGAATATAAGGTTCCAGTTCGAGTCGGTTCTGGATTTGGCGAGTATCCAATTTTCGCAGGCTGGAGCCTGTCTTAAAGCCCGCGATTTTTATAATTTCTTCACTGGATAAAATTGAAACGCCGCTAACTTCGATTTTGTCGAGATTAAGGAAATGGGTGTATTCGCACCAGTCAATTGCCAGATATACTAGATAGCCGAATCCACCAAGCAATGCTATCCAAAGAAATAACCACATCCTTGTTCTGGGACGCTTGTCCTGTTCTTTCTGGCTGATTTTAGTCCCTTTTTCTACTGTCATTTCACTAATCATAAACTATTTGATCCAAAACCTGTCAGGGTTCCCGAGACTAATAGCAAAATTATCTGGCGTTGCATTATCTTCAGATCGAAATCTTTGCTCGTAGGATAACCGAATACGGAAATTTTTCGGTGCTGAAGAGCCGGCGTTGTGATGTTTTGCCCCCCATATCTGCGGGAACCCTGGAAATTTTTTATCCAAAATGTTCTATCACAAAGTTTATCTATGTCACGGTACTTTCTAATAAAAGAAGAGAAACTCTGAACACATAACCATCTTTGCGATTTATTTTTTAAGGTCATCAATTTCTGTTTCAATTTCTTATTCCATTAATTTTGGTAGAATTTTATTGACATCACCGGCGCCCAGAGTGATAATCATATCGCCGGTGAGTTTTATCTTTTTTAGTAATGCCAGAGCTTCAGCGGGTGTGCTGGTAAGGTAAACGTTTTGCTCTCGGTCTTTGCGAATTTCATCATAAATCAAGCGAGAACTTACGCGTTTCAGAGGTGCTTCTCGTGCTGGATAAATTTCTAGAAGAACAATGACGTCAGCAATTTGAAGCACCCGCGCAAAATCGGCATAAAAATCGCGAGTACGAGAAAATAAATGGGGTTGAAAAACGGCAACGATTCGTCTCGGCCAGCCTTGGCGAGCAGCGCTGAGGGTTGCCATAATTTCACTGGGATGATGGGCATAATCATCTACCAACATAAGATTATCGTCTTCTCGTAGAATCTCGAATCGCCTTTTAACGCCCCGAAAAGCTGCCAGACCTTCTTGAATAACTGAAAAGGGTACGTTTAGTAAAGAAGCAGTTGTGATAGCCGCTAGTGCGTTTTTAATATTGTGCAAACCAGGAACATTTAACTGTATTGAGCCCATTAAATCTGAATTACGATAGACCTCGTAGGTACTCGAATTACCTATAACACGGATATTACGAGCTTGAAATTCTCCGGTATAAAGACCATAAGTCGTATAAGGACGCTCGAGCCGTTTCAGGAAGTCGGGTATTTCTTTTTCGTCCGAACAGGCGATGACTCGACCGCTGTCCGGTATCTTAGCGGTAAATTCATAAAAAGCATTCTTAATTTGTGTGAGGTTTTCATAGCAATCCAGATGTTCACTCTCGATATTCGTGATAATGGCATAAGTCGGAGATAATTGCAGGAAACTGCGATCAAATTCATCGGCTTCGGCAATCCCTATCTCACCGTGGCCGATTTGAATCGGACTACCGCTATTTTTCAAAATACCGCCACTTAGAATGAGCGGGTCCATTCCTGCCTTAGTCAAAACCTGTCCGATCATCGCCGTAGTAGTAGTTTTCCCGTGAGTACCACTGACGGCAATCCGAAGGGACTTGGTGGCGAAAATTTGGCCGAGCAATTCGGCTCGTCGCAGAGTTGGGATGTGACATTCGGTTGCTACCATTCTTTCCGGATTGTCGGGTTTAACCGCCGAAGAATATACTAGGTAGTCGCAATCACCCACGTTTTCGCGGCGATGTCCATATTTGATTTTGGCCCCCTGTTTTTCCAACCGTTCCGTATTTTCTGAAGGCGCCAGATCAGAACCGGTAACGATTTGACCATTGTATAATAAATATTCAGCCAAGCCGCACATACCGATGCCGCCGATTCCAACGAAGTGATATTTTTTGACTTCAGAGTGCATTTATTTCGATAGAACTTAAAATATCATCAATGATTAATTTTGCCGAATCCGGTTTGGCTAATGCTTGGGCATTGGCCGACATTGCTTGAAGACGTGACTCATCTTTCAGCAAGGCGATCAGTTCTTTCGCTAAACGGTCGTTAGTCAATTCTTTCTGGAGTATCAGAATGGAAGCGCCACGCTGTTCCATATTGCGGGCGTTGATTTCCTGATGATTTCCGGCCGCGGTTGGTAAAGGAACGAGAATGGAAGGTTTCCCATAAAGACAAAGTTCCGCCAGCGATAGAGCGCCCGCCCGACTAATGACTACATCGGCGGCACAATAGGCGATCCCCATTTCATGAATGAAAGGCGTGACGTGCACCCAGGGATTATCACTAAAAATATTATCAATTGTTTTAAAATCGCGTTGACCAGTTTGCCAGATGAATTGACATTTGACGGCTTCTAAAACTGTATTAATATTCTCGACCCAATAAGAATTAATGGCCTGTGAGCCTTGACTGCCTCCGAAAATAAAAACGGTTTTGCGATCGGGTTCCAATTCAAAAAAATAAATCGCCTGTTCTCGCGGAACAATTTGCAGGGAACGCCGGAGAGGAGTGCCGAGATAGACGGCGTTTTCCAGATAGGTTTGTGACTCTTCAAAAGAAGTATAAAGACGCTTAGCTTTTTTTGCCAACATTTTAGTCGTAGCGCCTGGGATGACATTCTGCTCGTGGAGAAAAATCGGGATTTTCAACATTGCGGCAATTCGGAGCGGTGGTCCAGCCGTGTAACCGCCAGTTCCAATGGCAATGTCGGGATCGAAATTTTTTATAATGAAAAATGATTGAATCAGACTAACGATCAATCTGATGGGGAATAATAAATTGACCAGAATATCGTTCAGAGTCCAACCACGTTGCCAGCCGCGAATCCAGATTTTATGAAATTCAAAACCGAGACTTGGAACTATCTGGGATTCCAGGCCGCGCCGCGTTCCAATAAAAATGATTTCGAGACCGTCAATTTGAGATTTACGCATCTGGAGTTCTTCCGCCAGAGCGATCGCCGGAAAAAGATGGCCACCGGTACCACCGCCGGTTATTAATACTTTTAAACTTCGGGATTCGGTTTTCTTAGTCATTGAACCTCACCAACGAATTTGTTTTTTCTTTCGGGACCGCATAACGCGAAATGTTCAGAATGATCCCAACACAGGCAAAATTGAATAACATCGAAGAACCGCCGTAACTGATAAAGGGCAGAGGCAAACCGGTTACCGGTAAAAGCCCACAGGTTACACCTACATTGACAATTACATAAATGAACAAACAACTCGATAACCCGATGCCCAGCAAATTACCGAAAATATCCGGCGCCCGCAGAGCAATTTTAATTCCCCTGATAAACAGGTAAAGGTAAAGCGATAGTAAAATCACTGCCCCAATAAAACCAAGCTCCTCACCAACCACCGAGAAAATAAAATCGGTATGCATATCAGGTAAGAACAAATTTTTCTCGATACTACCACCCAGACCGCGACCGAAAAAACCACCGTTACCCAGCGTGATCATTGATTGATGAATTTGGTAACCGGCGCCCTGTAAATCCTTTTCCGGTTCCAGAAAAGTCAGGATGCGTCGTAATTTATACGGTGAACGCAAAATCGTAACTACCGACAGCAATGCAAATCCACCGATGAAGGGTAGAAAATGAAGCAATTTAGTGCCACCGATAAACAGGACAATTAGACCGAAAACAGTAAAAACAGCGGCCGTGCTGTAATTCGGCTCAACCATAATCAAGGCTACCATAATTAACATAATGGCAACCGGCGGTATAAAACCGCGCTTGAAATCATCCAGATGCCTTTCGTGTCGTTCAATAAAGGACGAGAGATAGATAATTAACGCCAATTTGGCAAACTCCGAAGGCTGAAAATTAAAGCCGCCAATCGGAAACCAACGCGCAGTCGCTTGACCAGGATGCAATTTGTGATAAACCAGAGTCGCAATCAGCGAAATGATGCCGGCCAGGACAATCCAGAACGCACATTTTTTAAAAATTTGATAATTGATAAAGGTACAAATAAGACCAACAACCATACCCAGCACAATCCGAATAAACTGTCCACGAACATAAAAAGACGGATCGTCGAAACGGGCTTCACCCAGCGAAGAACTGGCGCTGTATTGCATAACTAAACCAAACCCTAACAGAATAAAAAAGGCGATCAAGTATTTTTGGTCAACTTTTCCTTTTTTAAAAGCCACATTCATACTTTGGAGTCCTTTTGCAAATTCATCACGATTTCCTTAAAAACTCGACCACGATGTTCATAATCGTTAAACATATCAAAACTGGCACAAGCCGGGGAGAGCAAAACTATATCACCCGGCACAGCCAGACTGCGGGCAATTTCCACAGCTTTCGGCATTGAATATCCGGCGTCGTACACCTCGACGATGCCGCTCAACGACTGGCGAATTTTATCAGCGGCTTTGCCAATTAAAACGGCGGCTTTGACATGTTCTTTAATTTGCGGGATGAGTAGCGTGAAATCGGAGTCTTTATCTTTTCCACCCAGAATGACAATCACCGGGCGATTGAAACTTTTCAGGGCATAATTGACCGAATCAACATTAGTGGCTTTGGAATCATTGTAGTAGTCAACGCCGTCTATCGTTGTCACAAATTCCAAACGATGTTCGATGCTTTTGAAATTATATATTGCATTTTGTAAATGCGCGATTGGGATCTGATACAATCGCCCGGCCGTCAAGGCAGCGGTCAAATTATAAAGATTATGTTCACCGAGTAGAGCCACTCGTGCTCGTTCGATAAATTGATCTTCTTCGGTAAAGTAAATTTTCTCGGCGTCCGAGGTAATTAATTTCCGGGAAGTGGAATGTAATCCAGCAGGAACCAAACGACATCGCGACGGCAAATTAGCCTTTAGCAATTCATCATCGTCATTGTAAATGTAATAGTCGTCTTCGGTCTGGTTCAGCGTTATGCGCAATTTGGCGGCTAAATAAAGCTCCATACGGTGGTCGTAGCGATCCAGATGATCGGGTGTTATGTTCAGGATTATCGAAACCTTAGGCCGGAAATGAACAATTCGTTCTAATTGAAAACTACTCAGTTCCAGAATGAAAATTTTCTGGGGATGAGCGGAATTTTCAGCTTCGACGATTAAATGACTAAAAGCCGTTCCGATGTTGCCGCCGCAGTACGGCTCGTATTGACTACCTTTAAAAATCTCGTAAAGAAGGGTAGTGGTGGTAGTTTTGCCATTTGAACCGGTGACGGCGATGATATTATCCGTCGGACAGAACCAGTAAGCCATTTCCACTTCTGCTACAATCGGTATTGAACGTCTAGTAGCTTCAACGACGATCGGAGCGTCATTGGGAATCCCCGGACTAAGAACAATCAGGTCGGAATCGAAAATTTTCGAGGTATGGCCGCCAGTCTCCAATTGAACGTTGTTTTGCTTTAATTCTAAGCGTTGTTCTGGAGCGATTTCCAGATTCGCGGCATCTGATAAAAGAACCTCAGCTCCCCGTCGAGCGGCTAATATCGCGGCCGCAATTCCACTGCGTTTAGCGCCCAGAACGGCGACTTTTAAATTTTTTAGATTAGTTGGTTTGGTTTTTAAATCTATCATAGGATTTTAAAAGTACTTAGACTAAACAAAGCCAATAAAATGCCGACTATCCAGAAACGGATTACAATTTTACTTTCCGGTAAGCCCAGCATTTCGAAATGATGGTGGAGCGGAGCCATCTTGAAGACCCGTTGACCGACGCCAGTGCGCCTTTTTGTCCATTTAAAGTAAACTACTTGGATTATGACCGAGAGGGCCTCGGCAATGAACAAAGCCCCTAGGAAAATGAACAATATTTCCTTTTTCAGTAAAATCGCCAGAGTGGCAAGGGCACTGCCCATTGATAGGGAACCAGTATCGCCCATAAAAACTTCCGCCGGTTTGGCATTGAACCACAAGAAACCGAGAAATGCTCCGGCGGCAGCCATACAGAATATTGATAATTCACCGCTTCCCGGCAAGTAAATCGTATTCAAATAACTACTGAAATCAACTCGCCCGGTTATGTAAGCAACGACTGCCAGTGTCAGCGCGACAATTCCCATTAGTCCGGCGGCCAGTCCATCCAGCCCGTCGGTCAGATTGACAGCATTGGATATTCCGGTGATGAAAAAAATAATGAATGGGATATAAAACCACCCAAAATCGAGATAATTGTTTTTCAAAAATGGAACTGAAGTGATCGAGTTAATATTAGCAAATTCTGGCGAGAAGTAGAGATAACAACCAATCAATACACCCAGAGCGATTTGTCCTAACAGTTTATAACGCGCAATCAGCCCTTTTTTCTTTTTCTTAACTACTTTTAAATAATCGTCGAGGAAACCGAATATGCCCATCCAGACCGTGCTTAGTAAAATTAGATTGATATAAGTGTTGGTAAGATTAGCCCACAAAAGCACCGGCACGATTACCGAAAATAAAATGATGATTCCGCCCATAGTTGGGGTGCCTTTTTTCTCCAAATGGGTTTGCGGACCATCTTCCCGAATCAATTCGCCGATCTGATATTTTTTTAGTTTTTTAATAATGTACGGCCCAATGATAAAACTTATCAGTAAGGCCGTAATAGCCGCCATAGCCGCCCGAAAAGTGATGTACTGAAATAGATTGAATCCCGTGAAGTACTTTTTTAACGGATAAAGGAGATGGTAAAACATATTATTGCTTCAGTCCTTCGATAATTTCTTCCATACAACTGCCACGTGAGCCTTTTACGAGCAGAGTATCGCCTTCTTTAAGGTCGGATTTCAGTGCAGCTAATAAATCCGTTTTGGTTTGAAAATGATATACGGTTTTTAAGCCGGCCTGAGCAGCAGCTTCAGTGGCATAAGCTATCAGCGTTCCAACGCCATAAAATTGGTCAATGCCAGCCTGGGCGACCGCCTGTCCAACTCGTCTATGCCCTTGAGAGGAATATTGACCTAATTCGAGCATATCACCCATTACGAAAATGCGCCGTCCGCTAGTTTTAATCCGTCCGAAAGTTTCCAAGGCGGCAACGGTCGAATCGGGATTGGCATTGTAAACATCATTGATAACCTGATAGGGGCCAACTTTAATCTGCACAAAACGTTGATTAATCGGTTGAAATGATTCAAGAACTTCAATAATTGCTTTTTCATCTACGTTATAAGATAAACCGACTGCGACCGCTGCCAGCGCATTTAAAGCGGCAATTTTACCGGGAATTGACAGATGAATGTCGAACCTGGAATTGATGTTTAAGGTCGCTTGACCTTCATCATTGTAGTCTAAGATTTTGCCGCGGAAATCAACGTCTTTATTTTCGAAACCGTATTTGATTTTACGTCCGGCTACCGGCATTTTAATAATTAGAGGGTCGTCAGCATTGACAAAAGCGATTCCATTTTCCGGCAAAGCGGCGAATAGTTCCGATTTAGCCCGTGCCACGCCTTCGATATTTCCGAAAAATTCAATATGCCCCCAACCGACATTGGTGATTAAACCGGCGTTCGGATGGGCAATTTCACATAATCGGGTAATTTCACCAAAATGATTCGTTCCCATTTCGAGCAGACTGAATTGGTGCTCGGGTCTTAAATTCAACAAAGTAAGCGGTAAACCGAGTTGGTTATTGAAATTACCAGAAGTTGTATGCAGGATATAAGCAGTTTTTATAATTGCAGCGCACATCGCGCGAGTGGTCGTTTTTCCGTTAGTTCCGGTAATCGCCAATACCGGAATGGAGAATGATAGTCGCCATTTTTCGGCTAATTTCTGGAGGGCTTTTTCGGGGTCGGGTACGATCCAGAGGGGAGCAGAAATCGGATTTTTCGCCGCCCAATCTTCCGCTACCACGCACAAAGCGGCGCCTTTCTGTAAAGCATCCTGAACATAATTATGACCATCAGAACTCTCACCTTTTAAAGCGAAGAAAGCCGCGCCAGATTGAAGTTTACGGCTGTCAATTTCGGCGCCATTGATTGCCCCTTCGAAATTTACTATTTGTCCAAGACCGAGTGACCGAATGAAATCGGCTTTAATCATTGGAACCACCATAAAATTTTTGCACGATTTCTCCGTCGTAAAATGGATACCTGACTCCGCGAATTTCCTGATAAGGTTCATGACCTTTACCAAGAATTGCGATGATGTCGTTTTGCTGAGCATTTTTTAAAGTATCAAAGATGGCTGATTGTCGGTCAACGATTACTTTGAAATTGTACCCACTTGAAAAACCCTTAATAATGTCAGCAATAATATCTTGCGGCTCTTCGAAGCGCGGATTGTCGGTAGTGACGATAGCCAAATCGGCTAAGGATTCGACGGCCTGCGCCATCTTGGGACGTTTATCGCGATCGCGATTGCCGCCGCAACCGAAAACCACAATTAAACGCCCATTTGCAGGAAGCATCCTGCGTAAAGTCTGTAGGACGTTAGTGATTGCATCTGGTGTATGAGCATAATCTATGAAAACGCGAAAATTGCCGGGTTGCGCAATTTCCTGCAAACGACCAGGTACAGATGTTACTCTGGCTAAAGCTGAGGTGATGGTTTTTTCGTCAATGTTCAGATTGACCGCTACCGCCGTAGCCGCTAAAATGTTTTTCAAATTGAATTGTCCCGATAGGCGACTCTTGATTTCTATTTTGCCGTGCGGAGTTAAAATTTCACCGGAAATGCCGTCAACCCAGGTTACTCCGGGCGCCCAGGTAAAATCGGCGGCTTTCGTTAGAGAATAGGTGACTAGACGGGATTTCGCAGATTTCTGGAATAAATCGGAATAATTGTCATCGAGATTATTGACTACGAATCCATCTTTTTCGATCATTCCGAAAAGTTGGCTCTTGGTTGCGGCGTATTCATCGAGACTATGGTGAAAGTCAAGGTGATCCTGCGAAATATTAGTAAACACGGCGGCTTTAAAATGGACATCATCTACGCGATGAAGCGCAAGAGCATGTGAAGATACTTCCATAGCCGCTACCTCGACCCCGCGATCGAGCATTTTTTTGAAAATTTGCTGTAATTGAATACTGTCGGGAGTAGTCAAGTTAGAGGAAAAACGCTCGTCTTCGATTGAGTAACCCAGTGTACCGACTGTGCCGCGCTTTATCCCGGCTTCTTTGAATATTTCATTTAATAGGTAAACGGTAGTAGTTTTCCCATTTGTGCCAGTAACACCGACGATCGTCATATTTTTTGTCGGATTATCATAGAAATTGGCGGCGGCTTTAGAAAGCGCCATTTTGGTGTCGGCAACGATAATCTGCGGGATAGATTCGTCGGCGACTGGTTCTTCGACCACAACGGCAGCCGCGCCGTTTTGAATTGCATTTTTAACATATTTATGGCCGTCATCCTTAGCGCCGCGAATTGCGAAAAAGAGAGCGCCCTCAATCAACTCGTTGGAATTAACACTAAGAACCGATACCGAAAAAGGCAAGTTTCCGAGCCGACGATATTCGATACTTTTTAATATTTCGGAAATTAAATTACTCAAGGGGCGTCCGTATCGGTTGAAGTTTCAATGTGCATTTGGCGTGCGGATTGATTGGCGAATGAGGTGCCGGTTTTTGAGCTACTACCACTCCCGCGCCGTCAATTTCAATATCGTCAATTCCGATTTCATGTAAAATTCCCACAGCCTGTCTGAGAGTTTTTCCACAAAGATCCGGCATTTGATTGGTATAAATCGCAGTCGTCAGATTAGGATGATAAGTGTCATCGGACGTTTGAGGAATATCGGCAACAGCCGGTTGGGTTTCATAGGCATAATTAGCTGGAGGGGTCGGCAGGGGAGCGGGTTCATCAAAGAATAAATCATCAGACTGGTTCACGATCCTTTTGAAAACTTCTCTGACAACCGGCGCCGAAACTCCACCGCCGGTATGTCTGATACCTTTAGGATTGTCAATTACGACTACACATAACAATTTAGGATTATCAGCCGGAAAGAAGCCGACAAAGGAAGCCATATACTCGGTCTGACTGTAAACCCCATTGACGACTTTCTGGGCGGTTCCAGTTTTTCCTGCAATGGCTAAACCATTGATATCCGCCCGTGTACCGGTGCCACTAATGACAGTCAATCTCAGCAATTCGCGCAGGGTGTTCATTGTCTCGCTACTGGCAACTCGCCTGATGTAAACCGGTTGGGCGTTGAAAATTTCAATGCCGTCTTTGGTTTTGATAGTTTTGACGATTTGGGGTTTAAGCAATAAGCCACCGTTAGCGATGGCCGCGTAAGCCATCCCGGTTTGTAAAGCCGTGACGCAGACTCCTTGACCAATAGCAACTTGCGCCAGAACAAGGTCAGTCCATTTTTTGAATGGGTGTAAAATTCCGGATTCTTCACCGGGAAATTGGATGTCGGTTTTTGCTCCAAACCCGAACTTTCGGGCATAGTTAAATATTCGATCTTTTCCCGTTAACTGGGCGACTTTGATAGTTCCGACGTTACTGCTGTTTTTAATAACTTCGGCGAAAGTTAATATACTGTATTTATCGTGATCGCGAATTATCCGATTTCCGACTTGAACATAACCGGGATTGCAATCAATTTTGTGGTTAGGTTGCAATACTTTATTATCAAGAGCGGCGGTAGCGGTTACGATCTTGAAGATTGATCCGGGCTCGAAAATATCCGAAACTACTGCATTACGTTGAACCGAGACTGGGTATTTAGAAGGTTCATTAGAATTGAAAGGTGGTAAATTGACCATCGCCAGAATACTGCCATCATTGGGATTTATCACGATGCCCATCGCTTTTTCGGCTTTGGTTTCGGTATAAGCCTGTAAAAGTTCCTCATATAAAATCGTCTGGTATTCTTGATCAATCGTCAAGACAATATCATTGCCGTCAATACTATTTTTAGAAGGTAAATCCGGCCGATAATGAAGTCGTCCCCAGCCGTCTTTTTGAACCATAATCCAGCCGGGCGTTCCGCAAAGTAAACCTTCTAATCCGTTTTCCAGACCGCAAACTCCCCGATTATCTATGTTGGTAAAACCAAGCAATTGACCGGTTATTTCACCCAGTGGGTAATAGCGTTTAACATTTTTTTCGATAACCAATCCAGGAGTTTTTTCGTATTTTTCATAATTTTGAAAACCAGAGTAAGGAACTTCGCGTTCCAACCAGACGAAAGTCTTGTTGGATTCTAAAAGTTTAAGGTATCGGTCGGGTTTGGCACTCAAATCATTAGCCAGAGCGCTGGCTAAACGGGCTTTATCTGGAACCAAATAGGGATGCGCCGCAATTGAATAACTAATTAAATCAATGGTTAAAGCCTTGCCATTGCGATCGTAAAACGTACCTCGGCGCGGTAAAATTGCTTTTCGCAAATTGGCTTGATTACTACACAATTCCTGATATTTTTTAGAATTTAAAACTTGAATATAAAAAAGTCGTGCTATTAAAGCTGCCCAGAGAATGACTAATGTGCCACTAACCAGTAAAGTCTTTTTTCGTATAGATTTAAATTGATTAGCCATTATTTAACTGCCAAAATTTTTGGATCTATAATAACTGCTAATGTTTCCGGTAAGGGAGTAACCATCTCGATTTCAGTTGTCGCAATATTTTTAATGCGATCTGCCCGACTTAAACTTTCAATTTCGACTACCAGCATTTGATTGCGGGCAATTAGGCTGGCTTCTTTGCGTTTCAATTGGTCAATTTCGCGATACAGAGCGTTGGTAGTGTTGTAAATCCAGACATAAAATACCATCGAACCGACGAGCACAAAAAAACCAACGACCAATAATAGATTTTTTCTCCTTTTATGAGATGACCTTCGGCTGGACATATTTTCTCTCTATAATTTCTCCGCCGCCCGCAATCTGGCACTCCGCGCCCGTGAATTTCTTTGGATTTCGGATTTATTCGGAACTATCGGACGATTCGTTAAAATTTTCAACTGAGCGTGGTGATTACACTGACAAATCGGGAATTCCGGAGGGCAGATGCAATCGCGGGCTTCATTTTGAAAAAATTGCTTGACAATCCGATCCTCAATTGAATGATAAGAAATGACGACTATCCGTCCGGAAGGGGCTAATAAGGAAATAGCATCTGATAGACCTTGTCGCAAAGCGTCTAATTCCCGATTAATGTGAATCCGAATTGCCTGAAAAATGCGACTCAAAGTTTTTACCTGGAATTGACCTGGAACTTCTTCACGAATGATAGCGGCTAATTGACCGGTAGTTTTAATAGGGTCTTTAGCTCTTTCCGTTATTATTCGACGGGCAATTTTCTGGCTGAAACGCTCTTCACCATATTCTTTGAAAACCGATGCCAATTCTTTTTGGGAAGCCGTATTGATAAACTCCATTGCATTCTGAGCAGTATCAGGCGAGAAACGCATATCGAGAGGCCCATTCTGACTAAAAGTGAAACCGCGCTCCGGATTGTCCAGAGCAAACGACGATAGCCCCAGATCCATTAAAATGCCGTCAACTTTTGGAAATCCTGCCCGATAGCAAACCCGTTTCAAATCAGCAAAATTAGCCGTAATAAACTGGTGGGGTTGAGATATCGAAATATTTTGGGCGCAATACTGCACCGCACTCGGATCGGCATCTATGCCAATTAGATATGCGTCATTATCTAAATGCTGAGCTATTGTTTGAAAATGACCACCGGTACCCAGCGTGCAGTCAACGTAAATTCCCGTCGGTCTATTGATCAAAAATTGGATTGTTGGTTCAACCAATACGGGAATATGAAGGGTAGTCATGCCATAATTTTCCAAACATCAAGATTAAAGAATATCGCCCAGGTCTTCGTAATATTCATCATCCAGAGGAATCGAAGACTCTTCATGTTTTTCAAGTGTTTCTGGATCCCATAATTCGAGACGATTCAATACCCCAATGATTGTGGCTTCCTTTTTAATATGAGCGTATTCCAGCAAACTTGTCGGTATCAAAATACGTCCCTGACCGTCACATTTCAAACGAACGGAACTACGAGCCAGTGCCCGAATAAATGCCCGATTTTTCTTCTTAAAATAGGATAATTTCAGCAGTTTTTCAGATAACGCATCCCATTCTGTCGAAGGATAGGCGACCAGACAGGGATCTGAACCTTTAGTAACAACGAAGGTACACTCGCCGTCCTGACCATCCGACCAGTGACGATACTTTGCGGGAATGCTCAAGCGATTTTTTTCATCGAGTGGGTGGCGGGTTTCACCGGCAAAGGCAGTAATCATCAGGTTAGAAGTTTCCTCGCATTTTTGGGATTATTTGGGATTTCTTACCACATTCACCCACAAAATAGGACAAAAAAAACTAATTGTCAAGAGTTTTTTTTAAAGGTTTTAAGAAGATTAATGGGTTATTTAAAAAGAGGAGAAATTAAAATGAAGAAAAGTTATTGAGATTAAAAACTCTGACGCCTAATAATCCCATCATTGGTTATTATTAAACGGGTTGGAATGCCAGGAACGCCAACCGGGCCTAAGTCTTTTCCATTTAAAACTAGATTAATAGAAGCGGGGCGACCAATTTGCATATCGAATTGCTCTTTGGCGATCATTTCTTTTTTATAAAGTGGTGGCAGAGTTGCTTCAAAAGTCGTACGATTATCTGTGACAATCCGCACCCAGCAGCTGTCTTTAGTTGTAATAGTTAAATTCAATTCGCTTTTGGGAACTGCTACTTCGAGATCGGAACTCGGAGGAATAGTTTGAGTTGTGTCAGTTGGAGTAATTTTCGGTAGTGCGGTATTACTGCTCGTCTTTTTTTCATCCATTAAAACCTGTCTGAGGACTGCAATCAAAAAAACGAGAATCACAAAAACGATTATTACAGTAGAAAAATTGCGATTTTGTTTTTTTACTGTTATTGGTTTTTCTGGTTTTTCCGGCTTTTGTGAAATGGGTAAACTCGGCTTAATGTTGTTGTCAGGAACTGCCGGTGTCTCAACTGGTTCGCCGAGCGATTCCTCGAAATTTTTAAGAATTGCTTCAGGGTCTAAATTTAATTCCTGAGAATAGGCTTTCAGGAATAAACGCATATATGTTTTCGGCAATATTTTTAGATCACCGGATTCGATGGCTGTGATTATTTCTTTGCTGATTTTGGTCCGGCTGGAAATCTGCTCAACGGTAAGTCCCTGTGCTTCTCTGCTTTGTTTTAATATTTCATAAAACGTTGCCATTGTTCCTCTAGTTCATTTCCATTGTTGCAAATATCAGAAAAATTCCTATTAATTTCAATAAAAACTTTCAGAGGCAGATAGAAAGTTCATTTTTAACCTGTTCGTAGAAAGCCGGTAGCGGAAAACCGACCACATTATAAAAACATCCGTTAATCTTCTCGACGAAAATAGCGCTGAAATCCTGAATGGCGTAAGCCCCGGCTTTATCGAACGGATGATAATTTTCGACGTAATATTGGATTTCCGCCAAAGGAATTTCTTTAAATCTGACCCGGGTTCGTACTGCATTTTTTAAATAACGACCATTTGCGGAATTCAGAACGCAATATCCAGTGAAGACACTATGTTCGACGCCGCTCAGGAATTTTAACATCTGAACTGCCTCGTTTTCGTTCTGTGGTTTTCCTAAAATTCTGTTTTTACAAACGACGACAGTATCGGCTCCGATAATCCAAGCTTTCGGATAGCGAGGTGCTACGGTTTGGGCTTTATTCAGGGCATGTTTTATAACGATGGTTGTCGGCGATTTGCCAATTGAATTGTTTTCGATATAATGGGGAGGACAGACTTCGTATTTCAGTCCAATCATGTCTAAAATTTCTTTCCGGCGCGGCGATTGAGAAGCCAAAACAACCGGCATGGAATACCAATTGAGTTGGGTCGTCATGATTTCACCATTTTTCCAATGAAGGTATCTTTTTGGTTTGAATCGGATGATTGGACTTGAATTTTATAGAGATAAATACCTCGGGAGATTTCATCGCCGAAATCGTCACATCCGTCCCAATTCACTTGATGGAAACCGGGCGGTAAGATTTCATCACTCGATATAGTTTTAATTTTTAGTCCGCGGATGGTAAAGACGGTGATTTTTACTTGTCCGGGTTGAGTAAGATAAAAGACAAAGTCGGTTGTACTACTAAATGGATTGGGATAATTGACCACTTTTTCCAATTTCAATTTATCAGAACTGGCAAGGACAAATTCAGCCGTGGCGGTCGAATAATTGTTAGCGTTATCCCAGGCTTTAACGGTGAGTTGATGGGTTCCCGGTGAAAGATCCGGCAAATTGCTGGTGATAATACCTGAAGAGTCGCTATCTACATCGTACACAAAATCTTCGGTCATTTCAAAAATAAGGTCCTCGTCATTATCAAAACAAAAGGTTATATCATGTCCGAGTTTGCCGGCGATGTTAATTCCGACCGGATCTATAATTGATACTTTTATTTTAGCATCAGGGGCGATGACATCGCCGCTTTTAAAATCCATACCTTCGAAGCCGATAACAATTTGCGGTCCGCTAGTGTCCTCGAATTGAGTGGTACCGATAAACAACAGCGAATCATAACAACCGGCAAAATCAATCATGTTCGAAGTATTCCAACCGTAAACCTTGATCCTACCAAAAAGGTTCATATAACTAAGGTCTTTTGGGATGTAAAAGCGAGAAGAAAATTCGCTATTTTCAATTTTCAGATTGCCCCGATAGAGTGCTTCGCCGGAAAGAGTGTAACTAAGACTCTGCTTAACTTTAGCATCGTCGAGGTAATAGCGAGTTACATAGCGATCACTGTCAAAGACATTGATAAGACCGTCGCCGTTGAAATTTTGTTCAGCCACCGTTCGCCCAGTAACGCTGACCTTTTCCAGAGCCGCCAAAGTGTCGCTGGGCATTTTATCGAAAACAGCTTTGTTATACGGTAATGCCAAATAGAGAGCCGGGTCTCCGAATAATACGTATTTCTCCTGATTTTCATTTGTTCCATTATAAATACTTTGAATTAAAGCGCCCAGTCTGATTCGGTTGATTTCACCATTTGGAAATATCTTTTTGATGAAATTGCCGATGAAACTAGCATTCTGAGTCCCGGTAGTTGGTCGAGTAGGTGTCAGGATGGCGATGGCTCCGTCGCTATTTTTATTGATCAAGGCTTCCGGCATACAAGTAGTATTGATATCGTCGAATTGTCCCCAACTGCAGGTTCCGGCGATCCAGAGTGGTAATTTCATTCCGGTTTCGATTAAGCCAATATCGCGGTCCATTTTTAATACTTGTTCTTGAGCCCAAACTGTGGAAGAACCGTGACCAAGGTAGTTGATCAAAGTTGTGCCGCGTTTGAGTTGATTTAAAATAGCTTCGGTAGCGGCCGGTTTTCTCACCCAATTACTGGATACATCCTGGACTTCAGGATATTCAAGCAAATATAGTTTGTCGGTTATGAGACTTTTGGGAATGTATTTGGCAATATAAGATTCCGAATCTTTTATATGATATGTTTCGTTGTTGTAAGGTCGTTGCGGATCGTCGGCAATCAGCGTGATTCGACTGCGCCAGTCACCGTAAATTGGTTCGGTTAGGTACTGTTTTAATTTTTCATAATAGTCCAGAGCTTCGGTAGCAGTTCTAACGGGAACCCGACCGATCGCCATATCCATAACTTGATCAGAACCTTTGATATAGACAAAACGAGCGTCGGAAGCATAGGAAGAAAAACCGGAGTAATCTTCTGTGGTTGGTTCGACCTGATAAGTCATTACATAATTGCCGGCGCTGGATTCGATGGCGCGATAATCAAAAGTGCCATCGCCAAGCAACATTACAAACGCTGGTGAGGTCACCCAATTTTCATAGGCATATTTCAGAAAAAAGCGAATGGCGTGGGGATCTTTAATATCGGCATTAAACTCGCGCAGGATTTGATTTTGAGTGACGACCAATGTGTTAAGACGATCTCCGGGAGGGATCTCCTGTGAATATAGAATGGCGATTTTCTCAGCCGCCGTCAGGAAATCATCGGCGGTAATAATGATATAATCGTAGGAACCGGTCATATTGCGCAATGTTGTCCATTGTGGATTCTGGATTAACTCGATTTTTTCCGGTTTATTAAAAAAAGATGGAGCGGTAAGATGATACTGATGGCGCTGGTTGGATTGACTGGATGTACAGAACGAAATTAGGTTGGAATTTTGGTCATATTGCTGGATAAAGACATTGCTCCAGTCAGTAACGTCCAGAATCAGTGGATTTGTAAAACTTAGATTAGTAATTTTATATTCGACAATTCCGGAATACAACGGTGACCAGAAAGTTTGCGGTTCGGTGAATGAGCTTAAATCTTTAGTATAGAGAAACTTTACATAGTCCAGATAGGCGCTGGCGCTGCTTGGCTGGGAAGTGTAATTAATTTTCAAAATATTTATGTTAGCTGAAAGAGTCGTCGAAAAAGATGTAGTAGCACTTCGATAATTGCTGGCTGACCAGCTGGCGACCGGCGTAGTACTATTGTTTAAATATGCTTTAAAATAATGTGAAATTTCATCAACTGCTCCCCGAGTGCAGATTGTCATAACGCCGGCGTAACTATTACGAACTTTTGGCATAGTTAGAATTACCGAAACGTTTGAACCGGAAGTGTTGAATTTTTCACCACTCCATTTTAATCCGGAGCGTAAGAAATTTACTTTTTCTTCTTCGTGAACCTCGAGATGCTCACTTTGAGTCACAGTCATATCTGGAGTTGTTGAAAGACTATTTATAGTCGGCATAGCCTTAGGATTGCCGGGTTCATCGGCGATGAATAGCCAGTAATAATTGATTAGCGAGTAAGGATTTCGCACAAAAGTAAGGGCGTTTTTAGAATCAATATCAACGCCACTTGTAGCCCGACCGTAAAAAAGAATTGTATCGGCGTTGGTGAAATACTTGTCGTTATTACCTTTTATCCAGCGGGTGTTTTCGATTAAGTTCGGTGGGACAGCGACGCCAATCGTAGCATCCAGAGGACGTCCTCCGGTCGAATTAGAGTAGAGATAAATGCGTCCCGTATCTATGTTGGTCTCAGTCAATCCGGCAGTTTTTAGGTCGTCGAGGGTTAGAGTGTAAACGCCATCTTTTTTTACTGTAATGCGCAACCACTTACCGGCCGGTTGACTCTGAGGTTTCCGTAGGCTAGGGGGACGAGATTGTCGCCATCGTGTGGCTGATGACGCATTCACAAAGGCATTTAAATAATCACCGTTTTCGACCGCAGTCTGATTGATGGTTGTTTTTCCAACCGCCGGGTACTGGATTGTAATTTCAATTTCGCGTAATAACTTCAATTCATTGGATTTATTTGCTGATCGCAAGGGATAAATCATAAGCGAGCCAAAGGGAACATCTCTTAAAAATCCGGTCTCGGAAATTTCAGCCAAAGGAAGTTTATCGAGAGCCGTCAACTCATCAGTAGTCAAATTTTTTAGTAGTTGGACTGTCTCAAAAACAGATTTTGTTACGACTACCGAAGGTTTATTGTCATTCGGAAGAGCTATTAGCCATTGATAATAAGGGATTTCCAGGGTTTGACTCAAATGGTATTGGTAGGCGTCTCCAAGGGTCAATGAGCTGATTTTATTCGGGTAATTTTCTACCTGGCGCCATTCTAAATCAGCCTCAATTGCGACCCGAAGAGTCAATTCTGAAGCACTTTCGTTTAAAATTGTCAATTCGACAGCCTCGAGCCGGATTAGCAGAGCACTGAATAAACAAAATAAAATGAATATTATTTGATTGAAGAATCGTTTGTTAATTATCATAAAAATCAAATTTATCGAAATTTACATTGGTGATTTCTGATATGCAATTATGTCTGATTTTAGCAATTACTCAGATTAATTAAAGTATTATGAAGAGGCTTAGTTCCATATCCAGGCAACAAGGTTTATGGCCTGTTAGTTACTTCGAAAATGTCGGATATTATCATATTTTAAATCCGTTTGTAAATAAAATACAGTGGTTTATTGAGTATCTAAATTAACGATTGATGGTTATGATTATTTTATTTTGCCGCCAAGACTGCTGAACGAAGCGGTTCCCGCCATTGTTGAGCAACGGGATCATAGATACCGAAACCAGAACAGAACTCCCAGTAGGCACGACTAAATCCGTATTTTTCGCACTGCTCTGAGACTGTTCGCGTCCAGATTAATCGCGATTCTTCGGGAGCGCGATTGTAACAGCCATATTCTCCAATATAAACCGGTACTCCTAACGAGTCTGCAAATTCTTTAATCAGGTCGAAATGCTGATTGAGTTCTTGCATTTGATCGGCGGTTTTTGTCCAGGTGAGTCCCAGCCAAGCGTTACTTTCTTTTTCCCATTCAGCTCCCTGGTGAGTAAATCGGAATGGTTCATAGTAATGGATTGCGAGGATTAGGTTACGTTCAGAGGCTGGTAACTTCAGTTCTTTCATTTTCCAGATTCCGCCCCAGTCGGCGGTTCCGATTACCAGAGTACGGTTGGGATTTGTGGCCCTAATCGTATCAATCAATTCAGGTATCCATTCATTCCATAATTCGGGAGTGAGATTGAAATGAGGTTCGTTGAGTGGCTCGAAAAGTAAAGTTTGTGGATAATCTTTGAATGCTAAGCCGATTTGACGCCAGAAAGCTAACAAGCGCGGTTTATTTTCTATGGGTTCTGTGTAAATTTCTTGAAAATGTTGAACATTGATAATAACGTACAATTTATTCTCAAGAGCAGTGTCAACGACATAGCGCACTCGGTTCATAAAATCGTCCGAGATTGTATAAGGTGGGTTAATATCAGCATGGGCTGACCAGCGAATCGGCAAACGGACGGAATTGAATCCGGCAGATTTTATCAACGGGAAATATTCATCTTTAATCACCACCCCCCATTCGCCTTCATTCGGAGCTTCGAGAGCATTACCAATATTTATTCCAGGGTTAAGTTCCGAGTTTATTTTATAGGAATTGTTCTTCTCAGGTTGCGTTTCGAAACAATTGCACATCAAAAATATTGGCAAAGTCAAAACAAAAATTAAATGTCTTTTATTCATAGTCATCCTTTGGCTTTTATGAACTTTCACAATCGGAAGGTAACTCAATATTCTTTTATTATCAAATTAATCCTTACATTAACTGGCGTCGGTAAAGTGGATACTATGTCCCTGGATCAGACAATCTGGCGACGATAATTTCTTGCAAAAGGGAGTTAAAAAAATTAAATTTACCCGCTTTAATGAATCTGAATTGAATAATGTTTGAACAATTACAAAACGGTTTTGGTGCGATCATAAAATCCCTGCGTGGAGAAGGGCGAATCACTGAAAATAATATTGCGGATGCGATGCGGCAGATCAGACGAGTATTACTTGAAGCCGATGTCAATTACAAAGTGGCGAAAGAATTCGTTCAGTCGGTACAGGAGAAATCAATAGGAGTCACTGTTGCCAAAAGCCTGACTCCTGGACAATTAATTGTGAAAATCATCTACGATGAAATGACTCATCTGCTTGGTGATCAAAGCCGTAATTTGAAAGAGGCTTCCATTCCACCGACGGTCATTATGCTGGTAGGTTTACAGGGTAGCGGGAAAACGACGAGCGCCGCCAAATTAGCTTATCAATTACTTCAGAAGCAACGTAATCCGATATTGGTGCCTGTGGACGTTTATCGTCCGGCCGCAGAAGAGCAATTGGAGATTCTTGCTCGACAAATAAAGGTTCCTTGTTTTCGTGAGAATCCCGATGTAGTTGGGCGAATCAAAGATGCAATTAATTTTGCACGCCAGCAACATCGCGATACGCTGATAATTGATACCGCCGGGCGGTTACATATAGATGAAAAAATGATGGCGGAATTAAAAACTATCAAAGAAGCTATCAAACCGCACAATATCCTATTAGTTGTTGACGGAATGACCGGGCAAGACGCTGTCAACACCGCCACTTCTTTCAATGAACAAATCGGTATTGACGGGATTATCTTAACTAAAATGGATAGCGATACGCGTGGCGGAGCCGCTTTGACAATCGTTTCATCAACCGGTAAACCAATTATGTATATGTGTGTTGGCGAAAAGATTGGTGATCTTGAAATATTCCATCCGGAGCGGGTAGCTGGACGAATTCTCGGGATGGGTGACGTTGTCTCATTGGTCGAAAAAGTACAGGCGAACGTTGACCTCGAATCGGCGTTGAAATTGGAAAATAAATTAAGGAAGGAACAATTTACCCTCGAAGACTATTTGAAACAGCTGCAGCAAGTAAAAAAACTCGGACCGCTCGATACTGTAATGGAACATTTGCCTGGCTTCGCCCGTATGCGACTCGGAAATCAAAAAGTAGATGAAAAAGAATTGATTAAAGCCGAAGCAATAATTCAGTCAATGACTCGAATCGAACGGCTTAAGCCCAATATAATTAATGGTAGTCGGCGACGGCGCATTGCTCTGGGAAGTGGTACCCAGCCGCAGGATGTCAACCGTCTACTCAATCAATACTGGCAGATAACAAAATTAATGAAACAGATGGGTCGTATGAAATTGCCCAAAAATTTATCTGCTTTTGGAATAGGAAATTAAATAAAAGGAGGCTCTTAGTGGCAGTAAAAATCAGATTACAACGAGTGGGTAGAAAGAAGAAACCTTTTTACTGGATCGTAGCAATGGATAGTAAATGTCGTCGGGATGGTCGCTATCTGGACAAATTAGGTTATTACGATCCGCTGACCAAACCGGCAACTATTAAAATAGAGAAGGAAAAGATATTAAGCTGGTTAGAGAAAGGTGCCATTCCTTCAGATACCGTTTTTAATCTATTGCAAAAAGAAGGAATTGCTCTGGAATGGCATTTAATTCGAAATAATGTCAGCGAGCAGGCAAGGAATATTGAAATCCAGAAATGGCAGCTGGCTCATACTAAAAGTGCTGAAACCGTTGAATCAATCGAAGAAAAGCAAACTATCGAGGTTCAAGAAACCGAACCTGTAACTGTCAGTGAAAATGTTGAAAAAGAATTAACTCCTGAGACTGAACCGGCTGAAAAAGCTAAATCAGCCGGGGCTAAAAGGACTAAGCCGGTCAAACCTTCGGCAGAAGAAGCCATGCCGGATATCGAAATACCTGAAGAAACCACGGAAACTTCCAGCGATGAAGAGGCAGAATCGAAGCCTGAAATTCAGTCGGCGACCTGAAATTTTAATTAAAAAAGATTCTTTGACTATTTTTTACTAAATTTGAAATTAGAGTTGTGAATTATTGACATTGTCTGAAACTAGAAAAGAGGAGTGACAGCTATGAAAGAGTTTGTTGAATTCATCGTAAAACAATTAGTCGACCATCCGGAAGATGTAAAAGTGGTCCAGGTTGATAGTGAAAAAACCGTTATTCTGGAACTTTCAGTCAAGGAAGGTGATCTTGGAAAAGTGATCGGGAAAAAAGGGCGCACCGCTCGCGCGATAAGAACACTTTTGACTGCCGCCGCCGCCAAACAAGGTCAGAAAAGGGCAATTTTAGAAATCATTGAATAAGCGTTAAAATGGATCATTTGGTACTGTTACCGGTCGGATCCATTTTAAAAAGCTTTGGTCTGAACGGGGCAGTCCTTTTAAATCGCGGCTCTCTGAAAAATATAAAAGTAGATGAGCCAAAAGTACTTTGGCTCGGTGAAAGTGCTCAGGTAGCTCGCCCATGGAAGGTTGATTATCTGAGAATAAGTACTAAAAAAGTTTATTTGAAATTGCGAGATATTAATTCCCGGCAGGAAGCGGATTATCTCAAGGGACTGAATGTTTTCATTAAACAAGAAAATGAACGGAAAAGCGAATTCGATGATCTCGTCGGTTACAAAGTTAGAGTAATCAATTCAGCGAAAGATATTGGTTTTATTAATTCACTGGACGAAACCAATCCCCAAGCTTCGTTTGTCATCGAATCTGAAGGTGCATCTATACTGGTTCCAGCAGTATCCGGTTTAATCGAGCGCGTTGATCCTGATCAAAAAGTTGTTGTCTTTAAAAATGTCGAAGGTTTATTTCCGAAATGAAAATTTATATAGTCACCGCATTCCCGGGAATGATTACAGCCTGTCTGGCAGAAAGTATGTTCCGCAAAGCCGTCGAGAATGGTGGAGTTGAATTTGAAGTCTGGAATTTGCGAGATTTCACTCGTGATAAACATAAACAGATTGACGACAAACCGTACGGAGGCGGGGCAGGAATGGTCTTAAAACCTGAGCCGTTTTTTCGGGCCTATGATAAAATTGTTAAGTTGACTGGGCGTAAGCGACCGCGCGTTATTTTTCCGACACCTCAGGGAAAATTGTTTAGCCATCAGCTGGCAGTTAATTTTGCTCAGGAGTCTGATTTGACTTTTTTTTGCGGCCATTATAAAGGCGTTGACGAAAGAGTAATTGCTAATCTGGTGACTGATGAAATTAGTATCGGTGATTATGTGCTAACTGGCGGTGAACTCCCGGCGCTTATTATCATTGATGCGATCATCCGTCATATTCCGAATGTACTCCACTCTTATAAATCGGCCGAGACTGATTCCTTCGCCGATAATCTCTTAGAAGGGCCGATTTATACCCATCCGCAAGTTTACCGGCGGAAAAGCGTTCCCGAGGTTTTGACTTCGGGTAACCACACCAAAATAAGCGCATGGCGGCAGGAACAACGTGAGCTTAGAACTCGACAAAGAAGAATTGATTTAATTGAAAACTCGACAAATATGAAATCGGAGGATAAAAATAATGGATAAATTAACCGCCGCAGTTGCGGATCAGTTTAAAACCGATATTCCTGAATTCAAACCGGGTGACACCGTCGCGGTTGAAGTCAAGATCATCGAAGGTGATAAAGAACGCCTTCAAACCTTCCAAGGTGTCGTTATTGCCCGCCATGGTAGTGGCATTAGTGAAACCTTTACCGTGAGAAAAATTTCCAATGGAGTCGGTGTGGAAAGAATTTTCCCGCTCCATTCTCCCAAAATATCCAAAATTGAGCGGATTAGCGTCGGTAAAGTTCGTCGGGCGAAATTATATTACCTAAGAAATTTGCGAGGCAAAGCCTCTAAAATTAAAGAGGATAGTCACTAGACCGCATCTTGGATTGTCTGGTCTTATCCAGGATTTTGAAAAATAAAATTAAAACCTGCCAGCAATAAAAATATTCCATAGATTCTCTTGATGAGACGGGAAGGCAATTTAATTGAAATTAAGGCTCCGATTAAGGCGCCGAATAATAATCCCAGAGCGATTGATAATGCAGGAGCTATTTGCAATTGCCCGGCGCGATAATAAACCAACACTCCTGGCAGTCCCACCGGCAGAAGTAAAGCCATCAGTGACGTACCGACTGCTTTTTTGTAAGGATATTTGAAAATTGAAATCAATGCCGGTACAATTATAATACCGCCACCAATGCCAAACAAACCGGACATCATACCGGCTACAAATCCCAGAATTATATAATAACTCGGTTGATTGAATCTAACGATTTCGTATCGTGGATTTGATTCCTCTCGTTTATATCTATTTAAAAACAATGATCGAATATCAATATAAGTCCAGGCGATATATAAAAGGAAAATCCCGTAGAGTCGTTTTAAAATAGGTGCTGGAATTTCAAGTGCTGAAATAGCCCCACCAACTACACCGATAAAAATTCCCAGACTAATTAGCAAAGCCTGGCGCACATTAACCATCTTTTCTTTATGGTAAGTCAAAACTGCCAGAATGCCTACCGGCAGAAGTAGAGCCGCCAGTGAAGTACTATTAGCCGCCAACTGTGAAAAATGACCGAACCAAATCAAAATAGGAACTATTACAATACCTCCTCCAATACCAAACAAACCGGAAAGTATACCGGCCATTAATCCGACCAGAATAAAAAATAAATTTGTAAGCATCAAATAACTTTCATAATTAAGAATAGCAACGAGAAAGAATTGATAAAAATTTACATTAAAATGCCTTTTGTGGAAAAGAATATGTCACTGTCAATTTATTTGAATTATTTCTATGACTTTCTGTCCGAGCAGAAAATTGGCACGTCATTTGTAAAATTAAAGACGCTTTTTGAATGACTGAACAATTAGGATGAAAACATTTTACTTTATAACCAATTAATAATAATTCAATTGAAAGGAGAAATTCTATGGCAATTAAACCATTAGCAGATCGTGTATTGGTGAAGCCGCTGGTTTCCGATGAGAAAACCCCCGGTGGAATTTATTTACCTGATACCGCTAAAGAAAAACCCCAGGAAGGTACAGTTATTGCAGTCGGCCCGGGAAAAATCACGGATGACGGCAAGAAAATTCCGATGGAAGTAAAAGTTGGTGATCATATTTTGTACGGTAAATATTCTGGTACAGAAGTAATGATTGATGGTGAAGAGCATTTGATAATGCGCGAGAGCGACATTTTTGCAATACTTTAATGAAAATAAAAGGAGTTAAATATGGCCAAAGACATTCAGTATGAAATACAAGCCAGAACCTCTCTAAAAGAGGGAGTTGATAAACTGGCTAATGTTGTTAAAGTTACCCTTGGTCCAAAAGGGCGTAACGTGGTAATCGAGAAGAAATTCGGTGCCCCGACGATTACTAAAGATGGAGTTACCGTCGCCAAAGAGGTCGAGCTGGAAGATAAACTGGAAAATATCGGCGCTCAAATGGTAAAAGAGGTTGCATCAAAAACTTCGGATATTGCTGGTGACGGCACCACAACCGCTACTGTGTTAGCTCAGTCAATTATTGCTGAAGGTATCAAAAATGTCACCGCCGGTGCTGATCCGATGGAATTAAAACGCGGTATTGATGCGGCTGTAAATGTAGTAGTCGAAAGCTTGAAAGAATTGAGCAAGGCGGTTACCAACAGTAAAGAAGAAATTGCTCAGGTAGGAACTATTTCGGCTAATAACCGCAAGGTCCGCCGGATAATCGAGGATGAATCCGGTAAAGAAGACATAGTCGAAGTCCCAATCGGGGTCTTGATTGCCGAAGCAATGGAAAAAGTCGGCAAGGAAGGCGTTATTACCGTCGAAGAAGCAAAAAGTACCTTGACAACTCTGGACCTGGTCGAAGGTATGCAATTTGATCGAGGATACATTTCGGCCTATTTTGTCACGAATGCCGAAGCTATGGAAGCTGTTCTGGAAGATCCTTATTTGTTGATTTATGACAAGAAGATCAGCAATATGAAGGAATTGCTTCCAATTCTGGAAAAAGTATCCCAGATGGGACGTTCCTTACTGATAATAGCCGAGGAAGTAGAAGGTGAAGCTCTGGCAACCTTGATTGTCAACAAGCTGAGAGGTACTTTAAAAGTTGCTGCGGTAAAAGCACCGGGTTTTGGCGATCGTCGCAAAGAAATGTTAGAAGACATTGCCGTACTAACTAACGGCAAGGTAATTTCTGAAGAAGCCGGTTATAAACTGGAAAACGCTAATATATCATATCTGGGAAGTGCCAAGAGAATCGTGATAGATAAAGACAATACTACGATTGTCGAAGGCGCCGGTAAACCCGAAGATATTAAAGGCCGAATCAAACAGATTAAAGCCCAGATTGAAGCCAGCACTTCGGATTACGATAAGGAAAAACTTCAGGAACGTTTGGCTAAACTCTCAGGCGGCGTAGCTGTCCTGAAAGTTGGTGCGGCAACTGAGGTTGAAATGAAAGAACTCAAGGCTTTGGTAGAGGATGCTTTGCATGCAACCCGAGCGGCTGTCGAAGAAGGAATAGTCCCTGGCGGTGGGGTCGCTCTGATCAGATGTATTCCTGCTTTGGATAAAGTTAAAGTTTCAGGCGATCAAATGATTGGTGTGAAAATTATCAAACGTGCTCTGGAAGAACCTTTACGCCAGATAGCCAAGAATGCCGGTCACGAACCGTCTATTGTCGTCCAGAAGATTAAAGAAAACAAAGATGATTTTGGATTTGATGCATATCAAGAAGAATATGTGCATATGTATAAGGCCGGAATCATTGATCCGACTAAAGTTACTCGGATTGCTTTGCAGAATGCAGCCAGTATTGCCGGACTGATGTTGACTACTGAAGCAGTAATTACTGAGATTCCGGAAAAAGAACCGGCGGCACCGGGAATGCCTCCAGGTGGAATGGGCGACATGTATTAAAAATTAAAGACATTGTCCATAAAAGAGCCTCTTATTTTTAGGAGGCTCTTGTTTTTTGTGGACATTGTGTTTTATTATAAATAATTTTAGATAGATTTTTAATAAGAATAAAAAATTAGGAGGTAATATGGCTGGTATTTGGGACGATATTAAAAAAGGCGTTGGAGGTTTCGCCTCCAAAGCCGCTGAAAAAGCTGGTGAATTATCACGAGAAGCTGCGGAGAAAGCCGAGGAAATGACTCAATTAGGCAAAATTAAACTGGATATTTTCCAAATCAAGAGAGATATTGATAAAAAATACACAGATATGGGTCGAGTGGTGTATAGTTTGCTGAATCAGGAAACGAAAACAAATGTTACTAAAGATGAAAACGTGATCAAACTGGTGAACGACCTGAAAGAATTAGAGAAAAAATTAAAAGAAAAGGAAGCTCATTATCAAAAGATTCAGGAAAGTTCCAAAGAGGATACGACTAAACCAGTAGAGCCGGATCAATCTAATGATGTAAAAAATTCTTAAGTAAAGCGAAACAGGCCGGGAATGGCCATGACTAGTTCTCCTACTGTACCCAAAAAATTATCCTATATCTCAAATGAAGTTTTACGACGTTATTTTGAGGAAATCCAGGATGAGAAAACACTCACACCGGATGAGGAAATCGAATTAGCCCGAAAGGTCAAAGCCGGCGATACCCAAGCCCTCGATCGGCTTTTAAAAGCCAATCTTCGGTTTGTAGTCTCCGTCGCTAAAAAATATCAAGGTTATGGCCTTTCGCTGGCGGATTTGATTAATGAGGGTAATATCGGATTGATCAAAGCGGCGCGACGCTTCGATGAAACCCGCGGGTTTAAATTTATTTCCTACGCGGTTTGGTGGATACGGCAGACTATCTTGCAGGCAATTTCCGAAAATTCGCGTTTGGTGCGTTTACCGCTTAATATAGTCGGTAGCCTCAAAAAGATTACAAAAATTACTTCAGAGTTTGAACGGGATTATGAACGGGAGCCAACTAATGAAGAAATCGAAACATTGTTACAAAATGAAAAAATAGATGTAGATTCTGCGCGCCAATTAGCTGAAACTACCATTAGTATTGATGCGCCGATCGGTAATGATCAAACCAGTACGTTACAAGACATTCTACCCAGCCAGGAAGATAACGATCCAGGACTTAATTTGAACCAGGAGTCGTTTCGACTGGAAATCCAGCGCGCCTTAAATTCCTTAGATGAAAGGGAAGCTTATATACTACGTCTTTATTTCGGTATAGACTGCGAATTACCGTTGAATTTAGAAGATATTGCCCAACGTTTACATTTGACGCGTGAACGGGTTCGCCAGATCAAAGAAAAAGCCTTGCGGAAACTACGCCATAACAGTAGAGCCTTGAACCTGAAGGGTTTTTTAGGATAAAATAATATCTACTAAACGCAGTTGTATATTAAATAAAATATTAGTAATGGTTATTTAAACCATTTAGGTACCTGATAACCCAATTTCTGATCTTGATATAGATTTTCACGTAAAGCTTTCTCGGCTTGCCGAACAATTTCCGGTGGAATATTGAACCAACGCTGAGCTAATTCGGCGATTTCAGTGTTTAAATTTCCTTTGAAATGTTCCGAACTATTTTCCATTTTTAGATAATGGTTATGCAGGTAAATAAAACTTTCCTGGTCGCGTCGGGAGAGGCAGATTCCGTGCATCGTCATCCAATGGAAAGAGTCTTCCCAGTAATAACTAAAATCTTCGAGCGAAGTCGCTTTTTCCTGAAAGGAATAGCGCCATTTTCTCTTCCCATTTTCAATAGTCGCAAGTGTATATTTATCATTAAACTGATCATATTCCAATCGAACTTTTCCAAAAATGACGGGTGAGTCTAACGGTAAAGGGTAATGGAGTAAATAGCCGGGATCAAGGAGATATTTCCGGCCTTTGAATTCGAGCAAAAGAGCGCAATGGGTATTTCTCCCGGCTTTCATATCTGCCATCAGTATTTGAGTACGATAACCGAAATAATCGAGTATTGCCTTTAGAAAAAAGGTTAATGAGAAACAGGTGCCGCCCAATTTATATTTTTCATAATCGCTGATGATTTCTTGAGGCCAACGGAAATGGTTTTCGTTCCAATTCCGGTTAAGATTTAAAATTTTACTAATGTTTTCATAAGGAAGAAGTGAAAATTTGCGCAGGAGACCAGTGACATGTTCTATGGAAGGTGATGAAAATTCAATTTGGAATAACTTACAGAAATATTCGACTCCTTCACGGTGTTTTTGAGTATCAAGCATTTCGGAAAGTACCATAATTAAAATTTAGTGGCAAGCGATAGATGTCCAAGGAATGTCTGTAAGAAAATAAAAGCGACCTGCGTTTTCTCTTTTGCTACGTTTATGCTTTGGAATAATCGCAAAATACTTTAATCAATCACGACTTACGTGATTCAATATCTCGGGTTTTCAGGGAATACAATCCGACTGCCTCAGCTTTTGATAGTCTGGTAAATTATGATACGCTGACCGGGGTAGATTGGTTTGCGATCATCCAAATCGTTCCAGGACTTCAATTTGGTAAGGCTGACATTGTATTTATTGGCAATTGAAGTTAAAGTATCACCTTTTTTGACGACGTGAACTACTTTTGTACTGCCTTTTGGAGTATCGGATGGTTCTACCTGACTGGCGAGGTCGGTTGGTATTTTGAGTCGTGCACCGGCTTCTATATGGTCGTTATGAATATTGTTCATTGATTTTATTTTACTCACACTGGTATTGTATTTCTCAGCAATTTCACTCAATGTTTCACCTCGTTGGACAGTGTGGGTAATTACGTTAGTTTTGGATGATTTATTTTCAGGTGCTGAATAATATGAACCAGTCGGTATCAATAGTATTTGACCAACACGTAATTGGTTGCGGTTGCTAAGATGATTGGCCGAGACCAAAGCCGAAACCGAGGTGCCATATTTTCGAGCAATTGAACTTAGGTTCTCACCTTTCCGAACTTTATGATAAATTGTTTCCGGTTTAACGTTCTTCGGTTCCGGAAGCGATGTCAATTTTTCTGTCAAACCTTCGGCTTTGCCTTTCGGGACTCGAAATACATACTGATTATCATTAGCTGGGGTCATCCAGCGCCGCAATTCTGGATTATACTCACGTAGAATATCTGGGGAAGTTTCACAGGCTTTGGCAATGGCATCAAGTTCATAACAGCGATCGACAATTATTTCATCCCATTCCCAAGTAGGTGTGGTTGGTTTACTGAACCCATACTTTTCCGGATCCTTAGCAATTATTGTAATAGCCATAAAGGATGGCACATAATTACGGGTCTGGGAGGGTAATGAGCGTAATTTGAAATAATCGCGCGTGCCTTCCCGTTTGATAGCACGCCAGACATTGTTCTCACCGCAATTATAAGCCGCTAAAGCCAGATACCAGTCATCGAATTCTTCATATAGTTTTCTAAGATATTTAGCTGCCGCATGGGCGGACTTAATTGGATCGCGACGTTCATCTACATACCAATTGCGTTTCAAACCGTATTTTGCCCCGGTTCCAGGGATAAATTGCCATATTCCGGCGGCGTGTGCATAAGAATAAGCATTAGGATTGTAACCACTTTCCAAAATTGGAAGATAAATAATTTCTTCCGGCACGTTATATTGTTTTAGAATCGGAAGATAATGCTCTCTATATTTACTTGATGCATCCAGATATTTTTGAATGGTAGACGCTTTCTGTACTGAATAATAAACAATAAGTCTATCAATTTTCTTAGAACGAACTATTGGAATATGCCCTGGTCGGTCTTCGACTATAATCAAGGTATCATTACCTATATCAACCGTATCCAATGGTGTTACAAATAATTCTTCGCCTATCGAAACAATCATTACTGAATCAGTTTCTTCGATTAAATAACTAAAATGTGCTTGATAATCGTTTGACACCACCTCATTAAAGCGGTTGAAGTCATCTTGTTCAATTGGGGTTAGACTATCAAGTTCACTGATTTCAGCCATAATTTCAAACACCCGATCGAAACAATATTTTACGGCGGCTGTGTCGTTATAATACGAAGATACTAAAGCATCTACATAAAATAGCTTAGCTTCATTGAAAATAAGTTCAAAAATATCATTTCCAGAATTATTCGCTAAATCTTTTTCTTCTCCATTGTTATTATTTACCTTCTCATAGGAATTATTAGCAGACAATGCAATACTAATTGTTACCATCATCCAAAATAATAAGGTAAATCTTAATTTTATTCTATTATTCATTTCACTCCATTCTAAATATTATTCGGGTGGAAAATTATTTCAAACAAAACTTAATGTCAAGGGCATTTATTGGTTAAAGTTGAAAAATGGTCTTTATCAGTTCGGAAGTTGATTTGCCATGAACTAATGGAAACACGACTACCTGCCCTCCATAAGATTTGACGAACGCACTACCGACAATCGTATCTGGGCTATAATCGCCACCCTTGACCAGAAAATCAGGCTGTAGAGCTTGAATTAATTCCAATGGTGTGTCTTCATCGAATATTATTACATAATCTACTACTGCCAATGCCGCCAGAACCCGAGCGCGATCTAATTGAGTATTAATAGGGCGTTGAGTTCCTTTTAAACGTTGCACCGAATCGTCTGAATTTAAACCGACTATTAGAATGTCGCCTAATTTGCGGGCATTTTCCAGCAGTTCGAGATGCCCGACGTGAAGAATATCAAAACAACCATTAGTAAATACAATCTTTCGCCCTTCTTTTTTGAGTTGACTAACGATTCGGCACGCTTGTTCACGCGTGATTATTTTCTCATTTTTGGGCATATTTTTCCAATGGGCATAATTTACAAATATTTAAATTGCAATACCGACGAGTAAACTCGATTATTCCCTGAATTAGATAATTTCGGCGCAAAGTGGTGGTTTTAAGTGGCAATCGGTTCAGAGCAATCCTGACCGATCCCGGCATTTCAAGGCATTCGACTTGCTCCGCGAAAGTAATGGTTTTTTCAAGTAACTCACTCTGATTATTGAGCGATCCGACCGCCCAGCTGAACGGCAGTAGCAAATTACTGAGCAAGTCGTTAAAGCGTTGAGTGCCGATCAACATTTTCCCTGGTTGTTGTTTTAATAAGGGATGGTTACGCCAGAGACCGTCCGGTTGTTGAAATATTTCGCTTGCCCAGCGCTGAATGTCCGGATAAGTTTTAGCATTTTGAATTACTCTTAGCCAGGTTTCGGCTAGGTGGGCTGGATAAAATTTATTGATTATTTGTGCTAAAGCCGCAATCCGTAAAGTCGGAAAATTTGGTGGCCGTGACCCAGCAAAATGCCAGTCCGCCGATTCCATTTCTGCCAGTTGGTATTTTTGGGCTATTTTCGCCCAGATTTTATATAAACCTTCAGTATATTTCGTATCACGAATAAATACTTTTAATTCGGGTTTGGTTAAAAATCCCGCTGTGCCAAATAGGAGACTTTCCAGTACTATAATCCGCTGTTCTGGTGCAGTATCTTTTAAAACGTTGTGTACTAATTCGGAGGGTACTTTTTGGCTTAGTATTCCAAACATTTTCCGATTTCGGCTGTATCCCATTACGTCAGCCAGGCCTTCATAAAACGCTTGTTCGCCGCCTTCTGTTAAAATTAGTGAACGCCATATTTGAGCTTTACGTTTGAAGCGGATTTCGGCGAATGTTTTTAGCACCTGATTAAAGTCATTGTTGGATAGATACTTCCATCTTAAGCAAGCAAACTCTTCCGGCGCGGTAATCGCAAATGGAGTTATCATCAACGTTGGAATAATTCGGTTAGCGCAAGATTTTATCGGCATTGTTTTGCCAATATTTAAAACTACATGCAAAACCACATTATTGTAATGGGGGTCTCGATCGTGTCCATGGCTGTACCAGTCGTTCGCTTCAAGATGTAATTCAATATCCCCGCGTTCGAACTCTTCATCAAGCATAATCAAGGCATCCCGAAAATCAGGTCCCTCAGTTTCGTTTCTTGTCCCCGGCGATAATATACTCAACGAATTGCCTTCAACTGTTTGCAGACCTGTTTGATTAAATTCCTGATTCAGCCAGGCTTTATAGAGGGACTTTTCCTTTTTAGTAACGGCTAATTCTGGTTCGGCGATCCGATTGGGAACACAATTAATCAAGACTACTTTGCTTCCTTTTTAATTCGTATTGTTCCTTTTGAACAATCATTTTATTTCGCACATCAGCTATACAGGCATTTCTTGTCGGATAATCACTCAAGCGAACTTCTTTGCCAATGTGTACTTCTACAATTCCGGGAATGATAGAAATACTATTTTTGGGGACGCAATGCCTGGAACCGAGAATCAATACCGGAAGAATCGGTAAATTATGAATTTCAGCGAGACGAAAGGCGCCTTTTTTGAAAGGTGCGATTTTACCATCATAACTGCGAGTGCCTTCCGGACTGATGGCAATGCTGTATCCTTTACGGATTAATTCTTTAGAAATACGATTAATCCCTGAATACGATTTGCGGGGGTTTTGACGGTCAACTGGTATATGGCGCGCCAGATTAATTGTCCAACCAAAGAGGGGAATCCGAAACAATTCCTTTTTCGCCATAAAACGAATGGGGAGCGGCAAAGCGGCCATCAATATCGGAATATCCAATGCACTTTCATGGTTACTAATTACGATCTTTGAACCTCGATTTACTACATTTTCACAGCCGTAAACCCTTAATTTGACTCCAAGAAATTTGAGTATCATTTGCGACCATTTGCGCATTATTATATTATGGCTATCTGGTAAAGCCATGCTCAGGCTACTACATACAATCGTCACTAAAACTACCCAGATTATAGCAAAGAAATTTCTAATCATATTTTGACTATCAACATGTTACTCGTAGTTTTTCGGGTACATCAAACAAGCGGTATAATTCTTCCACTTCTTCTTTACTAAGGGGTTTTATTTCTCCTAATAATTTAGCCAGTGCCATAATGCGAAAGACATGCTCAGCGCGTTCAGTTTTGTAATATGCATCTAATAAATCTTTTCCAACGGCTACCAATCCATGATTTTGAAGCAAAAGCACGTCGTTTTTCTGAGCTGCGTCGGCTACAATATCTGCCAAATCTTGGGTCGAAGGTGGTTTGTAGGGAATTAACGGGATTTGTCCGACCGACACGATAGTCTCAGGCAAAATTGGATCTGTCAATCCTCGTCCTATTACAGCCCAGGCAGTGGCATAAGGCGGATGCGAATGAATGACCGCCTTGACCCAATCACATCGTTTATAAATTGCCAGATGCAAGAGGGATTCTGACGAAGGGCAGTTGTTATCTAACTTATTTCCTGATAAATCTATTTTGGCTATTTGAGAGGGTTTTACTACGCCTTTGGATACATTAGTCGGCGTAATTAGAATCGTTTCCGAATTCAGACGAATGCTGAGATTGCCGTCGTTAGCCGCAACATAGCCGTTGGCATAAATTTTCTTGCCGAATTCGCAAATAAGTTTTCTATATTTTCTTTCACCCGTCATTTTTTTGTCCTTATCTGATTAAATCCGGTGTATTTCTGTAAAACCTGCGGAATTATGATCGTTCCTTCTGGCGTTTGGCAGGTTTCGAGTAATGCGATCATAAGTCGCGGAGTTGCCACGCCCGAACCATTAAGAGTATGCACGAAATTTAATTTATTATCGCTGGTTCGACGATAGCGAATATTCGCCCGTCGAGCCTGGAAATCCTCGAAATTACTCACACTCGAGACTTCGAAATATTTACTGCTCCCCGGCGCCCAAACCTCAATGTCATAGCATTTAGCCGCGGCAAAGCTCAAATCAGCCGAACAAAGTTCCACGACCCGATAATGGAGATTCAAAGCCTGTAAAATATCTTCAGCGTCCCGGAGTATCTGTTCGTGAACTATGTACGAGTTCTCCGGAGTTGTGAACCAAACCAACTCCACTTTATTGAACTGATGAACGCGGGACAAACCGCGGGTATCTTTGCCATACGAACCGGCTTCCCGTCGGAAACAGGCAGAATAAGCTGCATATTTAATCGGTAATCGGTTTTCCGGAAGTATTTCATCCCGATGAATATTAGTTACTGGCACTTCCGCCGTCGGTATCATAAAAAGGTCTTCGGTTTCGATGCGATACATATCTTCTTCGAGTTTGGGCAGTTGACCGGTACCGAAAGCCGAGTTCCGGGTAACCATAAATGGCGGAAAGACTTCTTGATAACCATGATAATTCCGATGAAAATCCAACATGAAATTCACTAAAGCTCGCTCAAGAGTGGCGCCATCTCCGACATACATTGGAAATCCAGTACCTGAAATTTTTGCGGCTCTTTTCATATCAAGAATTCCAAGCGCTTCACTTAAATCGAGATGATCTTTTAGAGGAAAATCAAACTCCGGTTTGTGCCCCCATTGTTTTATAGTAACATTATCAGCAGACGACTTGCCAATTTTGACACTGGGATGGGGCAGATTAGGCAAAGTAACCAGGATACTATTTATCTTTTCATCGATTTCTTTCAATTTATGGTCAAGGGCACTAATCTGGTCACCGACCGAACGCATTTCCAGAATCTTTTCCTCAGCCGGTAATCCCATTTTTTTCAATTGGCCAATTTCGTCGCTGACTCGGTTGCGAGTAGCTTTCAATTCATCGGCTTGGTTGATACATTTACGGCGTTCACTATCCCATAGTAACAGCTCAGTTAATTTATCGCCGGCGTTTTTGGCTTCCAATCCTCGACGATATTTTTCCGGTTCATTTCTGATTTGTTTAAGGTCTAACATTCATACTCCAAACTGACATCATAAAATAGAAAATTTTTCGAAATGATAATAGTAGATATTCTAACAGAATCGTTATTTTCGGTCTATAAGCATCAGACGTAGCTGGTGCGGTGCTTACGACGGAGACCGATTAAAAGGGTCTGAATGATAATTTTTAAGTCTAAAACTACCGACATATTTTCGATGTAGTATAAATCGTAACGTAACTTTTCGCGCACATCGTCAATCGTTTCATCATATTTATATTTAATTTGCGCCCAACCGGTGATTCCGGGCTTGACGATTAAGCGCCGCGAGTAAAATTGGATGGAACGTTCTAACTCGCTGACAAAGTGATCTCGCTCGGGACGCGGTCCGACAATGCTCATATCACCTATCAGGACATTAAAAAATTGGGGAATCTCATCCAGTCCGGTTTTTCGTAAAAATTTACCGAAACGGGTTACACGCGGATCATTTTTTTCAGCCCATTTCGGACCAGTTTCCTGTTCAGCACCCTGAATCATCGAACGGAATTTTATGACATCGAATTCACGACGATTTTTTCCAATTCTTTTTTGTTTATAAAATACTGGCCCTGGGGAATCGAGTTTAATTATCAAACCAATTATTAGCCAAATTGGTAAAAATCCAATCAGAACTACTAACGAGATAATGATGTCTATAAGTCGTTTCAATACCCATTCCCAGGTCTTCATATTAGAACCGAAAAACTTAACCAGTGAAACTCCATAAATGTGGCTGGTTCTAAATCCAGTGAGGAGATTATAAAAATCAGGAAGTAATTTGATCGAGACATTGTATTTTGAAAATAAGTCAATCATATCAATAACCTGATCCATATTGTTATCATCGAGGGCAATGATGACTTCTTTAACTTTTCTTTTTTTTATAATCTCAGGAATGTCTTCAAAACTTCCGATGATCGGTACCCCTTCCATTATTTTTCCGATATTCCCATTGGCGTGATCGTCAACCATTCCAATTATATTGAATTTTAGTTCAGGAACGGAATTAATTTTCCGGACTACATTAAGAGCACGTCGGGATGCGCCGATAATTAATGTTGGACGTTTTTTGAAATCCAATAAATCGTATTTTTTCATAATAGTGATTAATAGTATACGGCCGACACTTATCCCGGTAACAAGTAAAATACCGTATGTGATTAGCATTCGCCTCGAGGGAAGAAAGGGAATTTTAACCTCAAAACTCAAAAAGAATAAAATAATTGTGCCGAAAAATACTATCTTAAAAACAGTAAATATTTCATCAACTCGGGAAGTATCCCATTCGATTCGGTAAAGATTGTTCAAACCCAATAACGAAATCCAGTAAATGATTGACCAGGCAATCCACAAAACTAAATTATAGGTGGTCAGCATTTGCTCCGGCAAAAGATTGGGGACAATTTGCCAATAGTAAACTGCTAAAAATGAACCCACGATAAATAAAACATCACTCAAGAAGAAGATAAAAGACTGAACAAACTGCGAGGTATCAAAAGGAATAAAGCTTGGTTCTGTATGTCCATTGCTAATTCCATTGGTCTTGCCATTATTGGTACTACCGGGCACGACGATCAGGTTTTTCTCAATCTCGAAATAGCCCAGTCGGCGAATCACTAAACCCACAAAAATTGCCCCGGCGAATAAAATAGTCACGATTGCCCGGTTGTCAAGGTAAATGAAAGAATATCCAATAAATCCGGCAATAATACTCAGAAAGTACATCACCTTGACTGCATTTTTATGGGAAAAACCAATTGACATCAACCGATGATGAATGTGTTCCTTGTCCGCCATAAATGGGTTCATATGCTTATTGATTCGCCGGAAAAATGAAATCGTAGTATCCAGAACCGGAACTGCCATTACCGTAAGAGGAATAATGAAATCCAGACAATCAGTATGCCCAATTCTTCCTACTTCCAATGAAATAACTGCCGTCGAAAATCCAATAAAAAGTGAGCCGGTGTCACCCATAAAAATCGAAGCCGGACGTGAATTGAATTTTAAAAATCCTAAGTTAGCCGCGATGAATAATAAGCAGACAAGTGCTACAAGTGTGCGACCGGAATGTAGTGCTATTAAAGCAAAAACGAGGAAGATAATCGTAGAAACTCCAGCGGCCAGTCCATCCAATCCGTCCAGCAAATTCATCGCATTAGTAACGAAAACAATCCAAAATACGGTAAAGATAACCGAAAACCAACCTAACCCAATCTCACCTATAAATGGGATATATAGAGATTCAAATCTCAAACCGCCTAGAGCTACTACGATTGCCGCAATGATTTGGAAATAAAATTTGGTTGAAAAACGTAACTTTTTAATATCGTCATATAATCCTACAAGGGCAATCAATATTCCTGTTGCACCCAGGAAATAATATCGCCGCGGTACCTCTTCGGCTACCATTGGTAATAAATAGACTGATAATACGGTACCAATAATGATTGATAGGAGAATTGCCACGCCGCCTAAATAAGGCATAAATACTTTATGAACTTTCCGTTCACCGGGCATATCACCAATATGATAACGTAGAGCTATTTTCCGCGCTAAATAGGTCAATCCTATCGCGCATATATAAGTGGTCAAAAAAACTACTAGTAAAGATGCAAAAACCACTACATTCCTCCAGCCAAGATCGCTAAACGAAAATTAAAAATCAACTCTCAACATAAGATTTACAGTTTTGTTAAAGTTGGTAGATTTTGGGATTATTTAAAGAATCGAGGCCGGTATCAAATTGATTTAATCTTTTTCCTCTTCTTTACTCATCGTATGTTAATCTACAAGTATTTTTTGATGAGGTCAAGTAATTTTTGATTATTGTCGGTAAATAATTTTAGTTCATCAACCTTATTATTATATTTTACCAGACTAAAAACTTCCTATGTCCTCTTTAACTTTTTTACATAATTTGATAAATGCTTCAACAGAAACCATAATCTTAATTTTCTAAGGCTTAAAAATAGGTTTGAACATTTGAATTTGAATTTCAAGAGTGAGTTAGAATTATAGACTCCAACACGAATCAAAGTGAATCGAGATTCTTTAATCTCTTGACGAGTCGGAGTAACGACCGCACATTGGTATCCGCTTTTTGAAACTAATGCAATGACATCATCATTAAGTGCACCATAAGGATAACAAAAAGTTTTCACCTGTTGGTTAAGATACTGTTCCAACGTCCTCTTTGATTGATCAATTTCCTTTTCAGCCTCAACTAACCCGATAGTATCCAATCTAGGATGGGTAATTGTATGCGAACCAAATTCAATTCCATAATTAGCCATTTCTCTCATCTGCTCCAAGGTGATCGAATAATCCATTTCGGTCACATTATCATTGACTGCAGAATCAAATTGCAGAGTTTTGGGGACGGTTAACAGTCCGGTTACCACAAAGATGGTTGCTTTGAGATTGTATTTTTTTAAAATTGGAAATGCATAGTAATAGTTATCGCGGTACCCATCGTCAAAAGTGATTACAAAAATTCTATCAGGCTTCTTTTGTTTTAAGTCATAAATCTCAAAGTATTCCGATAGTGTCATACTTTGCCATCCTTTATCTATTAAATAGAGCATTTGTCTCTCAAATTGTGTGGTACTTACTGCTAAAGGCTGTCTTAGGAGCGCTAAATCATCTGGAAGAATCCGATGGTAAGCTAAAATTAAACTCTTGTTCATTTCCCCTTCCTTATTTTTGATAAATAATTTTTCACTGCTGGATATTTTGGCTCGATTACCTGCCAAGTCTTATATAAAGCTGGAGATAATATATTGTCATATTCACCAACTAGCTGAACTCGCTCTCCACCAAAACCACGCTTAAATAAGTATATGCCCCATAAATCATCGCCTTTTTTGACATTTTCCGGTATTCCTTGAAGATCATATATCCTAACTCCTTTTGACTTCGCCCACTGAATTATTTTCCAATGTAACAATTGATTAGGATTAATTTTTGTTTTTACTGAGCCACCCCATTGATAAATACATTTATCTCCAAACAAAAATAAAAACGCACCGGAAACTATTTCGCCCTCGATTCTAGCTAGAAAAATTTTACACATTCCTTTGGGAGACAAAACATTCCAGATATTTTGCATCATTTCATACGAGTAAATCGGAAATTTATTTCGATCCGCTACTTTATATAACAAATTATAGAATTTCTTTAAATATTCTTCATTACCATCATCAGATAAGATTTCTACGTTGTCACGCTGAGCTTTTCTTATATCATATTTCACGCGACTTTCCATTGAGTTTAACAATTGTTCTTCGGTTTTGGTAAGATCAAGACGATAAGTAGTGGTATGTAAAATCGGGTAACGAACGTGGTGTAAATTATATTTTGAAATGTAATCATTAAAACAGGCATTTTTCCTAATATCAGGGCTAATTCTAATGTATAAAGCATTATCTCGGCGTGCAATTTCACGAATTTTTATAAAAAGTGAATCAAAGATGTCGTGCGCATTTTCAGCGGAATAATCCAAGACCGGTCCGCGGGGAATATAAAAAATTCGCTTACCAAATAATGGCGATTTCTTACATAGACAAGACAGTGCCCCAACAAACCGATCTGAATCAATGGCAATTAATCGAATAACCTCCCAATTGTCGAATTCCCTGATAATTCCCCATTCAAAAGATTGATATATACTTGAGTAACGAGATTCGGCTATAAAATTATTGTATGCAATATTCTCATATTCTTTGGGCATCCGAACGTACATACTGAAACCATCCCTTTTATATCGCGGTAATGCTTGTAAAATAATTTTCTAGCATAGTTGTTCTAGATAAGATAAATACAATTGATTAATTTGCTGTACGTCAAATTTATCTTGAGCAATCAGCCTAGACTTTTTTCCCATTTTTAACCGTTTATCAGGATTATTTATCATAAAAATCATCGCCTGTACTAAATCAGGAACATTATTTGGTCTAACTAGCAATCCATTTTCTTTTTCGATAACAGTTTCTCGGCAACCCGGAACATCGGTGGTTATAATTGGAAGTTCCATAGCCATAGCTTCAATAATTGAACGAGATAACCCTTCTCTGTAGGAAGGTAAAACAAAGACATCAGCATTTTCCAGAAATGTAACTACATCGTCAACTTTCCCACAATAATTAACAATTCCCTGTTGTCTCCAGGTGTTTATTGTCTCGCTTGAAATTGCCGATGGATTACCTTTATCAATATCGCCAACGAGATAGAAAATTGCATTTTTAAATGTTCTCTTAACGATTTTAGCGGCTTCTATATATTCCTGAATGCCTTTATCATATAACATCCTGGCTATCAGAATAAAGTTGACTTCTGACTTTTTATTCTTTACGTTTTTTCTTCGAAATCTGTCCAGATCAACTCCAGAACCACTGATTAAAATACTCGGCGGTATCTTTTCCGTAATTATTTTAGACTTAATAAAAAAATCACGATCAGCTTCATTCTGAAAAATTAACAAATCCGATAGTCTAAGAACACACCAATACATCCATCTAACAAAAGGCTTCAGTATTTTATGTAAAAATGTTTTTCCTATAAAAATATATCCTAGGCCGGTAACATTATTGACTATTTTTGCTTTAGTACAAAATCTGGCAGTGAGTGTTCCAAATATCACCGGTTTGATCGTGAAATGGATAATCATTTTGGGCTTTATGTGGCAATACAATGATAAAAATGAAAATATTGTAATGAAATTGGAAAGTAAAGCTAATCCACGACGATCAATTGGAATATGATAATGAATAAATCCATTCGATATCAAGCGGTCGGTATATTCGTCTTTCGGTGTAATTGTAATTACGTCAAATCCTTTTTCTTTTAAACTTTTTAAAAGTGGCAAACGAAAGTTATATAAATACCAACTGGTATTTGCAACTAAAACGACCGTTTGTGCCTCTTTTTTGCTAATCTATAATCCTATTATTTACTTTGTTGATAGTAATCGCTGATAAAGTTCAAGGTATTGATTGCTAATTTTATCGGCAGAAAACATATCAGTCACCGTTCTTAAAGCATTTCCAGCTATTGATGAACTATTTTGGGAATTGGTAAGTATCTCAAAAATTTTATTGGCGAATGATTCTTTTGAGTGGATATTGCAAAAATAACCATTGTAACTATCAATGATATATTCTTTAAGGGCAGGTAGAGGGTGAGCAAGAACGGGAATTCCAGCCGCCATTGCTTCTATTACTGCCATACCTAAGCCTTCCCATTGGGCTGAATAAACAAACAGATCAGATATTTTTAACAGATTTTGGACATCTTGCCGGTAACCTAGTAAATGAACATTATTTTCTAAACCATATTTATTGATCAATTTTTTCCAACTATTGTACTGAGGTCCATCTCCGACGATAAGAAGTTTTACCTCAGGTAATAAATTACATAAATGCGGCATCACTTCTATAAGGTATCTCTGACCTTTACATTTAATTAACCTACCAACATTAATCATAATTTTATCGTCACGGTTAAATCCTAGGTTCTTTCTGATTTCTTCTCGATTAATTGGTTTGGTAAGTCTACTAATATCAATTGGATTATAGATTACTGAATAGGGACTTTTAAAACCATGATTATAATAACTTCTCGCAACGGTCTTTGAAATACAAATTCTCCAATCGAATCTTCTATCGGTTAGTCTATATCCAATTTGGGTTGGAAGTTTATGGTTCTTTTTCTCACAGTGAAAGGTATTTAATATAATCGTATTTCTTGGTCTTAACATGGCAGTAATTAAATCGGCTCTTCCCATATGAGAATGAATTATACTAGGGGTGAATATTTTTATATATTTTTTAAGTAGATGATACGCTTTTATTATAGAAAAACGATTAACATTAAGTGATTCTAAGTTGTTGTATCTTTTTGTATATTCATTTATAAATGGATCTTTGCGATCAATAGGCTGGATTGATATTATTTTTACATCATAACATTTTGTTAATTTTGGCATTAGGTCAACCAGAATCTCACCAACTGCTCCTCCGAAAATGTTTACTACAAATAATAATCTAGGCATGAGAGTCCGAAATTACCTTTAAATGTTTTTCTGATTTTTGTGGTAAGCAAATGAATTCATTATATACATCCATAAGCTTAATAGTAATTATGAAAAATAAAATCATTTCATAATATGACACAAAGGTAAAATACTGCCCAAAAAAACTTGTCAATGCAAGATTCAATAAGGTCATACATAAAAATATTTTTATTGGTGTAGGCTTTTTATTCGTAATGTAATAAACAAAATAAGTAACAAATGAGATCACAGCACTCATGAATAAACTGAAAACCCAACCGCCTATTATAAAATAAGTACCATAGCTAGTTGCAACGTTTGAATAAACATCTTTAGCAACCTCTGAGAAACCTAAACCAGTATAATTCAATGAACTATACACTAATGGATTTCCTACAATTTGATTTATTATATTCTTAAATACTAATAATAATGTCCAATCCGGCTGAACAAATGGATAATTCAACCACTTATCCAGTACAATTGGTGGTGAGAAAAAGTAACTAAGCAAATTCTGTGATAAAAATAACCGGACTGATTTTTTCGATACGGCGAAAGTACCCCAAGATATTGTCAGAAAAACAAGAAAAAGTGCCATTAAAATAACCACCACTAGACAAAATTTGATTACATTGCTAAATTGCTTTTTAGGTGCATTCAAATAATTATAATAAATAAATACAATTAATAATATTCCTATTAGGTTATATTTAACTTGCAGTGCAAAAAATGTTAAAATCAGTCCAAATAAGGTAATAATAATTGATATTTTATGCTTTGCCATCGGATAAATAAAACAAAGTAGTAAAAACGTTACTTTCCCAAATTGAGAAAGGTGTGCTACAGGTCCTCTGGTTATCATTTCCTCGAACCTAAAATCGCCGAAAAAACTAAATCCCCCATAGATTGCTAAAAGATTTTTCACTCTGAGAAAAACCACAATATTTACTATCCATGATAATAATATTAATAAATTCTCGAATTTTACATAGGGCAGAAAAACATCATTAAATGACGATGGCCGATCATTTTCATATAAATATGAAAATACCAAACCTATCAACCAGATTAAAATGAGATTGGCACTTAAAAAAACTATTACATGCGGTGTCACTGTCTGGAAATTCATGTAAACTAGTAAGAAATTAACTACTAAGACTATAAATACGAGTGGCCATGCAGAAACAGAAAATGGCGTTAATAAAGTGTTTTGACGTCTTTTATCAAAGATTGTCAACATAGATACGCCAGCGGCAAATAATATACTATATAATCTTGTTAATGCCATTTCTTTTCAATTATTTCCTGATATACGGTTTTATCCACATTATCAAGAAATCTACTTTTTTTTAAAATATATTTTAAATACTTATTAGCTGACTTGATACTAATCCTATTTTTAATAATCATAAGAAACAAAAAGTAATAAAAAATTGTTACATATCGCCATATAATCCATAGAAATCGTGGATAATAATTTCTCATGTCAGCAATTCTATTTAATACCGAAAGTATTAAACTGCGCCCCTTATCATTCCCTAACAAATGATTAGAAGAAATACTGATTTTATGATATACTCTGCTGTTTTCAACACATACATTTTTAACCTTATTTAAAGATAGTCTAAAACTGTATTCAAAGTCTTCTTCACCAAAGAAAAAATTTTCACTAAATACTCCATATTTTTCAATAACCTTTTTTGAAAGCAGCAAAGCACAACCATTTATGAATCCTATCTCTTTAATTTCATCAGGATTAATTTTGGTATAGTATTTTCCTTTCCCCCAAAAAAATAATTTACCACCTGCGTTAGCGATTTTTCCCTTATCATTATAATAATAAATAGTAGATTGGGCAAGGCTATATTGGGGATTGTTTTCTAATGCAGCCACTAGATTTTTCAATGCCTCTTTCTCAATGACCGTATCATTATTTAAAAGAAAAACATATTGACTTTGATATATTTCGAGTACCAAGTTGATAGCGATATTGTTAGCAACTGCAAATCCATAGTTTTCATCACTTAATAAAAATAAAATTTTGGGCTTTTTATCTTTAAATATGGGAATTTCAACTTTTCGATTAGAAATTTTTACAGTCATTAAATCAATCGGTTTTTTCTCAAGTGGGAAGATTAAATCTGGAAAATTAGTATTGATTACATCTTCCAGCCCCATTTTAGCCCAGGTTTGGATTTTTGAAACTGAATCATTGACAGAGTAGTTATCAACCAGAATAATATTGAAATTCGGATAATCAGATTTTAACACTGATTCCAGACACTCGATAGTATCAGCCCATTTATTCCAGTTCAAGATTATGATAGAGACGTGCGGATAACTCATAATTCTAAAGGACTTGTTGACCATTTATATTTATTATGCTGGATATGGTAAACTAATAGTATAAACAGAGTAAACTCGGAAAGCAATAAAGCAATTGCAGCGCCAATTTCACTGATTAAATAACAAAGAATCGTACAAATTATAATATTCAAAATTCCTACAATCGTTACGCTTTTTAAAAATTCTTTCTTCATATCGTAATTTGTCATAAAAATTATTCCAGTACAATAATTCAGCCCTCCGAATAAAATTACAAAAGAGGCGATTCTAATCACCCGCACCATTGCCAGATTAGCTGAACCATTTAAAAGATAGGCAATTTCCCCGGCAAAGATAAATAATAATATTGAGATAATACACCCAATAAAACCCATAATCGTAATCATTTTACTGATATATTTTATGGATTTTTTAGGTTCTTCAATTTTCTTCCGGGAAATAAAGGGATACAAGGTCTGAGTAAGAGGTGATAAAGTACTTTGGATGGCTTTGACCACCTTTTCCCCGGCACTGTATATTCCCACGCTTATATCTGATGAAAGGATTCCCAGAATGATAACATTGGTGTTGCGATATAAGTTCATAGCAATATTTGAGAGAAAAATATGCCACCCTTCTTTCAAATATTTTTGCAAAATATCCTTATTCGGTTTAAGGAAACGGATGCTAAATTTTTTCCTTAAAATAATAATGCTGACAATTCCCGCCAGAAAAGTAGTGCCTGAGTTAAAAATAGGTACTAAAACAAAATCATTTTCATTTTTAATAAAAACAATAACTAAAAGTATATATAACAATTTTGATATAGAAATAATTACGTTAACATATTTTACTTTTTCTACTCCGATATAAAACCAGGTAAATAAAAATATATTTGCCAGAACATAGCCATAAGAAAACAGGTAAATGGACATGTAATTATGTATTTTTGGAATTGAAAAACATAGTATTCCCAATAGTATAAAACATATACTGAATAGTATAATTTGAATTATCAAAACATTCGATACTATTTCCGATTGTTTTCTACTGTTATTCTGGCTCTGGGCAATCATCTGGATTCCAGTTATCCCAAATCCATACTCCACAACTATTTGAAAATAATAAACCAAAGCCATCGCAAAGCTGATAATACCGAATTTTGCTACTCCAATATACCTTAAAAGGTATGGAATAGTAATCAAGGGAGCTAAATAAATAATAACCTGATATATGCCAAATTGAGCAAAATTAACGAATAAACTTTTACCTTCTTTATTAGAGAAGAAGCCCCTTAACTCATTTAGCGTGGGGAAGTGGTTCATCAGGCTCGAGTTCTTTGCGAAAATTATTAATAATTAAAATGAGGGCATTTACACATATTTGTAAAATTAGAAAGAGCCCGCCTAGACTGATCATAGTAAGTAACCTTTTAGGCCGACTTTTCAAATAAGGTGGTTGGGCTTTATCAAGAACCTTGACTTCTGCCAGACTTGGGATTGACTTTAATGTATAAATTTCTTTCTGCTGTTTAAGTTCGATCCAGATAGTCGAATATAATTCAAGATCCCTTTTTAAAGCTAGCTCTTTGATCTGATTCGCCGGTTCGGCAATTGATTTTACTTGCTCTAAGAATGTTTGTAAGTTTTTTTCCGCAATTTTGATACTATCCTGGGCGTACCTGATATGATCTTCAATATACAATAATTGTTGACGGTTTTCATGCTGGATTTGGGTTGTGACAATTTCATTTAATAGTTCTACCATTCTATTGGCTACATTAGCCGCATAAAGAGGATCAGTGAGTGTCACCGATAATTTCGTAACATTACTTTCATTATTAATATTTACATATATAACATCTTTTGACAATTTTCTCAATGCCTTATCAATTTTTTCTCTTTCATTTCTGGCTTTGATATCAAGCATATTAATCAATTTTTCTTTATATATCATTCCACTGGTATCAATACCTTCAAATTCCTCAAATAGGATCGTATCTAAAACTTTTCTTGAGGTAAGGATTTCTTTATACATCTCAGGACTCTGGAGTGTGCTCTGAGGTAAATTTATCCCAGCTAAATTTGCCAATGCACCCATCGAGCTTCCTATACCTGAGGATAAATCCTGGCTGGGCGGTAAAATTGAAACGGTAGCGGTATATTTTTTCTTCATTCCAAAAAACACAATTACAAAAACCAGAATAGCTCCAAGCAGTAAAATTAATATGTTTACCACCCGATGTCTAAAAATAAAATATATAAGCGGATGTTCTTTTTTTTCTGGTTGCACTTATCTCTCCTGTAAAATATAAATATTTTTTAAAACTATTTCATAGCGGCAATAAAAGTTAATACCACTGTAGCAACGGAAGTAACTATTTCCAGAATAGATAATTGCCCAAATATGGTACTTTTAGAGCTTCGAGGGACAATTATGACGTCTCCCCGTCGAAGAGCTGCTGATTTACCTGGCTCAGTACTTCCATCTAAGTGGCGAATGTAAACTTTATCTATATCTCCTTCATAAGTATTTCCACCAGCCATATTAATATAATCCAAATACGAATAACCCGGGTAAAAATAAAAGCTACCGGGGGATTGGACAAATCCGTTGACTGATATTCCTCTTTCTGAGAGAATGTCAATTGCATCGCCCGGCTTTAATGGTGTGGAAAAGAAATCTTGTGGATACACTGTCATCACAACTCGGTGATCACCCTCTTTTCGCGTAATAGTTACATTTTCTAGGTCGGCATTCTCAATAAATTGGGCCTGGCGTCGCAAGTAATAGCCTAAAGACTCATTTTCTTCGATAACATCGTAGCCGCTTCCGTAGATTGCGCCACGAATAACGATAGCTTCTTTGTCCGCATCGCCAAATGGGACAAATATTTTATCTCCCTCTAAAAAAGTGGGATTATGAGTTAAGTCTCCCTCGAGTTTATAATTAAAGTAATTTACTGTATCAATTCTGCCATCGTTTCTAGTAATTTGGATGTTAAATTCTTTGGCAAATTGGTCAAATCCCTCTGCCAACTCAATTATTTCATTTAATCTGGTAACTGCAGTAACATCGTAAAATCCTGGTTTAATCACAGCGCCAGTAATTTGAATTTTAAAAGTACGTAAATTTAATAGTGCCACATCTACTTTGGCACTTGGATAGACTTGATTGATTTTCTTTTTACATAGTTCGATGGCATCTTTAAGAATTAGACCATTTACATTAATTTTTCCAATTGATGGTATTAACAAATCTCCGGTAGGAGTTACAAATAATTCTAAATTTATGTTTTCGGTTATAATTATATCAACTCCAAATATATCACCAGGGCCGACGATGTACTCATCGGGTGAAATCGCTTTATCCAAGGCAATTATTTCTTGCGGTAAGGAAATTTCTTTTGCTCTTTCCTTTAAATCAGTTTTTTCCTTTTCTGTCTCCTGCTCAAACATTTTACCGTATGATTTATACGATTTTTGCAGTTGAGAGGTTTTAGATTGTTGTCCAAATGAAATATGGAATAATATAAATATCATCAATATAATAAATGCTCTTTTCATTATTATACCTCTTAGATTTTATAATGCCTTTTATAATATTCCAGGTATTCTCCGCTTTTCAATGGTTGCCACCATTGCGGATTGTCAATATACCATTGGATAGTAGTTCGCATAGCATCTTCGAACTTGTGTCGCGCTTGCCAGCCGAGTTCGTGCAATTTGGCCGCTGAAATCGAGTAGCGCCGGTCGTGCCCCAGCCGGTCTGTGACTGGTTTTATCAATGTCTTCGGTTTATTCATATATTCAAAAATAAAGTTGGTAATGAAAATATTTTCCAACTCGTTTTCCCCGGCAATATTATAAACTTCGCCGGGTTTTCCATTTTTCAGAATGAATTCTATCGCATCGCAATGATCCTCGACATACAACCAATCCCGCACATTTTTACCGTCACCATAAAGTGGAACGGGTTTATTCTCGATTAAATTGGTCACAAACAAGGGAATGAGCTTTTCTGGGTATTGATAAGGGCCGTAATTATTCGAGGCGCGGGTAACGATTACCGGTAGATTATAGGTATTGAAATACGAATATGCCAGGCGATCACCACCGGCTTTGCTGGCTGAATAAGGATTACCGGGCTTCAGAGGTGATTCTTCAGTAAACGAACCTTCCAAAATTGAGCCATAGACTTCGTCGGTACTAATCTGGATAAAACGCTCAATCCCAAACTCTTTGGAAGCTTCCAATAACACAAAAACGCCAAACATATCAGTCCGGATGAAATCGTCAGGTTTACCGATACTACGGTCTACATGCGATTCGGCCGCAAAATTCACGACATAGTCCGGGTGATGTTCGCGAAAAATATTACGGACGATTTCCGCATCGCAAATATCGCCTTTGATAAAAATATAATTTGGATTGTTAGTCAGATCTTGCAGGTTGGCCAGATTGCCGGCGTAAGTAAGTTTATCGAGATTAATTACCCTAACATTTTTATACTTTGAAAAAAGATAATGGATATAGTTACTGCCGATAAATCCGGCGCCACCTGTGACTAGATAAGTTTTGGGGTTATTCATAGTAATTGTCATTCGTAGCGATTCGTAGTCATTCATAGTCATTCATTGTCATTAGTAGTCATTCATTGTGATTCGTTGTTGATAAATTTGATATAGAGGAATTAGTGCTTTTACCAATTGATTTGATATAATTGTTTAGTTTAACGCCAATATCATTAATTTTCTGTTGCAATTTCTTAAAATCATCATCGCCTAATATTGTTCTATTGTGCGCTTTTGTTAGCCAGATTTTGGTTTCATATAATGAACCTCTTGAATAATAACCAAAATTCTTTACATCTTTAAAATGATATCTACCAAACCCTTCAGCTAAATTAGCCGCAATTGAATCAACTGCTCTGATTAATTGTTTTCCCATCGTGTCCTTTTCAAATGAATTCCAACATTTTACTATAGTCCAAATTTCTTCACCTAATTCCATTGCTAAATTATATATGTTTAACTCTTCCAATTTCATAATAATTCACTTAATTCATATCTTAAGGTTATTCTTTTAATTAACAATGAATCGCTATTGAATTACTATCGAATCGCAATTAAATCTTCCTTCCAATGCAGTCATACATAAATCCCTTTTCAATTACTGACTCCGGCTCGTAAATATTCCTCGCATCAATCATAATCGGGTTTTTCATAACAGATTTTAAATAATTTAAGTCAAGATTGCGAAATTCGTTCCATTCCGTCAAAATAATCAAGGCGTCGGCTCCCTTGGCGGCATCTTCGGTGGAAGCCACATAAGTAATTTGTGGATAATATTTGCGCATTTCTTTCATTGCTTCTGGATCATAGGCTTTGATTTGACCGCCGCGTTTTAAAATTTCTTCAATTACCGTTAATGCTGGTGCTTCACGGACATCGTTAGTATTGGGCTTGAATGCTAATCCAAGGATTCCAATCGTTTTACCGGAAAGGTCTGGCAAGACTTTCAAGAGTTTCTCGACTACTCGCATTTTCTGACGATTATTGGCCTCGATAACAGCTTCCACAATCGTAGCTCGCATTCCGGCTTTTTCAGCGATTTTAGTTAAGGCTAAAGTATCTTTGGGGAAACAAGACCCGCCGTAACCCGGCCCAGCATGCAAAAATTTCTTACCGATTCGTCCATCCAGCCCCATGGCTTTGGCAACTTGCTGAATATCGGCGCCTACCAATTCGCAGAGATTGGCAATTTCATTGATGAAAGAAATTTTAGTTGCTAAAAAGGCATTCGAGGCATACTTGATCATTTCGGCAGTGTGAATATCGGTGGCTACAATCGGCGTTTCGATTAAATAAAGGGGACGATAAATTTCTTTCATAATCTCGAGGGCTTTCGGTGAACTGGTGCCAATCACGACTCGATCAGGCCGCATAAAGTCAGTGACCGCCGAACCTTCGCGCAAAAATTCGGGATTGGAAACTATTTCGAACATTTCCGGCGCAATTTTATGCGATAATAGACGTTCGCGGATTTGATCATTGGTTCCGACCTCGACCGTGCTTTTGGTGACAATAACTTTGAAACTGTCAATCACCTTGGCGATTTGATCAACCGCATTAAAAATATAAGAAAGATCAACTTCACCATGTTCGCCAGAAGGAGTCGGTACCGCCAGAAAAATCACTTCCGATTCCCGCACTGCCAGCGCCAGATCGTCGGTGAACTTCAGGCGTCCTTTAGCGACGTTTTTTCTAACCAAATCAATCAGACCCGGTTCATAAATTGGTATTTCTCCGTTATTTAGTTTTTCTATTTTAGTTTTATCAATGTCATAACAAATCACTTCATTACCGAAATCGGCCAGTCCCGTTCCGGATACTAACCCGACATATCCTACACCCAGCATTGCAATTTTCTTCATAAAATAACTCCAATAATTTTTTATTTAGTAAATGGGATAAGCGTTTTACGTGCTAAAACCAGATCGGATTTACCAACTCTAGCTGAAATACCTCTTTTTTTGAATCCTGGTCTGCACAGCGAAAATTTGAACATAAACAATTAAAAGGTCAAGACTTTTTATTGAAAGCCCTGAAAACGTCGAATGCTCCATTCTATTGTTAATAGCCCAATCAAAACCACTAGCGTCCATTTCCAGTTTAAAAATTTGATAGCGTGCGACTGGTGGATAATTTTTTCCGTAACTGGTAAGCGGTCAACAATTTCGGGAATCCGGTTCGTTTTTATGCCGTCGCTTTGCACGGCGATGGTTCTTAATAAATCAGCGTTTTGCCGAACATCGAGTAATTCGATTGGGCGATCAATTACGGTGATTGTCTGTTCGCGAATTCCAATCAAATTGTCATCGCTCCAGGCCGAAATGCGCACCTGACACTCACCAAAATTTCTAACTGGTATAACTCCCGAGTAATTTTTCCCATCCCAGATTAAATTACTCGAAGCTATTACGTCGTTTTTTTGAATTAGTTCGGCTCGGACTATAGCGTCGTTTATCACAAGACCTTTCAAATCGTACAATAGACAACTCATTTCGACGGTTTCACCGTTCAGAAATATTCTTTTATTGATGGAAAACTGAACGGGGGATGTGCTGAGTGTATCGGTCAAATATTTTGCCATTCCTTGAAATAATTCATTGTAAACATTGATTCGCCCAATTTCCTGTGTCATAAAAGACCAGCGCCAAAAATCCAATCCAATACAAAGCGCCAAAGGTTTATTTCTCTCCTGATTCACGGCAATAACCGGATTTTCGGCCAGATCCCTGCTTTCAATAATCGTTAGCATCGGTGGCTTTAGGCGAATCCGCCGGAATGGTGAACCGATCGGCGGCAGCTCCTGCCAGATTTTTTCTGAAACAGTTACTATTTGAAAATTTTTTATCAAAGGATGTTCAAGGCCTACAGACGTAGGTTTAACGCTAATCTGATTTACCGATTTATCAACCAACAATTCATCAATCGGATTCCAGCCCAGCAGTCTTTCTAACTGTTTGGAATCAACATCTGCGTCAAGAAATATTAATAGTGGTAAGTTGTGATCGGATATTTTTTGTCGGAGACGGGTTAATTCATTCTGGTTGGATTCGGCTGTCGGATAACCGATAAAAACTATCAAATTCCACTCTTTTGCCATTATTTCTGGAAATGACAACGGCAACCACTGGCCATCATTTTCGACTAAATTCTGAACAGAAATATCTTGCAATTCGCGTAGAGTGCGAGTCAGAAAAGGGGCTTCGAAATTAGCCTGCCCGCTGACAATGAGTATTTTAATCTGGGATTCGAGAACTTTCACCGAACTCATTCTGAGATTATTGTAGGGATTTTTATCTTGGGCGGCTGAAATTTCAATGGAATATATTTTTTCACCTGGTTCAGAGGGGACAATCTGGAAAGCCACTGTTTTTTTCATAGCTTGACTTTGACTCGGTATGACTTTTTTATCCAGAATTTTTTCACCTTCTTTAAGCATTACAGTAATCGGGTCGCCGTTTCCAATCGGTATTAGTTCAGCGCTGATTAGGACAGTATCGCCGGCTTTTATGGTTCCGGGCATTTCAATTTTCGTAACGGCGGGATCCATAACCAGTTCGCTGTCGCCAATTCCAATGGTAAACACGGGAAACGGCATTTCGATTTTACTAAAAGTCAGGTCTTCACCCCGGGTAATGACACCATCGGAGATAATTATCGCGCCTACAACGTTCTCATTTTCAAACTCTGTCTTGGAATAACGTAAAACCTGGGATAGGTCGGTAGCGAGACCGTTATTTTCAATATTTTTCAATTTTCCTGCAACAGGAATAATATTTTCATCAAATAGAAAAAGGCGTGGTTTGATTCCTTTTCCATCCAGAGCCGTGTTAATTTCCTGAACGATTGATAGCAAGCTATCTTTAGAAAAATTATTTTGGGCGGCAACGCTGAGCGAATTATCAATCCAGACCAAAGCTGATGGCGCTTTTTTGCGACTGCTTGTCCAATGAATTTCCGGCTTGAGAATCAATCCTGCCAGTAGAATCAGAATTAAACTGCGCAAAATCAGCAATATCCTCGTTAACGGCCGCGACTTTCCCCCGGGAATTTTGCGGAAGGAAAAGAACATAAGTCCAATCAAACCCAGTAGGAGAATAAACCACCACCATTCAAATCCTGGAAATTTCAAGGTCAATGAATCCATTTTACTTTTCTGAAAGAGGCAGGTTCGGTACGGCAGAAATTGAATAAGGTGAAATTTGATTGCGTCTCAACATTTCCTGACCGGCTCTGGCGATCATTGCGGCATTATCGGTACAATATTTCAGAGAAGGAATTATTAACTCGATGTGATGGTGATCAGCCTGTTCTTGGAAAACTTGCCTTAGTCGGGAATTAGCGGCTACGCCACCAGCCAGAACCAGTTTATTAGCGTGCAAATTTTCAACTGCGTTGAAAGTATTAATTTTCAGGACATCTACAATCGCTTCCTGATAGGAGGCGCATAAATCGGCCAGATGTTCCTGAGCCCAATCCTGGCCTCGCTGACGGACTAAATATAACATCGCAGTTTTCAAACCGCTGAAACTGAAATCGTACTGTTCGGAGCGAACTTTAGCCCGAGGGAATTGGTAAAAATTGGGATCACCTCTGCGTGACATTTGATCAATTTGCGGACCTCCCGGATAAGGTAAATCCAGAATGCGGGCGGCTTTGTCAAAAGCCTCACCGGCGGCATCATCTACACTGCGGCCTAAAACTTGATAATCTCCAAAGTCATTTACCTGAACAATCTGGGTATGACCGCCGGAAACCAGTAAGCAAGGAAAGGGAAATTTTAAATCGGGACAGGTCAAAAAATTAGCCATAATATGGCCTTCGATGTGATTGACTCCGAATAAAGGTTTATGAAGTGAATACGCCAAACCTTTCGCAAAACTTAATCCAACCAGCAGAGCTCCCATCAAGCCCGGGCCACGAGTCACGGCAATACCATCAAGATTTTCGGGCTGCAACCCGGTTTGAACGAAGGCATCTTTTACCATCTGGTCAAGCAAACGCATATGCTCACGGGAAGCGAATTCCGGGACAACGCCTCCGAATTGCTGGTGGAGCAGTTGAGAAGATACCAGATTGACTAAAATTTCATTATCATTTAAAATGGCAACGGCGGTCTCGTCGCAAGATGTTTCGATGCCAAGGATCAACATTCAGGGTTGCCTCTCGCGAATTATCCGAATTTCGAAGGTATCGGGCTCGAGACTTTGCCAGTTTAGTAGTCCGGGCGGTAATTCTACGGTTGGAGTGTAAAAGGACTCATCCGGTCGCCAATCTCTGGCAAAATCAAATACGATTTTAATATCTTCCGGCCGAACTGTTTTCAATTTTTCGATACCACCAGAAACGGTCAATGTGGCAGTTGGAGGAATAATTTCGGCTTTCTGGTCTTGACCAAGATTAGTTACTCTAACAGGGATGTTGGTTAATTTTTTTTCACCTAATTGGTCAACTTTCTGCTGGATACGAACGCGTTTTACATCAAGATAAACATTATGTTCAGGGACGAATTCCAGATCAATTTCCTGTGAAATCGAACTGGAAACATTAGTGAGAACCAATTTTTTAGTTGGCACTTTATTATATTGCCTGACATAAGTTCGTGGACCACTTAAAGTAACGCTATCCGGAATTATACGCATCGAATCAGCTAAAACATAACCAGGCGCTAATTGTATTTCAACTACCGGCTTAACCGGCACTTTTGCAGTTAGTAAATCGTCCAGAACAACGCGCAAGGTTTCCGGCCAGATAATATGATCCAATTGGACATTAGTTCTGCGCGGAGTGATGACTTTTTCGGGATTATTTTTAAAATATTCATTTAGAGGGAAATCATAAAACCTTTTAATGGAAGAGCAATCGACGACAAATTTGATTGACTGCTGAGGTGATAGGATAAGATAAAATAGATCAATTCCTTTACCTGAAAAGCTGGCCTGGATTTGCGACGGTAATTTCTCAACGGTTGTTTTGGTTGGGTCAATGTTTCTAACTTCAAGTTTGGCTGAAAAATTATAAGAGTAAGTATTATTCAATACGACATAGAGCCAGAGAAAAACGGTGAATACGAAAATCCAAATCTTGGTGCGGGTATTGGTAGTAATCCATTTGCGAATTGCTTGACTGATATTGCGATAAGACAAATTTTCGTTCAATTTACGGCGTTTTTCGGTCAGATTTGGGTTCATACTACCTCACAAAATAACAAAGGGGCTGGCAAAATCCAAGCCCCTTTGCATTTTTGAAACGATTTCAGATTCCTTATTTTTCAGCCGTGTCGTCACTGACTGGATTTTCACTTTTTGCTTTCGGTTTTGCTTTTCTGGAAGTTGGTTTGGCGGAATCTTTTGGAGTCTCTTCCGAACTTAACTCGGTTGCTTTTTGAGACTCTTTTTCGATCTCTTTCTCTGCAGGTTTTTCCTCAGATACGACTTTTTTGGTGCTTTTCTTCTTGGGTTTTTCTTCTTCTGGAGCAGGCTCTTCCGATTTTTCGGCATTTTCTGTTTTCTTGGTTTTTTTTGCGGGAGATTTAGCCTTTGCAGTCGACTCCTCGGCTTTTTTCTTAGCTTCCTCTTCGGATTCGGTAATTTTTTGAATTATTTCAGTTGGGATCTCGAGTTTATTGGTCGTTTCTGCTTGTTGCATCATATAAGCTTCTACGTCGGTCTTGGGTTCGCGCGGAATAGCCTGTTCCCGTGAGAGTACGATTTTCTTTTCGTGTCGGTTGACTTCCAGCACCTTTAGCTGCAATTTTTCCCCAATTTCAACTGCTTTACTGAGGTCTTTACGATCTTTTTTAGGCATTTGTCCCAATGGAATTATTCCTTCGAGATCATGTTCCAGATTGACAATTATGAATTTCTCAGTCACTTTAGCCACTTCACCTTCGACTATACTTCCGACGGAGAAAAGAGTTTCGAGCATTGGCCAGGGATCTTCAGTTACCTGTTTCAAGCCGAGTGAAATTTTGCGATTTTCCTTGGAGATTTCCAGGATCTTGAATTCAACTTCATCATCTTTTTTTAGTAATTCGCGAGGATGGCGAATCTTTTTAGTCCAGGACATATCCGAAATATGGGCAAATCCGTCAACACCTTCTTGTAATTCAATGAATGCGCCGTAAGGAGTAAGATTTCTGACGATTCCTTTATGAATGGAACCAACGGTGAATTTTTGTTCAATTGATTCCCACGGATCGGGTTCAAGCTGTTTATACCCTAACGAAATTTTGCGTTCGGCACTATCTATGCCCAGTACTTTAGCCTCGACTTCATCGCCCAGTTTAAACACTTCAGAAGGATGCTTAATATGTTGGGTCCAGGATATTTCCGAAATATGGATCAAACCCTCGACACCTTTTTCCAGTTCCACGAAAACACCGTAGTTGGTGATATTGACAACCTTACCTTTAACGATCGTACCAACTGGATATTTACTTTCGACACCTTCCCAGGGATGCGCTGTAAGTTGCTTGAGTCCCAGTGAAACTCGCTGTTTTTCTTGATCGTAATCAATGACTTTGACCGTCAATTCTTGATCCATCTGGACAACTTCTCTCGGGTGATTTATACGCCCCCAGGAAATATCGGTAATATGTAGTAATCCGTCCAATCCGCCGAGATCAATGAAGACTCCGAAATCGGTTATATTTTTAACGCGACCAGTTAAAATATCGCCGACTTTGATTTTAGATAATAAATCGTCCCGTTTTTCTTTCATACTTTCTTCGAGTAATTCTTTACGGCTCAGGACGATATTTTTCCGTAATTCATTTAATTTAACGATGCGGAATTCAAACGTTTTCCCAATATAGGAATCAAAGTCGGTAACCGGTCGAATATCAATTTGCGAACCGGGCAGAAAGGCATCAATTCCCATAATATCCACTACCATTCCGCCTTTAATACGGCTAACAATTTGTCCCTCAACCGTCTCGCCAGCCGCATAAATTTCCTTGATGCGTTCCCAGATTCGCATAAAATCAGCTTTTCGTTTGGACAGAATCATCTGGCCATTTTCATCTTCAAGTACATCAACGAATACCTCGATCTGGTCGCCGATTTTCGGCAATTCACCTTCTTCAAATTCTTCACGGGCAATAATGCCTTCGGATTTGAAGCCGACGTCAACCAGAATTTCATTTTCATTAATGGCTACAATTGTTCCGAGTATGCGCTGATCTATCGCAATATCTTTTAGGGAATTTTCATAGATTTTAGTGCGGTCTTCGACTTTGGTCGCTTGGACTTCGTTCAATCTATCAATATCTTTTAATTCATATACTCTGACGTTTTCGGATAATGGCCCCGAAGTAACTAATTCGGTAGTATAATCCGGAGTGGCAGATGTCTTTTCCTCACTTACCGAATCTTTGATAGGCATTGGTTCAGCGAATGATTCAAATGGGTTAATTTCCGGAATTGCTTCCGATTCTTCGGAGGGTTTAGGGGTTAAGGTTTGTTCTTCTTCTGACATTGGAAATGTTCCTTTGGTTTAGGGTTAATATTTACAATCGGCTCAAGTAATAACTGAAGCCTTTCCTATCTTTTGAAAGAGATCGGATGATTTCACAGTTTGGACAATCATCTCAACCTGCTCTTCAAATTTTAAATTGGAGGTATCAATTACAATAGCATCGGGAGCTTTTTTAAGAGGTGAATGTTCGCGTGAAGAGTCAATTTTATCTCTGTGTTCGATTTCAGCCATAATTTCCGCCATAGACAAATTCTGGCCGATCGCCTGATAGTCATTGATCCGTCTTCGAGCCCTAGTTTCCAGATCAGCTTCTAAATAAAATTTAAAATCGGCGTCTGGAAAAACATTGGTGCCAATATCGCGGCCTTCCATAACAATATTTGCTGTCTTGGCCATTTCGCGCTGGCGTTTGACTAAAATTTCGCGCACGCCGCCGATGGCACTAACCGGACTAACAAGCTGAGCAACTTGAGACGAACGAATCTCGGTACTGACATCTTCGCCGTTTAAAATTGTATGCAAATTGCCGTCCACCCAATTAAAACGAATGTCGGCTTGTTCAGCAATTTTTATCACTGATTGATGATCTTCGACTGAAACATTTTGCCGGATAACTGCCAAAGTTATCGCTCGATACATCGCGCCGGTATCTACATAAGTGAAATTCAGTCGGCGAGCTACTTCCTTCGCAGTTGTACTTTTTCCGCTACCGGCTGGTCCGTCTATTGCTATTATAATGCCCATTTTCTACCTTTCAAAAAGCGCGTAAATTTAATTCCACTGGATAACAATTCAAATTCCTTTCAGCTATCTTAAGATAAATTAATACAATATTTGAATAAACAATTGGGAAAATTTGCTGACCCTTCATTAATCTGTTATACCAACCAGGATTTTCAGTTGCTGTACTTCGTTTTCATTCAAATTGCGCCATTGACCTCGTTCCAGACCTGAATAACGCACTCCGGCGAAACTTATCCGATCCAGTGAAATGACTTTATATCTGAGAACTGCGAAAATGCGACGCACCTCGCGGTTCTGACCTTCCTTTAATTCAACTGTTACATTGGTATAGCCGTTTAAGTATTTGATAGCCAGGATTCGGCCGTAAGCTTGTTGACCTTTCCCGATCGCAATTCCTTTAGTAATCTGGTTTTTAATGTCAGCAGGGACATTGCCGGCAATTGTTGCTCGATAAGTGCGTTCGATAGCAAATTTTGGATGGGTTAAGCGATAGGCTAACTCACCGTCATTAGTTAACAAAAGGACTCCGGTTGTTGCCATGTCCAAACGACCGACAGGTTTAGCAGAGGTATTATTTACAAAATCGGTGACGGTTTTGCGCCCGAACTGATCGTGCATAGTCGTTATATAACCAGCTGGTTTGTTTAAGAGAATATAAATTGGTTTCAGCGGAATAATCCGGCGACCATCAACAGTCACTTGATCGGTTTCTTTTACCTGAGTAGCCAGATCATTAACGACATTTCCATTAATTTCCACCCGCCCGGCTCGGATCAAACTTTCGCATTTACGTCGTGAGCCAAGACCAGCTTGCGCTAAAAATCTATTCAGTCGCATCCTGTTCGACAATATCGGGTAGTGGATTGTCTTCACCGGCAATTTCAGCCAGTTCTTTAACCTGCGGTAAATCTTTCAATGATGCCAATCCAAAATGTTCTAAAAAATGGTCAGTAGTACCATATAGAAGAGGTCGTCCCGGTCCTTCCTGACGGCCGTTAATTTTAATCAGATTTTTTTCTACAAGAGGTCTAAGACTGGTATCAACTCCACGAATCGCATCAATTTCGCTTTTGGTAACCGGTTGTTTGTAGGCGATGATAGCCAGCGTTTCCAGAGCCGAACGCGACAAACGTAATTTACCCTTATTCTGAAAAAGTCGAGTTAACCACGGTTCATATTCAGCTCTGGTCATAAGCCGATAACCTCCCGCTACCAACTGAATCCAGACCGGAAGTCCTTCAGTTTCTAGGTATTGATTCAAATCGGCAATAATCTGGACTAAATCAACATCTTCTTCAAGACAAATATCTACTTGGGATTTAGTCAAAGGCTCAGTTGCGCTGAATAAAAGTGCTAGTACAATTTTATGTGTTTGAGAGAGCATTATCCTGCCCAGTTTTTTTCTTTGTTAACCAGATTTCGCCGAAAATATCCTTTTGCGATACGCTAATCTCCATTGACTTAATCATTTCGAGGATAGCTAAGAAAGTAACTACGACTTCGAGACGGTCTTTTAATTTAGCCGCAATTTCGGAAAAACGAATACGACTTCTCTTTTTTAAACATTCTCGCAAGAATAATATTTGCTGACGAATGTTGACCTTCATCATCTCGAGATTTACCATTTCTACTTTTGGCATTTGATCGAGGATTTGCTGAAAGGTGAGTCCTAATTCGATCAACGATATATCACCCAGGAAAAGTTCAGGATCATAATTGTGCAGTTTTGATGCCAGCGCGACCGGAAAATAGCGTGATTGAATTTCTTCAAGTTGCTTCAATTGCTCGCCGATCTCTTTATATTTCTGATATTCGATGAGCATTTGCACCAACTCGGTGCGTGGATCTTCAATGTCCTCGAGTTTTTCGTATTCTGGACGGGGCAGGAGCATTTGAACTTTGATTCTTATAAGGATTGAAGCCATCAAAATGAATTCACCTGCCAACTGCAAATTCATACTTTGCATAAGTTTCAGATAATTAAGATATTCGTTCGTTATATGCGCAATGGGGATGTCGTAAATATTAATTTCATCTCTTTTAATAAAAAAAAGCAAGAGATCGAGTGGCCCTTCATAAACGCTTAGTTTGACGTTATAACTCATTAATCAAATTAGAATTATTGGATTTGCCAGTCTGAGTTTTGGGTTATCACGTCTTATCCGATTTTCATTTTATTATGGACATCAGCCATAGTGCTTTGGGCAACCTGACGGGCTCGTCTTTCACCGTCAATTAAAATGTCAATGACCTCAGATTGGTGGGCGGCGTAATACATCCGACGACTACGATAAGGTGCGATTACACTTTGAATTGCCGCGCCGCATTTCATTTTGCATTCGACACAACCCAGAGCGCCACTGGTACAACCGGCATAAATCTCCGGACATTGGTCATTATTAAACTTTTTATGATAGGTATAAACCAGACAAATTTCTGGCCGACCGGGATCGCCGCGTCTGATTTTCTGGGGATCAGTAATCGCTTTTTTAATCTTGGAATTAATTTCTTCATCCGAGTCGGCTAATAGGATTGTATTGCCGACTGATTTGCTCATTTTATTGCCGTCTAAACCGGGAAGGCGGGCGAACTTAGTCAGTTTTGCCTCCGGTATAGGGAAAACTTTACCCCAGGTTTGATTGAATTTCCGAGCAATTTCCCGTGTGATTTCCACATGTGGCACTTGATCTTCGCCAACCGGTACAAGGTTAGCTTTATATATCAAAATATCGGCGGCTTGCAGAACGGGGTAACCGAGATGTCCGAAAGATAAAGTGCCAATATTCAAATCACGCACTTGTTCTTTGAGAGTAGGGTTGCGTTCGAGGCGCGCCGTGGTAATTAACATTGCGAAAATTAGAAATAGTTCGCAGTGTTCCTTGACCTGGCTCTGACGGAAAATTGGGCTTCGCTGAGGATCTATTCCGACTGCCAGCCAATCATAAACCATTTCGATCGTGTTTGAAAACAATTCACTCGTATCCAGATTAGTCGTGAGCGCATGATAATCGGCAATGAGATGGTAGTTTTCGTATTCCTCTTGCAATTTTACCCAATTTTCCAGAGCTCCGACGTAGTTACCGAGATGCATTTTGCCGGTTGGGCGCATTCCGCTTAAGATTCTGCCTTTGACTTTACGATTTTCCATTTTGTCCTTATTCTAAAAATAAATATGGTCGCCATTCGTCTATCGGTGATTCGGCAAACCGTTGTAATGTATGAATTTTATGAGGCTTAATGGGTTTAGTTCGTAGAACCATACCAGATTCGCTAAGGTTACGGTTTCCTTTTTTATTGTTGCAAGTGATACAGGCGGTAACCAGATTAGTCCAAGAATCTTGACCGCCGTGCACTTTTGGAATAATGTGGTCAATAGTCAGCGGCACATTGCGGGCTCCGCAATACTGACAGGTAAAATTATCGCGCCGGAAAATATTGGCTTTATTTAGAACAGCCTCCCAATGTTGAACTTTGATGTAGGTATGAATTCTGATTACAGAAGGAATCTCAAAATTCTGACGGACAGTCTTTAACATTTGATGATCGAAGGCCTTTACCAAACTGGCTTTATCCTCCAGAATAAGCACTATCGCTCGTTTGACATCACAAATATGCAACGGTTCGTAAGTCTGGTTTAACACTAAGACATTCCGATTGATAATGTTAGTTTTCGATTCTGTATTCATAAGTCATTGATCATATTGTCTGACAAACAGAACAACTTTGTGATCGTAATAAGTTATTGGGAAATTGTTAACTGAACGGCCTCAAATTTTAATCCGGTTAAAACCTTAAGTTCGATTATTTTATAAAGCGGTAGAATTTATACCGCAAGTAGTATTTTCACAAGAAAAAATAACAAGATATAGTGGTTTGAAAATATTCATCATTCGAAGCTACATTATCATTCTAATGAAATTTTCTTCAACTCGTAATTGCATTGCGGCGAAGCTCTCAATTTTTAAAGTGTGCTCGAAACATCCATTACGCAAACAGCCGATAATTTGGCCTTCACCCGGCAGTTCTATCGCGAAAGTTGGAGCGGAACAACTCCGACAGAGCTCATAATCGCGTCGTAAAGATACGCCACAATGAGGACAGATGAACTCAACTATCTCGCCCTTTGGCACCTCGATTTCAGATATGTTTTCATAACTGCCGAATTCCGGGTCAAGATATAATCTACCTTCTTTATCTTTCCAGCGAATATTAACTTCAATGGCTTTCAGTCCTTTGATTTTTTTTCTTTGTGACATCAAATCACAGCCATTGGGGCAGTGAGCATTCTGAATGTCAACTATTCGGGGCTGATGAAAAAGGTTCGTATTGTTCAGGTCAACATCCTTTAGTCGTTTTCCCATTATTAATCCTATTCTAAATTTCAAATTATCTGTTCAAAATTTACAAATATTTTAGTTAATGCCTACAATCGGATGGAAGCAAATTAATATTTTTTTATCGAGTATATCTCCGTTTTAATGCGGTTTAATTTATTACTTAATGAGCGCCATGAAATTTTAATTTTTAGAAGGAGAAAGATTACTATTTTATGGGATTAATTAAAATTCCAGATGAAATCGTGACTTTTTCTTCTATGCTAATCAGGCAATCATATTTTAATTAGACAACAGGCTAGAAAGCCTGTTCTACGGTTTTGTTTAGTGAAGCTGGTCGGGATCTCCCAGTGGGACTCCTCCGGAGGAACCGGCGACCTTCCCGACCAATCGGGACGCTCTCCATTGTTTATTCAACTACGGCAGAACCATTCGGTCATACAGCTGAGTTACAGCCTTGTTAAATAAAAAAACAGGCTAGAAAGCCTGT
>DAOTJS010000006.1:0-102429 GCA_035448825.1 Fidelibacterota bacterium
GAGCATCCCGTCTATCGGCAGATGACAACTGATTTTTTACCCAATATGTCGGTTCTCGATCTATTATTTAACGAAGGTCAACGAGCCAATTCTATTATTAAAGGGGGAATACGATGAGCCCATCGGAAAATAAGATGAACATTTTAGCCATCGGCTCTCATCCGGATGATATTGAAATCGGATGTGGCGCCAGTTTAGCCAAATTCAACGCCAAAGGACATTCCGTCTATTTATATGTTGCGACTCTAGGTGGCGCCGGTGGTGATCCACAGGTGCGTCGAATTGAGCAAGAAAATTCAGCCCGGATTATGGGTGTGAAAGATATTTTTTGGGGTAGTGTCGAAGACACTGATATCATTATTGATAAAAATTCCATATCTTCAGTCGAAGAAATAATTCATAAAGTGAAGCCGGATGTGATTCTCGTAAACTACCACGATGATACCCATCAGGATCACCGCAACATAGCCGCGATTACCAATTCCGCCACACGTTATATTCCTAATGTTCTCTTTTATGAAACACCTACCACTCAAAATTTTATGCCGAATGTTTTCGTTGATATCGGCACCGAATATTTAGCCATCAAACTAAAGGCTTTGCTGGCTCACGCGTCTCAAGTTAACCGAACTAATATCGCCAATCTTTCGATCATTCAGGTTGCCGAATCCAGCGCTCATTTTCGGGGCGTGCAGGCGCGGGTTGCTTGTGCCGAAGCCTTTCATTCACTCCGTTTATTTATTAATATATGATTCCCCACTATCGCCCAACCTTTGGTCAGGAAGAAATCACCGCTGTTACGGCCGTCATCCAGAGCGGCCAGCTTGCCCAAAATGGTCAGGTAAATCTACTGGAGCAAATTCTGGCAGAAAAGCTCCAGCGACAATCTGCCTGCGCGGTATCTTCGGGAACAATGGCTTTGATTTTAGCCCTAAAAGCCTTGAGGATCGGAGCGGGCGATGAAGTTATCATTCCATCTTATACTTGTGCGGCTTTGTGGCAAGCCGTTACTGCTGTCCGGGCAACGGCAATTTATGCCGATATAGAAAATGAGACCTACAACCTGGCACCGCGATCAGTCAAATTAAAAATTACACCGCGCACAAAAGCGATCATTTTCCCGCATATGTTTGGCCAACCCGGTTATATCAAAGAAGTAATTGAATACGGCATCCCGGTTATCGAAGACATTGCCCAGGCTTTTGGCGCTACCATAGACAATCAGCCGGTCGGTCATCTGGGAAAAATTTGCGTCCTCTCTTTTTATACTACCAAAATCATCGGGGCGGGAGAAGGCGGAGCTATCGTAACCGATTCGTCGGAAATTCTCGAAAAAGTACGCGATTTACGGGAATATGATGAAAAAGACGATTTGCGTCCGCGACTCAATGCTAAAATGACCGATTTATGTGCGGCGATTGCAATTGAACAAATCAAAAAATATCAATCCTTTTTTGCCAAACGCACCGCCATTATCCAGCAATATCAAAAAGTTGACGGAATCGAATTTCTACTACCGTCAGAAAATTCGCGACTTAAATCGAACAATTATCGCTGTATTGCTGCTCATCCCCATAAATCGGCAACTGACTGTATCGCTTTGGCCACTGAGTTGGGTGCCTGTTTCCGAAGACCAGTTTATCGGCCACTTCATAGCTATACTCAAACCGAATCGCTCCCGGAGACCGAACAAGCTTGGAGAAAGCAATTCTCAATTCCGGTTTTCGTAGCGATTTCAAATGAAGATCGTGATCGAGTTACTGAAATCTTAAATCAAATCGCAGAATTATGAATAATCACAATAAAAAGATCCTCTTCCGCATGCTGGTTTTGCCATTTTTGATGGCACTTCTATTACCGTATGTCGCTAAAACCTGGATGTTTAATCATAATTTAGCGAGTGTCTATTATCTTTTAGTGACCAGCTTGATGACTTTCGGGCTGATACCTATTTTTTACAAGCTTGGTTTAATTATGGATATTACCGATGAACCGGGCGGTCGGCATATTCATCAACATGCTACTCCTCGAACTGGTGGTATTGCCATTTTCATTACTTTTATTATCACCCTTAACATTGTCGTCAAGCCGCCGCGTGAGTTTACTGGGCTTTTTTTCGCCAGCAGTATAATAGCTTTTGTCGGCATTCTCGACGATATTAAACATTTACCTGCTCTGGTTAAACTTTGTGCTCAAATTCTGGCTACGATGATTTTAATCAAATACGGAATTTTCCTATCATTTTTTCCTAAACATTTAATTGGCAATATTCTTTCATATACATTGACTTTTATCTGGATTGTCGGCATTACTAACGCTTATAATTGCCTCGATGGAATGGATGGTTTAGCCGCCGGAACAGCAGTAATCATTTTGCTTTTTTACACTGTGATTGCTACTTATATGGTAACCGATGAATTTATGGCTTTAGTCGGGTTGATATTACTGGGCGCGATTATCGGATTCATACCATATAATTTCAGAATTAAAAAAGATGCTCTAATTTTTTTAGGAGATGCCGGCAGTACTTTTATCGGATTTACCCTGGCGGCTTTGAGCATTTATGGCAATTGGGGAGTTAGTAAAAGTGTGGATCTGGCGATTCCGATTCTTCTGCTCGGCGTACCGATTGCCGATATGATTATGACTACAATTACCCGGATTAAGGATGGCAAAATTAAAACTGTCCGCCAATGGCTCGAATATGGCGGCAACGACCACTTTCATCACCGGTTATTACAAATGGGGTTCTCGAAAAATAGTAGTGTCCTAATAATCTGGGCAATTACCACCGTATTAGGACTGTTGTCATTGCTTCTAAAACAAGGTGACCGCCAAGAAGCCGTCATTGCAATTCTGATTGCCCTGATATTATTTGCGCTAATTACTTCATTTATGCTATTTGAATACCGCATAGAAATTAGAAATAAGTCCAATAAAAAAACTATTCTTTAAATGAATATATTAACTTATATTTAAATATATGTATCTGGATTATTGGAAAATAAAGGAAAAGCCATTCGAGAACTCACCGGACCCGAAATTCTTATTTCATTCTAAACAACACGATGAGGCTCTTTTCCGCCTGTTATACGCCATTCAAAGTTCGAGAGGCGCGGCGCTCCTGACCGGTGAATATGGTTGCGGCAAAACTTTATTGATGCACACGATTATCTCGGAACTTTCACAGGGTCAGTTTAAAATTGCTTATTTGACCAATCCCCGCTGGAACGCTCTGGAATTGATTCAGGAAATTCTCTATCAATTAGAAATTAATTATCAATCGCAATCGCGCCTCGAAATGCTGCATAGTCTCAATGATTTTCTACTCCATAATGCTCAGGAAAAACGTCAGACGATCATTATCGTAGATGAAGCCCAGGTAATCAATGATTATGAAACTTTTGAAGAGTTACGATTATTGTTAAACTTTCAGCTCAATGACCGCTTTCTGCTAACCCTTTTTCTAGTTGGTCAGCCGGAATTAAACAATATGATAAAAAATATACCGCAACTTAATCAACGGGTGGCAGTTCGTTTTCATCTCAAACATTTTAACTCCGACGAGGCTAAAGCTTATATCCAGTATCGTTTAAAGGTCGCTGGCCGGAATGATAATATTTTTACCGACTCAGCCTATGATGAAATCTATAAGTATTCGGAAGGTATTCCACGAATTATCAATAACATCTGTGACTTAAGTCTGGTGATCGGCTTTGGAAAACACCTCGCAACTATTGACCATAATGTCATTAAAGGAATTATTAATTCAGAAAGATAATCTATGGCAGGAATGCAGGATATCCTGAAAAATTATCAGGATTCAAATAATAAAGATATTTCCAAAGAGGAAAAAAACAGAGAAAATGATAATAATTTCGTCAGTCTTAGCCAAATGGAAGCCGTAAAAAAAGCAATTGCCGAAAACTTAGGCTCGACGAAGAACTCACTTAATTCCGCGGTAGATTCAACGCCGGTCGATCTCGAACCGGAATTAGCACTGACCCCGGCTGATTTCCCTAAAAATGGTTTCTTCAAAACTCCTCACCTCGATGAAAATAAGCTGAAAGAAATCCAATCTCAGGATGAAATCGCGGCCAATCAGCTTTACCTGGAATTGCTCCGCGAATTAGGAAACGTCTTTCAGTCCATTAAAGATCAAAAGCCGCTCGATCCTCGATCGTTAGAAAAATATATCGAATTGATCTATGATTCTATTACATCCGGCGATTTCCTGCTTCTCAAAGCCATTCAGCATAAACGCTATGCCGCATGGCTTATTTCTCATTCGGCTAATGTCGCAATTCTGGCTTATAAAATTGGCATAGATTTAAAATACGATCGCGAGATGCTAATTAAACTCGGGATCGCTGCTTTACTCCATGACGTTGGAATGCTTAATGTACCTAATAATATCATTTTCAAACACGGCCAACTAACCGCCAGTGAATTTGAAATTATCAAGAAACATCCCCTGGACGGATACGAAATGGTCAAGCATCTCGAACAATATCCGCATATTATTGAGGTCATTTTACAAGAACATGAACGGGAAGATGGTTCCGGTTATCCCCAGGGATTAGAAGGCGACAAAATATCTGATTTTGCGAAAATCGTCGGATTAGCGGATGTTTTTGAAGCTATGGTGCATGGACGCGCCTACCGAGAAGGTTTTATCACTTACAACGCTATTCAGAAAATCATTGAAAAGCGCTCTAAACAATTCAACCCCAAAATCATCCGCGCGCTTATCAATAGCATCCCAATGTTTCCGATCGGCAGTTTAGTCAAACTTAGTACCAACGAAATTGCCAGAGTACTTTCGGTCAACAGCGTGCGGCCGGTTCGTCCGGTAGTGGAAATCTTGATTGATAGCGATGGCAATAAATTAAAAAACCCAATTCGGCTAGATCTAGAGGCGGAGCCGTTAATTTATATAGCTAAACCGCTCGCTGAATCCTGAGCGGCTCAATTACTTTTCAAATGTCTGACTCAGCCACATTTTATACGGTTGGGCAGACATTTTTTATTTTAATAAACAGGATTTTTAGAGTATATCCAGATTCGATGAGAAGTCAAAGCGGATTATTATTGGCGTCGAGTCTAATTATCGTAGGATGCCAATCTTTTAATTCAGCTGGTGAAATAACTGCAAAAGCCAGAATGATAATTCGATCACCTTTCTCGACTAGGCGAGCGGCGGCACCATTCAAACTAATACCTCGCTGACCGGCTTTGCCCTCGATGACGTAGGTTTCGAAGCGCGCTCCCGAATTTAAATTTAAAACTAGCACCTGTTCAAAAACATTCAAGTTCGCCAGACGAATCAATTCCGAATCAATTTCGATACTACCCTCATATTCCAGATTTGTGTCCGTTACCCGAGCGTCGTGTATTTTCGACTTTAGCATTATCAAACTACTCATAATTCATTCCTAATTTCTAGAATGAATTTAGCAATTAAAGTTCCTTTATTCAAATTTCAAGTTTTCATACTTTGACGTTCTGATATAAATTCGTTTGGTTTGAATCTCTAATTTTGAAACCATTTTAATTGACCATAAATGAACCTTTAAGGAGAAATAAAATCGCTTGCTGAGTGTGCTTTACCAGTTCGATCTTAAACTGTTTCATCTCATCAATCAAGAATTGAGCAATCCAGTATTCGACTGGTTTATGCCCATCATTAGCAGTAAATCTTTGTGGCTGATTCCAATTTGCATCGGCCTGATTCTTCTATTTTGGCTTGGGCGCAAAAGAGGACGGATCGCCACCGTATTAATCATATTAACCATCGCTACCGTCGATCCACTCTGCACTCGAGTGTTAAAACCAACTTTCAAACGCCTACGCCCCTCACATGAGCTTAGTGATGTCCGCTTAATAGGTAAAAAGGGCGGCAAATATGGGTTTCCGTCCAATCATGCCGCCAATGTCGCTGGAGCAATGCTAATTCTGGCTTATTTCTACCGCCGATATAAATACGCTTGCGGCGGATTGGCACTTATGGTTGGCTACAGCCGCATTTACCTGGGAGTACATTATCCGACAGATGTGCTGGCAGGATTTGCAATCGGAATTGGTCTGGCGATAGTTTGGATTCTCATCTGGCGATCCTTAGCCAACCATTTATCGAAAAAAGAAAACGATTTATTGGCTTTAAAACCTTAAGATTCAATCGCTATTGGCGATTCAACAGCCTTCTAGTTGTTCTGATTTTTATAGTAATTGGTATCCTATCGTAAGTTACCGATTTAATTAGTAATCAGGACGTTTGGATAGCACTCAGTACTTTAAGAGGATATTCGACGTTTCCAAATGGCATACTAATCTGTACACCATTTACTAATGGCTTAATTTTCTTAATTGTATCCACGGCGATTTGCAGACCGGTTTCAATAGCCACCTCTCTGGTTTTAGCACGGCGCATTTTTTCCATAATCTCCGGAGGCACGTGCGCACCCGGGACTTCATTGTTCATAAACTCAGCATTGCGCAGACTGACCAGTGGCCAGATTCCGGCAATTAAAGGAATTTTAAATGCCTGGAAGCGATGCATAAAATTTTCGAATATTTCGACGTCAAATACTGGCTGGGTAATGGCAAATTCCGCACCGGCTTTGACTTTCCATTCGAACCGCCGCATTTCTAGATCCAGATCAATAGCACCGGGATTTACACCAACGCCGATTAAATACCGCGTCACCTCTTCGATGGGATTGCCGCCGAGATCAACACCGTGGTTCAGATAATTAACGACATTAACCAAGCCAATTGAATCAATATCGAAAACTGCCGTAGCGTTCGGCATATCGCCCATTTTTGGTGGATCGCCGGTTATCAGGAGAAGATTTCGCAGTCCGACAGCGTGAATCCCGAGTAAGTCGGAAATTATGCCGAGCAAATTACGATCACGGCAGGTATAATGGACAATCGGTTCAATACCAACTGTATCCATAATGACTTTACCCAGAAAGGGTGCTCCCATACGCGCTAAAGCACGTGGCCCTTCTGGAATATTGATTGAATCAACCTGATTTTCCTTTAATGTACGAGCCGTATTAACAGCCTTCTGAAAATCGGTCCCCCGCGGCGGAACTAGTTCGACTGTAGTAATAAATTTGCCTGCCGAAATTTTGGCAGCTAATTCTGATTTCTCAGGCATTGGGCAAGGTTGATTCCAGACTTTAGACCGTTCCTGAATTTTTACCGCAATCTGAGTCTGATTCGGTCGAAGCGAACAAATGGCACTGTGCATAGCTTTGATATACTCCGGCGTAGTCCCACAACAGCCGCCAATTATTTTAGCGCCGGTCTGAATAAAGCGGCGGGCATATTCCGCCATATACTCTGCCGATGCTAAGTAAATACTACGCCCCTCGACATTGCGCGGAAATCCCGCATTCGGCATAACCGCCAATGGCTTAGTAGTTAATCTGACCATTTTTTCGAGGGCATTTAACATAATTTGGGGACCAACGCCGCAATTCAGACCAATAATATCGGCTCCCCATTCAGACAAATGTGCCACGATCTGCTCCGGTGAATTGCCATAGGGCGTAGTGCCGTCATCGTTAAGGGTCATCATCGCCATAACCGGCAGGGAACCAATTTCCCGTACCGCTTTAATTGCTTGATGAATTTCATTCAGATCGGAAAATGTCTCTAGAATGAATAAATCTACGCCACCCTCCAGCAATGCCTTTGCCTGTTGTTCAAAGGCTTTTTGAGCTTCCTTTTCGGACGTCGCACCCCACGGTTCAATACGAATACCTAGCGGCCCAATCGAGCCAGCGACCCAGCACTCTTCTCCAGCCTCAGCACGAGCAATTTTGGCGCCTTCCCGATTAATTGCTTCGACTTTTTCACCAATTCCATGAGCACAAAGTTTGAAAGCATTAGCACCGAAAGTGTTGGTTTCAATGACGTCTGCTCCGGCTTGAACGTAGCTACGATGCACATCGCGTACGATCTGGGGACGGCTAAGATTTAACTCATCAAAACAGCGATTGAGATATACACCGCGATTATACAGTTCTGTACCCATCGCGCCATCAAAAAGCACAACATTATTCTTTAAATATTCTTGAAATTTGCCCCGTGCCATTTTTTACCATTCATTTAAATTTAATACTACTTCAGTAGGCTAAATATATACAATCCTTTTTGAAAAATTGTTTTTATTTTGCAGAAATCTTCGGTATTGTCTATTTTACCGCCGTATGAAAATATTCTATTACACTTAAGCCGAAACAGTTTAATGCCAGTAAAAATATTAACCTAAGTTGTGATTTATGGGTAATGAAAATTCTAAAACCCAACTAACTCAAATTGTGTCCCAAATGAGGAATCTCTGGCCATAACTAGTTAGTCAATTACTTCTTTTACTTTTCCCCATTTTATAACTTGATTTATTGACTTTTTTCAAAAGGATTAATTTATGTGTGGTATTGTGGCTTATATCGGTAATCAATCAGCCGTTCCGTTACTATTGGAGGGCCTCAAGAAACTCGAATATCGCGGCTATGATAGTGCTGGAATTTGCATCACTCGTAACCATCATCTGGAAGTTATTAAGAGGAGCGGTAAAATTAGCGAACTTGAAAAAGTTGCTGATCTAAGCTCAATTTCTTCGCATATTGGTATCGCTCACACTCGCTGGGCAACTCACGGAGCCCCGAATGAAATCAACGCCCATCCCCATCTCTCCTGCCACGGTGAGATTGCCATAGTCCACAATGGGATAATTGAAAATTTTAGGAGCCTGAAGGATATGCTGATCCAAGAAGGCCATCGGTTTTCATCGGAGACTGATTCAGAAGTATTAGCTCATCTAATAGAAAAATTTTACGAGGGCGACCTGGCAATGGCCGTCGTTAAAGCCTTGCATAATGTCGAAGGTACTTTCGGAATAGCCGTAATGCACCAAAATGAAGAGCGCCTGGTAATTGCCCGCCGTGGTTCACCGATTATCATCGGTTTAGGTAATCACGAAACCATTGTAGCGTCCGATGCTGTTTCTATTATTCCTCACACTAAAAAAGTCATTTACCTAAAAGACAATGAAATCGCCGTGATTGGATATAACGATTATCGTTTACAAAATCTCGACGGTCAGTCCATTGCCAGTGATATTCAAGAAATTCGTTGGAACATTTCTCAGATCGAGAAACGCGGCTTTAAACATTTCATGCTGAAGGAAATATTTGAGCAACCGGAAGCCGTTCAGAATACTTTGCGTGGTCGTATCACTGATGGGCAGATCAAATTATCCCTCGCCAATGATCTTAATCGTGTGCGACGGATCATTATTGCGGCTTGTGGCACCAGCTGGCATTCGGCTCTGATTGGTAAGAATTTGATCGAAAAACACACCGGGATACCGACTGAAGTAGATTATGCATCGGAGTTTCGCTACCGTGAATCATTAATTGATGGCGAAGTTTTGATGGTAGTCATTTCTCAGTCGGGCGAGACCGCCGATACTTTAGCCGCTTTACGAAAAGCCAGAGCGGCTGGCACGCAGACGCTTGGTATTGTGAACGTCGTCGGTTCAACTATCGCCCGCGAGGTAGATTCCGGTATTTATCTACATGCCGGACCGGAAATTGGCGTTGCTAGCACCAAAGCCTTTATCTGCCAGGTCATCGCTTTACTTTTGCTGGCACTTTATATCAGGCAACAAAAGGGAGAACGCATTGACCCGGCTCTACTGAAAAAAATAGAGACAATTCCAGAACAAATCCGCCAGGTAGCCGAACAATCTGATAATCTGCGGAAAATTGCAACGGCTTACTATCTGAACCGAAATTTTCTCTATCTTGGACGCGGAATCAATTATCCCGTCGCTCTAGAAGGCGCCTTGAAACTAAAGGAAATTTCTTACATCCACGCCGAAGGTTACCCAGCCGCCGAAATGAAACACGGGCCAATCGCCTTAATTGATGAAAATATGCCAGTCGTTTTTATTGCTACAAAAGGGGCTGTTTTCGATAAAGTCCTGAGCAATATGCAGGAGGTCAAAGCCCGCGGCGGAATAATTTTAACAATTACCGACCACGAAAATCCTCATCTTCGGGAGCTCTCAAATCATCTGATAATTGTGCCGGAAACCGACGAAGACCTTTCGCCACTTATCAATGTTGTTCCCCTCCAGTTACTAGCTTACCACATCGCCGATATGAAAGGTCTAAATGTAGATAAGCCTCGTAATCTGGCTAAATCGGTCACCGTTGAGTAGCTAAAATAAAACTTAACATTCCCTTTTGAGCGTCCAGTTTAAAAAATCCTGCAATAATTCTCCTTTTAATTTCAATATTTTATAAATTAGCCAAGTTTTTAAAATTGTGGAGCAAATTATGTTGAAAGAGATAAGCCTGGGAATAATAATGGTTTTTAGCCTCTGGGTAGTCGGTCAAACGGCGGAGCCGTTTTTCCCCTACAAATACAACGTGGAAACTTTACCAAACGGCTTGAAAGTCATTACTATTCCGATGGAAAGCAACGGGATCGTGGCTTATTATTCCATCACCCGCACCGGCAGTCGGGACGAATGGGAACCGGGACATTCCGGATTTGCTCACCTATTTGAGCACTTAATGTTCCGCGGCACGGAGAAATATCCCGGCTCGCTTTATGATAAAACCATGACTGAATTAGGTGCGGACGCTAACGCTTATACCACCGACGATTACACCTGCTATCACCTGAACTTTGCCGCCGAAGATTTAGAGAAAATCATCGAAATGGAGAGCGATCGCTTCATCAATTTAGCTTACAAGGAAGAAGAATTTAAAACTGAGACCGGAGCCGTTTACGGTGAATTTCTCAAAGGGCGAGTTAGTCCGTGGTTCGTCCTGTACGAAAAACTTTACGATGTCGCTTTCGACCAACACACCTATAAACACACTACCATTGGATTTGAAGCCGACGTGAAAGCTATGCCTTTGATGTATAAATATAGCAAGACTTTTTTCCAGCGTTACTATCGGCCGGAAAATGTTGTTTTGCTCATCGTTGGCCAGATCGAGACTGAAAAAACTCTCGAACTCGTTCGCAAATATTACGGCAATTGGCAACCCGGCTATGTTCCTCCTCAAATCGAACCCGAGCCACCCCAAACCGCCGAGCGCACGGCCGAAGTCCTTTATCCCGGGAAAACCCTGCCAATCGTTATGGTCGCCTATAAAAGCGATGCCTATGACCCCGGTAACCGTCTATATGTAGCCGGTCTTTTACTCGAACAATTAGCTTTTGGGGAAAATAGCGACCTTTATAAGCGATTAGTTTTAAAAGAACAGAAAGTCGAATTCATTACGGCCGATTTTTCGGTTAATCGCGATCCCCGATTGAATGAAATTTACGCTATGGTAAAATCGCCGGACGATATTGATTATGTCCGCGAACAAATTTTTATGACTATGGAACAATTCAAGACTGAAGCGGTCCCCGAATCACGTCTCGACGACCTCAAAAAACATTTGAAATACAGCTTCCTGATGAATCTGGATACCCCGGATAACGTGGCAGGCAATCTGGCCAATTATATTGCCATCACAGGCGGAATTGAAACCGTTGATCAACTTTTTTCAGAAATAATGAATGTCACGGTCACTGATATTCAGAAAGCCGCTCAGTATTATGGCGCTCCCGAAAAAAGAACGGTAGTCATCCTCAAAGGAGTCGAGCAATGAAAACCAAATTAACTCTGCTTTTAATCTGGGGAATTATGACCAGCGTTTTACTTTTTAGTTGTAGCCAAAAGATAGACACTTCGCGTTGTGTACTCCTACCGGTTGCCGACGATCCGACTATCTCTTTCCGCATTTATTTCAAAGTTGGCTCTCAGGATGATCCGGCCGGTAAAGAAGGTTTGGCGTTCCTAACTGCTCATATGTTGAGCGAAGCCGCCACTCAAATCAATTCCTACGAGGAAATAATCGCTAAATTATTTCCACTGGCGGCGTCCTACGACGCTACAGTTTCAGCGGAAATGACCGTGATTTCTGGCCGCGTACACAAAGACAATCTCTCGGCTTATTACCCACTTTTCACCGAAGCGATCCTCGAACCGGCTTTCCAGGAAGATGACCTGAATCGTCTGAAAAGCAACGCCTTGAATTATCTCGAAAATGTCTTGAAATACGCTAACGACGAAGAACTCGGCAAGGCGGTACTCTATAATGAAATTTTCGCCGGTACCGGCTACGGACACCCTACCGAAGGATTAATCAATAGTATCAATTCCATTTCAATCAACGATGTCAAAGATTTCTATCAGAAAATGTACAACCGCAACAATATCATTATTGGTTTAGGCGGCGGATATGATAATGAAACCCTGGCAAAATTACAGCAAGATCTGGCGCAACTTCCTCGCGGCGCGGAAAATGTCGCGACTCGAGCCGTTCCCTATGACATCCAGGGGCTAAAAGTTACCATAGTTGAAAAAGACGCTAATGCGAGCGCTATTAGCCTCGGTTTTCCAATCAATATCACTCGGGAAAATCCGGAATGGTACGCCCTAGCAGTCGCTAATTCCTGGTTTGGCGAGCACCGCAATTCCAGCAGTCACCTCTACCAGGTCATCCGCGAAACCCGCGGGTTGAATTACGGTGATTACAGCTACATCGAACATTTTCCCAACAGCGGCTATTACCAATTTCCGCCAGTCAATGTCGCCCGCCATCAGCAAATATTCGAAATCTGGATTCGGCCGGTACCGAATGAAGCCCGCCATTTTGTCCTGAGAGCGACTATGCGGGAATTACATAATTTCATCGAAAATGGACTAACGCCGGAGCAATTTAATCTGACCCGCAATTTCCTGCGCAAGTACATTCTGCATTATGCGCCGACGACAATGATGCGCCTCGGCTATGCGATCGACGATAAATTCTATGGAATCGAGGGCAGTCACTTAGAAAAATTACGTAACGCACTCGACAATATGACCGTTAACGACGTCAATAGTGCCATTCGCAAATATCTGCAATATGACAATCTGCAAATCGTAATCGTCACCAACGAAGCCGAAAAATTACGCGAAGACCTGCTCGCTAATACACCCAGCCCGATTAAATATGCTGCTCCGAAACCCGAGGCAGTGCTTAAAGAAGACAATGAAATTGCAAACTACCCGCTCGCTATCCGACCTGAAAATATTAAGATCGTAAACGTTCGGGATCTATTCTATGAGTAATTCCGCCAAAGATTCCACAGATTTACGCACTAAATATGTCAAACAATGTTTCGACGTCTCCGACCAACTGCGGATCAATAACAAATACTACCGGCAATTCGCACTGACATTTTTCGACGATTTGCTGATTTTTGATACTAGCGGCAAGGACGTTTCCTTACAGCCCGCAAAATACTATCAGCGTGAGGCGACGGCCATTATCAAAGCCAAAGCACCGGCAATTCTTGCCGGAATGGCGGAAATCAGGGCTTTCCTCGATCAACATAATTTGCGAAGCACCTCGAATTTCAAAGACGGCGACCCGGTCAAAGGCGGCGAAACGATATTGACTATCAAAGGTCAGGCTGATCAAATCTTGATGATCGAGCGCACGGTTTTGAATATTTTCCAACGACTGTCCGGAATCGCTACAGTCACAGCTGAATACAGCAAGGTACTCGAGGGTCTGCCCTGTTTTGTAACCGCCACCCGTAAAACTCTCTGGGGAATCGTGGATAAAAGCGCATTGCAATACGGTGGTGGATTGACTCACCGACTCGGACTGGCAGACGTCGCCATACTGAAAGAAAATCACCTGGCAGTTCTAAAGAAATCCGGCGACCCACAAGCGCTAATGACGGCCTTAAACGCCATCATAACCGCCGACCCGCTTTTGCGATTCGTCGAAGTCGAGGTTACCAACGACGAAGAATTCTGGCAAGTTGTCGAGGCTTATCTAAACTTGACGGTAGAAACCTTCTGCGTGATAATGTTCGATCATTTTACACCGGAAAACATCGAACGACTAATTGCAGAAACGAAAAATGAAGGCATTTATCCTGCAATGTTTTTCGAGGCTTCCGGTGACATAACACTCGAGACAATTCGTGATTACGCCGCCAGCGGTGTGGATGTCATCTCGGTTGGGGCACTCACGCACTCGGTGAAAAGTGCCGACTTTAGTCTGCTGATTGATAAATTTTAAGTCAATACAGCTGAACTCTACTATTTTATTTTGTCTCGCATAGCATTTTTCACATTGTAGCTGGATTTAGTCTTTATTTCTAAGCCAACTGTGATTAATTTTACCCCGATGAAACCGATTTACCTTGATTATAACGCCAGCACGCCGCTTATACCGGAAGTAGCGGATGCTATGTTACCATTTCTGAAAAACGTTTTCGGCAACCCGTCCAGCAGTCATTTCTACGGCCAGGAAAGTAAACAGGCGATCGAAAATGCCCGTCGGCAAGTCGCGGAAATGTTGAATTGCGGCCCTGAGGAAATCGTCTTCACCAGCGGCGGTAGTGAATCCAATAATTTTGCTATTCGCGGCCTAGCCGAAATGCACCCCGGCGGTAACATTATCACCAGCGCTATCGAACACCCTGCGGTTTTAGAAGTCTGCCGCTACCTGGAAACTAAAAATTATTCCGTCACTTATTTGCCGGTCAATAGCGACGGTTTAGTCGAATTGTCCGCCGTTCGAGCAGCGATCCGTCCCGACACTTTCCTGATTACCATTATGCTTGCTAATAACGAAATCGGAACGATTCAGCCGGTGCGCGAAATCACCGCTCTCGCCCATAAACACAGAATCGTAGTCCATACTGATGCCGCTCAGGCTGTTGGGAAAATAGCCGTTGATGTGCGCGAACTAGATGTAGATTTACTCTCGGTCGCCGGGCATAAAATGTACGCCCCCAAAGGCGTCGGCGCCCTTTTCGTGCGAACCGGCACTAAAATCGCTCCATTGATTTATGGCGCCGGACATGAACGTGGTTTGCGGCCGGGCACCGAAAATGTGCTGGAAATCGTCGGCTTAGGCAAGGCGGCTGAAATATTCCGCGCAAAATCCGCTGAAATTTTATCCCAACAGCAGGCGCTCGGTGAAAAATTTTTCAATGATTTACAAAATGCAATTCCCAGTATTCGCTTAAACGGCCATCCGGCGCAAAAACTCGCTAACACTTTCAATGTTTATTTCCCAGGTATAGATGCCAATACTATGCTGGCGGAACTGACGCAGGTTGCGGCTTCGGCCGGAGCCGCCTGTCACGCCGATAGCATTACGCCTTCGCACGTTTTGAAAGCGCTAGGCTTGCCGGATGAACGGATTCTCGGCAGTATCCGCTTCTCTCTGGGACGCTTTACCACCGAAGAGGAAATTGCGGAAGCCGTGTCGGTAATTAGCCAAACTTACCATCGCCTAACCGGCGCGGAGGAAATTTCTATCCCGTTCACATCTAACGAACCAATCCGTCTAACGCAATTCACACACGGGCTCGGTTGCGCCTGCAAAATTCGTCCTCAAACCCTCGAGAAAATTCTACGTGAAATCAGTCCGCAAATTGCACCAAATGTTCTGGTTGACTTCTCGGCTTCCGACGATGCCGCTGTCTATAAAATCAATGACGAACAAGCGATCGTAGCAACGGTTGACTTTTTTACCCCGATTGTGGATGATCCCTACGATTTCGGGCGAATTTCAGCGGCTAATTCGTTGAGCGACCTTTATGCGATGGGCGCCAAGCCGCTGTTTGCTTTAAATGTGGTCGCCTTTCCCGAAAAACGCTTGCCGGTGGAAGTTTTGACCCGGATTTTGCGCGGTGCCCAGGTTATAGCTGATCAGGCCGGTATTCCGATTCTCGGTGGTCATACCGTCGAGGATAATGAACCAAAATTCGGTTTGGTAGCAATCGGCATCATTCATCCTGAGAAAATTATTCGAAATATCGGCGCGCAACCGGGTGATGCTTTAATTCTGACTAAACCGATTGGCGTCGGGATTCTTTCGACGGCTTTGAAGCGCGGTTTATTAGATGAACCGACGAAAAATCTGATTATCGCCAATATGTCCGAATTGAACTCCCCAGCCGCAGAAGTTATGAAATCATTTCCGGTGCATGCCTGTACCGACATCACCGGATTTGGTCTTTTGGGACATTTATATGAAATGACCTCCGGCAGTCGTGTCCGTGCCGAGATTTCAGCTTCGTCTGTGCCGATTTTACCATTAACCAATGAAATGGTTTTACGCAATGTCATTCCCGGTGGCACGCAGGCAAATTTATCTTTTGTTGCACCGTATGTACTCTGGGATAAAATGATAACGGATACCGACAAAGTAATTTTATGCGATGCTCAGACTTCTGGTGGTTTGCTGATTGCCGTTCCGGACAAATCTGCCAATGATATGCTGGCAAAATTACATCAGGCTGGTGTTGTGAACGCGGTACAAATTGGTAAAATTGAACCTGGCGACGATGGAAAAATTAAGGTTGTTCCTTAATCAAAATTTTTTAGATTAGCAAAGTTATGACCCGTTTTCGCAAAGAATACACTAAAATTGGCCGTAAACTGACCAGCGCCGACCTTCAATCCGGAATAAGTAATGAGAAATTGGGTTTAGATAATATTGTCACCGATGGCAGATTATCGGTTGATTCGCAATTTTTCATGGGGGTTTTCAGCCGGCAGGGTTTACTGAATGCTATTCGGGCTTTTGGTCTTTTGGATATTCTCGAGAAAAAAGGGCTAACGGATATTTCAATAGATATTGATACCAGCGATCCGTATATCCAGCGTCTATATGCTTACAGCGGAACACCGTTAACCGAAAATAAAATCTGTGAATTGGTCGTTAAACAATGGCCACTACTTTGGGAAGATGGGTTACCACCATCTTTTCCACGGAGAAATGCTAACGTATTATATATCGAATGGCTTTTATTGCAAAATCCGCGCGAAAATTTTTCCGCAGAAAAGCCACCTTTGCCCGGCCAGAATTATCCCGGTCTTGGCATTGGTGATCGAATGATGGAAATTTTGATAATTATGACTCGTCGCCTTAATCTGGAAGGTATCGTCAATAAACCGCATTACTTTCATACCGCATTTATGTTCAGCAAAGAATTCGTATTTATCAACCCCTATAATCAGGCATTGATGTATGCAATCAGCAAAGAATTATTGTCAAAATACTCGTTCTGGATGGTGGCTTGGGCGGCGCATTTCAATTGCATTGTTAATAAACAAGACGGCAAACCACTGGACTGGAAGGCTGGTGATCTAATTTTGCCCTTTGCAAAAGATTTGATCAAATACTTTCGCGGGCGCGAATACCAGCAGGAAGTTAACCGGCTGATAGACAATTTCAACTTCGAAATCGAGCTGGATAAATTACATGCCGCCCTTAAAAGCAATGACCTCGAAAAATATGCCCGGCTTCCTAAGTAATTTTCAGATTTAAATTGAATCCGAACACACCATTAAATTTTCAATTACCAACGGTTTTAGTCCTGGGAAATGGAAGCTATCCGAATTGGTTCGATATCAAGCAATTTCAAGTAGAAAATAAAGTGCTATTGGTGTGCGCCGACGGCGGAGCAGAAAAAGCCCATCAGTTGGGATTAATGCCTGACTTGATCATTGGTGATATGGATTCAGTTACTGCGGAAACTATAGCTCATTTTCAATCAACCGGTGTAGAGATTGTTCACCAGCCGGATCAGGATAATAATGACTTAGAAAAATGCCTGCGCCGGCTCTTGCGACGTGGCTGGCGACAATGCGTATTAGTCGGCTTTACCGGAAAACGTGACGATCAAACTATCGCAACTTTTCAGATAATAAGAAAATACGCACCGCGGGCGCAATTTCTATTATTTACCGAGACAGCGAAAATCTATTTATTGAAAAAAGGCAATTGGCTCATCAATGTCATTCCCGGGCAGACAATCTCCTTATTTGGTTTTCCAAGAGTTCACCATCTAACTACGCAAGGTCTTCAATATCCGACCAATGATGAAATTTTGGCGGGCGGCTCGCACGGTCTCAGTAATATCGCTACCGACGAGGTGGTTCAAATTCAATTTACTAGTGGTTATTTATTAGTTGTTGCAATTCAGGAGTCAAATTGACTCCCCTCAGACTTGCTCCGGTTGATCTGCTAATCGTAGCGATTTATCTGGTTGGCATTTTTTTAATTGGATTGAAATACTCCGGGAATTATCGGGGAAATATTGATGAATATTTATTAGCCGGGCGCAGACTTTCCTTACCGGCATTCGTCGCGACCATGGTATCAACCTGGTACGGCGGCATCTTGGGCGTCGGTGAATTCACTTACCGCTACGGTTTATTGAACTGGGTAACTCAGGGATTACCATATTACTTCTTCGCTATTCTTTTTGGAATTTTTCTGGCGCCTCGGATTCAACGCAGTGGTCTTTACACTATTCCCGATCAACTCTATCAGCGCTATGGAAAACCGGCTGGCTTTCTGGGCAGTGTGTTTGTTTTTTTATTGACTAATCCCGCTCCCCATTTATTGATGAGCGCGCTTTTGATCAGTGCAATTTTCGGAATCTCTTTTTGGTCAGCTTTTTTGGTTGGAGTTACTTTCTCCCTATTTTATGTTTTTGTAGGCGGTATGAAGTCGGATGTTTTGACTGATTTCTTTCAATTCGGGTTAATGTTTTTGGGCTTTGGAGTGATGGTGGTAAAACTTGTAACTAGTTATGGTGGGATCAGTTTCCTGCAGGCAAATCTGCCGCAAAATCACCTTCGATTCAGCGGCGGTGAAAATTGGCAATACATTTTAGTTTGGTTTTTTATCGCCTTTTGGACTTTCGTTGATCCAGGTTTCTATCAGCGCTGTTATGGCGCTCGTTCGCCACAAGTAGCGCGTCGGGGTGTATTGATTTCAGTGATTTTCTGGTTACTTTTCGATATGCTTACAACTACCTGTGGTTTATACGCGCGGGCTCTCATACCGGATATAAATCCGCTGATGGCTTTTCCAAAATTAGGCGAAATTGCAATGGGCGATTTCTGGCGAGGCATATTCTTTGTTGGTTTACTGGCAACAATCACGTCCACTTTGGATTCCGTTTCTCTGCTTTCGGCTATGACTTTTGGACGCGATCTTTTCTGGCGTCTTAAACCCAATAGCAATATTAATCGCAATACCCAGATCGGCTTTTTCGTCATAGTCGCACTTTCTATATTGATCATCCTTTTCCTTCCTTCAGTGGTAAAGATCTGGTACACATGTGGAACGTTATTTATTCCGGCTTTATTAATCCCTATCATTTGTAATTTTACGACGTATAAATATAAATCGTCAGTTATGTTTACCGGCATGCTGGGTTCTTTTTGCGCCACTTTAATCTGGTTCATAATTGGAATGATAAATGGCACGGTAATGGAGCCCGTTTATCTCCTGAATATTCAGCCATTTTTTGTAGGAATATTGTCCTGGCTACTCTTTCTACCCTTCTTACCTTATAGGGTTACTGTCAAAACTGACCGACATAAAAATTCAATCAATTGAAAAAATATTCACGTAAATCTTTTGTATAAATCAGTCAGATTAGCTAAATTTTGTCGCTTTTTTAAACGTCCGGTTAATTTAACTGGGCGATTAGCTCAGTTGGTCAGAGCGTCCCGTTCACATCGGGGAGGCCATCCGTTCAAGTCGGATATCGCCCACGTGATAGGTTGGGTTTTGAAAGAATTAATTGTCCGATACAATACATTACACCATATAAAATGCACCGCAAGCGGTGCATTTTTTTTATAAAAACAACTGGAGGTTAAATGTTTAAAGAACTCGAAAGATTGGTTGAAGTTCAAAAAATCGATATCAAATTGCTCGAAATCAATAATCTTAGAGGCGATTTGCCGCAAATTGTCGAGAATCTCCAAGCCCAAATAGATACCTTATCCAAAGAGCTGGAAAAAGAACGTAAGCGCGAACAAGAAATTACGCGGGAGATAAAAGAATTAGAAAGTAAAATTGCCGATGATCGCATTCTTTTAAATAGATATCAAGATCAACTTTACTTAGTCACTTCTAATAAAGAATATGATGCTCTGACTTCCGAAATTGACAACCTCAAGCAAGAGATTGACAATGCCGAATACAACATCTTGAAACTTTCCGATGAAATCGAACGCCTGAAGATTTCGATTAAAAGTAAAGAACTAACCCTTGAGGAAAAAACCAAGGAATTGGATCAAAAACAGTCCTTATTGGACAAAACTGATATTACTACTAAAGATGCTCAGGCGGCTTTACTGGAACAAAGGAAGCGGATTGTAGATTTAATCCCAATCCGCTATATGCGAGAATACGAACGTATTGCTAAAGCCAAAAACGGAATTGCGATTGTCCCAATTCTGCAGATTTTTGAAGAAAAAGTAGATAAAAAGGGAAATGTTGAATATATTCCAATGCAGGTTTCCTGTGGCGGATGTTCGAAAATAGTGCCGCCACAGAAGATCCTTGAAATACGAAGTGGTGACCAAATTAATCGCTGTGAGTTCTGCGGCCGCATTTTATACTGGGATGAGCAAAGCAGTGAAATTCGTTCCAATTATGAAGAGGAGCTTTTCTGAAGTTGGTCAGACAGCCGCTCCGATTTTATCGGGGAGGAAAGTCCGAACTCCGCAGGGCAGGGTGTCCCGTAATCCGGGATCATTCCGAATGGTCGGAATGCAGGAAAGTGCCACAGAAAATATACCGTCCCGCCCCGGCGGGATAAGGGTGAAAAGGTGCGGCCCGACTGAGGTCGGGATTAAAGTAAGAGCGCACCGTCCCGTCTGCAAAGGCGGGAGCCAGGCAAACCCCACCCGGAGCAAGAGCAAGCAGGGAAAAGGAATAGCCCGTTCCGTTCGATTCCCGGGTAGCTCGCTCAATCCCGACTGAAAAGTCGCGGATAGATCAATGGCTGTCGTTCCGATTCGTCGGAATACAGAATTCGGCTTATAGACCAACTTCAGAAATTTTATCTTATGAAACAAAAGTGGCTTATCAGTAATCCGGATCCCAATTCTGTTCAGAAACTGGCAGGTGAGCTCCAGATTCCAATCGCTATTGTGCGTGTTTTACTAAATCGCGGTTTATCTGACAAGGATTCCATCGAGAAATTTTTTAGTCCCTCGACACAAGACATCTATGATCCCTTTTTGATGGCTGATATGAGTAAAGCGGTAGAAAGACTCGGTCAAGCTATCCTTCAACGCGAAAAAGTCTTGATATTCGGTGATTATGATGTGGACGGCACGACCGCCACTTCTCTGCTGTATCTGGCCTTCCATGAAATCGGGCTCGATTCTGCATTTTATATTCCCGATAGAGAACGAGAAGGGTATGGCCTTTCGCAGCTCGGTATCGAGTATGCCAGACAGATTGGCGCGACGTTGATTATTACTTGCGATTGCGGAATTAATGCCTTCGATACGATTGATTATGCTAATTCTAACCAGATTGACGTAATCGTCACCGACCATCATGAACCTGCTGAAAAGCTCCCGAACGCCTTAGCTATTCTCGATCCAAAGCGTGAAGATGACCATTACCCATTTAAAGAATTGTGTGGTATTGGAGTTGCGTTCAAACTTCTCCAGGGATTTCATATCGCTAATAATCTTCCGGTCGCCAATCTTTACCGCCATCTTGATTTAGTCGCAATCGGTACCGCCGCCGATATTGTTCCGATTCTTGGCGAAAACCGTATTTTAGTCGCCAAAGGTCTGGAATATCTCAACAGTTCCCAGAAAGTTGGCCTGCAAGCTCTTCTCAAAACCTCCGGTTTTGATAATAAAACTATGAACGTCGTCAATATCGTTTTCGGTCTGGCGCCCAGACTTAACGCCGCCGGACGTCTCGGTGAAGCCTCTCGTGCCGTGCATTTACTGACTTCCTTTAATCGCGATGAAGCTTTCGAATTGGCCAATCTTCTCGAACAAGAAAACCGCAATCGCCAGACTATCGAGCGTGAGACGATTGACAGCGCTATTTTACAACTCAATGCTACTCATGATTTAGATTCCGATAAAATTCTGATTCTGAGCAACACAAATTGGCACCATGGTGTCATCGGCATCGTCGCCTCGAAATTGAAGGAGCTGTACAACCGACCGGTGGTTATGATCTCATTTCAGAATGGGATTGGCAAGGGCTCAGCTCGCAGTATTCCCGGTTTCGATCTGTACAATGCCTTCAACTCTTGCGCTGATTTGCTGGAAAATTACGGCGGACACAAAATGGCCGCCGGTTTGACCATTTTGATCGAATCGCTACCGGAATTCACCCGACGCTTAAAAAAAATCGCTGCCGAACAGATTGATGAACGGATGCTCAATCCCGGTCTGCAAATTGAAAGCGAAATTGACTTTAACGACATTAACCCGCAGACACTCTCATATCTCCATAAATTGGCACCTTTCGGACCAGGAAATATGCGCCCGGTATTTTGCACCCGTAACGTTACTGTCTCCGGGATGCCGCGCATAATTAGCGAAAATCACCTGAAATTCAAAGTGGCTCAAAATCGTTCGGTTTTAAGCGCTATCGGCTGGAAAATGGGTTGCTATTACGAAATGCTAATCAGCAACCGGCCACTTGATATCGCCTTTGTAATTGACGAAAATGAGTGGAATGGCTATAAAGAAATTCAACTTAATATCAAAGATATTGTATATTCTGATCAGCATTAAAAGTGACAGGAGAATCTTTAGTGATGTATAAAAGTAAAATCGCCGGTCTCGGAAAAAATGTCCCCGAAAATGTAGTAACCAATGCCGATCTCGAAAAACTGATGGATACCAGCGACGAATGGATCGTCGAACGAACGGGTATTCGCGAACGGCGTTTTGTGACCCCACCCTGCGGCGCCAGCCAGCTGGCTCTACCGGCAGTACTGGAAGCTATTTCCAATGCCGGATTAACTAAAAACGATATTGATTTAATTATCGTTGCGACAACTACCCCGGAACACCTGACGCCAGGCACCAGTAGCTATTTACAGGCTCTACTCGAATTGCCTGACGTTCCAACACTCGATATCCGGGTGCAGTGCAGTGGTTTTATTTATGGGCTTGCGATAGCCGATGCCTTTATCAAAACCGGGCAATACCAAAATGTACTTCTCGTTGGAGTCGAAGTCCAATCCGTCGGGCTGAATCTTACTACCGCCGGGCGTGACGTCGCCGTCCTGTTTGGCGACGGAGCCGGTGCGGTCGTCGTTACACGTTCTAACGACGACAGTGCGATTCTTTCTACTCATTTATTCGGCGATGGCCGTTATGCGAATGAACTCTGGGTAGAAGCGCCCGACGGTTCAAAAAGACCACGCCTTTCCAAAGAAATGCTGGACGAAGGTAAACACTATCCGAAAATGAACGGCCGTCAGGTTTTCAAACATGCCGTTACCAAATTCCCGGAAGTGATCAATATCGCCCTGGAAGCCAATAATTTGAAAAAGAGCGACATTGCCCTGATTATTCCCCACCAGGCTAATTTGCGCATCACCGAAGCCGTTGCTCAGCGCCTGGAAATCCCAATGAATCAAATTTATAGCAATATCCATAAATACGGCAATACGACGGCGGCTTCGATTCCTCTGGCAATGTACGATGCACTTCAAGAAGGTAAATATAAAAAAGGCGACTATCTCATCCTGGCCGCCTTCGGTTCCGGGTTTACCTGGGCTTCGGCCGCCCTGCGCTGGTAGTTACAATTCTCAATTACGAGCATATACCGTGGCAACTATCAATTCATCGAAAATATCCAGCAAAGAGCAGGGTGTTTTCCAATCAAAACGCCAACGCACCGGCGTATTTTTAATCTGCGGTTTAATAGTCATAGTCTTAGCCTTACTCTTTCCCAAAACTCATTACAACATTATCAAGTATAAAATTAATGACATCTCCCGTTCGTCAATAATTGCCCCGTTCGACTTTCCAATTCTGAAAACAGAACAGGAATTAGAGGCTGATCGTCTCGGAGCTATCAAAAAAGTCCCATTTGTTTTCATTCAGGATAAAAATGTCGAAAACACAGAATTGATGAACGTGCAGAAACTCTTTACGGAAATCGACCGCTTGCGGTCTGCTCGAATCAAATATGACGAGTCGCTCCGTAATATTTCTCTGAATCGGAGTGAAGAGGCCCTCGCAACTCTGACGGCCGATTCGATTACTTATTTTGCCTTACAGAAGAAATTCCTTAACGATTATAAGTTTAATAAAAATTCGCCGGTTCTAAAAACCCTGGTATATCAGTATGATACCCGAAACGCTAATCAGCTTTCGGCTCATATGCAAAATCAGGTAAAATCAGTCCTTAGTGAACTATACGTTTTACAGATTCTCGATATTCCCAAATCGCAAATAATTTCCGATAAAATTGCCCTCCTTCAGGGCGGCCAAGAGGTTTTAGAAAATCCGAATGAAGTTTTAGAATTATCCGAAGCTTGGACGAAAGCCAAACTGGCTTTGCAAGCTCGTTTAAATGACTACACTCCGGAAGTGGTCAATGCCGCTTACGACATTGTGGTGGCCTTCTTGAAGCCTAATCTAATTTACCAGAAGGAAATTACCGAGAAACGCCAAGCAGAAGCAATCGCGAAAGTCCCCATTAGCAAAGGAGTCGTCCTTAAAAACGAAAAAATCGTGGATGCCAATACCCGCATTACTCCGGAAATCTATCAGAAAATCGAATCGATGGCCAAAGAACAGGCGCGTCTTGCCAATGTCCAGCGCAGTTGGCGGCGGGCTTTGCCGGTAATTGGTGATCCGGCAATTTTTATCTGCCAGGTAGGGGTTGTTGCGATCATTTTTACCTTTTTTATAACCTTTTTATTTGCTTACCGCACCGATATTATCACCAGTCCAAAAAAAGTGTTTTTAATCGGGATTATTTTCGTGTTGCAGGCAGTTTTTGCGGCTATTCTGGTCAATCATTTTAAAATTTCCGAATATACAATTCCAATTACGCTGGCGGCGATGTCACTGACAATTCTATTTGATAGCCGCGTGGCTTTTGTCGGCATCGCTACCATCTGCTTGATTATTGGCGCCCAAATCGGTGGCAATTTCAACTTTATCATCGTGTCAGTTTTCGTAAGCACTTTCGCGATTTACTCGGTCAGGAAATTGCGTAAACGCAGTCAAATTTTCAAGTCCATTATTTACATCGTACTCGGGTATTGCCTGGCCATTTTTATCACTGAAATGCTGAAATACTCCTCTCCAAAAATTATCCTGAATAATATTTTCTACGCCACGATTAACGGCGTTTTCGCACCGTTCCTGGCGTATGGCATCATCGGTTTGCTGGAAAATCTCTTTGGGATAACTACTGATCTATCGCTACTCGAACTGGCCGATTTTAATCAACCGCTCTTAAAATTACTTTCACACGAAGCCACCGGTACTTTTACTCATAGCGTTACGGTTGGCAATTTGGCCGAAGCCGCCGCCGATGCGATCGGAGCCAATGCTCTTTTAGCTCGAGTTGGTGCTTATTATCACGATATTGGCAAAATAACCAAACCCGAATATTTTATCGAAAACCAGGCTTTTGATTATAACCGACACGATAAATTGGCGCCCAATCTCAGCGCGATTATCATTCTTAACCATGTCAAAGAGGGCTTGCGGCTGGCAAATGAATACAAACTACCTCAGGTTATCCAGGACTTCATTCCAACTCACCACGGCACTACCCGCGTTGAATATTTCTACGACAAAGCCCTCAAAAAATCCGCCAAGCCCGATGAAATCAATGACGCCGATTTTCGCTATCCCGGCCCAAAACCGCAAACCAAAGAAACCGGCATTGTTATGATTTGCGAAACCATTGAGGCGGTCTGTCGCTCACTCAATAAACCCACTATGTCAGCCATCGAAAAAGCTGTAGATTCGGTAATCGAACGCCGCCTCAAAGAAGGTCAACTCGATGAATGCCCGCTGACTTTAGCCGATCTAAAAAAAATCAAAGGCGATCTCAAGGAAGGTACCGGAATACTGCCAATTTTAAGGGGCATCCATCATTTGCGCGTCGAATACCCCGGCCAGGAAGAATTGTCCAATTCTACTGAATCAACAATTAAAAAGGGAAAAAATGACAGCCGTCAAAATCTTTAATAATCACCATCATTATACCCTATTAAAACCGGCGGTCGCACAGGTTGTCTCTTACATTGTCAATATGGAACACCAAGACGTCCAGAGTATCACCTTCATTGCCAGCGATGATAAAACTCTTAATGAAATGAAAATTAAGCTATTCGGAATAGATCAACTGACTGATACAATTAGCATCAATTACAATGAAATAGACCAACCGGTAGAAGGCGAAATTTATCTCAGCCTCGATCGCATCGAGGATAACGCTCATACCTTTAAGGTCACCTTTGAAAAAGAGCTCGCCCTAGTAATTATTCACAGCATTTTACATTTACTCGGTTATAAAGATGACAACCTGAATGATAAAAAACAAATGCAAGCTCTGCAGAATTTTTATATCCAGCAAATTAAACTTCCTCGCCTTTACCGCCAACGCCGAATCCCGCCTAATTATGAATGATGAATTTTCCCGCTATTTTGATGAACTAATCGAGATCATCAAAACCTTGCGCGGTCCCCAAGGTTGTGAATGGGACAAGGCTCAGACTCGCGATTCTCTTACGCCTTATTTGCTCGAAGAAGCTCACGAACTAATTGACTCCATTCATGAAAACAACCCTACCAAAATTAAAGAAGAACTCGGCGATTTATTGCTCCATATAATTTTTCAGGCTCAGATCGCCACTGAAGCCGGTGAATTCACCATAGGCGACGCATTGCAACAAATCAATGCCAAGCTAATTCGCCGTCACCCGCACGTTTTCGGCACCACTAAAGTTGAAAATGTCAGCGACATCAAGAAAAACTGGGAAGAAATTAAACTGAAAGAGGGACGTAAATCCCTAATGGACGGTTTGCCCAAATCCCTCCCGGCTTTACTGCAAGCGCGTCGCGTTCAGGAAAAAGCGGCTCAGGTCGGCTTCGACTGGGACGCCATCGAACCGGTCTGGGCTAAAATCTCCGAGGAGACGAGCGAATTGCAAGAAGCCATTGCTACTCGCAATAAAGATGAAATCATGGCTGAATTCGGCGATTTGCTTTTTACAATGGTAAATCTCTCCCGCTTTCTCGAAATTGACCCGGAAGAAGCCTTGCGACAAACAGTCACTAAATTTATCCGGCGTTTTCAGGCTATCGAAACCGAATTAGCCGCCACCGGCAAGAATATCAAAGATACCTCCCTGGAAGAGCTGGATAAAATCTGGAATCAATCGAAAGCCGAAGAATCCTGAATATTTAAGTCATTGCCTTTTAATTTTAACAAAATATTTCCCTCTCAAACATACAAATATTTTCGCCGAACCTATTGACGAATTTCTTAATTAATGCTATATTGCTTTTGTATGAAACGCTTATTGAAAAATTATCCTGCAATAGTGGGGCGAGTGTTTTTGGAACCAACACCATAGATTTGGGAGCCGGACTCCGAACGGCTAAAGTACGCTTCCTCGTTGAAGAAACTTGATCCGTTCGGGAGGTACCCACCGTGATTTTCACGGTTCCCTTAATCCGCCAGCGCTGTTGCAGGATATTTTTATGTAGTGATAATTAAACCAGGAATCGAGTTCAATTCCGTTCGGAACTCATCCGCTTTCTTCACTTCAATTTGCACCGTAACTATGACGCTATTTTCGGTAAATTCCGGCTTGCTCGATTCCGAAAAACGCCCGAGAAAATGTGCCAGCTGTGAGTATTTCGCTAGCGGGCATTCGATTCTTAGGGTTTGGCGCTGGATAAAAGGTTTGTGTTCGACAAGATCGAGCGTCTTCCCGGCCGTAGCGCCGTATGCCCTAATCAAGCCTCCTATTCCCAGCTTCGTCCCGCCGAAATATCGCACGACTACGACAAGCGCTTTGACCAACTGCCGGCTGGTTAGCGCTTTTAAGATTGGCGCTCCGGCTGAACCGCGTGGCTCGCCCGCATCGTGAGCATAATATAGCAATTGATTATTTTCATAAATTCGATACGCCCAGCAAATGTGAGTAGCTTTTCGGTGCTTCTGGCTAATTTCCGCTATTTTTTGGACTGCTTCGGACTTATCGGCAACCGGAAAACAATACCCGATAAACTTTGAATCTTTGACTGTAAGCATAATTTCAGCCGAATCAGCAATTGTTTTTAGCCCTTGCGGTAACATTTCAGCCATAAATTTTATATTTACTTCAGTAGTAAAATTTTGCGCGTTAGATTCTTGCTTCCGATCGCAATTTGCATAATATAGACACCGGATGCAAGTTGCGCCTGTCTTAATTCATCACTCGAGAATGATAACGAATAATTACCAATCTTGATCAGTCCATTATCAAAATTCTTCTGAAAAACATTTCGTCCCGTAAGGTCAAACCAGTTCGTCTTGATTGAATTAACAATCTGACCCACCTGTAGATCCACTATCAAATCTCCCGATTTTCCCGGAGAATACGGATTTGGATAGACGTTTTTAATAGTTGACGCTATTCGAAATTCATCACCCACCTTGGAAATTGTCACAGTCAGATTAGGAGTTGTAGTTTTACTGCTATTAGTCATAAAAATAAGTAGAGAATCATTATTGGCGGCATTACCGACTAATAAATTTTGATTAAGTGACAATGTCTCGGCTATTTTTCCGACCCGATTTTTAATGAACAAGTAACGTCCGAGAAAATTCTCCGGCGATGATGAATTGACATTTATTCCACATAACCAATTCTGGTCGAACACTACTTGATATGGCACGCACGCAAAGGGTTCTATTGATGGAGTAAAAACCGCACTTTCTGTAAAGACAACTTTGTTAGTTGCCGGAATTTGTAACAATGGAAATTGCATAGCATCGCTGGAAAGCGCCCAATCGGGATCATAGCGTTCTCCGGTAAAATAGCATCGGAGATAAAACTCATTCCACAAATCGGCTAAATCGGCATTATAATCATCCGCCAGAACCGCCTGAAGCGATTCGAAAGCATAATTAGTCTTGATCTCCTCCCAGACTTTGACCAAGAGATTCTCGCCATAACGATCTAACATAAATCTAAGAAAAGCTCCTAACGCATAGGCATAATCATAATTCCAAAGCGATTTAAGTGGATAATTGAAAAAAGCGCCGACGTAAAAGAGATAATCGTTCACTTCCGGATAAGCCCGTTCTTCGAACCAGGTCGAGCACCATTCCAGGAAATAATCATCGGCGCTTGTCCGCCCGCCACCAGAATTCGTCAAGCCGTTATTTTCCCACCAATTGTAACCGAGCTGCACTACGTGAAAAAATTCATGGGCAACCGTAACTCGCAAACCATTCAAGCCGATTGTCGGATAGCCTGCAAAGTCATTATCAATTACCGTATAAGCAGTATAATCATAGGGACGATCGGGAGTACTCTGAACTGGATTCTCATTATAAGTATAAGCATAGGCGGCACCACCCAGATTAATGATGTAGAAATCAATTTCCGGAGTGGATTCATCATCAATCGGTGGCGGCTGAAAGTCAAGCGTATCAATCAGCAAGCTGTAAGCTCGCTCAGCGGCTCGCGCAGTTTCATAAACAAAATCCGGCACACCGTCAGCATTCGTAATCGTTGCATCAACTGCATCGTTACCTTCCAAAGTATAATGAATCAAGAAATGGCCTTGCGCCGACCGATAACTGAAAGGCAAAGTCGGTCTCAAATCTTTATAACCGACCGTCGGCTGTTTTAGCAATTCGCGAGATGGTCTCAGATCGTTTTTGACGGCGACTAGCGCTTGCCAGTAGCTTTCATCGGCGGCAATCCTATCAAATTGATCAATTGCCAGTGCTTGTTTTGCCACAACTAGACATAGGATGGTAAAAGTTAAATGATGGATTATCTTCATTTTTTTCGGAAGGAGATTATCAGTGGCACCCCGATAAAACCAAACTGGCGACGTAGTTGATTTTCTAAAAAGCGGCGGTAATCTTCTTTGATTAAATGCGGCTCGTTACAGAAAAAAACGAAAACCGGCGGCTCGGTTTTGACCTGCGTAACATATTTTATCTTGATAAATTTGCCCAGATTTGCCGGAGGTGGCGTGCGATTAATGACATCCTGTAGAAATTTGTTCAATTCATTGGTTTCTATGCGCATTTTGCGATTCTCATAGACCATCCGCGCCGTTTCCAGAATTTTAGGCACCCGCTGGTGCGTTTTAGCCGAGACAAAAAGTATCGGATAATGTTCAAGTTCGCGAAATTGTTCGATCAAATTGCGTTGGTAATTAACCTGAGTGTTAGTTTCGCGCTGAACCAGATCCCACTTGTTAATCGCTATCACCAGGCCTTTTCTTAGGTCAATAACCTGGCGGACGATAGCCGCATCCTGGCGAGTAAAACCTTTAACGGCATCAATGACCACCAGAGCAACATTACAGCGTTCGATTGCCCGAGAGGCACGTAGAAAACTATAATATTCCACTTCGTCCTTGATACGGCGCTGTTTGCGCATTCCGGCTGTATCTATCAGAGTAACCGGTTCGTTAAAATATTTTATCTCGGTATCAATCGCATCGCGGGTTGTGCCGGGTATGTCGGTTACAATAGCCTTTTCGGAACCGGCCAGAACATTCAAAATCGAAGATTTGCCAACATTCGGCATACCGACGATTGCCAATTGTAAATGTTCTTTCTCTTCCTTAACTGTGGCAATTTTCTGGGGAATTTTTTGTAAAATAGCATCCAGCAAATCGCCGATATAGCGTCCATTCAAAGCCGAAATCGGGAAAACCTCGCCCAAGCCCAATTCGGTGAATTCCAGACTATTAATTTCCAATCGCTCATTATCGCACTTATTGGCAACGACTAAATAATCCCGCTGGGAGCGCCGAATCATCGCGGCAATTTCACGATCGAGTGCAGTCATCGGTTCACTTGCATCCACCATAAAAATAACCAGATCGGCTTCATTAACAGCTAATTTGACCTGCTCGCGAATTGCGTTTGTAATCTGATCGGCGCTTTCCGGAACAAAGCCACCGGTATCAATCAGCAAAAACTGACGCCCCGCCCAATTTACGGTTTCGTAAACTCGATCGCGCGTAATACCGGCTTCGGAATGTACGATAGATTTACGCTTCTGCGTCAGGCGATTGAATAAAGTTGATTTGCCGACGTTCGGTCGCCCGACAATTGCCACAATTGGTTCAGTCATAATTTTCTTCCACTAATTTACCAAAATTGCCGTCCCAGACCTGCACCGGTTTGTGCAAAGCCGCGGCAATCTGGTGAGGATACAAATCATCGAGAAGAACTCCGTCTTCATTAACGACTCGCGGCGGTAATACAATTAAGTCATACTCGTCAATATTAATTGCCTGGGCAATAATATCTTGACCTGTCAATAATCCTGCCACCGTTACCGATGGCCCGAAAAAATTATTAATTACCGGTAAAAGATCCACCGAGAAATTATTAATCTGATTCAAGCGTGCGGTAACATATCTACTCAAAACAGGTGCCGCCAGCGTGCCGGTAACGAAAAGCACTTTTTTCTCCTTACTGACGGCGAGCGGTAACTTGCGACTCTGCCGCTTGAAATCGTCAAGAAACGCCCGTGTCAATCCGACTCCGTTTTCAATTTGGTGAAAACTACCGTAAAATTTGCGCCCCGGTAAATCTTGACCGGCTAACAAATAAAATTCATCCGAAAGAAAAACCCAGTGCTCTCCGTCGCGATTCTCATACCGGCGATTCCAATGTCGAACATTTTCGAGCAATTGAGATGCAAGCTGCGCATCCACCGCGGGGAGAACGGGCAAATGGCGACGATGCACGGTGAGACCGACCGGTACGATCGCTACCGATAATATCGAATCCCGGAAAGTATATAAATCCGCCAGCGTTTTTTCGAGTACCGCACCGTCATTAATTCCCGGAATCAGTACTATTTGAGTATGCAGATCAATTCGGTTTTGTGACAGAAAAGCGATCTTTGACATCAAATTATCCGGCTTCTTCAATTGAAAAATATAGCGTCGCACATTTTCATCGGTCGCATGAATCGAAACATACAGGGGCGAAAGGCGTTGTGAAACAATGCGTTTAAGTTCGGCTTCATTTAAATTAGTCAGGGTAATATAATTTCCCAGTAGAAATGAATAGCGGTAATCCTCATCGCAGAAGTAAATTGCCAGTCGCATACCGGGGGGATTTTGCTTGATAAAGCAGAAAATGCAGTTATTTCCGCAGGCTTTTAGACGCGGCGGAGATAATTCAATTCCCAGTGGCTCATCGGCATTTTTTCTAATCTGGAATATTTTTTCGTGACCGTCCCGTAGCACAGTAATTTTACATTTCTCTCCAGATTGATGAAAATACAAATCAAGGAAATCGTTGATCGGCTGGCGATTGATGCTGACAATCTGGTCTCCTCGACGGATACCACTCACTTCAGCCAGACTGTTGGGCTTTACTTCGATAATTTCAACCACGATTCCAGCACCATTTTTTATAATTGCTTGAAATTTGCTTCATATTAATAAAAACTGCCCAAAATTCGCTAATCCCGACCGGAAAAACAAAATTTATACGAAATGCTGAAATTTTTTGGAAACCAGTTTGTTTTGATTTTAAATAAAAATATAAGGATTCGAGCGGATGAAGAGAATCCCCCACCGGGGGTCTCTACGAGAGAACTCCCGCGGCAAACTTGGGAAAATTTAAAACAAATTATTTTCGTCCAGCTACCGTTATTGGAGCGGGTGAGGAGAATCGAACTCCCGTGGCCAGCTTGGGAAGCTGGAGTTCTACCATTGAACTACACCCGCAATGCAAAAAAGCGTTGATAATTTAATAGCACTAAATAATTTTAAAAATGTTTTTAATTACTTGATTGGATAAACATTACCCAGTCTATTTTAAAGTTTTTGTCAAAGTAACTAGCATATATTCACTAACGCTTATTACCCAACAATTGGTATTATTCTCGTCGGTAAATACAAAATCTTGTATTTTTACTTGACTACTTGGTATGAACTTACTAACTTTCACCCAGTTTAACTTTTGAAAATTAAAATGGGCTCAATCAATTAACTCAAAATAGGAGATTTTCGCGAATGTCTGAGTCGATTACCATAGATTTTAAAAATCCCAAAAACGAATCGCCCGAAAAGAATATTCCAGAAAATTCTCTGTCAATTAATCCTGAAAATATTCAAGTTACACCCGAGAAAAAACCTTTATTTTCCAAAAATGCGATGGAGGTATTAACCAAACGCTACCTTCAGCACGATAAAAATGGCAATGCCGTCGAAACGGTCGAGGAATTATTCCGGAGAGTGGCTGAAGCAGTAGCCGAAGCCGAGGCTAATTATTCTCCGCGCTCCAGCATTCCCCGCACAACCGAAAAATTTTACCAGATGATGATTCGTAAAGACTTCCTCCCCAATTCACCAACCTTGATGAATGCCGGTCGTGAACTAGGGCAGCTTTCGGCTTGCTTTGTCCTACCGATTGATGATTCGATGGAATCCATCTTTCAGACTTTAAAAGACACCGCACTAATTCATAAAAGTGGCGGTGGAACCGGCTTTTCCTTCAGCCGGATTCGCCCCAAAAAAAGCATTGTAAAAACTACCAGTGGGGTTGCCAGCGGACCAGTATCCTTTATGAAAGTTTACAACGCCGCCACGGAAGCCGTCAAACAAGGTGGCACCCGGCGCGGCGCTAATATGGGAATTCTACGCGTTGATCATCCCGATATCCTCGAATTCGTAGATTGCAAGAAAAATAGCAATGAGCTAACGAATTTTAATATTTCGGTCGCCGTAACCGATGAATTTATGGAAAAAGTCCGGCGACGCGAACAGTATGAACTGGTCAATCCGGTTGACAATACTATCGTCGGCACTCTTAATGCGGCTGAAGTTTTCAAACTGATTGCCCAGAATGCCTGGTACAACGGCGATCCCGGGGTAATTTTTATTGACCGCATCAATCAAATGAACCCCACTCCGAAATTAGGCGACATTGAAGCAACCAATCCCTGTGGTGAGCAACCACTTTTGCCAAACGAATCCTGCAATCTGGGCTCAATCAACTTAGCCAATTTTATTTCCGAGAATAAAATTGACTATAAGCGCCTCGGCGAGACTATTGACTTAGCCGTTCAATTTCTGGATGACGTAATTGACATCAATAAATTCCCGCTGAAGAAAATCGAAACGATGGTAAAAAAGACCCGTAAGATCGGTCTGGGAGTTATGGGATTTGCCGATATTCTTTTCAGTTTGAAAATACCTTACGATTCGGATGAGGCGCTCCAATTAGCCGACGAAATAATGAAATTTATCTATACGCGAACCAAGGAAGCCTCTACCAAATTAGGCGAGAGTCGTGGTACTTTTCCCGCCTGGGACGATAGCATTTATTTCCCGGACGGTCCCAAATATCGCAATTCGACCTGCATCACGATTGCGCCAACCGGTACAATTTCAATGATTGCCGACTGCTCAAGTGGTATCGAACCGATCTTTTCGTTAGCGTTCACTAAAAAAGTTATGGATGGCACCGAACTGCTTTATGTCAATCCGTACTTCGAACAGCTTTGTAAAGAGACTGGTATATACAGTGAAGAATTAATGCGTCGGGTCATCACGGAGGGCTCAATCCAACATATCGAAGAAATTCCTAAGGAAATCAGACGGGTTTTCGTTACGGCGCATGATATTTCGCCCGAATGGCACGTTCGGATGCAGGCCGCTTTTCAGAAATGGGTAGATGCGGCGGTCTCCAAAACTTGCAATTTCCCCAAATCGGCTACGGTTCAGGATGTTCTCGATGCCTATTGGCTGGCTTATGAAGCCGGTTGTAAAGGTATCACAATTTATCGAGACGGCAGTCGGGATGAACAAGTTTTATATATTGGCAAACAAACCGATCAAACTAAATCGGAACAAACCGTTCAGCCCCAAATAATTGACCAAACCCTGCATCCGCGCATTCGCCCGCCTGAGACTCGAGGCGTAACCAAACGCATTCGCACGGGTAACGGCACTTTGTATATTACGATCAATGAAGACGATTACGGTCTCTGTGAAGTATTCACTAATATCGGCAAAGCCGGTAGTCAGGCTCAAGTCGAATCGGAAGCGATCAGTCGTTTAATTTCGCTCGCCCTGCGTTCCGGAATTGACGCTCGCGACGTTGTCAAGCAGTTAAAAGGCATTGGTGGCCCTTCGCCGATCTGGGAAAACGGCACTCAAATTCTCTCGACCCCGGACGCCATTGCTAAAGCTCTCGAGTGGTATCTGGATGAACGCGAAGGCAAGAAAAAAACCACCGGAAACCAACCGAATTTTTCATTACTTGACGTTGAGGGAGCGACAACATTAAAGAAGCCCGAACCTACTCCAAAACATTCTGCAACCAATAACAAAAAGTCTATTACGACCTGTCCGGAATGCGGTTCTAACGTTTACCATGAAAGTGGCTGTGTGACCTGTCCAAACTGTGGCTTCTCGAAATGCTAAACTGAGCCGGTACTCCGCACTAAATTAAATACAGCGGTTGTAAACAATCACTTAGAAAAATATAGACGATAAATTGAAGCCCAAGCCACTTTCGAATTCGGTAAAGTTAATCCGAGAACCATTTTATTAATCAGGATTTTAATCATTAATTATGCACTTGCCAAGTACTATAGATAATCAAGATTCTAAACCAGTAATTTATTATCAGTTTTATCTAAACTTTACCCAGAGAACACCATCTAAAACCAGATCAACCCGATAAACATTTTCCTGAAATAATATACATTTTGGTCCGAAAGATAGAAACATTCTCTTTCATCGATTGTTAGCGATTGAACAATTTCAACAACGCCAAAAAATACGAATCAAGATCAGCGAAAAAACCTAATATTTTCTGGAAAAATTGGCGGGATCGACGGGACTCGAACCCGCAACCCCCGGCGTGACAGGCCGGTGCTCTAACCAGTTGAACTACGACCCCTTTTAAATAGCGCTGGCAAATTTAAGTAATTTTCTAACCCAGCACAAGCATATTTAAATTATTTACTGTAGTATATATAGGCAAGGTACCCGTCTAACGCGATTAAATAACGGCAGTTGTCTTTATCCGCACGGCCGGATGAACTCATGCTTCGATAAACTCAGCATGACCTGAGGAATAAAAAATGACGGGAGCCATTTTCTTGTGTCTATAAACCCAAATCGTTTTAAAAATTATGTTTGTTATAGATTTTTTTCTATATTCGCTGGTGATGAAATTAGCCGGTCATCAGGAGCAATAAATGGGATTTAAATGTGGGATTGTCGGTCTGCCGAACGTTGGCAAATCAACATTGTTCAATGCTCTGACGCATGCCGGCGTCGCAATGGAGAATTACCCATTCTGCACGATCAATCCACATGTCGGAGTTGTAAATGTTCCGGATAAGCGGCTCGATTTGCTAGCCCAGATATATAAGCCGGATAAGATCATTCCAACTACGTTACAATTCGTGGACATCGCTGGATTAGTGCGTGGCGCTTCTAAAGGCGAAGGACTGGGCAACCAGTTCCTGAGTCACATTCAAGCGGTGGATGCTATTATCCACGTCGTGCGATGCTTCGAGAATCCCAATGTCGTCCACATTGACGAAAAACTCGATCCGCAACGCGACTTCGAAATCGTCGAAACCGAAATTCTATTGAAGGATCTGGAAATTGTCGAAAACCGCCGTGAAAAATTGATTGCCAAAGCCAAGAGCGGCGATGAGCAAACCAAAAAACAATTAAAAATTCTGGACGATATCCGCAGTCTTCTGATTAAAGGGCAGTCTGCCAAGCAATATCATGCTCATCCTGAAGAAGAATATTTCATTCGCGAACTGGCGCTTTTATCCAATAAACCGGTGATTATCCTGGGAAATATTTCCGAGGATGAAGCCATATCCGGAAATAAATCGGCTATCACAGAAGCCTTTGAGAAATTTGCCCTGCAAACCGGTAACCTATTTCTGACCGTCTCTGCCAATCTGGAATTGGAATTGTCTGAACTGCCGCCCGCCGATCGGAAAATCTTGATGAACGAATGGAAAATTGCCGAACCAGGTCTGGATCGCCTAATTCGGGCGGGCTACGAATTGCTCCGCCTTATTACTTTTTTCACTATGGAATCCAAAATTGTTCAAGCCTGGACAATTCCGGTCAATACTACAGCTGTCAAAGCCGCCGCCGAGATTCATTCTAGCTTTGAAGACCGATTTATCAAGGCGGAAGTACGCCACTGGAAAGATATCGAAAATCTCCGCAGTGAAAATCTTCTTCGTGAACAGGGACTCGTGCACATTGAAGGCAAGTCCTACCTGGTTCACGACGGCGACGTAATTACCTTTAAACTCGCCGCCGGTTAATATGGCTTCGCTGGTTGCGCAATTCGATAAACTCAATAACCAATATAATCTGATTGCCGACGGTCAAAAAATCCTCATTGCCGTTTCCGGTGGTCTCGATAGTCTGGTTCTATGTTGTCTTTTATGCGAATTGCGTTGCGCTGAGTTTAAAAATCTGGAATTATCGGCGGCTTATGTTCGCCAGAAATCGGTGGCGCTGACCCCTGAAGAACTCGAAGAAATTGTTGATCTAATGTCAGACTGGCAAATACCATTTTCGATACTGGATAGTGATTTACCAGCATCGTCTCAAATCAATTGCTACATCTGTGCTCGTGCACGGCGCAAACAACTTTTTCAGTTTGCGATAATGAACAATTGTAACGCCATAGCCTTCGGACATAATCTCGACGATTATCTCGGAACTGGTCTAATGAACCTGATATTCAAAGGGAGTCTCGAATCGCTCCAACCGATTCAGATACAACTGGGCGGCCGAATACGCATCATCCGCCCCGTGCTTAATTGGCCGAAAAAACATATCAGCGCCATTGGACGGGCTTACGGAATCAAACCCATCGCACCCGTTTGCCCGATGGCTATTTGCAATAAACGTCAAGATATAAAAGCAATGATTGCACGTTTTAATCGCCTGAATCGTAGCTTTCGGAGTAATTTACGGCGCGCCATAAACCACTGGAATCAGCTCTCGATCTGAAAAGTGCCTTCTTGATGTAGTTATTCTTTCGGTGAAAACTTTCTGGCTTGCTTTATTATTCGTACGAGAGTTTATGCCCGATCGATTCGGTCTATCTGAATAACAAGTGATTACAAAATACTAGGGCTCAACGACTAATTTAAGCCGACCGGCAGTATAGTTCGTTTTGACGAATATATTCAGCCACAGCCGGCGGAACGAATGCATCTATCCTTCCGCCGTTTTTAACAATTTGACGAATATCGGACGACGAAAACGGTATCAAAGGCGCGTCGAAAAAGAGGACTTTATCTAAATATTCTGACTTAACCTGACTTAAATCAAAGCCAGGACGACGAGCAACAACGACCTGTACTTCTTGTAAAATATCTTCCGGTTGCCGCCATGTATGAAATTCTATCAAACTATCGGCGCCAACCAAGAAAAATAAATTTTCGCGCTCGAGACCCATTTGGTATTTAATTGCCCGGATAGTGTCAATCGAATAAGAAATTCCGCCGCGTTCAATTTCAATAGTGGAAATCTCGCAATCTGGTTCGTTTTGCAAAGTCAGCTTCAGCATCGCTAGACGATGAACCGGGTCTGCATGAATTTCTGAAGTTTTAGTAGGGGAAATATTAGCCGGGATAAATATCAATTTATTCAAAGAGAAAACTCGGATAGCGGCCCGGGCAATTTCCAGATGGCCGTTGTGCGGCGGATCGAAGGTTCCGCCGAATAGGCCGACTTTCAATCTGCTCTCTTGCGTTGTTCCCTCTCGATTTTACGCAGTTCTTTCCGATAGGAAATGCGCAGATGCTCAATGGCATTCGGATCGGTTTGAGGGCTGGAGCGGGCTAGAATTTCCTTAAAGAGAAGATCGTACTGATCGAAATTGCGCTGACGAATCAGGCAGTAGGCTTTTTCCAGTCGAGCTTTTTCCGCCCATTCCGTATCGTAATAGATTTCCAGTACCTTGTCAAAGTAAATAATCGCCGCTTTCCATTCCTGCAATTTGCGATAGAGTTTTCCGCTTTCAAAAAGCTTGCGGGCTAATTTCGAGCGAATTTCGACGATTTTCTGCTCCGCATCGGCTCCGAAGCGACTTTGGGGATAGGTATCAATAAAATCCTGAAAACTCTGCAATGCATATAAGGAATACTCTTGATCAAGCTGGTAACGCGGAGAAGATTTGTATTGCGAAAGAGCGATTTTATAAAAGGCTTCCTCGACGTATTCGCTGTAAGCATAGCGGTTAATCAGTTGCTGATATTCCGAAGCCGCCAGGAGATATTCGTTACGCTTGAAATAACATTCGGCGATATAAAACTGGGCATCGTCAGCCAGTTCGCCACCCGGGGAATTGATAACGACCAAAGTAAAATGCTCGATCGCCTTGTCCCATTTTTTCTTGTTAAAATATTCCATCCCCTGTCGAAAATGTTGCTCGAAATCCGTAACGGGTTTGGTTTTGTTAGAGGCACAATTGCTTAAATAAATAAGCAGCAGGCTAATCAAGAAAACTTTTAGGAATGGGCGTTTAGGATACATTAAATTCGGTAGAGTTCCAGGTAAATTCTATCTGTAAATTATTTTAAAATGCCAAAGAGAAAGTCAAACCGCGGACTGGCATTTTATAAGTACAATCAGTCACTAAGCCGATATGCCAGCTGACATCTTTTTGCTCCGGCGGGCGGTAATTTTTAGCGGCGATTTGAGCATGGAAAGCGCTGATTAAATGGTTGAACATAATAACGGTCGCAAAATTGGTGGCCATCTTCAGCGATTGATTGGAATCGTAGCGTTGGTTGAGATAATTTTTGCGCAGAGGACTGGTGGGAATATTCAGAGAATCAACCGCCGATACAATCTGGTCAAAATCATCCCAACCGGAAGCAAATTGGTCGTATTTGCCGATATTTTCATAATAATCGCGAGTTTTGATTGGTTTTAGGGTGCCATTTTGTAAATATGTTTGCCAGCCGGGAAGTTCACGATCCAGATAGGAAACATCGGCTTTGTACTCTTCGCCGTCATATTCTAAATAGATAGTATGGGATCCAAAACCACGACTGGAATCCGAAAGCCCAAAGTATTCGGTGGAGAGACCATTTTCATACCATCGCCAGGCATCCCAGTAAGTGTCTGCCCACTTCATATACTTCCGTTCCAGTTTCTCCCCATTATTCTTGCGGTTAAAATAGCCAACCCAAGAAACGACTTCCACACTGAAAAATGCCGCCGCTCGGTATTTGGCTCCGGCATAAAATTCGCCGGCGCCCGGTACAACCGCCGATAAAAAGAAAGCCAAACCAGGTGATTTCTCGTAATTGAAAATAAAAGTGTCTGCCTCGGTCTGGGCATATCTCATATTATAAACCAAACGGTCGCGTTCGGTTACCGTCGCAGGTTCATCAAAATATGACTGACCGAATCCCATAACGGGGATTAAAATTACGAAAAATAGCATTGCGGCTAAGATTCTCGATTTCATATTGCCTCCCTTACAAGCCAAATAAAAGCGTGAAATAAGTTCGCCATTCGTGTCCGTATTGATACGTTTTAGAATTGGAAACCACCTCAAAATCATCCAGCCCATAAACAAGGTCCAGACTGATCGAGGTGGGATAGGAATAAAATGAAAAACCACTCATACGCACTTGAAAACCCACATCTCTTTTAAAGTCGTTCACAATATTACTCAGCACTGAAACAGGCTGGGTCTTAAATTGTTCCCATTTCAATCCCGGAAAACCAGTCACCTGATTCCAGGCATTACCGGCCTCAATATAAGTCGCCACAAAGGCATTTTGCAAATTGAATGTCAGGATTTGAAAATTCTTCTCGCGAAAAAGCGGCAGACGCCAGGTATAATGCCAACTGCTCATATTACGCCCCTCGATACTATAAAATGGATAGCCCCTCAGACCCGGCTGTCCACCCGCGAAAAAATTGAAAAAAGAATCAACATCCGGCTTGGAAATCCAGCCGAAACGCCATCTTAAAGTACCAACCAAATTTTTAAATAATGGGTATTTGTGATACCAATTGCCTTCGTGTTCCAGACGCCAATAGTAATTATTGCGAAAATCTACCTGAAGGGTACTGTAACTGCTATTGACTTTAAAGCCTTGAATAAATTTGTCATAATTACGCCCAAAATAAGTATCCAGCAGAATACCATTATCCGGATTGGTCTCCTCATTGACCGTCGGCAACATCATACGCATTTGCCAGTGCAGTTGAAAATCAACGCCTCGATAATAATCATAGGAAAAGCCGTTCTGGTAAATTTCGGCGGCTTTGATGGTTTCGTCACTACTGGTACGGTAACGCGACCATTTTATATCGAAGCGAACATTATTAAAACCGTCGAGAGGGCGGGAAACGCCGCCATAGGCTTCCGTCAGATAAAAAGTATAATCCGCAACTACTGGCCAACCCTTGTAAACCGATTTCTGATTAAATATACTGCGACTGATATTGTAAATTTCCAGGAAGAAAGTCGGTTCCCACTGGTGATATTCCAGAATCAGAAAAAGGTCGCGGTCTTTGATCCTATTAATCGAAGCTCCCGCAAAGATATTGAAGCGGTTGATTATCTCATTTGACAGGCAGTAGAATCCCGGCTTGACCGTTCCATAATCAATCATCAAGCGCGGCAAAATAAACATCTTGGCAAATTGGTCGTGATATTTCTGCGGTTCCGGAATGGATACTGGCTGAATTTCTGATACTGGTGGAATATTGGTATCGTAGTCCCGATAAACTGCCAATCGCGGCTCAATCGGTTCGGGATTTTTAAGGCAAGCAATCTTAAAAGCTCGATCATCCAGAACCGCAAAAACCAATTCGCCTTTCTCATTGACCGCCGGCATAAAGGCGCCGCCGGTGACATTCGTCAGCAGTTGTCGCTCGCCGGTAGTTAGCGATTGCCGATAGATATTGTAAATCCCGGTTTCATCAGAGGCAAAGTATAGCCACTGGCCATCCGGACTAAAATAAGGATTGCGTGTATCGTAATCCGCCTCATCAAAAATCTGCATTTCGCCGGTTTCTACATCAACTAAAGCCAGATTACGGCCGTGACCAATCAGATAGTCGAAGGCAATCGTTCGCCCGTCAGGCGACCAGTGCAAAGTAAAAACCTCAACTCCTTCGGTAAAGGTAGTAATTTCTCTGATTTTATTTGAGTCCAGATTCATTAGCGCCACATTACTGGTGCCATCTCGACCGGTAACGAAAGCTATATTTTTGCCATCCGGCGAAAGGGTTGGATTATAGGCCCGAGCGCTTTTAGTCAGCGGTTTTTCCTTACGTTTCTTTAAATCATAGCGATAAATATCGAAAAATACCGAGCCGCGCCGATTCGGTTTACTCGCCCGGGAATAATAGAGATTTTGTCCGTCGGGTGCGACCGCTACTCTCGAATTAATTCGAGAAACCAGCATCCGACTTTTTTTCCGGTGAACGTCATATACGAACAATGCAGTTTGAGAATAATAATCTCGTCCTTTATTGGACATAAAATAAAGTAAGGAATCACCGCTCCATTCCGGACTTAATTGCATTGAACCCTCTGCCAGAATGATTTCGCCGGCTTTTTCATTAGCCCGGATAATTTCAGTTTGTTTGAAATATTTCTGTTCCAGTTCGGCTTGCCATTGCCGGTAAATTTCATCAGCCGGGACGCCTGTAACATTTCTCAGAGCCGTTTCGCCTGACATTCGCACCGGCTTGGAAAGTTCCTCCGCCAGGCGCGGAATAGTCTCGGTTCCGTAATGATCTGCGAGATAACGGGTAAAGGCATAGCCTTGATTATAAACCGATTCGTTGCCAGTACCGCGTTTCCCGAACGAACCCATTTCCGATAAAGACAATAATGATTTATGAAGCACACGATCGCGCAGAAGCATGTCACGGTGGGTATCCCAGAAATCATTAGAATTTCCGGGGAACATATATTGCGCCATACCTTCCGCCATCCACATTGGGATTACCATACCGGAGATTGGATAAGAGGCAATTATCCGGGGGTAGCCATAAACCACGTCTTCGCGCTTCTCCGGTTCATCATCCAGCACCTGAACGTAAATTGCCGGAACCGAACGCCCGAACTTCATCGCCTTTTGTAATGAAACAATATGAGTAAACTCGTGGGTAATGACGTCGCGCAACCAATCGTGATTGCCCCGAAAAGGAAAGTCGAGTGGTGTTGCCCAGATTTCGATTTTATTGTCGTAATAATAAGTCGCACCGTTCGATATATCGTCGGTATCACGGATTATCAGAGCGGTTTTTTCATCCGGTTCAAATTGATAAAATTCGGTTATCGGGCCGTAGATATTTTCGGCGATTTCCGCTGTGCGGTGAGCAGTCCAATCCGCACCTTTATGATAATGGATTTTGAAATGAGCCGTTTCAAAACTCATCCACTCCAGCTCGGAATGATTATAGGTACCGAACTGCGCGCCAGCCGGATTAAAAAAAAATAGAACAACCAGAGAAATGACCAGTGATCCCCGGCAAATCTGGCGATCGGTCATTATTTCACCACCAGAATTTTTATCACCTTTGAATCGGTACGCGCACCGGATTTGGCTTTAACAACGGCGAAATAGACCCCGCTTTCCACATTGCTAACGTTCCATTCCTTTTCATTCGGCTCGCCGATTACAGGCGAGGAATCCTTGAAATCGGCGATCAGATCACCGGCTAAATCGTAAATATTAATCGAAATGTTACAATTGCTGTTAGGAAAGTAGCGAATGTAAGTACGATTATTTTTGGGCGGATTCGGCCAGCAAAAAGTTTTGGCATTATCCAGTAATGACTTAGACTGAATCGGACTGCTCTGGGACTTCACCGGATAGTAGAATTGACGGGCAGCATTTCCACCGTAACAAATCCAATCGTCAGAATTATGTGAAAAAGAGGATAGTCGCACTGCCGTTATATGATCGTAATTTTGAATGTCTGAATCGGTTGGCGTTAGCGCCAGAAAAGCCAGACCGGATTGAGTGTTCAATAGAATGCCGGATTTTTCGCTTGTCTGGTAGGCAATTTTGGGGAAACCATTCAATAAATCACCTTTATAATTAAACGCCAACAAAGCTGAAGAAGTATTGATAATGATGTCCTTTTTTCCGTCATTATCTAAGTCAGCAATCAATAATTCCGATTCGAACTGGTCGGAACCCAGAATATTAGGAACCCTGATTGGGAAATTGTTTCTAACTGTCAATTCTTCGTTGAATGCCAGAATCTGGCTGGAAGTGGCGGTGATAATTTCGACTTTTCCGTCGCCATCTATATCAGCGCAGGCTAAATTGCTGTTAAATTCCTGTTCCCGTCGCAAAACAACTTCATTTGAGGTGCCGATGTCGAGAACAAGAGTTAGCAATGAATCGGTGCAATGAACCAAATCCACGGATTCATTTTGATTGATAAAGGCCATCACCATTGTTCCAGATAAGGCATTCGGCAAATCGGCTACGACTTCGGCTGAAAGAGGTTTCAGGCGAATCTGTACCACCTGATTATTATCCGTTATTCCGAAAATATTATCGTCGCCGCCGACCAGCTTTTTAACTTGCGAAGCGAGCGTCAACGACTCAATATCCTGAGTAGCAGTCTGATAAAGGTGAAGGTAATTTCGGTTATCAGCATAATTTTGAGCAGCGAATAACACGCCTCCCTTTACTGGCAGAAGAGAACTGACCAGAACCTGAAAATTCATACTGATTGTATCAATTGTAGTAATCTGGCCACTGTACCCTAATTTCCAGACAGATAAACTCAGAAGAGACGTCTGATTATTTTTCTGAACTGCTCCATAAAGCAATAAACTATCCTTATCCAGCGCAATTGATGTCTGGTAGGGCAAAGCGACTATTTGATCGCCGATAGCAGTATAAATTCTTAAGCTGTCGTCTATTATCAGAAATTCTTCAATCTGGTCATTTGGATTCAGATCTAGCGGTAGAATATCTTTAGCTCCTGCGCTCAGGTTAAGCGGAAAATTCGGGAGGGCATCCTCCAATTTAATTCTGAATGTCATTACTTCACCGGCTGGGCCAATGCTGTCAATACTAATCCCGGTAAAAGTATAATTATTACTACAAGTTGACGGATTAGTATAAGGCGTAAAGCCGACATGTTCTTCCGCATCTAAAATATAATCCGAATTAAGATCAATAAAGCCGTCATTCCCGGCAAACCAGGGATCGAAAAACCAACCATCCTCGATATCTTTATTCAAAATATCGGCTTCATATCCCAAATCCTGCGCGCCATCGCCTTCTTCCAGATCAACTCCCCGATGTTCCCGGTCAACATTGACGCGATTGGTAGCTAAATTGGTATTGATAACCGATTCATCAATATGCCAGATTAGTAAACCAGAGCCTTCCAGACCGTAATCATAGTTTGGCACCGACAACATTACGCCGGTTTCTGGCGAAAACTCGGCTTTTAGTGAATCGCGAATCAATGGAAAACTCAGTGGCCATTCCACCATGCCGTTTTCCTCATAAATCCGGTATTGAAGGCTATCAAAACTAACGCCTAGGCGAAAGTGAGCACACCGATTTTCCACTAAAAAATATTCGTTAGCATTGATCGGAATCTTCCAAACACTCGTATCGGAAGCAGAACCGACTTTTTTAAGGACAACATCTTCAAAATTTTTGGCGATTACTGGCGTTTCCCAGCCCAGAAAAACCCGTTCCCAGGCACACGGCACCGCTGGGACTAGCCCATTTAAATTAGACGAGCCTTGATCCATCAAACCAAATCTGCCGATACCGGTCATTCCGCTTTCCGTATCAAATAAACACGGCAGGCCGAGATAAAAACCAAACATAAATGCCAGAGTGCCGTTCAATCCAAATTGATAATGACAGGGAGAATCGCTTTCACCGAAAACTTCTTCCCAATTATCATAAAGCAAATGGTTCTGGCTTTCCGGTAAAATTAAGCCGCAATCCACGAAAGCCGTCCCATCTTCTACCAGGATGCCCTGAAAGTCGGAATCATTCGGCGCTAAAAATGCCCTCAGATCATCCTTATTCATAAAAGCTGACAGGATGTCATAAGGCGTCGGATCCAGCGTAATGGCAAAATCCTGACCAACCCCGGCATGGAAAACTACCACCACATCATATTGCGTGAAATCTACATCCGGATCAGCTTTCTGGACCGCCTCGACTAAAAGTTCACTTAAACGCAAATCCACCGAATCTTTAACCAGAAACGGGTGATAATATGCCATCGGATGATCAATCTGATAACTGCTATTATCATCCAGCGGGAAAACTTCCGAATTAGTCGTGTCTATCGCCACTTTGCCGCGGGAAACCTGTCTATAATAATTTGCCAGAGAGCGAATATGATCCCGAAAATAAGCCCGATTGTGAGGCGCCGGATCAACTACGAATTCGTCATCACAGGGAGTCTCTACGGCGGACATTAGGAATTGCCCGGTGCCGGTGGTGGTTTCATCTTCATCAGCCGGGAAGCTGACGCGCAGGGCGCAAATGCGAATAGCTGCAGGCGCAGTATTTTTCACAACCGATGGAGCAGTCGCAATCCGATACTGGGGTTCAAACCTACCGTATGCGGCTTTATTAGCTAAAACAATTAGTGTTATCCCGGTAATCAAATATTTATATATTTTCATCGTGTTAGGTTTTTAGCCTTTTTTAAATAGGGTAAGAACTGTTCTGATTATCTAAAATTAAAATTTTATATTCATCGAGAATAACATTGTATTTTGACGGGGATGTCCGGGATCACCGGCGGTATAGCCGAAATCGAATCCCATACCCGCCCAGCGCAAACCAGCCCCGAAAGTTGGTACTGGCCATTTACCTTTCATCGTAATATTGCCAGGCTTATCATACATAAAACCCGCCCGCAGAGCAAACAAATTGGAGTACCAATATTCTATTCCGAAGTTATACGTCAGTTTTTCGAGTTCCGCCACAAACGAACCGTCATTGGTATTACCATCCTTATCCGCAGAACCGATGCCATCCGTGGCGGAATCATACATTAATAACCAATCGTCAACCCAGGAAGTAAATATTCCAGTATACCACTCATCTGAGTGGGCATATTCACGCTGACCCTTTTTATTATATTCACCACCAGACACAGCATGACCATTCTCATCATAGCCACCAACTTTTCCATCGCCGTCGATATCCCGATCCGGATAAGCGGCTACCAATATTTTGTTAATATCAAATGCAATTGTGACTTTGTTATATTCATTACCTAACTTATACGCCAGACCAAATTTCATATTAGTAGGCATCGGATCGGCCTGATTAACATCAATGAAGGCGATTTTAGGCCCGATGTTAGCCATATTGATTCCCAGAGTAAGATTTTTGGTTAGAAAACTATGTTTTAAATAAGCGATATCGAAGCAGAAATTTGTTGAGTAGCCTTTTCCTAATTCTTTTCCGGCGCCTTGGTCGGTCAGGTGCTGGTGAACCATTTTCACACCCACTCCGATCGAAGACGTGCGCGTAAGAGCGGTCCCATACGAACCTGTTACAGCCAGCATAAAGGAGTTGAAGGTGCCGAGATCATGTCCGAATTCATCCGTACGTTGCTGTTCACCGAGGTTCAACAGTATAATGTTTCCGCCCACTGTGCCAACATTTCTGATAAATTGACGATATCCGATAAATTCATAATAAATATCACTAACCAAGTTCGGTAACCAGTTGACATGGGTCAATGCCAATTCCCGACCGCGCAGGAATCCCAATCCCGCCGGATTCCAGTAGCTGGCATAGGCATCGTCGGCAAGAGCCGCTCCCACTTCACCCATTCCAGAAAAGCGTGCCCCTGGATTAATCAATAACCAAACGGCACCGGCTTCGCCTTGAGCCAAGGCGCCCGCCGTCATTAATGATATAATCCCGAGCATGGCGATTATTCTTTTCATCAAAACCTCCTAAGAACAAAAAACCGAACATCAATACTTTCGGTTTGGATAATATACACAAACAAGTAATTTTAACGAAGATTATTTATCTATGACTTCGAAACCTGGTTTAGCAATAAAGGTGCGAATTAACTCCTGATAAATTTTAAAATTTTTCGGCTTCTTCGATTAGCATAATCGGTATATCGTCTTTAATGGTATATTTCAAACGACAGGCTTGGCAAATTAATTGCTGATTTACAATATCGTATTCAAGATCGCCCTTACATTGTGGGCAGGCTAAAATTTCTAGCAATTCGTTAGATAACATATACTTCTCGATAATTATTCATTGTTTTTCAACGACGACAGTTTTATCAAACTCACTAAAACTGTCAATTGTTCCTTTAGTAAAATTCAATCCGATCCCTCGAATTTGTTGATATGATCTTTAAATTCATCCAGATCCTTAAATTTTTTATAAACTGAAGCAAACCGGATATAAGCCACTTCATCCAGTTCCTTGAGCTTTCTCATTACCAATTCACCGATCTGACTTGAAGGCACTTCACTACCAGAAGTTTCTTCGATTTCCTTCTCGATGTCAATTACCAGCGTCTCTAACTTCTCGGGAGAAATCGGCCGCTTGTTGCAGGCAATTTTAATACTATTCAAAAGTTTATTATGGTCGTATTCTTCACGACGCCCGTCATTTTTAATAATTTGAAGTGGGTATTCTACAACATATTCATAAGTCGTAAAGCGATGCCCACAGTCAATACATTCGCGACGCCGCCGAATGGCATTGTTTTTCTGTACAGTGCGCGAATCAATCACCTTGCTTTCCGGAGAACTGCAGAAAGGACAGCGCATAAATCACCTATAATTTTATCTCTTGATAAAGTGGAAAATTGCCACAGAGTTCGCCAACCTCCGAACGCACTTTCCGGTGAACCTCTTCGGAATCAGGATTGCTCAAAACGCGGTCAATTAATCCGGCGATGTTCCGCATCTCCGCTTCGCGCATCCCCCGCGTGGTCAGCGCCGCGGTACCGATGCGGATACCGCTGGTAATGAATGGGCTTTTTTGATCGAACGGCACCATATTTTTATTGGTGGTGATTCCGGATTCTTCCAGGATATTTTCAGCCTGTTTGCCGGTAATATTTTTATTATTCAGGTCAATCAATATAAGATGGTTATCGGTTCCACCCGAAACTAAATTGTAATCGCGATGCAGAAGTTCTTCCGCCAGCACTTGAGCGTTAACGATAATTTGTCGGGCATAAACTTTGAATTCCGGACAGAGCGCTTCCCCAAATGCCACGGCTTTGGCCGCGATAATGTGCATCAATGGTCCACCCTGAATACCGGGCATAACGTTGGAATCTATAATTTCCGACATCATCTTCGAGCGTCCACTTTTGGAAGCCACCAAACCAAACGGATTTTCCCAGTCTTTGCCCATCAAGATCAAGCCGCCGCGCGGCCCACGCAAAGTTTTATGAGTTGTCGAAGTAACTATGTGGCAATATGGCAAGGGATCGGGATGTAAACCCGCGGCGATCAAACCGGCGGGATGAGCGACATCTGCAACCAGAAAAGCACCCACGCTATCGGCAATTTCTCTGAATTTGGCAAAATCCAGAAATCGGGGATAAGCACTTCCTCCGGCGATAATCATCTTTGGGCGATACTCACGAGCTAATTCCGCCAAGCGGTCAAAATCAATTCGGCCGGTGTCTTTTCTTACTCCATAGGAAATAATTTTGAACAGTTTTCCGGAAAAATTCACGGGACTGCCGTGCGTCAAATGACCGCCGTGAGCCAAGTCCATTCCCAGAACCGTATCGCCGACATTTATCAGCGAAAAATAGACAGCCATATTAGCCTGCGAACCAGAATGCGGTTGAACATTAGCATACTCGGCGCCGAAAAGTTCTTTCACTCGATCGCGAGCTAAGTTCTCGGCTTGGTCCACCGCTGCACATCCGCCGTAATAGCGTTTCCCTGGATAACCTTCGGCATATTTATTGGTCATAACAGAACCAGCGGCTTCCAGAACAGCTGGACTGACAAAATTCTCCGAGGCAATCATTTCCAGAGTTTGCCGCTCGCGCTCGATTTCAGCTTTAATCGTCTCTAAAAGAGCTTTATCCTGTTTAGCCAAAAAATTGTATTCCAATTAGTGTTAACCTTCCAATTTCATTATTTTTTCGACGCGTCGAATGTGGCGGGGATCATCCGAAGTAGGCGTTTCCAAAAAGGTTTTCAATATCTCTTTTCCGGCTTCAACGGTAATAAAGTCGGCCCCAAAACAGAGCACATTAGCGTGATTGTGCAGGCGACTAAGCCGGGCAATTTCAGGTTGATAAGCCATTACCGCCCGAATGCCATGAATTTTATTAGCCGAAATGCACATACCGGCTCCTGTCCGGCAAATAAGCACACCGAATTGGGCGCGACCGGAGGTAATAGCTTCAGCAACGGCTCGGGCATAATCCGGATAATCCGCACTATCGTCACTATTGACACCAAAATCAATTACTTGATAGCCTGCTGAGCGCGCAAATTCGATTAATGCGTTCTTCAGGCGATAGCCACCGTGATCGGCTCCGAATGCAACTACCATACTTAATTCTTTTTAGGCTCGGTTGTAATCCACTTGTATTCCGGGCTAAGCGGTCGGTAACTGGTGCGAGCCGTGCCTTTGGCATCATAGCGGTTATAGAACCATTCTTCCGGGGTTGGGATCAGGTATTCTTTAAGGTGATCAACTCGTGATTTGACACTGGTATCGCCCAATTCCATAACTTTTAGATAATCGTCGTAGGCTAATTTATAGACTAACTTGTCTTCAAAATTCATTTGACGCCCGGTGGTATAATAATCGGCGGCGGCATAATAGAGATCGGCTCTAATTTTGTAGGCTTGGGGTGAATTGGGATCAATGGCGATAGCTTTTTGGGCATATTCCAAGCCCTTCGGAAAATCAGCCAGCAGTTGACAGCATCGAGCGGCTTGCTGGATAACATTCAAATCTTTGGGAGAAATATTCTTTAAGATTTGATCATAGGCTTTTAGGGCTTCGGCATAATTATTTTTCTGAGTGAAATTAAGTTCAGCAATGTTGCTCAAAGCTTCTAGATTTTTAGCATCTAGTTCGGCAACTTGTTGATAAACCACCAAGGCTTTATCGTACTCGCGCTGTTGCTTAAGAGCGGATGCATATTCCAGACCATAGCGAATATTGGTGGGATTCTTTTCCCATTGTTCTTTTTGAATGGTGGTAATGTCTCTGCCGAGCTTCTGATAAGCAAGAATGCGGTCGTTAAGGGCTTGTTCATCATTAGGATTGAGTTTTAAAATTCCATTGGTAGCATAGATGACATCCTCGTAACGCTGGGCATTGAGATACAATTTTACTAGGGTGCGATAGAGCTCAATATCCTCCGGCGCAATTTCAATCATTTTTTCATATTCCCGAATCTCGAGGTCAATCTTACCCTTTAGACGGTAGATATAAGCTATATTTTTCTTTAAAAAAAGGTCATCCGGCAAATATTTTTCACCTGCTAAATAAACATACAGGGCACTATCGAGATAAATGCTATTTTCACTGGCTAATTGCTGATAAGCTCTTCCCCAATAGGGAAAAAGGTCTTTAGCATATTCCTCTTCACAGCCAAAGCTGCTCATTTTCTTGTAATTTTCAATTGCGCTTCTCCAGTTTTGATTCTGGTAATAACTATACGCAAAACTTAAATACAGATCGCACTTATCCCGATCGATCATCAGATGAGCTCCTGCGTGTTCCATAACCGGTTCGCCGGACTCAGGCGAAGGGGGAGCGCAGTTCATTAATCCAATAGCAAGGCAAATGATTATCACCATCTCGATAAAGTAAAAACATCTTTTCATATAATCACCTCATATATTTTAGTGCTTTTTATACTTCCTAAACCAAGGTTCACCGGTCGTGATACAAAAGTGAATATTCAGTATTTTCTCATTTCCAATTTCATCTGATAAAAAGCCATTTTTTAAACCGTAAGTTAATGCGAAATCCATTCGATTCAAATTATAAAAAAATGGTAGACTAATACCGGCCGTGATACCGTATTCGCGGATTCCGGAATTTAGATAGACCGGTTCGGTTTGATAATAGGCACCACCGCGGTAATATAATTTCTGTAAAAAGGTATTCTTAAATGCTTGCCCTGGTGATTTTTCTAAACCAACTCCCACCGCGAAAGAATTACGGCTGTCGCTTTTAAACTGTTGAAATATGTAAAATTTTTGGAATAGATCAGCTTCGTAGATACCATATTGCATATCGGCATTTAGGGCTAGATTCTTGGTTACCGGCAAATTAATTCCAACTTTGATAATTGTTGGAAAATTAATAGGATCGGATTTTATAGTAGTATCGGGGCCATAGTTATTTTCTATGAAGGTCGAGCTTTTAAACTTATTCCCCTTTTCGATAGTTGCGGCCAGATTATAACGTTGACTGTGATCACTTAGCAGAAGACCAATGGTAATGCGATTGCCATCAACGGCTATGGTGCGTTTATAGTAACTTTCTAAGTCATTGTCGGAATCAATCTCGGTATGATTACGAACCACATAATTACCGAATAAAAGTTGAGCTTTTAAACCAACCGCTAAATTTGGCGAGACTCGGTAACCGGTACCGAGATATAATTCTGAGATTCCTCCGGACAATTCCACGGTGGAATTATATTCAAATTTATCACCTTGAAATATCAAGGAATCTGCGAAACTGACTGAAGACTTCATTCTGGTTAACGGCGCCAGACCGATAGCGAGACCGACTCGTCTGCCAACCGGTAGTTTAAAAGCAAAGCCCGAAAAGTTTACCATTTTACCTTTGAAATCAAGTTCAGGAATGGAAAGAGTTGAAGCGTACATCTGCCCTTGTAAAGAAGTGCTACCGAATCCTTGCCAGAGCGCCGGATTAGACTGATTTAAACTCATCGAGTCTCGAACGGCTACCCCGGCTCGCCCCATTCCTAAGATGCGCACTGAATTGGCTGGTGATTCGACTCCGAAGCCGTAATTGGCGTAATATGAGATTTGTGCCCAACCGTTTAGACTGAGAACCAATAAGAATAAAATAGCGCGTCGAGATGTCTTCATTCTTCCTGCATCGTTAATATTTCCATACGGGGACGTCGTGCCGGGTTAGAATCTTCGCTTGGATAAAATCCTAACATAGCCGGGTAAAGTCCACTGGGCGAAATCCATAAGGCTACTCCAAAATTGCTGATATTACCACTGGTAAAAAGTTGTACCGTACCGGGAATTTTCAAAGTCAAAACGCTATCGTTGGCTGAAAAAGTTCGTGAAGTAATGTAGGATGAAACCGACGGTGAAAACGACCCGCCTTCCCACTCCGCTGAATCCAATAAAGTAATGTATATAGTATGAGAACTACCGTAATCTTCAGTTAGCTCCGAATTGACATATAAATAAAGATTAGCACCGGCGATGAATAAATTCTTATCAGTTATAAGCTCCTCTACCCGAAGTTTTAGGAAAGTATAGGCGGCTTTTCCGGAACTGATCAGCAGGGGCTGGGGCAATGTCTCGAGGTTCTTTTTAAACTCCGTAATAGTTACATCTTCGATGCCTGCCAGAGTGGTAGTGATAGTATCGCCATCATTGCCTTTATATGAAATAATAATACGGGGATAATAATTAGTTTCTCCCGAATAGATTATTCCCAGACCAGCATCCGAACGATCAGCCGGCTTAATTACAATGCCATAATGCGATTGGGTCGTGTCGCGCCATTTTGCGATAAAAGGTATGGTCAAATCGAGTACTAATGTATCCGCATCCGAGTAGGTAAAAGTTTTCCATTCAGTCAGTGAATAATTTTCAAGGCTGAAATTAGTGCTATTAGTACTGTCTTCCGACCAATCCGCCACCCCCTCACCTTCCATTGAAGCGATTGTCATTTCTAAAGACGGGTGAATAGCAGTATCATTCAGCAGGTAATTACCAGTTACTAGAACCAATTCACAGGAGAGGATTTTATCCAAGGGAAGAGTATCAAGCGGTGCTCCTAATGTATTGAATAACAAGAGGCTGTAAGCTGTAAGGTTATCATCCGTTCCTACTACTAAATAGGAATTGAAACCGATGTTAGGTTCGGCGAAAATAGTCGTGTCCATTATAAAATTCGCACTGACGCTGACCGAATCAAAACTGCATAAATTTTTATTTAAAGGCAAGGTGGGAATTTTTTCAGAGCAACCAAATAATAAAAGGCAAAAGAAAATCGCCGCTGTCCGGCGATAATCAATTTTTACATACCGTAACTTTGACCAGACACGGTCGAAATATGGTTTATAGATGTTCCATAATATTGACGATTTCATCTGCCAATTTTTGCCAATTTTCAGGGGATTCACCATTTAATTCATAAGAAGAAAATTTCTTCTTATCATGCTTTATAATCTCGCTGAAAGCAGGATCTTTCTGATATTTTTCCAGCAAATTTTCATCTTTATTGATGATTAAAACGTGATCGCAATAGGGAATAGCCGCAGCTACTACATCTAATCGCCCATCAACACTATTCTGAAAATCAAGGTTGTTCAATCCAATCTTTTGGTATTCTGTTATCTTAAAGTTGGAACTGTCAACTTTGGAGTGAATGATTTGCAGGATTTTTACCCCCTCACAATATTCTTTGTCCACTAAATTGGATTGCATAAAAAGGGGAATGAGGCTCGTTTGCCAATCGTTGCAAATAATTACTTCCGGTTTCCAACGCAGATAGCTCAGGGTAGTAAGAGCCGCCATCGCGAAATAGCCAAATCGCACCGAGTTGAGATATTCATCCGAAACGCACTCGGTCGGATAGAGATTTTTATCGGAGTTATTAAAATAATACGGATGCTCCAGAAAATATACCTGGACTTTAGTATTGGGAATAAAAGCCGATTTGACTGAGGCTTTGATGTTTTCACCGCGGTACCAGAGGTCCATTTCGCGCAAGCGGATTACTTCTCGTAAAATATAGCGTCTTTCACTAATGAAGTTATATTTAGGCATCATTAGGCGAAAATCGTATTTGCGCTCGTTGAATACCATTGGGATTTCCTTGGAAAAGCTAGCCAGTTGATAAGTTTCGGCAAAAGGAATAATCTCAGAGGTCAAAAAATATATTCTCTTAATCATAAGTAATTTTATTTAATTAGTTGTTTGGCGCTTTCAGCGTATTCACTTTTCGGATACAAATTGATCAATTTTTGAAATTCATCCCTTGCTCTTCTCTGGTCACCCATTTGTTTATAACACAATCCAATTTTATACTGTGCATCATCATCTTTATCAGTATTAGCAAAATTCCTGACTTTTTCAAACTCAATGATCGCCTGCTGATATTGTTTCAACGAATAGTAACTTTCTCCGATCCAATACTGGGCATTATCGGCCAGCTCGTTAGCCGGGTCATCGGCAATTAATTTGCGGAATAAAGCGATAGCCTCTTCAAATTTACCATTCTGGTGCAGACTCAAGGCATTCAAATACCGATCTTTATAGGCAATGCTGGGCGCAATAATGGCCCGATTGGTGGCTTGGCGAGTGTCTGTCTGACTTGCTGAATTGTAATCACTGATACTATTGGATAACGAAACCAAACGATTCTCTAGGATGACCAGCTGCGATAGAATTTCAAAATTGATACTGTCGGCATAGCGCGTTCTTTGCTCGGCATTATTCAGTCGTTTCTGCATATTGGCTTGTTCGCTTGCCAGAATATCGAGTCTGTTTTCGAGACTGGCGACAGTTTGTTGAAGGGGCTCAATCAACTTATTAATTTCAGCGGCAAGTGCGGCTGGAATTTCAGACTCTTTTTCTTTGGCAGTCAATGAATTAACTGTCTTGGTAAGACTGACAATCTGGGTTTTTAGATCGGAAATATCCATTGCTAACCGGTCGAGACTGCTGGCTATCTCGGCGTTGCTAAGCCTTTTTTGTTCCGAACGAGCATAATCAAGATTTACTACCATTAGGCATAACGTAAGTATTAAAATTCTACCGAACGCTGGCTTAAAGTTCAGTTTGTTTTTTATTGGTTCTATCATATTATTAATGACATAAATTGTTATGAAAGCTACGAAATTTCTCAATAAAAATGAAAAAAATATTTTCGGTCGGCATTTGACAATTTAATATTGTTTGTCTATTCCTATATTGAGAGCCAATCCTACCAGAATAAAACAGGTCATCAAAAATGACCCGCCATAGCTGACAAATGGCAGAGGTAGTCCGGTAACCGGCATCAATCCAATGGTCATTGCTACATTAATAATCACATGTATGCCTATAATACTGGCGATCCCGATCATACAAAGCGAACAAAAGCGATCTTTCTGACGATAAGCAATATTAATACAAATTAGAATAAAAGCCAGGAATAGCAATAATACTACTAACACCCCTATGAAACCATATTCTTCTCCGATTACCGAAAAGATGAAATCAGTATGCTGTTCTGGTAAAAATTTAAGGTGAGTTTGCGTTCCTCGAGCTATGCCCTTCCCAAAAAGACCTCCGGACCCGATGGCAATTTTCGACTGAAGAACCTGGTAGCCAGTACCCTGCGGATCGGCATTAATATTAAAAAGTGTCAAAATCCTTTGTTGCTGGTAGGGCTTAAGACCATTCCATAAAAACGGAGTGGTAAAACCAAGCGATAGGTTTAACAACATAATTGTTAGAGAAGTCCTTAGTTTTTCTTTGGTTAAGTACAAAACAAAAACTACTATAACAACCCAGATAAAAAAAGTGTAAAAGTTAAAGGCGGTTACTATACTCAAGACCGGAGCTATGATGATAAAAAGATGAAATAAACGAGCACCGGCCCAGTACAGCATCGGAAATAACATACCAAAATAAATAATTGACGTTCCCAAATCCGGCTGTTTAAGCACCACAGCCATCGGCAGTAAAGAAAGTAGGGTCGGAATCAACACAAATTTAAAATCTAAATTAGAGTAGGAAGTACTGGCTATAAAACGAGCAATTGCCAGCATAACCATTATTTTCATAAACTCAGAAGGCTGAAAACCGGCCGAGCCCAAAGTTATCCAGCGGACTGTACCAGATACCGATTTACCAAAAAAATAAGGTAATAGCAGAAGGCCAAATCCCAATAAATACAAAATGTAAGCCGAGTCATAAATCAATTTTTTCTGCAAAAAATAAATAGTTGCGGCAATCAGACTGCTTAGCACCAGCCAAATCAGTTGCCTCCCAATAATCTTCTCAAAAAAAGAACCTTCCATATTTAATGAGGCGCTATAAATGGATAACATTCCTATTAAACACAATAATCCTACAATTACTAGAATCGCAAGGTTCAAGTTTGAAAAAGAATTCAAAAAATTGTTTATTCTCTTAGAAATTGGTGGGTGCATAGATGGCTAACGATTGTCTAATTTTTTGCTGGTGAATAAAGTTAAAAACCTGTCCGGCAATCTGAGCGGCGATTCCGCCACCTGATTTACCGTGTTCTACCAAAACCGCAATGGCGATAGTCTGATTTTGTTCCTTCATATAACCGATGAACCAGGCATGGGCATCGCCATGAGGATTCTGAGCCGTGCCGGTTTTCCCGAATACTGGAACATCCTTGACTCTGGCGGCGCGTCCGGTGCCGCGATTAATAACATCAGCCATTGCTTTTTCGACGAATTCCCAGGTATCCGCTGAAATACTCCGAATCGAATCCTTTGCGGCTGTAAAAATAATTGTCTCATTAGTCTTTCGATCAATATATTTTAATCCAACATGTGGTTGCACCAATTTGCCCCGCGTAGCCAAAGCGGCACTAAAGCGGGCCATCTGGACGGGTGTAACTAAAATATCGCCTTGTCCAATTACCAGGTTCAATTTATTGCCATCTGTCCAACCATGTTCGCCATATTTAAGATTCAGAAAATTTACATTAGGCATTACTCCGGCTGATTCGCCATATAAATCCACACCGGTCTCGACACCAAACTTAAAAACCTTCCCCATATTAGCCCAATCATTCAAATCCAGCCGCCTAATCAAATTATAGAAATACACATTACAGGAATGGACAATCGCCTCATACATATCCATTGATCCATGACCTCGCTCTTGCCAGCATTTAAAAATGCGATGTCCCAGACGATATTGACCATAACATCGGACCGACCATTCTGGATCAACCGCTTTGGTTTCCAAGGCCGTTAAAACTGCAATCAGCTTAAAAGTCGAGCCCGGCGGATATGTGCCTTGAGTAGCACGATTAAACATTGGCAGGTCAGGATCGCTCATCAATGCATCCCAGGTCTCACTTGAAATTACCCCGGCAAATAATCCCGGCTCGTAGTCCGGTTTACTGACAATCGAAAGTATCTCTCCATTATCAGCATCCAGCACCACAATGCCTGCTTTATATCCTTCTGCCAACGATTCAATGAAAATTTGTAGGTTAAGATCTATAGATAAAAACATTTCATTCCCCGGAATTGGCGGAATATTATCTCGGTCTACTATCCGACCGACTTCCCTACCCAAAGCATCCACTTGAATAAAATTATAGCCACGCGACCCTTTTAAAATATTCTCATATTGGCGTTCGACCCCCTTCCATCCGATCAAGTCACCTTGTTTATATTCTTTATATTTTTCCTGTGTTAGATCGCTAACAGAAATTTCCCGGACATACCCTATTGATTGAGACATACGAACTCCTGATGGAAAAGAGCGCACCGGTTCCACCGAATACACGACACCCGGTAAGTCGAGACGATGTTCTTCAATATTTGTAATAATCTCGAAATCCACATCCTCAGCTATTTTAATGGGGACAAACTGCCCACGCCATCTATTTTTGATACGGGCGTTGATTTCCTCGACGCTAAGTCCGAGAATTTTTGCCAAAATCGTATCCGCTTGAGCTGTATGCTTAAATTCATAGGGGATTACGTTTATGTTATATTGGGATTTATTGTCAACAATTATTTTCCCATTTCGGTCATAAATTATACCACGCGGGGCTTCAATTGGTATAACTCGGACCCGGTTGGCTTCGGCAATGCCTTTATAGCTCGGCCCCTTGACAATTTGTAAATAATACAAGCGACCAATTAAAACTAGAAAAATCAGAGTAACAACAATTACCAGAAAATTTTTCCTGATACTATTGACCGAATTATGGGAAATGTACATACTCTATTCCAAAGAAAGTGGAACAAAATATTGGATTACAAAATAAAAAATTCCAGTATATAAAGCCGAAGGTAAGATATATTGCAAAATTATAGCCTGAGTCGTAATCTCGACGCCTTTGAAATTGATCAGGTAGATAATTGAAAAATGAATCAGAATAATCAGTACCTCGATGCCATAAAACAAAATTGGATTTAAACGACTGCGGCGTTTTTTAAGTGAGCCAGATCCAAAACCGGCTATAGTCTTGGCTAAGGCAGATAAGCCCAGAAACGAGCCCAAACCGATGGCATCAGCGATTAGACCGATTATAAATCCGTAGATTTGCCCGACAACTTTTCCCTCACTGCGGCCAACCAACAACACTAGTATCAGCAGAAAATCCGGTCGAATGGCGCGGATTGTCAGCCAGGGGCCAAACAATATCTGGATTATGATAGCCACTAGGCTGAAAGCAATTATCAGGAGAATCTTTCGTAACATTATTTTCTCAAAACCACGAATACTTCTTCAATCGAATTGATATTCACACTTGGTCGCACGGTGGCAATTTGAAAAAGATTATTGGCCGATTGATGGACTTCGACAACTTCACCAACCATTATATTTGGCGGGTAAATTTCACTAAAACCGGAAGTCAACACTTTTTCTCCTGGGTAGATGATCGCTGTCTTCGGTATTTCGCGTACTTCGGCTAAACCATTCGGTTGCCAGTGCATAATCCCATGTTCCCGCGAAATCTGGAATTTTACACCCAGTCGGAAATTTACATCAAGGAAAATCTGCACCAGAGTATTATTATTACCAACAGAAACTGTTTTACCTACGATTCCGTCGTTAGTAATAACAGCCATATTCGGAGCAACACCATGCTTTCTACCCACATTAATCGTAATCGAATTATAGAGTGGTGTCGTCCCTTGGCTGATCACTTCTGCCGGTAAAATTGTAAGTCGAGTCGTATCGGCAAAATTCATCATTTCCCGCAGACGTTGATTTTCCAGATAAGCTTCTTTCAATTGAGCATTAAGCAATGCCAGCCGCAGATTTTCCTCTTTTAGTTCCTGATTTTCTTCAACTAAATTGGACAAATCATTGACCCAAACCTTAGGATAATGCAAAAAAGCAAATACGTCGGCAAACTCGCCCTGCATAGTTCTGATTTGTGGACTGTTATTATGAGCTAAAATAAATAATGAGAGCGAAATTAAAAAAATCAGTAATAAGTACACATACTGATCAATTATAAAACGAATTATTTTCAGCCACATGGCATTTAGACTAATACATCCCGATATTTTTCCGGATCTTCGATGATCATACCGGCACCTTTGACAACGGAAAGCAGAGGCGTTTCAGCGACATTGACCGGTAAGTCGGTTTCCACCCGAATGCGCTGATCGAGTCCCTTTAAGAGTGCGCCGCCACCAGTCAGAATGATTCCACGATCGAGAATATCAGATGAAAGTTCCGGCGGAGTATTTTCCAACGCTTGTTTAATAGCCTGAATAATCAGTTCGAGTGTATCTTTCAGACATTCGCGGATTTCGACCGATGAAACCTCTATAGTTTTCGGAATTCCGGCTACCAGACTGCGGCCTTTCACCTGGATAGTAGTATCATTGATTGGCATCGCGGATCCGACGGAACATTTAATCTGTTCGGCAGTACGTTCGCCGATTAACAAGTTATGCTCGGTTTTAAAATAATGCACGATAGCTTCGTCCATTTCATCGCCTGCCACCCGGATTGCCTGTTTAGTAACAATCCCATTCAGAGCAATGACGGCAATCTCAGTCGTGCCGCCACCAATATCAACAATTATATTGCCGACCGGTTTAGAGATGTCAATGCCGATTCCGATAGCAGCCGCTACGGGTTCATCTACCAAATATACTTCCCGCGCGTTGGCACGGTCGGCCGAATCACGCACCGCTCGTTTTTCGACCTCGGTAATGCCGGAAGGAATGCAAATAACCATTCGCGGGCGGGCGATCCGGCTAAGATTAATCTTGCGAATGAAGCCACGAATCATAGCATCGGTCATTTCAAAATCGGCAATCACGCCATCCTTCATAGGTCGAATAGTCATAATATCATGGTGGGTTTTTCCGAGCATATCCTTCGCATCTGCTCCGACTGCCAATACTTCACCGTCGTGAGTAGAACGAGCCACGATTGACGGTTCATCCAGCAGAATACCCTTGCCTTTCATATAAATAATCGTATTAGCGGTACCTAAATCAATGGCAATATCGCCGGTGAAAATATTGAAAAGATTGATCCCTTTTTTCATTTACTACCCCTTAATGTTTAAAAACTCGCTTGCCAGTAAATATCATAAACAATTTACGTTCGTTACAAGCCGCAATACTCTCCTGATCCCGTATACTGCCACCTGGTTGAATGAAACCAATCACACCTTGTTCGGCCGCTATATCCACCGAATCCCGGAAGGGAAAATAAGCGTCGGAAGCCATTACCGTATTTTTGATTGACAACCCGGCTTCACTGGCTTTACGGATAGCAATTTTGACCGAATCAACTCGCGACGTCTGACCGGCGCCAGCTCCAACGGTACCGGTTGCATCGCAAAAAACAATCGCATTCGATTTTAAATGCTTTACGACATGCCACGCCATACGCACAGTCGGCATAATAGCGGGATCTGGTTGACTTTCCGTCACAATTTTCCATTGGCTTTCATCGTCTTCAGCGGCTTGAATTTCCTGCACTAAAAGACCTTGACCGTAAGACCGCAAATCAAGCGCATAATTCAATGCCTCAGCGTTCGGAATCAATAGGCGTAAATTTTTGCGCTTGCCTAAAATTTCCAACGCCTGAGTCGAATAACCGGGAGCAATAATACATTCCAGAAAACTCTTGGTAAATTCCTCCGCCAGATTAACATCCACTTCCCGGTTTACCCCCACAATTCCCCCAAAATAACTAACCGGGTCGGTCTGAACCGCCCGTTGGTAAGCTTCCAGCGTGGCTTCTCCAACTCCAAAACCACATGGGTTGGTATGCTTGACGATGACAACCGCGGCCCTGTCAGTCTTGAAAGTCGCATAACATCTATAGGCTGCTAGGCAATCAACATAATTATTGAACGATATTTCTTTGCCCTGTAATTGCTGGAAAGGTTGCCAGCCTGGATTATTTAGCGGCGCATAAAGAGCCGCGCCCTGATCAGGATTCTCGCCATAGCGCAAGGTCTGTTGCTTATGAAATGCCTGGACAATCATTTCCGGCATTTTTTCAACTCCAGCACCCGCTAAAAAACTAGAGATTTCGGAGTCATAGGTCATTGTTTTCAAAAAAACTGCCGCGGCTAATTTTTGACGATATTCCAGAGTAATTTCACCCTTTTCAAGTCGTTCAAGAAACTCATCATACTGTCCGGGGTCAGAAAGAATGACGACATTTTTGAAATTCTTGGATGCCGCCCGTAACATACTAGGTCCGCCGATGTCAATCATTTCGACAATTTCCTCAAAACTTTTATTGCCCGCATGATAAGTTTCGCTGAACGGGTAGAGATTAACTACTACCAGCTGAAATGGCTCGACTTTGACGCGCGCCAAATCTGCACGGTGACTTTCTTCAGTTGTGTCCGCCAGTAATCCGGCAAAAACTGCCGGATGTAAAGTCTTGACCCGACCACCAAGAATTTCCGGAAAACCGGTCAAATCCTCGATTTTTTCCACCGCAATACCGGCTGTTTGCAAAGCCTTGTAAGTTCCACCGGTCGAAAATATTTGAATGCCTTTCCGATCCAGAGCTTGGGCTAGATTCTCAATATTAGACTTGTCATAAACACTGATAATCGCGCGCTTAATTTTAAACTCACTCATTTTTCCCAAACAACCTTTCCATTTACATATTTTATTTTATCTTCGCACAGGGCTTTCACCACTTCCGGATAAAGGCGATGCTCAACTTCCAGAACGCGAGCGGCCAGACTTTCTGGCGTGTCGTCCGGCAAAACGGCCACTTTTTCTTGGCAAATAATAGCTCCTGTATCATATTTCTCATCAACAAAGTGAATCGTTACCCCAGTAAACTTGACGCCGGAAGCGATTACCGCCTCATGTACCTTCATTCCGTAAAATCCTTTGCCCCCGAAATTCGGTAAAAGTGCCGGATGAATATTGACAATTGCCCATGGATATTTCCTTACAACCGGAGTCGGAATCAACTTCAGAAATCCAGCTAAAACAATCAGGTCAACCTTGTGGCTTTCCAATATGCTTAATAAGGCATTGGCATACTCTTCCGGCGTCGCAAATTGTTTGCGATTAATGCAGAAAGTCGGAATTCCCACCGCGTTCGCTATATCAAAAACCGGAGGATGTTCGTTATCACTGATAACGCAGACAACCCGTCCAGCTATTTCGCCTTTTTGAATTTTATCCAATATGGCGGCAAAATTAGAACCACGTCCTGACGCAAAAACAGCAATATTTTTCAAAACTACCACATTTAAATAAACGTTCAAATTTATCTAAATATCGTCGTAGAATCAATTACGATTTATCAATGCGAAAAATAAATTTCTGAACTATGTTTTCGCTGGTCGTAATAGCTATAATAAATTGACCGGATCAATGTTGTCCATATCGTCGAATTCCTGATTTTCACCACCCATTCCCCAGATGAAAGTATAACAAGCTGTCCCAACTCCGGCATGGATTGACCAGCTCGGTGATAATACCACCTGTTTATTGTGCATAACTATATGACGAGTAGCTTCCGGTTCCCCACAGAAATGAAAAACGAGACCATTTTTCGGCAAATCGAAATACAAATAAATTTCGGTGCGGCGTTCATGAGTGTGGGGCGGCATTGTGTTCCAGACACTGCCTTCCGCCAATTCGGTAAGCCCCATAACTATTTGACAGGTATCAAGTACTCCCGGACGTAAATATTGAAAAATAGTACGTTTGTTACATTCGGCATCACTGCCTAAATCACGACGATTAGCCTGCGCCTGGGTTACCTTACGAGTGGGATAGGCTTGATGAGCCGGATAACTAAGCAGATAAAACTCAGCCGGCGTTTGGGCCGAATCACTCTGAAATAAAATGTTATGACGCCCCTTGCCGATATACAAAGCTTCCTTATTGGCTAAATGAAATGATTCTTCTCCAACCGATACAATACCCGCCGCACCAATGTTGATCACCCCGATTTCACGACGTTCAGTAAAGTATTCTGACGCTAATTCCTTTGAACCACTCAACGCCAGTGGCTGATTCGTTGGTACCGCCGCTCCGACAATCGCGCGGTCGGCATCGCTGTATACTAAACGCAGTTCACCAGTCTGAAATAAATTTTCTACCAGCATATTTTGCCGTAATTCAGATGTTGTCATACGCTGAAATCGAATTGGATCGGCTAAATAGCGAATTTCCATATTATACCTCATTAGTTATTTTTATTTATTGGAACGACCTGCCAAAACGGCAGACCGAAAAGCTTCGGCATGTTTGGCTAAAGCTTGCCAGTCATCGGCGGCTATCATCTTTTTATTCAGTAATGCCGTCCCGACTCCCAGACAGCAAGCGCCTGAGCGGATGAACTCCGCGGCGTTTTCGAGTGTGACTCCACCGGTTGGCAATAGCTTGACCTGCGGTAAAGGACCAAGAATATCCTTCATATAGCCCGGGCCAAGCGCCGTTGCCGGAAAGACTTTAACAATATCAGCACCCTGTTCCCAGGCGGCTAGAATCTCGGTCGGCGTGAATGCCCCTGGAATAGCCGGTTTGTCATAGCGGTGACACAACCGAATGACTTCCGGATTGAAAATTGGACCGACGATAAATTGCGCGCCATTTAAAATCGCTAATCGGGCAGTCTCAGCATCCAGAACACTTCCCGCACCGATGAGAAAATCTTCCCCGGTCTGCGCCGCAAAATTCTTGATGATCTCCAGCGCTCCCGGCGTTGTCATCGTAATTTCCAGCGCGTTTACGCCACCCTGCCGCAACGCTGAAATTATGCCGGGCAACTTTTCGTCACCATCTAACCGGATAACGGCAACCAATCCTGATTCGATCAATTTTGCAGTAATTGTCTGTCGGTCCATTTTTTTTCCTTATTATTATTTAAAGGTTTAAACTATTTTGTATTATAGTATCATTCGCAATTTCAAACTGCTGAATATTAAAGTTGTCATACAAATTTCGCAAGTCTTTTATTAATAATTTGGCTAAAAATAATTTATTTAGCCAAATCTGCGATAATCTGAAGAGTGTGTTCCTCGGCAATTTGCAAATGGGTCGTCATAGCTTCAAAAGCACCCTGATTATCTTTAGCCTGAATTTTTTCCAAAATCAGATTGTGGTAGGTGATGGCTGAACTTTTTGCGCTATCAATTTGCTGATATACCAGACTACGGATTTTCGGCATTAACCGAAACATCGGTTCAACGATAATCGGCAACAATTGATTTTTTGAAGCAATGGCAATATTGAGATGAAAATCTTTATCTATTTGACCCTGTTTGAGGTAGTCGGTAGAATCACATTTTTTCAAATCATTACAATTTTTCCGCAATTTTGTCAGGTCGCTGGCAGTGCGTTTCTCTGCGGCCAGGCTGGCAATCTGCGGCTCGAGGATTTTGCGGATTTCCATAACATTCATAAGATAATCTTTGTCAAGATTCAGCTCCAGGAAGAGGCTCATCGGTTTGATTACATTTTCAGCTGGATAATCGGTGACATATATGCCGCTACCCTTGCGAATGCGCAAAAGTCCACGTGCATTTAATTTCTGGAGCGCTTCGCGCAAGGCTGTACGACTGACGCCGTACATTTTACAGAGCTCGGTTTCTGGCGGTAATTTTTCTCCGGGCAGAACTTTTTTTTGACGAATCAACTCTTCGATATGTTCGACAATTTCCTGACTGAGACTGAGCGGATTACCGATCCGTGGAAACAGATTAGAAATTGGTTGATTTTCAATTTTTTGTGCCATTCTATTTCAATTTTAGGCAGAATATAGATTATTTGCAAGGAAAGTGACTTGCGCAGTTTGATTGTCAATAAGATTCGCCGATTATTTCAAATAAACTATTTTTTGCCGGAGATTTACGTATCTGGCTTTGAAACTGACGAAATAAAGACCGGAGGCAACATTCTGCGGTTGCCACCGATCATTATAACAGCCGGCTTTAAACAAACCATCCTTTAGAACGGCTACTTCCCTGCCGGTTAGATCGTAAATTGCCAGCCGACCGTGGATGTCATACGGCAAATCTATTTTAATATTTACTAATTGGTTAAAAGGATTGGGATAAGGCGGGTGAAGTCGAAATTCTTCCGGTAAAGTCTGTCGCTCCGAGTAGGAATTGAAATAATTAACATTCTTTAATACCCAATTTTCCGGATCGAGGACAATGGAATCCGGTTTGAAATTACAGAAAAAACTGAAATATTGGGTTTCCAGACTATCAGTAATTGTAAATGTTGTATCGTTGAGACCGTCGCTAAATAACAAGGTCAGTGGCATCCGGAAAATAGTGGCACTGGTCTGTATCTGGGAGATAGCGACTTTTATTTTCCAGGAATTAGCTAAGTGGCGGTAAGCTTGCCAGTTCACCTGATAATGCGGTTGACCAACACCATAGACCCATTGCTCGAAGAACCAGTCCAGATTTCGACCGTAAATCTCTTCGCACTTTTTCTGGAAATCGGCCGTGGCGGCATAACCGCCGGAATATTCTCCGCGGTAATGCTTAAGAATTTCGGAAAAATTCTCATTCCCAACCAACCCTCGTAGCATATGTAATACCCAGGCGCCTTTATCGTAAACAATTTGGTTAAAAATATTGTTAACATTACTTGTATCCTGAACATACAAACTGCCACTGCGCCAGCGGGAGGGTCGGTTCAAATCTTTCATGTAATTCTGCAAACCGAAAGTGCCTTCGACATTTTCTCGCCAGAGCGCCTCGGCATAGCGCGCAAAGCCTTCATTCAGCCAGATATGCTTCCAGCTGGCGCAGGTAACATCATTCCCCCACCAGGAATGCGCTAATTCGTGGCAAATCAACATTTCAGAAAATGAACCGAGACTGGTAGCAGTTTGGTGTTCCATACCGCCATTCCAGGAAAATTGGACTTGACCGTATTTTTCGGCAATGAAAGGATATTCACCCCAGAGGGAAGCGAAGTAAGTCATCATATCGGCAGTCATATTCAGAAATGGACGCGCAATAGTTTCATAATCCGGATATACCCAAAATTCCAGCGGCATCGAGCTTGAACCGTCAATGCCGGAATAATTTTCACTCCAATAAGTGTAGTCGGAAATTGCTAATGAAATCAGGTAAACAGCAATCGGGTAGCGTTCCTGCCAACAATAGGTGCGAGTGCTATCAGCATTTTCGATTATCCTGACGAGAGTGCCGTTTGAAACAGCTTTCAATTCCGACGGCACAGTGATATTAATGTCCACCGAATCGGCTTTATCACCGAGACGATCCTTGCAGGGAAACCATGTGTGAGCATAATAGGGTTCGCTCAAAGTCGAAATGACCGGCGCCGAATTATGATATTGAAAATATATTCCTCTATCATCATTCGTTTCCTCTGCGCCGCTATATGTAATCGAAACGCTGAAGGTATCGGTCTTATTTAGAGTTTTATTCAGTTTCAATGATAAAATGTTATTGCGTTGAGTATATGCGACGGCGTCCCCGCCAATTGAGGTTACCGATAGGTTATTATCCATATCGAAGTCAATCTGCTGTAAATTATTTTCAACAGCCGATCCGCGGATTATGACGTTACCGTACAAAATTGAATTATCAATATCAAAATGAAAATTCAGACCATAATAGGCTACGTCGTAAGCACTTGTATTTGCGTATTCTGAAAGTTGGGCAAGCGCGACTCGGCGGTTCCCCAGCCATTGGGCTTTGGTGCGGATTTCTTGCTCGATCCAATCGGAATCTACCTGAGCAGAAAGGTGAGTGATTAAACTGGCTAAGAAAATTATAGCTAAGGAATTTCTTTTCATAAGGCGCTGAAAAGTTAATTACTAATGACAGTTTTTCCAGCGGTTTTTCTACTTGGGAATTTGTGACATAAGGCGGTTTAGAAATTCTGCCTATTATCTACAGAGCAATGGTAAATTCAAATATTTCCATAATTCCATTAAAACAAAAAATGCCCGAAATCAAATCATCAATAATATACAATTCTATAACGAGGAATATTTGTATAGCGCCTTGTTATAAATTTTGCAGAAATGTGCCAATCTGAAAAATAGCAACGGAGGCAACGAAGGCAATCGTTACCGTATAAACCGCCTGGAAGAGAGCCCATTTCACATGGCCTAATTCTTTCTTGACCACTGCCAAAGTCGCCAGGCAAGGTTAGGCTAACCTAACTATGTAATCTAATTTTGGGAAACATTTTTAACTGAACAGATAGGTTGGTTAACAATCTGATTGTACGAAAAGTTGTAAATTGTGAATAGAGATTTTTGCAGATTAAAATACAAATGCGGCAAATAAAAATAGGTAATGACTACCTGAAGGAAAATATACCCGTCATTTGAACAGATCGTCCGGCAGAAGATCTTAGTAAAAGAGTACAGAATAGATTTGATCACCTGTTGCTAAATTATCAATTGCGAGTTTAAATTACATTGAACAAAATGAACAATGGTTCGTAAAAGAGGCAAACTAAAGATTTTTTTGCTAGTTTAGAAATTAAATCCTTGACAATTACCATAAGAAATGCGAATATTTGAACAGGTAGGAAGTAATAATTAAAAATTAATTATCTACCGATTTTTAATAGTAAATGTCAAAAGTCCAAAAAAACCCAATTTCAAAGGTTCGATCACTATGAGTGATAATTTCAACAACAGTGGAAAAAAGGGAAGCGCCCAACCTTACGATAGCAAAATCAATGAGCAATGCCCGAAATGTTCCGGTAATATTGTTTATCGGAAGAGCACTTACTTTGGCAATAAGGTTTATTACAAAGTATGTAATAATTGTGGCTGGTATATAACCTTACCCAAAGAAGTCTGGAAAGATGTCGTAAGCGCCAGTTTAAAACCGGCTAAGGCTACCCCGACTGAATCGGCCGAACAAGACGAACAAATTGAGGCGATCGTCTCCTAATTTGGCTTAATTCCCCGATTAATCTTTAAAATATCCCGATCAATAAGCGGAAAATTTCCAAAATTGACCACAAGTCAGTAATATTGGATCAATGGCGTTAATTAGTTCAAAGTCGCAAAATGTAGTTCTGATAGGAGCCGCTTTTAAAGCCGAGATCACTCCATTAACCGAAAAACTCAGCCAAAAATTGTGCCGCCTAACGAACATAGATTTTGATTATATCCTAACGGGTTCCGGCCTGGAAAGAGCAAGGCGCTGTTTGGCAGAAAAAGTCGCTAGTCAAGATTATCGGGCTATAATCAATGTCGGTACGGCTGGTGCGCTTTCCGATACTTATCCGTTGAAAAGTCTCTTTTACCCGGACAGGTTTTGTGCGTTAAGTAATGACCATTTGATCTCACTTACCCTGCCAAATGATTTACTCAAATTTGGTCATTTATTGCCAAGCGGTTGGAAAAGCGGGACGCTATTTACAAGTAGGGAACCGATAACCTCAGCTGATAAACGCCGGAAAATTTTGCAGAATTGTCAGGCTGATGCTGTTGATATGGAAGCCTTTGCCTATGCCGATTTTTGCCAGCGGCATAAAATTCCCTTTGCCTGCCTAAAAGTCATTACGGATCGAGCCGATGCCGACGTGACGGAAAATTTCAATGCCAATCTTGCCGAGTCAGCCCAATTATTGGCGGAAAATGCACTAATTCTTATTGATTTATTATTGCATAAATTCGATATTAAGGCTGAAAATGGATGACCCACAAAAAGTTTCTGTCATTATTCCAACTTATAATCGGGAAGCCTGCCTGGAACGAGCCATTGTTTCGGTTCTGAATCAGACTTATCGCAATTTTGAATTAATTGTTATTGACGACGGCAGTACTGATAATACCAGTCGCATAATTCACCGATATAAAAATAAAATTCGTTATTATTCTCAATTGCATTCAGGAGTGTCCACCGCCCGCAACCTTGGACTGGAAAAATCCGAAGGCACTTGGGTAGCATTTCTCGATTCCGATGATTACTGGTTGCCACGCAAACTCGAGCGTCAGATGCAATGTCTGGCTGAAAATCCGAAATGGTTGGTATTGCAAACCGATGAGAAATGGATTAGAAATGGGGTTGTGGTCAATCCGACAAAGAAGCATCAAAAGTATTCCGGTTGGATTTTTGCCCAATGTCTGCCGCTTTGCATAGTTAGTCCTTCCGCGGTTATCGTCCATCAGAAAGTTTTTAACGACGTCGGAGTATTCGATGAAAGTTTGCCGGTTTGCGAAGATTATGATCTCTGGTTGCGAGTTTCCTTAAAATATGAAATTGGATTACTACCGGAGAAACTAATCGTTAAAACCGGCGGCCACTCCGACCAGCTTTCGCGCAAATACTGGGGAATCGATCGTTATCGAGTGCTGGCGCTGGAGAAAATTTTAAACGCTGAACTCGACCGGCAACAAACTGAATTGGTACTCGATGAAATCATTAAAAAGCTTACCATCCTGAGCAAAGGACGCGCTAAACATCCCGAGTTGCCCAATATTTATGCCGAAAAACTGTCTGAATATCAAAAGAAAAAGGAAGCTTTTCTTGCAAATCAAAAATGTTGCCATTGAGCAAATAATCCCGGCTCAATCTCAAGAAAGATTGTTTGTGGAAGAAACCAATCCGGATTCTCATAAACCGGACAGTTCGCTTTTTATTCGGCCGGTATTTTTACATAGTACGTGCAATGGTTTCATTATCCTTTATGGATTTGATTATATTTCCGAGATTTATAAATATGGTGGGAAAAACGTTCCGGCGTTTGTTATTCCTAAAAGCCAATCGCTTTTTTCAGCCTTGAATATAGTGACGGATTTTATTCGGTGTTCGCGTCCGCTTTGGCCAATCGAAGTCGCTCGGATTTTACAATTATGCAATCACCAACGATTCTCCGACACCAAGAAATCGGCATTTTTTAAGAAATTAACCGCAAAAGATTTGACCCGAACTCTGGAGGGACGCTATTTGGCATTGATTGGGCTCGATCCACTTTTTCATAAATTTTTAATTGAAAAAAAAGCGCCGCTGAAAACCTGGTTTTTAACGGCTGAGTGCCCGCCCATAATTCAGGATTTGATCCTGATTTTAATTACTGAATGCCAGCCGTCACTAAGCACTTTTGAAGAAATCAGTCGTAATTTGCTGGAAATTCTCCGGCGGGAGACTATCACTCCTGAACAATTGGCGGCGGAAATAAAACCAATTTTAGCAGGAATATCTGAGGAAATTCAGCCATCGCAGAAACTGGAAGTATTCCGTAATAAGATTCACGAACGCCGTTTTCCGCAGATGACTATTCATCGGGAGCGCGTGAATGATTTTCTGCAAACAATTCAATTGCCAGCGGCAGTTAAGATTGAATTTGACCCGAATTTCGAAGAACGGGGTTACCGACTGAAAGTGGAAATTCGCACGCCAAACGATATTGTGGAACTCACTGAATTTTTGAATAGTGCCGCTCAATCCGATCTGAAGCTTTTACTCGAAATACTTTAAATGTTTAGTTGAATTTCCGATGAACCTGCCGGCTGACCGCTTGATAAAGAAAATATTCGTTACGGCCGAATGTGCTCAGGATGAACTGACCGAGCAAATTCTGGACGCTTATCCTATACTAAAAAAGATAGAAATCGAATCGGAAAAAACTTTGATTGAAACGACTCCGCCCGAAGACCCCAAGAAAATCTTATTGGTAACTCGTTCCAAAGGCGAAGTTGTTAAGGATTGCCCGGGCACATCTGAGCCGTATCTCTGCTGTCGCTATCAGGTCATTAACCAGACCTTAAATTGTCCGCTGGATTGCACTTATTGCATTTTGCAATATTACTTGAATCAGCCGGCTACGATTATTTATACTGATTACCAAAAGATAATAACCGAGATTGACCAAAAAATTGCCAGTCAGTCTCAGCGCTTGTGGCGTTTCGGCACCGGTGAGCTCGGCGATAGTTTAGCTTTAACCGCCTCGCAGATTTTTGCCATTAAGTTGATGGAATACTTTGCCGCTCAGAAGAATGCTTTGCTCGAGCTTAAAACCAAAACCGATCGAATCGGATTAATCCTGGCTCAGCCGCATAATGGTCACACGGTTATTTCCTGGTCACTAAATCCATTAATCATAAGAAATAGTGAAGAGCGCTTAGCGCCGCCGCCCGCCAGGCGACTGAATGCCGCCGCCGAAGCCGTCCGGCAGGGTTTTCTGGTAGGATTTCACTTTGATCCGATCATTGATATACCGGATTGGGAAAGTCAATATCTGGGTTTAATTGAGGAATTATACCGTTGCATTGATCCCGCCCGGATTGCCTGGATAAGTCTCGGATCCCTGCGTTTTCCGCCCTCAATGAAAGCCAAAATCATCGAGCGTTATCCGCATTCGCGTCTACCCTACGGTGAACTAATTCGCGGGCAAGACCAGAAATTGCGTTATCTCCGTCCCCGGCGAACCGAAATATACCGTTCCATTTACCGCAAACTGACGGAGATTCCCGATCCGCCATTTGTTTATTTTTGTATGGAAAGCCCGACTGTGTGGCAAGACGTCTGCGGTTTTACGCCGGAATCGAATGCTCATCTGGATTATTTGTTTGCGGAAAATCTCTGGCGCAGATTTCCGGGATTGGTTAGGGAGCGTCCGAGATGGGAAGATTATTAAGACTATTTACTAAACATGGTTAGATAACGTGAGTTTGACGTAAGCGATTAATGTTTTTGGGATAGATAAAAACGCTCTGTCTATCTGGATGATAACGTTAATAATCGGTGATGATCCTCGAAAAAAATAGTTGACTTTATTAAAGAAGCAACTTAAGATCTGCCTATTCTTTGTTTTTGGGCTTTTGCAGGATATTTCGATTTCTCCGGTTGATGTTCCTGAAAATATGTAATTGCTTTTTGGCATTGTTTGACTAAGTGTTGCGTTTTGAATGTTAATATAAATCGGTACGATGATGTATCACTTGTCTATAAACGATGACCGAGGATTGATATGCGCTTTGGCCCAAAAACACATTTCTATTTATTTTCTATTTGGAAATCTTTCTTTGTCTATTTTTATTTTAAGATAGGTACTCAATTAAATGGCATTTATTCCTAAACATAGATTCGCAAACATTACTTTTTCTCCATATCTTTAAGTGTTAGTACGAATAAAAAGTTACATTTTTATATTTTTGTATTTCTATTCTCGTTTTTTTGCATTAATTGTGGAAAAGAAAAATGCCTTAACTGTCCAGAAGACCTTGAACCGGGAAGACGTGATTATATATGGACTGTCGATACTCTCAAAGCAAATCCGTGGGATTTGTTTTATCTATTCAGTTTATGGGTTAGTAGCCCAATAGATGTATGGGCAACTGGTTGGGGCGGAAAGGAGTTTCAATCCTTGGTTTGCCTGTCTGCCCTGTCTGCCGACAGGCAGACACCAGGCAGGGTGGACAAGAGACTTAGACCTATAACATTGCCTTCAATATCTACTGTTTCGCCGAGTTTCAATCCTTGGTTTAGTGGATAAGAGACTTAGACCACAGAAAAATTGGAGATTGTGTATGGAACTGGAAAGTTTCAATCCTTGGTTTAGTGGATAAGAGACTTAGACGGTTTGAACCCAGCTGATTATCCTAATTATACGTTATGTTTCAATCCTTGGTTTGGTGGATAAGAGACTTAGACCTGATGGCTGGATAACTTGCTATTCACAAGGGCAACCGTTTCAATCCTTAGTTTGGTGGACAAGAGACTTAGACCTGGATTCATATTTTGTTTGATTCTTATTTCAATGTGGTTTCAATCCTTAGTTTGTTGGACAAGAGACTTAGACCCGGTTCTTTGAATCCATTGAAACGATCAAATACTAGTTTCAATCCTTAGTTTGGTGGACAAGAGACTTAGACTTATTGGTTTACCCACGCCAGCGGGTTGTTTGACAAGTTTCAATCCTTGGTTTGCCTGTCTGCCCTGTCTGCCGACAGGCAGACACCAGGCAGGGTGGACAAGAGACTTAGACCACAAAAGCGCGAATGACACTTTCTTGAAACTGGAAGTTTCAATCCTTGGTTTGGTGGACAAGAGACTTAGACCAGCGCCCATCGCTCGAATCCGGCGATATTTTTCCGCGGTTTCAATCCTTGGTTTGGTGGACAAGAGACTTAGACCTTAGGCGATTGAGAAAAAAAAGGGAAAAATATAGAGAGTTTCAATCCTTAGTTTGGTGGACAAGAGACTTAGACATGGTAATTCGGTAATGAAATCCACTTGGAATAGTTGTTTCAATCCTTAGTTTGGTGGACAAGAGACTTAGACTTAAAATGAAGTATCACACAAAAATTCTGTATTCGCGTTTCAATCCTTAGTTTGGTGGACAAGAGACTTAGACAATTGCTTGGCAACGAGAGAATTTTTCACTTTAAAGGTTTCAATCCTTAGTTTGGTGGACAAGAGACTTAGACATAATGTAAGAGGGCTTATGAAAAAAGAATTTATGGGTTTCAATCCTTAGTTTGGTGGACAAGAGACTTAGACTTTGCGTTATTGCACCAGTATGGATATTAACCTTAGTGTTTCAATCCTTGGTTTGCCTGTCTGCCCTGTCTGCCGACAGGCAGACACCAGGCAGGGTGGACAAGAGACTTAGACCATGCGTTATTGCACCAGTATGGATATTAACCTTAGTGTTTCAATCCTTGGTTTGCCTGTCTGCCCTGTCTGCCGACAGGCAGACACCAGGCAGGGTGGACAAGAGACTTAGACAGCATAACCAACATTATCTGCAATAAATTCAGAAAAATATATTTCTTGAAATCCGTAATAAAACATCAATATTTTCTGTCTCTTAATCATCGCTTATTCTCAAATAACACCAAATTATACACAAAATTGACCTATTTAACAACTTGATTTTTATTTCGCTATGTCAAAGAGCCGCTTTAAACACAAATATTTTTGTAAGTGCAGTCAAAGCATTGATTATGATTTTCACTCTTTTCCGGAATATTTTCATTCTGGATAATTCCAAGGAGTGCAGATATATCGTTAATAATTTTTTGCTTAGTTTTTGCGGTATAGTCAACTTTGACCTGACGATTGCCGTCCCGAATATAAAAAATGAACCCGCATTTGACCGGTTTTTGATAAATATCTTCCAGCATCAGGCAATAACTCAAAATTTGGGTTTTATGGGAACGATAGACGAATTGCGGATAAATGGCATATTTATAATCAATTGGTGCCAGGGAACCGTCCGCCATAGTTACGACCTCGTCCACGACGCCTCGCAGGTGATATTTTTCGCTAATAAGAAATACATTCGATTCGCGCGCTACTGCGCCGACTTTTTTCCAGAGGTAATCTCTGTTGTGCAACTGGCGCTCCTCGTGTACTTCTCGTCCTTTCTGAACTTTATACCGTCGGTCTTCGTATTGCGGAATCTTCAATACGTTCATAAAATAGATGAATCGCGGGCAGAAGTAATATTCCAATAGTTCAGTTGGAGTAATCTTCAGGGATTCCATGAAAATGTAAAGTAACCTATAAAATCATCCTATATCAACATTAACCATTCCTGCACCGACTGACTTCCAACCACCCAAAAGATGTATACTTTCTAGCGCAGGAACAATGATATTATTGATAATATACTCTTGTCTTTTTTTAAGTTCTGTCTCTGACCAACTAATAAGCCACTTGTCAAAGTAATCATTATCAACTTTGCGTGACATTCCGAAATCCAAACTAAGGTTTGGATTCTGTAATACAGTTTCCAGTTTTCCTTTAAATATCGTTCCTGGAACTACCTGTTCCCCATCCACTTTGGCTCCTTTTGCAGCAGTATTCATCTTTCGGTCAATTCTGATTCTGGTTTGATCAATATATTCGGCTTTGCCTTCTGGAAAAAAATTAGGAATTCGTAAAAATCCCATAATTCCTGTACATCCCATTAAATAGCAAACAGGGCAAATACCGGATTTACTGAGTTTAATATTATCACCATCAACTTGAATAGAACAATATTCATTACGGTATGTGCCATGAGACAATAACTCCTTCTCAAACTTTGTCGGATTGGTGGCTGGTAGGCATGGTTTTATAAGTTCTGCATCTCTTATATTAAACTCTTTCATGAAAGTATCCGATTTATTAATGAACAATTCTTCCAATTGGTTTCTCAGAGCACCCTTAAAGCTACTGGCAGGAATGACTGGTTTTTTATCTACCTTAAATATTGCTCCTTTTTTCTCTGTTAACGGAGATAGAGATGCGCCAATGTGCAAGAAACTACCATCTCTGACTCTCACTGTTAGAGGAATTTGTAGAATTTTTACAGTTCCTTCATTTTTCTCTACAATCTCGACATTTTTAACCTTCATTTTAATACCTCCCAATATGTTGTTAATGAATTCAATTTTCTAACAAAATAGGCAATTTCTTCAGTCGAAACATTGGAATTATATAAATCTTTCACATACTCAAGAACATTTGACAATGCTTTGTTATGAGGGAATGATATCCTATTGATCTTGTCGATAAAATATTGCTCTACAATAACTATATCATATCTTTCGACTACCTTTCCATAATCATCCATTTCCGGTAACTTGCATTCAACCAAACCAAACCAATTTAGATTGTTAAAGAGTTGTTGTAGTAAATTTCTTTTATCGTTAAATGCGTTTTTTAAACAATCTGCCAAGGTTTCAAGATATTTTATTTTTTCCTTACGCCATTGATTTGCATTCTTTTCTGACTGCCTGATATTCTGAATACGACTATCGATTAACTCAATATATTTTCCCTTGTCATTTTTTTCAAAAAATGAACGCAATTCTTGATTCCATTCAACGCCACGAAATAATACCGGAATAGTACTTCTACTACGTTTATCATAAGGGCTATTAAAAATATCCTCATTATTCAATACTTTTTTAAGTACCTCATCCATTTTACTCATCATAGTACGTCTCCTTTTCAATTAAAACTTCAGGTGCTTTTACCAGACTGCCCGGAAACAATGCTCTTTTGTACACTCCGGATATTGAATGCTCATCTGGTTTAAATAAATATCCATAAACAGGTTCAATTACTCTGACTCCAAAGGGTTCGCAGTCCTCTTCATGGATTTTTACGTTTAACAATCCTTGTTTTATAGGATATTCCTCATGACTAATTTCAACTACTTGACATTTTCCGAATCCTTTACTTTTCAAGGCGCCCATTTGAAAAGACAAATTTTTTATTAAGGAGTAGCCGTTATTTTCTGGAACGATATAAATATTCGCTAAAATTTTGTCCTTGGAATAACTCTCATATCCCAAGAGTTCTGCATTTTCGGCTCTGTATGGTGAGAGATATTGGGCAAAAATCGGCATCTTGGATATCCCCAGAGCTTTATCTCTAATAGAATATGTAAATTCTTTAATTTCGTAAGTTCCCTCTATAAAAAGACCAACGGCTTTTACTTCTATGCCAAGGTAGTGTTTGAACGCACCATCAATTGTTGAAGATGGAATTGTAGTCTGACAAGGACGAAAAACGCCGCCTTTAAATCTTTCTCCGATAATAATGGATTCTATTTCTAGTAAAAGATGAACAAATTTCACTCCTCAATCACCTCCTTTCAGTAATTGATAAAGGTTTAAAAATCTCTCAGGTAAGATACCTTCATTGACGTAAAGTTGATATACATCTTGACCCCTATCTTTTAATCTAAGCGTTAATTCTATTTCAGAGTTTAGTTTTTCAAAAGACTGAATTACGTCATATAAAGAATTTTTTGATATTTCAGATTGTTTTAGTTTTTCAATAATATTCATAATCTGTTTTACCTCCCTTTCAGAGTAACCCCCTTTATAAATATTCTGATTGTGGATGTTTAAAAAGTTGTTACACTCCGAATTAAAAAAACGCAAGTGTTCACGTACCGGATACTTAATATTAGCGAAACTCAATGCTAAACTGACCGGAGAATCCTCGTCGTGTGGGCAGTCGGGTAAGTATTTTTCCATAAGATATATGTATATTTGAATGATTTTTGTCGCCAGTTCGGCAGAATATAAAAAAACGCCCAATTCGTCATACTCTGCAATTGGTTTCTTTATTCTGATATTTTCCTCAATTGCCATCCAGAATTCATCTAATAGTTTTCTATAGTCATTATTGAAATCAACCTGCAGGGCGAGTGGACGAAATTCGGAAATAAGTGTGTCTTTCTGTGTTAATGTGTAGCTTTGGTTTATAATTTCAATATATTCTTCAAAAGATTTCTGTAACCATTTTTCAAGTTTGTCTTGTTCTAAAGAGAATTTAAACCAGCAGACTTTTTCACCCTGCCACTCATTGTAATATTCCGAAAATGGCTGATGTGAATTACGAATATCCCAGCAATTTTGGCAAATCCATTCTTTGACATTTTCATGAAACCAGGGATTGTCTAGATGTTCATTACTTTGACAGACTTCACAAATACCAGTTTTAATATCTAAATCTGGTGTTGAAGAAATTATTTTTATTTTTACCTTAGTATTACGGTTATTAAGCACTTTGATTCGTTCTATATCTTGGTTCTCCCTAGCTTTCAACACTTTTTCACTTAGATTGGATTTAAGTATTCCAAGGTCAGCGGTAGTCTCAACACATCTTATCGTGAAACCAGCCTCTGTAAACTTCCGAAATATTTCGTGTAGATCATCGTTTTCCGTTAGAAGTAATTCGATAAAATCCGGTGTATGAAAAAGGACATTATCTCTATACCTATCTACAAGATCATTGATCAATTCATTGCGTTTCTTAAATATGTTTAAATCGTGAAGCCTGACAGGAGTTTGATTTGAACAGATATGGCATTTTATCATACGTCCCTGAAATTTTCCTTTTTTAATATCATCCTGATTATTCGCAACTGTTCGTTTACTGCCTTCTGCTTCGCTAATCAATCTTACCTTATTTTCATTGTTCAATTTTATAATGTATTCTTCACCGCATTTTTCGAAATAAGTGAATTTCTTTAATACACTAAAGATTTTTCCAACCAGTTCTACATGAGTATAAAGTGAGGTAATATTTCTGGGAAGAGATTTGTCTTCTGGAGTGAGTCTCAGGTAATTCTCATATTTGGTGAGAAATTCCATTCCTGAATGACAATTTTGAATTTCGCTAAAAATTTTATCAATATCTTTCTCAGTTCTAAATGCTGCCCAATACTGACCATTTGTTTCCTCTTCTTGATAGTATTTCTTGTTCCATAGCTTCACAATACCTCTTAATCTATCAAGTTTTTTAATTCCTAATTTTTCCATTATAACTTTTTGTATATCAGAATTGGTATTATCTGGTGTGAATGTACCAATTTCTAATGTCGATCGAGATGAGGAAGCAGCCAAATGATCCGACAAAATCAGTATAAAAAGATCACCTTTATAATCATCTGGTATATCTTTCCACTTATTAATTTCGTCATCAGTTTCCCAGTCATCTGGTTTTCTCTTATCTTTTCTTTTATGATGGTATTGTCCCCACCATGATGGAGAATTTGGTTTTTCAATATTCTTTTCTTCAAATTTGAAATCATCAAAAGTATGTCCGGCTATTTTCAATTCATCGCTAGCCAGTTTTCCAATATCATGTAATTCAGGTATAATCTCTTTCATAATATTTTCCTTATTGATTCTGTATAATATACTATAAATTCGTTCATAAACTATGTTAAAATAATAAGGCTTTGACTTCATCGGTGACCAATTTCTTATCGAATGCTTGTCCAGCAGTGATGACTTTCTTGAAATCCGGTTCACACATTGGAAAGATATAGACACTATCAGTGTCCGGATCTATCAAATCTTTGACCTTCATAACTAATTCGTCCAGCAGAGTATGATTGATTGTACCGAGAAATACTCGGGTAGTCGAGCCCATCCGAGCGTGCCAGAAACGGCCAACCGGGTCACCGTATTTATTAAGAATGAGAATGTCAATATTAGATTGCAAAGCCAATTCGATGGCATCCGAAGTAATGTTAGTTCCGGTAAAGATCAGGATCGAAGAGACTTTATTGGGTGAGATGGTATGGCGTTCGCCTTGTGAGAAGACCTCGAACATTGAGCCTTTTTTCGAAATGGATGAGCCGAAGGTGGAAAGTATGATTTGCATACTAAATCTCCGGCGTCAGCAATTCCTTCGTGGGCTGATGGTATGATTCTCTATGATTGTCGGTAATCCTATTACTGAAGTTGTGGGTTAATAATAAAAGATAGAGGCACTGCCCCGTTTTACGGAGCAGTGCCTGATTCCAATGGTTACCTTCGAGTCTCAATGTTTGTCCGTAACTCCGAATTCCAGCCAGCGGGTTTTGTCAATTGCGAGTTTGACGACTTTCTTGGCTTCGGAATACATTTTGTTCAAATTTGCCAATTCAGCATCCAGTTCGGCAGTTTTGGCTTTCAAATCGGCCTTTAAGGACTCTTGCTCGGCATTGAGCCGCTCGACATTTCCGATGGTGGTGTTCAAAGTAGCGATAAAATCAGCGTTAATGCCCCGCCTAGCTATCGTCTCGGCATTAGCCTGCAGACCAGTAGCCATTAGTTTACCGCTGTTTACTGTTTCGGCAAAACTTGTTTTGGTCATTTTGCGCTCCTTTGTGGTCTCGGTTTGAGTTTCATCTGTCATAATGACACCTCCTGTGAATTAATTTTATATAGTGTTAGGCTTATATCCGAGAGCATCTTCAGACCACTTTTTGAAGACTTTCCGGATAAATGTTTGGGTAGAGTTATTATTACTCCTGAATGAGCGTTTCCATTTCCGGTGGAAAGCATTCCGTGATTGAAAATTTTCCGTACGGTTCCGTACAGAGGTCGCCCCAAGTCGGACATTGATTGTCCGACATAGTGGGAAAGGTTGTCCTAAGTCGGACGAAGATTGTCCGGGATAGGGGAAAGGGATATTGATACGGATATTAGATTGTATATAGTCTGGGAAATGGACCGCAGGGTTATCTTCCTGGTGATAACATCTCATAAATTCATTTATAGGTAGATTAATAGACTTAAGTGCCACTGTCATTATTTGTCCGTTTCCAGCCGGTATCTTTGTCATAACAGAATTCAAGATTGTTGTAAGGTGCATATACGATACCTGAGGGATGTTCCTCGCCGCAATTCACATACCTGGCGGGAACCGAAATAACATAGTCATAAAAATCTTTTCGGAATTTCAGAAACTCATTATGGCGCTTTATCGGATCAATCTCACGTCCCAAATTAATATACATTTTCCAGATCTCTTTGGCATCCACATCAAATTCAATAAATATATCCTTCAGATTATACTCTGCATCTTCAATTAGCTTGAATGATTTATATAGGTCAGCAAACTGCATATTGACCATAAATTTCAAATTTTTCTCTGATTCATCGTCAGCAAGTTTACTTTTCAGCTTATGATAATAAGCATCCATATTTCGTAAAAATTCTATTTCGGAAATACTATCCCGGTTACCAAGTGCCTCCCTAGTTTCAATCATGCTCAAAGCTGATTTACCATAAATGTACTTTGAAAAAGGGGTGTTCTTATGTTTCTCATTTACAATTTCGAATATTTTAACCTTTCCTTTTTTGTCGGCGAAATTACGATTGCATCTACCACAAACTTGATTAATGGATTCTAGAGGTGCAAAATCCCGCCAAACATTTTCTACATCTATATCTACACCGGCTTCAATCATTTGAGTAGAAATAATAATTTTTCGTTTAGCAGATTTCTCGATAGCAATAATTCGCTCCAAGCGATGTTTAGGAATAATGTTAGTCGCCAAATAGAAATATTCAGTTTGTTGATCTGGATTATTTAATCCGTTAAATAGCTGAATTGAGGAATCAATTGTATTCATTACAAAAAGGTAAGATTCTTTAGATTCTATAATTTCTTTACGGCATTTTTCGATGAATAAATTTAGTCCTATCTTTTGTGGGTTAAACTGAAGCTCTACTCGGTTAAGCTGTTCAAAATAATTGGCTTTATTTGGAACCAATTCTACAATCTCATCGGGTTCGAAGATCCGTGGCTGTGTAGCTGTAATCAGGATAAAATATGTGTTGAATATTTTGGATATTTTTTGGATTGAGTCTTTAACTAGTCGCCAATATTTATATGGCAATGCCTGAACTTCGTCAAGCAGGATAATTGAATTTGCAATTTTATGAAATTTCTGGATCATGCGGTTCTGATTAGTGAAAATCGTATGAAATATCTGAAAAAAGGTTGTAACAATAATTTCCGATTCCCAACTTTCAATCAGAAAACGTGCTTCAGAGGCTTCGAACTCGGCTTCCGTTTCACTAACTCGATACCCAATTTCCGCCAAATGATGATGCTTCAATAATATATTTGAATTGGGATATTTAAACAATTTCTGATACACATCGAAATTCTGATCGATAATACTGGTAAAAGGGAGCCCGTAAATAATCCTGCTTGGAATATTGCCGGATTCTTCGAGTCGCCTTCGCAAAACTAGAGCGATAGAAAGAGCTGTTAGCGTTTTTCCACTGCCGGTAGGTACATTTAAAGATAGTATTTTATTATCCAGACTGATTTCTGAAATACAGTGATGAGCATCCTCGAAAATAAAGTTACGTATTTGATTGATTTTGGAAGCACTGTTTTTAAAGGTGTCACTTTTGTATTGTTTAACGATATCAGCGGGAATTGACAAGCGAGGTATTGCTGGGCTTATTCCAAAGATTGCATCGTTCTTATCCGAATATAAAAGAAGTGAGAAAAGAAATTGAAAAATAAAGTAATCATCTATTTGTTTATAGCGATCTCTAAACATATTCTTTTCATTGCGGATTAGTTCTTTTTTAAAATAATGTGACAATGACTCTGGAAAGTTTGCGCAATTAATTTGGAGAGATAGATTTTCATTGATTATATTAAAAAAAACCTGTATTTGGGCTTTGTCAATGGCTTCCCATTGTAAATCAAGATGATCGTATGGAACATTAAGTTCATCCGCTTCGTTGCTATCCCCAAAAGGAATCGCATTGTTAATATTTCCATGATGCTTTTTGATTGATAGGTATATATAGAAAGGTATATTCTGGAGATTATCATTATTCTTGCCATTGACATACTCTTTAGCGATCCAAAAACCAAGCACAGCTGAAATGAGAGAATGACTGGTTTCCGGCTTGTTTTTCATCTCCTTTCGTTTCTGGGGATCCTCCTCAAAAAGATATGTTTGAAAATAGGTCGTTGCTTTACCAAGGTCATGGGAAAAACCCAACAACCAGATGAGTTTTTCCCAGTACTCCAATGGCATATAATTGGAAAGATTACTTGAAATCAATCTGAAGGTTGACAAGCAGCTTTGAGCCACATTTTGCAGATGGATTAATAGAAGTTTATCGGGATGAGAATATAAACTAGAAAAAGACAATTATTTCTCCCTGTTCGGTTTCCCAATATCGTTTCAGTTTACATCCAATCGGTTTCCCGTTTCGCTCAAATAGAATATCTTCCCGTTTATTCACAATTCGGTCGCTTTGCATAAGGATTGGGTAATTGATTTTGAATATTTCCCTGTTTCCCTCAAAAGAGATCGACATTTTGTCATTAAGATAAGATTCCGGTAGGACTGACTGAAGATTAATTTCCTGAGAAGATGTCGCCGGTTTAATTTTAGTCTCGCTGACATACTCAAAATTAGCCAGCAATTCACTCAACCCCAGACAGACCGAATACACCGACTGATGCTTTTGCAGATTGACATTCAGATGTTCATATATCAAAGAATCGTTATGGCTGAAATAGATTAGGTAAGCTGGGTCTTTCAAAAATTCAGTCCGAATTTGAGTACGGTTTTTGATTCTCCAAAAGTGTTGTTTTGTATCAATCAGGTTTTCAGTCCAACGCACTTTCTTGATCGGATTGATTATTTTAACAGCCAGTTTAAAATCAGCGGGATTCTGAAAATAATCCAGGTATTCGGATTTATCCAGCCCGATTATTGCGGAAATGATACCGAATAAGGTTGGCGGTGGCGGAAATTCAAAGGTTAATGGAGAGGTCGTCGTATAAAACTTCTTGAAATGGGCATAATCTCCCCAAAGTTTAAAGATGATGATCTTATTCATATCTTCCTCCACTACAGGGAGATTTTTTTAAACATATCCAACATATCCAGTTTAATTTCCTTTTCATCACGAATAAATGACATTCGCTCATCAACAGTGTATTCGATATTTTCGATTTTATCTTTATGTTTATTAATTTGATCAATCAATTGCGAAATATCTATCTGGTAATCCTCTGGTTTGCGCAGCTGTTCCGATCGCATATTATCTTTGGATTTGAGGGTAATCAGATTGTCGAGATCACCAATGAAAAAGTCCGGTTGTTTGTAGTTGACGACTAACAACAGGCGCGGCATTTGACCAAACTTTGAACGGGAAATAAGTCCCTTGGTACCATTCCAGATTGCTTCTTTGAGGAGTTTCACATCATCGTTTTTAAGAAGTGTATGCTTGGCAGCATTCTCATTAATAATTCCATAAAAAGCAATTAGCGAATAAGGTAAAATATCTTCTTCTCTGAAAGTTTTTTTTGTTGATTTTTCACCACTGGCGAAAGCTCCCGTTCCCTTAATATGGATCATCTTTACAGAATGGAGTGATTTTCCCATTTTAAATTGAACAGGTCCCGTAAAAGTTATGGAGTTACCCTTACCCTCAATTTCGGTTCCAACCGCTTCTTCACTATCTTCTTGTTCTTCTCGTCCTTCTTTTTTCTTCTTTTTTTCTAATGGAATTGTTGCTCCAAATAATCGTACATCAATACACGATGATAACACTGAATTAGCAATTTCTTTCTTGTTTTTACCGAAATCTTTTGCTCTTGTTTTGGCATCCTGAATAGTACCATCTTCTTTTTCAATCTCACGGACAAAAATTTCCTTTTCTTTTACTTCGTGTAAATAATCGCGGATTGTTCTTTTTAAACGGACATCAGTGACGATATTTATTCCGGTTTCCTCATCAATTCTGGGTTTGTTTTCGTCATTGGGATCGCCATTAGGATTAGCATTCTGAATGTCATACAAGAAAAGAATTTCACTGCGATTTTTAATTTCGCTCATTTTCTACCTCCATGGTTTTTTGTTCTTCTGATTTTATTTTAAAGTATTTAGATAAGCTCATACCCAGCACAAAGATGTAATTCATTTCATCGATTGGTAGATTCCAGTGCCGGAAATCACCAGCGAATATCAGGTATTTGGAGATTAACTGCTCTAAAGAGATATAATAGTTGGCATTATATTGCTCTAGTTTTTCGATTATTTCTGGAAGTAAAGTAGTTATATCTCTTCCATCCATTTTTAATCCTTTTAACTTACTGCGGAATGGTGTAGCATTCCTTACTTCTGGTGATTTTTGAATATTTAAAAGGAATTGTGTTAGAACGCCGATCAAGAAAATACTTCGATGGGCGTCTGTTGAAAAAAACTCTTTGAAATTATCGAAGAATAATTCCACTTTTTTTTCGAATTCTTCTTTTGACGCAATCTCAAATGAGTCATAGAATTGCCTGTTCATTGATTCCTCCTTATGTTTAAATCTGAATAGGTTAAGTTCATTGAGAAAAAGAATTAACATGAAATTTGTTAATACAATAGTCTGTAAATGATATTGAGTAACCTTAAATCTTTTCCAAGGTAAGTTGTTGAAATATAAAGCTTCATCAAGAGCAATTGACCGATCTTGATTAATAAAAATAATCCTAATTGATTTAATGGTTTTTTGTAAAATATATTGATAATCAATCCTGATATCATAAAAAATTGATTCAATACATTGTAAATAGGACTTATACTCGCCAACCAATTTTTGATTCTTGTAATGATATGGAAACAAATTATTTAATATACCAAAATCAAATTTATAAAGGATTTTTCCCTCTCTCGATTTCTCGTATTTAAAAATAAAAAGATCATCCACATATTTTTTTATTCTAAATAGTTTATTAATTCTAGAAGGCAACACATCTTCAATAAGAGCAAGAATTCTGAAAACATCTTTCTGTGGTTTTTCAAAGAATAATAGACTGAATGTTACATTGTTTTGTACATCTTGAAGAATTTCGAATACTTCATCTTCAGCATTGGTAATCCTGGCTCTATTCGCATCCGTGATTCCGGGCGAGTGTTTAAAATCAAAAATTTTCTTAAGGACTTCACCCCGGGCACTTTCGGTTGTCGTCTTCGGAATTAGGTAATAGACAAGACCATAAAAATTAAAGCGTAGTTTATTATCAAGGACTTTAGTACCCATCTCAACATCCAAAGCACAGTCAAGACAAATTGGATAATTTTTCCAGCTTTTACTTGGATCAAAACCTCCAGTTACCATTCCCGGTTTATCTACATTATAAAACTTCAAAGAGGTAAAAAACCCATATACTTCAGGCTTTTTGTCCTGGCAGATCGCACATACTTGATTTTCACCAAACGAATAGTTGCCCGATGTCTTGGAATATTTATAATCCAACGCGCTTTCTTCAGTAATAAATCGAGAGAAGAAGTCGAAATCACCAATAAATTTCATAATACCATTATCAATAAATGCAATGGAAAGAACAATCCCACCTTTTGTAATCTGATTAGATTTTTCATTAAGATCATTAAGGATTAAGTTAGATTTTTGCTCAATTTCATCATAAATGGATTTAATAAATGCTTTCTGTTGGTCGGATAGGAATTCTTTATCTTTATTATCATTAAGCCAGGCTACTATTTTTTGAGAAAATGTTCCCGAAAGGCTTTTTGCGACTTTGCATGTTGGTGTTTTATCTGTTCCCCGAGATGAACCGCGTTTATATAATAATTTTGATTTCAAACTTTTACTATTTTCACGGTAAACTATTTGGTTATAAATCCAATTTATTTTTTCATTATTATCTCTTTCCCTTTCACTTTTAAACTCTATTAGTAAAAGATGGGGATAATTTTTCTCGTCATAAGAATCTTCCAACCATACGTCGAAATTTGAACTAATGTCTGGATTATGTTTTTTTTCATACTTTCCTATCTCTGCAATTGCATTTATCATTTAAGCCTCCTAATCGTGGCTACACATTCACCGATGATTTTTACTTTAGTTAACATATTGCCTCCTGTGTTCCACGAATGAATTTGTGGGTTAACTCATAGATTTTAGATATGTGCCTTATTACCCGCAACTGAATTTCCCGATGGATCAGAACAAACTTTGGATTGAATTCAAAGATTGATTCGAATATCATCTTGATACCCTTTTTAGTGTGCCGAATCCCCGGGCGACCTGTTTACCAATGCCGAGATAATCAGGCAAGAGAAAGTTCATCGTAAATTCTCCGGTGAAACAGACCATACGAATATTTTTAAAGTTCATTGGATGGGGTTTGAAATAGCCGTCAACTTTAACACTTTCAATATCAGGAATACTATAATGGAAACCTTTAGAAACAGTTTTCAAATTCTCACGTAGTAAGTGCCGCAAGAACTGTTGTTTTTCAATTTTATCAAGAGTTTTAAAGGTTTCGTAATTTTCTTCTTTAAGCGCCATCCAGGGAGAGGTGAATTGATAATCATAAAAAGAATCAGTCTGGCCAAAATCATCTTCTCGTATTTGAATACTCTTTTCCCAGATTTTGGCTTTTTCACCAGCAATCACAAGTTCATCTACATCTTGAAATACTTCCTTTAGAATGTCAAATCCTTCGGATAAACCGATTAGAGTTGGAATGCGGTTGAGCACTTTGAATTGGATTGAGGGGTAGCCATACTTAAAGCGACCGTCAGCCAGATGATTATGGATTAGATCGCATTTCGGGTAACGGTTAGCGAAAAAGCCGCGCAGTTTAGGAATATCGAAATTATTCATCGGATTATTGGGGAACTGAACCTGGATAATTTTTACTATGATTGTCCTACTCATCCGTCTTGATACACTTTCTTCATTTAGTTCATTTTATAATAGCCGTTAACCATCTGGACCTCGATTTTACCAATCAAAAATCTGGGAAAGCATGAATATTAAACGTCTTCGGGAATAGGTCGTTGAAAACTTTGCCTAAACTTCTAATATTGCCGGCTTACAAAACCAATTTCAAATTTTAGCAGATCAAATACTTCTCTATTCATACCAAACTTCCAAACCGTTACAATTTAAAAATTAATTTTAGAAAATCAAGCTAATTTTCCCGCATTCGACCAATTCTATAATCATTTCAGATTGGTGCATTACTCGAATTTAATTGAGTTATTTTTCGAATCGAATAGATAATCAGATTTATTATTTTCTGATTATTTTTCGCAGGTTGATGTTGAAGGCGCTGGCAGGCGCATCGTCCGATACTGATAAAACCAATTTGGCTCTACTTCGTTTCGCTGAAAATTGGTTTTGCGGAATTATAAATAATTAGATCGAGATCGCCGTCGTTGTCGTAATCGCCCCAGGCAGCAGATCCGTAATATGCTCCGGTGAGGCTAATTGTGGTTTGGTCGGTAAACTATCCGGCGAATGATCGAATCGCCAGACTCAATAGGAGAAGTACTGACGAATAAATATTTCTGGTGAACATTTTATCCTCCCGTGGTAAGAAATATTTTGTTTGGAGATTAAAATTTGCTGGAACCAATCATAGACTAAAAAATCATCCATTATATGCAACAGTCAGAAGAACCTAATCACACCATCAATCTTTACATCAAACTATTTATGTATTAGTTTGAAAAACTCTATTTAGCAAATGGAATTGCCTGGTAGCCGACAGGCAAGATAGGTTTGCAATACTTGATTTTTTCAGACGATAAAAAATTCCCGAAATAACTGACTTGCCGATGGTATCCAATTACATTTCTTCAATATCTTGATATCCGTTTTCTTCGTCAGTTTTTCTTTTACGCTCTTTGATTCCCTCATTGATTTTATAGGAAATACCAAAGAAAATCACCTGACTTTCCGGATGCCGTAGTGAAGTAGTTTTAAAATTCTCACCGTAAATAGTTTGCCCATGTTTTTGTGTCTTGAAAATATCACTTACTCTTATAAAAGCTGACATTTTTCCATCCATAAAATTATGTTTGGCGCCGAGGTTGACGAAATAATTTTCCTGCGTGCGCCCCTGACCAGGTCCGTGAAAACCGCGCCCGCCGCCTGAAACGCCAACCGTCGGTGAAAAATAAAATAGCATAATCTGCAATTCGGTATTCTTCCCAAGATTGAAAAATGAATTTACCCGGGCGTTCCAGCTATGACTTTCGTTAGCGTCAGCAATTGAAATCCCGGTGCCATAAAGACGGTTGTTAAAATAGCTGATGTCGGAATTGATCCTCCACCAGGGTGTAAATTTATGACTGATGACACTCTCGAGACCATAAGAGACGCCGTTATTGAGATTTTGAAAAGTAGTAAAGGTAATGCCGTCATTCTGTAATTCCGTAATGCGCGTTATCATTCCATTCACCTGGCGATAAAATAGCGAGGTGCTGACCGAGGTTTTACGATTTGTGAAAGAATGTTCCAGCTCGGCGACGTCTATATACTCCGGTTTGAGTTTGGGATTACCGGAAGAAAGGTTATATGGATCGGAATAATCTATGAAAGGAGAGACGTGCCAGGAATGCGGTCGGTGAACCCGGCGACTGTAACTAACCTGCAAGCCTTGATTTTCCGTCAAGGCGTAGCGAAAATGAATGGTTGGAAACATACTAAAGTAGCTTTTTTGGAAAGACGAATCAATCGTCACCAGGTTATTATTGGTATTGAATTGCTCGACTCTCAATCCCAACTGGGATTGTAAACGACCCAGTTCTCGTGAGTAAATCCCATAAAAGGCGTGAACATTTTCATCGTAGATGAAATGGTTGGAAGCCAATCTATCCAGAAGCCAATCAGCCGTTGGATAGTCATAATTAAAGCGTCGGTAATCCGAATCGTTATGCCGGAAAGTACCTCGGTAACCCGCCTCGATCCGTCGGTGTTCCCCTATTGGATGAATATAATCGGTTCGGGCAGTTATGACCCGATTAGCATCGTCCGAGAAAGTATTTTCCAGCTCTGGCAGAACAGGAGTAAGACTATCGGGCAGAATAGCTTGCTGGGTAATAGATTGATCGTAATTCCGCGAAAATGTCGAGTAAAATAAATCAATTGTCCATTCTCTCTGAGGTTGAGGGAAAGTTTTTTTATAATATAAACCGTATTCCTGGCCATGATTATCTGTGTTGCCTTTGGACAGACGGGTGAAATGGTTATTTTCTACATTGTTAAAATCAGTGTTGAGATAATCAGTGTTATTTTGGTTAGAGAACGATCGCAGGTTGTATAGCATCGAGAGTGAAATAGTATTAAAGTCATTAATGAAATAATCGCCACCCAGTTTGATGTTGTGAAATCTATTGCGATTTTCGGAATCCTGGTATTGATTTAAGTAAAAAGTAGAGTCGTTTCTGGTTGACTCTCGAATAATTTCGGCATTTCCGATTCTATGCCCCAACCGAGTGTCATAATTAGCAAATAAATTAAGTTTATTATAGCGGTAATTCAGATTAACGGAACCATTGTATTTGCCGCCGGTGCCGGCATTTACCAGTAACATCCCGTTATAACCGGGCGAACGTTTTCTCTTGAGAACGATGTTGATAATTCCGGACATACCTTCCGGATCATAGCGTGCCGATGGATTGGTAATGACTTCAACTCGCTCGATCATACTGGCCGGAATTTCGTCTAAGCTGATAATTTGTGACGGGCGACCATCAACCAATAAAGTAACACTTGCGGAGCCACGCAGACTTACATTACCATCAATATCAACCGTTACCGACGGAATAGTTTGCATAATATCTATAGCGGTACCGCCGACAGTCGCAATGCTGTTATCAATCGTGATAATCTTCTTATCGAGATTATACTCGAGGGCTTTTTTCTCACCTGTCACGGTAACTGACGATAAGTCTATCGCAGTCGGTTCGAGATAAACCGTTCCTATAACTACCTCTGATTTCTGCGGCGTAATCACAATATTATTAATGACAGCTGTTTTGTACCCGATAAAACTAACTTTGGCAAAGTAACGACCGAATGGTATTTTATCCAGTATAAAAATTCCATCCTCGTTGGTGATTGTGCCAGTTACAATGCTGGAATCACGGAGATTATGCAAGGTAATCGCCGCATATTCAATCGGCTTATCCGTATTTTTAATTAAAACCGTGCCGGAGAGTCTGCCAGATGTCGGTCGAGGAGCAACCGCCGGTGGTTGAGCTATTAGGTTAGTACTAATAATCAAAACTACTAGAAGCGGAAGAATTACCACTTGTACTTTAACATTTCTTAAGATCATAAATCGAAAAGTCCTTTTTCTAATTTTTAATTGTTCGGCTATTTGATTCCAAAAAAGTGAAAAGGTTAAACTAGCTTTAGATTCTTGACTGTAATAATTTGTTAAGGTAAAACCCGAGTTCAGCGTAAAATATTAGATAGTTATAATAATCTGTCAATGATAATTACCAGCCAGTCTTTGATAAAAAAATGGATAGAAAATTTATCAAGCGTCCATTCAGCCAAACTCTCAGGAGACATTGGTAGTCGTACCAATCGCATCAGTCGAGAACATCAGACTAATTTTACGCATATCGGTAGATTAATTTTTAACAACATTATATTGTTAAAAGTCCCTGTAATTTCCTGCGGTACTGTCCTCCCAACCAACTCGGTATTGAAAAGTAACGATATTGTCTTTTGAATAATTTTTCACGGAGGGGTTCCTAAAATTGGTGGGAATGTCTAATGAACCGTGTAAGAATTTTAACTGGGTTTAGGAAATCTTTGGAAGGCAGAAATCAGATTTACCACTTTTTCCGCTTCCAGATGGAAAAAAAGGCAATAACCGAGATTAAAGCCATTCCCATAATTGCCCAAAAAGAGGAAGGGCTATTTTTAGGCAATGGCAGATCAACGTTCATCGAAAAAATACTGACGATTAGCGTCGGCACCATAATACCAATCGTAATAATTGTCAAGGTCTTCATCAAGACGTTGAGATTATTGCTGACAATCGAAGCGCGAGCATCCATTAAGCTGGCTAGAACGTTCGACTGGATTTCGGCTTGTTTAACACATTGAGTATTTTCGATTATAATATCATCAAGCAATTCGCATTCTTCCTGACTGAATCCGATTTTGACGGTATTGATTTTTAGTTTTTCAAGGAGAACGCCATTGGAATTGATGGCATTAAGATAATAGACTAAACTCTTTGCCAGACTAAACAAGTCTATTAGGTATTTATTTTCTAATGAAGTGTTTATTTTCTCTTGGAATTCATCTGTAACCATATTAATGGCTTTTAAATGCTCTAGGAAATGATAAATTGCTCGTAAAATCAGCTTGAGTAAAATGTCCTGATTCGAGTTGACCCGATTAAAAATTTTCCCTTCGAATATCGGTATATCTTCCGATGCCACGATGATAATTTGATCTTTAAAAAGAAATACGCCGGTCGAAGTAACTTTGAAAAGAATATTTTCCTTAGCGGTGATACTGCGCGGTCGCTTGAAAATAAAAGCGATGTGGTTGGGTTCGTACTCCAGACGCGAGAGCTCATCGGGGTCGAGAGCGGAGTTTAGAGTATGCTCATCTATCATAAATTGATCAACCAACATTCTTTTTTCCGCTTCATCGGGATTAATAAAAACCAGAATGGAAGCATCCTCGCCCCCATTCAGTACAATTCGCTTGTCTAAGATTTTGTAATGATTGAGCATTTTTACCTCTTGTCTGAAATCTGCTCGTTGATTCTTATGAAATATTCTTTTTAGAAATCAGGGCGAAGTTAAGCAATTATTGGCTAATAAAGAAAATTTTTTAAAATTTAATTTCTGCATTTGAAGTAAAACTGACGAGTAAAATTAGTAGACGATGAACTTTCTACCGAACCGTACCGCGCTTTACTTACTCTCCGGTAATTTAAAATGAATATATCCTAGCGAGCGCCATACTACCCAGAGAATAACCAGATAACCCAGCATAAGCGCCAGAGTTAACCAATATCCCCCGAGGGAGTTATGCCAGAAATTCATAGGAGCATTGAGTAAAATCAATAGCGGAAAACCCAGAAATAGAGCAAGCCCGCCACCGAGAGCCAAGTCTTCAGCAGACGGCGTTTGGAATTCCGGATCGGTGATCCGAATCAGCACTAAACCGGAATTTATCGTTCCAGTCATTTCACCGAAAATCCCAACCATCCGTTCAAAATGAAAGTCATCAAAAGCTCTTCGGGAAGTATAGCGAATTACAAAATAGGTGGCAAATCCAGCTAGAATTGACATTACAGCAATCGGTAACCAATATTTACCGACAATTACAATATTGATGGCTACAATCGAACCGGTCACCAAGAAATCAACCGCCACACCGGAAATCCGATTCATCAAGCCATTATCAATCACGTAGCTTTTTTTAGTTAAATCAAGACATTTACGAACTAGCAAAGCAATCAGTAGAGCAATCACGAAGTGAAAAGACCAGATTGTGTCAACGAAATCCTTTAAACCATACGTGGTCATTAATTTAGTGACGAAATAAATTAACCCGTAGGTCATTGCATACACAATACTGATTAGACCAAGCTGGAAAGCCATCGGTTCAATGGCTTCCGGCGATAATGTCAACCAACCGGCGACTTCCGGTTTATTTTCTTTGACGACACCGGTTCGAATATCATTATTGATAGATTCAATTCCTTTAATGAGAGTCGTTTCGCGGTTCTTGATACCCCGGTTGACAATCGCCACCCCGGCAAAATAAGCAATCAAAAAACCAATGGCGGCAAAAGTCAAACCGATCATCCCGCCGCCTTCAAATCCGAATTTTTCCCAGCTGTGTCCCATAGTATAAGCTATTCCCGGACCCATACCGAATCCCAGCGGTACTAATAAACCCATTGCGGCTGGTAAGTCGGGAGAAACGGTATAGATTAATGCCAGAACTACCAATAGACCGATCGCTCCCTGGACAATATAACAGGTCAATTCCGTAAAGCACTTACTGACCGGTCCTTTTCCGAATTTAGTCTTGGATTTTCCTAAACCAATTACAATGAAAGTTAACGCCAGGAGATGGTAAACATATTGCCCCAGCCGGTTTTCGTCGAGGTATATCAATCCCAACACTTGCTGACTGAGCAGAAGGCCTAAAAAACCGCCGATGATATTATTCGGGACTAAATATTTCTGAAAAAATGGAATGTAGCGTCGCGCGATCGTTCCCAGCACTAAGAAAGCCCCCAGAGCAGTAAAATCTAAAATCATATCTTTGAAATTCAGAGTAAAATCCCAAGGAGTCATCATTTCCTCTTTTCATCATTTTAATAAACCGTCTCCTATACTTTTAATATAGTAATCTCGAATATTTTATAAAATCAATTTAAAATATTTTTGCTCTATAGGGACTGATTTTGATAATTTCTATTTCGTTTGACAAATTACTTTTACTAGAAAATTATAAAATGATGATTAGGCCAATACATCCTAAAGAAAGTTCAACCCTCTTGGGCTTTAAAAAGTTATTACCTATAAAAAGAATGAAGTACTATTCTCCGTTTCTAATAATTTTCATTTTTCTTACCGCCCTTTTATCTCCAGCCGCTGAAGTTGAAAAATATCAAGGTAAAATTGACCCGGGTAACGGTCAGATCTATACCTGTAGGGGAGAAATCATCCGTAATGATGGCAAAGTAACTAAAACTTCTTACTTTTATGACGAGAACGGCCAGATTCTTCTCAACGAAAAGGTGGTCTTCGACGAAAAAGGATACAAACTCATTAGCCTCGTATCCGAGGAACCGCGCTATGGTCGCATTCAGGAAATTCAGCGAAAAGGGAGTCAGTACATTGCCCGCTATTGCAAAAACAGCGGCGAGGAATTCCGCGAGCATATCATCAATGATCAGCCGTTGCTTTTGCATAGTTCTAATCTGCCGGTTTATCTGTCACAAAATCTCAATTTAATTGGAGAAAGTGGCCACGTCTGCCGTTTGATTATAGTCCCCATGAAGATGGAAATCGAAATGATATTTAAAAACAAAGGAATAAAAAATATTGACGGGCATCAATGCTATGAGATTCAAATGGATGCCGCCAATTTATTTTTAAAGCCACTAGTCAAAACTCATTATTTTTATTACGGTACGGAAGAGCCTCACTATTTATATCATTATATCGGCACGATTTCACTCACTGACCCCAGAGGCAATGATATTTGGGGTACAATTTCATTTACTTATGAATGAAACAAGCGCTAAGTAATTCGTTACGATTTTTACCGGCTAATCAATTTCAAGAATTCAGCCCGCGCCTGCGGTTCATCATGCAGTTCACCGAGCATAACGCTGGTAGTGATATTGGAATTTTGTTTTTCGACGCCGCGCATTTGCATGCAAAGATGGCGCGCTTCAATGATGACGCCCACACCTTTTGGTTCGAGTGCTTCATTGAGGGCATCAGCGATCTGCTGAGTCAGGCGTTCCTGAATCTGGAGCCGTTGCGAAAAAGCCGTAACAACGCGTGGAATTTTACTAAAGCCAATAATTTTACCATTGGGAATATAAGCGACGTGGGCTTTGCCGAAGAATGGCACCAGATGATGTTCGCAGAGGCTGAAGAAATCCAGGTCTTTGACGATGATCATCTGGTTATAATCTTCGTAAACGAGTGATTCTTTGAGCATTTCAAGCACGTCCACTTTATAGCCTTGTGAAACGTGTTGCCAGAATTTGGCGACGCGCGCGGGCGTTTTCAGCAGTTCCGGCCGGTTGGGGTTTTCACCAATATTGACGAGTAAATTGCGGATGATTTCTTCAGTTTCCATATAACCTCAGTTTAATGTTTATTCAGATTTTAATTGTTGTAATTTTTGCTCTAATTCAAATGATTTATTTTGACTTAGAATTTCACCATTGATCCAATTCACGTGTACTCCATCCATTGTTGGCCGACTCATTCATATAGAAGGAGCGCGCCTGGGGATTCTCAATTCTTAGTAACAAGCGATAATGAGTCCAGGTTAATTCTGGGCGGATCGAATTACCCAATCTTATGACACTTTTGCTATCTCCATTAGCAAGACTATCTGATAATTCTCGACGCACTGCGTCGAGAATTGGAAATAGGAGATAAAATTTGCGCATATACCACAAGTTACTTGGATCAAATCCCCGACCGTATGCGACCGTTAGTTTTCTGGAAAGGTCGGCAATTAGTTGCTTCCCAAATTCCGCCCTTCTTTTACCTTTTTGTTCCTCATCAACGATAATCCGTCCGATATTCCAATAGACTTCAACCATGATAAAATTGACCGATCGGTAAGCTCTGGAACGGGCATCCTCTAAAATACTTCGGATGTTATTGAAAATAGAATCGGAGACTTGAGATAAATTATTCATTTATTGTTTCTAGCCGAGGGACAAATATCATTCAAAACGCATTTGCTACACTGTGGGCGTCGGGCGATGCAAACCTGCCGACCGTGTTCGATCAGCAGATGCCCGAGCTTGGTCCACTGTTCTTGTGGAAATTGGCGCATCAAGTCCTGTTCGATTTTTTCCGGGTTGCTGTTTTTCGTTAGTCCGAGCAGATTCGCCAGACGCTTGACGTGGGTGTCAACAACGATAGCCGGTACTCCGAAAGCATCGCCGAGCACCACATTAGCCGTTTTGCGTCCGACGCCTTCGAGTTGCAGGAGTTCCTCCATTGTTCCGGGGACTTCGCCGTTGAATTTCTCGACGACAGATTTCATCGCGGATTTAATGGCTTTGGCTTTGTTATTGTAAAAGCCGGTTGAGCGGATGTCGTTTTTCAGTTCTTCGAGGTCAGCATCGGCAAAGGCTTGCGCCGTCGGATATTTCTGGAAAAGAGCTGGCGTTACCATATTGACGCGTTTATCGGTGCATTGTGCCGATAGAATGGTGGCAATTAATAGCTCCCGCGGATTGGTATGATTCAAAGCGCACCGAGCGTCCGGATAGGCGGCGGAAAGGCGGGAGAAGATTTCTGGTGCGATTTCAGATTTATTAGTGATAATTTTCCTCTTAGATTTAGTTACATTAATTTTAGATGCTGAAAAATTTCAACAATTCCTTCGTATCATCCGAAATAGTCAGTAGATAAAGCTTCATCTGCAATAAACTTTAACTCTTCTTGAGTTAATTTTCTATCTAATTCCTGTTCGGCAACAGTCTGAACGTCCGCAATATTGATTGAATAGATTATTTTATCACTTCGCATTTTGCTCACCTCCTTCTAAAAATGGTCTGATAATATCCAAACGATTTGTATTGATTTTACCATCAGGTGAGAATGGGCACTGAGCCAGTATTCTCTTTAAAGTTTTATCCTTTATTGAAAGATCATTCAAGTGGGGAAAATTTTGAATAATTTGTAATTCAGTAAACAAAAACCAATCGTGCAAAATTGCTTTACTTTTGGTAGCAATTTGTAAAATAGGCTGGTTTATTATATCAAATTTATTCATGAAATCAGGTTTTGCAATTGAATTGATTATTGAGAGAATCAGTTCCATTGTTCCTGTTTCTCCAGAAAGAAAATTCCATAATTCATCAGCAAGTAATATCTCCTGTGGATGGAAATACTTTCTAAAATCTATAGAATATCCGAAATATCTTTCTTTATTTGATTTTGTTGGTTGTTTACTTGTCGGATCAAATGGAAATCCTAAGTAATAAGACACTTTTTTGCCTAAATATTTATTTCTAAGACCAGTTTTTGCCTGTAATATTTTTTCTTTTTCTACTTTAAAAACACCACTGTTCGGTTTTACCGTTTTTAACTCTATAGCAATTATTTCATTATCAGTCTCATAGAAAACATCGGCCGTAAAATTTGGTATGTGGCGATCTAATATTTCACCTTGATATTTAAGAATATTGTCTTCTGAAGAAACATCAGGCTGTCTTTGACCGTTTTTAAGTTCAGTAATAATATCTGAAATTACTGTTTCTTGCCTACTACTTATAATTAGGTCCCGGAATTCTCTTTTTTCACCATTAGATAAAATATGTGATACTCGTTCAAAGAATGATTGACCAAGAGTTGTACTTAGCCCATGTAACCAACTACTAAGAGTTATCAAAAAAGGAACAGATTTTACCTTTCCCTCTAATTTAACGGAAAAAGCATTTAAGAAAGCTTCATGAAAAGGCGCATTTCTATTGTCCATTTCATTTTCTGGAAAAGTATCAAAGCGGGATTTGAGGGTTTTTATTACCTCAAAAGCAATTTTCTCAATTTTAGCATTTGTCATTGAACGTCCTTCAAATGAAAGATAATTTCTGAATAGGCACCTTTATCTTTTTCCGAACGATTTAAAACAGGCCTTTTATAACAGTTGACGATTTTCATCCCGGATTTTTCGGCAATCATAGGATATAGGTTATATTTATCATTAGCCACAAGAAAAATACTATAATTGGGTTTTAAATATCTCTTACAATTTATCAATACATCTGTAATACCCTGAACGTACGATTCTCGAGCTTCTATTCCTTTCCCTTTAAATAAAGGACCAATTTCTAATTCGTCATTTCTCTCAAAGCCAAATAAATCGTAGGCGTAGGCATGTTGTTCATGATAATTGATAAGACCGACGTATGGTGGACTTGAAAAAATGCCGTCTATTTTTTTTCTCTGTACTAAATCCGACAATTCTTTATTCTTGCTTTGTAGTTTTTCAATTATATCTATGTTTCTTGAATCGCCCACAAGACAGTATTGGAAGGTATTGGTTCTTAATTTGTTAAAAGTTGCCAATCTCACCAAAGTATCCTTACTATATCTTTCCCACCAATTAAGTATGGTAAAAAGTGGTTTGCATATTTTACCATGCTTGGCACAATAATAAGGTGTTGCTACCGGTTCAATTAAGGTCACTAAATCAGCGTGGGTCGTAGCGCGGCAGGAGCGAATTGTTCTACTGAATATAACACTGATTATCTTTTTTATTTCTGAATCCTGGATTAATTTAATTTGTTCAAAAACAAAATCCATTTCTTCTCGAATCGGCTGAAGGTACCACTTTTCAATGAAATTATTTTCAGTATCCTGTTTTAATTTGACGCCATATTTTTTTACTAAATCCCAGTAGATTGGTAGAAATTCATCCGATTTAGTTTTTCCGTAATTATCCTCATTGATTTCTTTACGTCTGACCTTTTGTTTATATTCAGGTGAAGGGAAATATCTATTATTAAATTCATTGAGTTTTTCAGTCAGTTCAACATCAAACTGCAGAATATTTCTCTTCGAGTTAAAAACCCGGAGTGATCGTGTTATTTTCGTAATTTCTGACTGTAGAGAGAACAAATCATACTTTTTAACTTTTACATTACTGATCAAGGCATTAAAAGCAGAAACATCAACTCCTATAGCGTGCATTCCTAATTCATTGGCTTGAACTAAAGTGGTTCCACTTCCGCAGAATGGATCAAGGATTATGTCGCCTTTGTTAAAAAAAACTTCTGTCTTAAACTCGTCAATATGATCATCAAGAAAATATTCTACTAGTTGGGGAATAAATTTCCCTTTGTATGGGTGAAGCCGATGAACGTGTTTGGTGGTATCGGCCTCTTTTAAGAAATCAAAACTCAAATGCCAATTTAAATCCTCTCCTAACTGATTTTTCCAATTAATTTCACGCTTACCCCAGAACGAGTCGTAATAGTTTTTCAGCTCGGAAATGTCAACGTAAATCGAGCCATTATTACTGGTTTTATTTATTTTTCCATAGTTAATTAAATAGGTGATGTTAGATTCGGTGACTTTTTTGTTTAAGTAATCACTTGCCCAACGGCTGGCATCTTTTAGCGAAAGAATATTATTTTGGTTTTTAAATAATGTTTCCATTTCACCCATTATAATTCACCTTTTCCACCCTTGTAATTTGCCTTTTTCGGAGGGGGAACAAGGGCTTTTCAGATCTAAAACTGTCATTTTCCGATGTTTTGTGACTGACATACTTTACATAAATCATGTTTATAAATTTCTTCTTCTGATTCAGTGTTTTCGAAAAGAGATAGATCACTCTTAATTACGGTTTCAGGAATAAAAATATTCGGGTGGAGCTTTATTTTGGAATATTCTATTTCCTTAATGTTATCGGGAATTACAAAATATTTTGTTAACTCTACCCAATCTTTATCTCTAATTGTGATTGGCTCTCCTAGGAAAAAACTTAACCAAATTCCATTGATTTTAGAACATAATTCTTCCTGTACAAGTTTTTTTTGAGTAATGGTTATATAGTTCTCATCTATATCAAAGCCAATATACTTTCGACCAAGTCGTTTAGCCGCAATTGCTGTCGTCCCTGTGCCTACAAAAGGATCGAGCACAATGTCACCTTCATCGGAGGACATTAATATTATTCTTTCTAATAAATGAACCGGTAACTGACAGGGATGTTCATCTCTATATTTATTATGTTTTAGGCGATGAATATCGGTCCACACATCAGAAACTAAAGGACCAAAGGGGTGTAAACCAGCCTTTTTGCCGCCATAATCTTTTAAGAGATACCCGCATTTTCTGCATCGTTTATGGGGGTAGCGAATTTCGAAAAACTTATTTTTCTTTAGGTCTTTTGCGTAATATAAAATACCATAATGAGAAGGTTGTAAACTTTGACCCATTGGGGCAGTTGGTGCATCCCAGGCAATCCAATGTTTGAAATAAGCAATTTCATTTAAAAAACTTGCATAGTATGTTAACCACTTGGGTATATTGTGCACAAATATAGAACCCGCAGGTTTTGTAATTCTAACCATTTCAAATATCCACCGTTTGCACCAATCCAAATATGCCTGAACCTCTTTATTGTCCCGATACCCATTATATTTCTTACCTAAATTAAAAGGCGGGTCTGCGAAAGTTACATCAACACTGTTATCGGGGATGTTTTTGAATAATTCAATACAATCGCCTTGAATTATCTGATTGTAATATTTCTCAAACATTTTTCATCACTTCACATAATAATTTCTCAGATCTATTAAGTTCCTCTTGATGAAAGGTAAATACATCTTCATAAGCGCCCACCATCCTTTTTAAATCCCTTTTTCTAACATACCAACCAATACCGTCAACAAAGCCTAAAAAGCGAGCATCTGGGTAATGTTCCTTAATTAAAGAGTCAATTGAGATCTCTGTTTTCGATTTATCACCTTGACCTGAAGAAGTTGTGACTAAAAAAGTACTTTCTATTATAATTTTTGGGCTTTGTTTATTTGGAATAATAAAATCCATTGTTCTCTTTTGTTCGGGTGCATATTCAATAAGTTCGCTGAGATCACCTTTTTCAAAAGGAATTTTACGTTTCTTTAGAATTCTTTCGATAAGAATTTCTGGGTTATTTTTCCCTTTAGCAGCTCTCGAACCTTTTTCTTTATATCGTGCAAGAGTATCAATGATTGCATTGATATCAAAATTTAGCTTTTCGAGACTTAATTTTTGAAACTCAAACGGCGGTAAGGTTCTTTTGAAAAAGTCTATTGACGAACCTTCATAAAAAATATTGACCAGACATTTTCTAAAATATTCATTTTCCCGCACCAATTGCTCAATTTTGGAGGTATTCCATTCCGAAATTTCATTATCTTTGGTCGTTCTTTTATTATTAATCCAATAATTCATAAAAGTAAAATCATTCAGCTCTTTATCGTCCACAATTCTGATAATAGTGATCAACCTTAATAAACTTTCATTTGAGAATCCTGTAATGGCGAGTAATGCCTTAAGGCCGAGTTCTTTTTTATTCCTTAAAAAATTTTCGAAGACTTCTTTTTTACAGCCATTATTCTGGACCTCGTTTTTTAAATGTATTATAGATT
>DAOTJS010000007.1:0-92776 GCA_035448825.1 Fidelibacterota bacterium
ATCATTGTGTTTATAACGTGCCAGCGGAAGCGGTTCATTGACGCACTTGCCGTCGCGCTTGACAATATGACCGGGAGTGCCGACAACCGTGCAGTTAGGTGGAACATCGCGGTTGATGATAACGGTCGTGGCGCCGATTTTGGCATTGTCTCCCACAACGATCGGCCCGAGAAGAGTTGCGCCGGCGCCGATAAGGACGTTATTACCGATTGTAGGATGGCGTTTGCCTTTGTGATGACCAGTGCCGCCGAGAGTAACACCATGAAACAAAACGCAATTATCACCGATTTCGGCGGTTTCGCCGATGACAACTCCTGTACCATGATCTATGAAGAATCCTTTCCCGATCTTTGCGCCGGGATGAATTTCAACTCCGCTCCAGAAGCGAGCTAATACACTGATGAAGCGTGGCAGAATGGGAATGTGTAAATAGGTATGCAAAAAATGCGCAATCCGATAGAGCATAATTGCGTGTAGAGTAGTATAGCAAGTTAAAATTTCAAGCATATTTTTAGCGGCTGGATCGTTGCGCCAAATGGCACGAAGGTCTTCGATAAAATAAAAAATCATTCTATTCCTCAAACAATTCTGTGCTCAAATAACGTTCGCCCGTGTCTGGGAAAACCACAATAATCAGACAATCGTGCCGATTACGCCGGGCAATTTGAAGAGCGGCAAACAGGTTGGCGCCCGCTGAAATACCCACCAGAATACCTTCTTCGGTCGCCAAACGGCGGGCAGTCAAAATAGCCGATTCATCCTCAACCAGGATAATTTCGTTGATGATGTCACGGTTCAGTATTTCGGGAATGAATCCGGCGCCAATGCCTTGAATTTTATGTGCTCCAGCCTTGCCACCAGACAATACCGGCGAGCCAGCCGGTTCCACAGCAATAATTTGGATATCCGGATAGACTTGTTTAAGAATTTCACCAATGCCGGTAATCGTGCCTCCACTGCCGACACCGGCTACAAAGTAATCTGGAGTGCGATCGCCAAGATCGGCGATAATTTCGCGAGCCGTAGTTTTACGGTGAATTTCCGGATTAGCGGGATTCTGGAATTGTCCCGGCATAAAGTAGCCATCTTGTTGCGCAAGACGTTCGGCTTCGGCGACTGCGCCTGACATTCCTTGATTGCCGGGCGTGAGGATAATTTGTGCGTCAAACTGCTTCAATATTTTACGGCGCTCGATGCTCATCGTTTCCGGCATAACAAATACGACTCGATAACCTTTGACGGCGGCGACCATTGCCAGACCTATTCCAGTATTACCGGAAGTCGGTTCGATAATTGTCATACCCTTTTTTAAAATTCCACGCTGTTCGGCATCTTCGATCATATTCAGAGCGATACGATCCTTGACCGAACCACCCGGATTGAAAAATTCAACCTTGGCCAGAATTTCAGCCGATGTCCCTTTCGTCAATTTATTGATACGTACTAGAGGGGTTTTGCCGATAGTTGTCAGTATATTTGGATGTATAGTCATCGCTTTTCCTAATTTTAGTGAACTTTAATGTTTCAGCAACTTAATTCCAAAGAAATTTTCAGGAAGAGTTTAAAAAATCGGGTTGAATTTGAATGAAGTCTTAGCATTTATTTTAATATAATCTACCGCCAGATTGTTTTGGCGCGACAGATTTCGATGTGATCGGGCATTTTGACTACGGAATGGAGATAGGTCGTTCTCGACGTTTTTTGGGTTGTAACAGTAATTTCTTGATTATAGAAAGCTTCAGCTAAATAATTGATTTCCAGCCGTTGAGGTTGATGGGTTTTGAGAAACTCGAGAGGAAAAGTCTCGTAAATCCAGTCAATATAACGCCCGTTATTAACATGTTCGTTTGTGTCTAGGTCTTGATAGCCAACTTTTGTTTGCCAGACGTAATCCGCTCCGGTGAACGATTCGACTTTTGGTGGACGTTCCGGAAAAAGCAATTCCTTATCTTTCGGTAATTGAAAAGGAAAAATTTCGGCTACTGGTTGCGGGCGACGAGTTTCTAAATCTATCACGCACCACGAAGTCGTTGCTCGACCAAGTTCCTGATTCTCGTTGTTCAGGAACAAGAAGTCACGATAGGCGAAGAGATGATCCAATCCGGAAGGCCAGGTCGAAAGTTTTATTGGATTGCCCCAAATTGGTAGTTCTTCAAGACTAATGACAGTCCGAGTAAGCACCCAGGCGAAATTTTGCGACAATAGACTATTATATCCAGCTCCCAGCGTTTCCGCATGTTGCCAGGCCGATTCCTGCATATAACGGTTCAGCACCGCCAGGCGCAGACGTCGCTCGCAATCAACTTCGTAAGAATGAATAACATATTCGTCAGTTCTGATTAGTTCGGTTTTATTCATAATTTTTCACAACGGTTGATAATATAACAAACTTTCAGCGAAAATAAAGTCCGATAAACTATTCGTCAAAATATCACATAAAAAGTAGTTGATTTGTTGTTAAAGGATTTTTAAGATTAAAACGATGAAAAATGGAGGATAAACAATGAAAGAGTCGAAAATTATTATCATTTCCTTAATGCTTTTTCTCAATGTAATTAACATCTTGGGTGACGAACCGGCGGTTTCCGTTATTCCAGGCTGGAGTTTGAAACAGGTTTTTAAAGTCCCGGAATCAGCGCTCTATGATCCTGAGCGAGATGTAATTTATGTCAGTAATATTAACGGCAGTCCGTCGGCGGCGGACGGTAACGGTTTCATTTCACGAGTATCACCGGATGGTAAGGTTCTGGATTTGCACTGGATCGAAGGTTTGAATGCTCCGAAAGGTATGGCGATTTATCGAGATACACTGTATGTCGCTGACTTGAATGCAATTGCACGGATTGATCTAAAGCAGGGAAGGCTCATCGATAAAATTGACTTGAAAGGCAAGTTCCTAAACGATATTACTGTTGATGAAAATGGCATAGTCTATTGTTCGGACAATCTTGCCGATATTATTTATATTGTGAAGAATGGACAACCGTCAGTCTGGCTATCGGGCGGCAATTACAATCCGAACGGTTTATTGGCTGAGAAAAACCACCTGGTGATGCTTTCTTCCAGCAAAGGCACAATAAATTACATTGATTACAAAAATAAAACTGTCCGTGAAGTGGCTACGATTGGCGGCTCTCTGGATGGTGTAGTAGCCTGTGATAATAATTACCTGGTATCCAGTTTCCCGGGTGAGATTTACCTTGTAAGTCCGGATGGCCGGAGCAAAAAAATCCTGGATACTAAAACTAATAAAATCTCATCGGCTGACATTGGTTATATCCCCGCGAAACGCCTACTCCTGGTGCCGACTTTTTCAGATAATAGCCTGATGACATACCAAATTGCCCGTTAGATTTAATCTACTTAATAATAAAATATTAGGTTTATTTACCACGTGAAAACTCCGACGCTTGTCATTTTTTTAATTATCGTTCTATCAGCTTTTCTCATAGTTAATTACTACATATTTTTACACGGACTTAAAGCTTTTGGGGCAAACCCGACGGTAAAGTTGGTTTATACGATTTTGTTTATTATTCTGGTTTCGGCTTATTTTCTCGGTCGAATTCTCGAGAGGCTTTCCAATGGAGTCGTCTCGCAAGCGTTGGAATGGATCGGCGCTTACTGGTTCGGCGCTATGGTTTATTTTTTACTAATTGTTATACTGATCGATCTCTTTCGCAGCATTAATCACTTTATTCCGCTAATTCCGACCGCTTTACGACAAAATCTTCAGCAGTTGAATTTAATTACCGGCATCGCAGCGATTGCGGTAGTTACGATTATTTTAGTAATTGGACACTGGAATGCGTCTCACCCTCAGACCAAAACTGTGGAAATTGATATACCTAAAAAAGCCAAAGCTGAAACGATGACAATTGCGTTTGCTAGCGATATTCATCTTGGTTCATTTGTAGGTCAGAGTCAATTACGCCAATTAGTAGAATTAATGAATGCCAACCGACCGGATGTTATTTTGTTTGGAGGAGATATGCTGGATGAAGACTTGGCGCCGGTAATTCATCGCAATCTCGGCCAATGTCTCGAAGAACTCAAAGCGCCGCTGGGTAAATTTACCGTACCCGGCAATCACGAATTTATCGGCGGAATCGAAAAAGCTACCCAATATCTTGAAGATCACGGTATAACGGTCTTACGTGATGAAGTGCTGCAATTGGCTAACGGTGTTTGGATCGTCGGTCGGGACGATAACGATAGCAAACACTATGGTAATCGTATTCTACGACTGGCGCTAAAAGAGCTGATTAGTAAAATCAACCCGGCTCAGCCGATCATCGTGCTCGACCATCAACCGCTAAACTTATCTGAAAGCGTGGCGAACAGGGTAGATTTACAATTGTCCGGACATACCCATAATGGACAGCTGTGGCCGATAAATTATATTACTGCGAAAGTTTATCGGATTAGTCGTGGTTATCAGAAGATTAATGGTACCCATTTTTTAGTATCGAGTGGTTTTGGAACATGGGGACCGCCGATTCGTCTTGCCAGCCGTTCAGAAGTTTATTTGATAAAATTGCGCTTTCAGCCGGGTTTAGGCGAGGGAAGATAAAATCTACGATGTTGACGTAGGACAGGCATTCTTGCCTGTCAATTTAAATGTAGGTCGAAATGATACTTCGACCGAGGCGATTTAGCAAATCGCCTTACAATGTTAAAGCATTACTGCCTGTTAATAGAGGATATAATAAAAGGTAATATGTATCTGACAGCCTGGAAAGGCTGTCCTACGGTGTTTTCGTAGTTCAATTTACAGTGAAAAATTCGGAAGCTTTTGCCAGGTTTTCGGGATTGCCGACGTCCAACCAGAGGGATTCGTTATGCTGAAAACCCTTGATAGTGTATTTCGGCGCCAGCCGCAGATATAGGTCTATCAGCGAAAAAACATTTTTGCGAGGTAAATGGCGGAGAATTTCCGGACTGAGCACCGAAATTCCGCTGAAAGCTAATTGTCGCGGAGGTAAGTCTGAAGGACGTGTTTGGACAATTTCGCCGGTTTTGAAATTCTGCCAACCACACAGAATATTAGCTTCATCGAAGAGCAGATAACGTTCCGACGCACGCTTACGAACCGCTAAAGTGGCTAATGCGCCCGATTCTTGATGATGCCGATAAAATTGTCCGAGATCGAGGTCACACAAAATATCAACATTATAAATCAAAAATGGTTTGTCGTCATCGAAAAACCAGGCGGTTTTTTTTAAAGCGCCTCCCGTGTCGAGAAGTTGATCGGTTTCATCGGAAATTAGGATATTATGCCCGAAATATTGATTGACCTCAAGATATTTTATTATCTGATCGGCATAATGGTGAACGTTGATAATAATTTCATCAAAGCCGTATTTTGCTAAATATTCGATCGCGATGTGCAGAAGGGGGCGACCGCCAATTTCGATCAATGCTTTAGGTGTTCTATTAGTAAGCGGTCGGAGTCGTTTACCGATACCAGCGGCAAGTATAAGAGCTTTCATATTGGTAATTGCAAATAGTCAGCGGATGGGAATTTTAGGACGGTGAATAAATTAAAAACCATAAAACGAGAAATATGGGTTTTATCTATAATTTTCATGACTAATTTTCCGAATGTTCTGATATATTTTTCAGTGCGGTATGATTCAGTTCGATCTGAATTGGAAATTTATCACGCAAATGACGCGCAAGTTGTTCGGCACAGTAAACCGAGCGATGCTGACCTCCGGTACAACCGAAACTTACCATCAGATTGGTAAACTGCCGTTCGATGTAATTGCTAACAGTTTTGTCAACAATGGCATAAATGTGCTTCAGAAATTCGTCAATGTCGGTTTCTTCTTTTAAAAATTTGATGACTTCTGGATGACGGCCGTTGAGAGATTTGTATTTTTCATAGCGGCCTGGATTAGGAATGCCACGACAATCGAAAACAAAACCACCGCCGTTTCCGCTCGGATCGGCTGGGATGCCGTTCCGGTAGGCAAAGCTATTTATTTGGACTTTTAAGACGCTTGAAGTAATTGGGGTTTCGGCTAATTTTTTAGGAAATTCTGATGATTCTACAATTTGATTCAATGCCTTCCAGAGGGCTGGAATTTCAACTGGTAAAGTTACATTATTCAAAATAAAATGCAGATTAGCCACGGCATAGGGGATACTTTTCAGGAAATGCTCTTTTTTTTCATAAAATCCACGAAATCCGTAGGAGCCCATCGCCTGCATTACCCTGATCAAAACATAGCCCCAGTAAAATTTACGGAACAATTTTTCGTCAATCGAAATATATTGATTGACCTGCCGGATATATTCTTCCAAAAACTCATCGCGCAAATGCTGGGGAATGTCAGCTTTGGCATCGTAAAGTAAGGAGGCAATGTCATACTGTAAGGCGCCTTTTCTACCGCCCTGAAAATCAATGAAATATGGTTCGCCTTCGACCAGTAAAATATTGCGCGACTGAAAATCGCGGTAGAGGAAATAATTACAGTCCGCCTGCAGAAGATAATTGCTGAAAGTCTGAAAGTCATTTTCGAGTTCTTCTTCGTCGAAACTGACCTTTGCCAGTTTTAAAAAGTAATATTTGAAATAGTTCAAATCCCACAGCATCGAACGCTTATCGAATTTCGAACGTGGGTAGCAAAAGGAATAATTCAAGCCTTTGTCGGCCAGAATTTGAAAACGCGGCAAATGCGCGATGACTTTTTTGTAAACATCGATCAATCTATCGGGGAAAATGCCGTTTTTGTAATTATTAACAAGGTAGGAATATAAGGTCAAATCGCCAAGGTCTTCTATAAGGTAGATGTTATTTTTCACATCCTCGAGATAAATCTGCGGTACATTTAATCCGATCAAACGAAAATGGCGAGCGAATTCGATAAACGCTCGAGTTTCTTTATGATCGGGATTGAAAACCCCGAGAGCAGTTTGTTTGTTTCCTTGTATTCGATAATATTCGCGATATGATCCGGAACCAGGTAAGCGATAGATAATCTGGGCTTTTTCGCCAGCCCAGTTCTTGAAAAGTAGAATCAGTGATTTTTCCGGTTCGGGATTCATAGCTATAATTTCGGATGTGCGTAGTCATTATGGAAGGATTTTTCTAGATTAAGGAAATTATTTCACCAATCTCTCGGTAGAATTTGAAAAACCGCTAATAATTAATTAATTTGAAATAGTAAAATTTATAAATGGAATGTTAAGAATATGAATGGAATTCGCATAGATTTACGCAGTGATACAGTCACCAAACCTTCTTCCGAAATGCGTGCGGCAATGGCGGGCGCTGAAGTTGGCGACGATGTTTATGGCGAAGACCCAACGGTGAATCGTTTGCAGGAAAAGGTAGCGGTCCTTCTGGGCAAGGAAGCCGCATTATTTGTCCCGAGCGGGACGATGTCGAACCAGATTGCAATTAAATGCCTCACTCAACCCGGCGATGAAATTATCTGCGAGTATGAAAGTCACATTTACACTTATGAAGCCAGTGGACCAGCATTCAATTCGCTGGTAATGCCGCGTCCGGTGAAGGGACATTATGGAGTTATGGCAATCGAGGATGTCGTAAAGGCTATACGACCCGACAATATTCAGACCGGACGGACGAGTTTAATCGAGGTCGAAAATACCCATAATCGGGCCGGGGGCACGATCTATCCACTGGCAGAAATCGAGAAGCTGACTGAGGTTGCCAATGAACATCATATTGCGATGCACCTTGACGGTGCGCGCCTGATGAATGCATCGGTCAGCACGGGCATTGCTCCTGCTGAATACGCTAAATATTTTGATTCAGTAAGTCTGTGTTTGTCAAAAGGACTGGGAGCGCCGATCGGATCGGTTTTAAGCGGTTCGCGGAATTTTATTGCCAAGGCTCTGCGAGTCAGGAAAATTTTTGGTGGAGCAATGCGACAAGTTGGAATTCTAGCCGCCGCCGGATTATATGCTCTTGACCATAACGTTCAGCGTCTGCAAATTGATCATGAAAATGCCCGGCTATTGGCTCAGGGATTATCAGAAATTGATGGATTATATATTGATAAACAACAGGTGCAAACCAATATGGTAATGATTTATGTTCGCAGCTTGCGCTGGACGACTGAAAAAATTGTTCAACAGTTATTGGCAAAGGGGGTCGGAATGAATGCCATAGATTCCGAAAGAATTCGTGCTGTAACTCATCTCGATGTTAGGCGTGATCAAATACTCGAAGCAATTGAAATTTTTAAAAAAATAATGGAAGCTTAAGCAATGAAAATAATCATTATTGGCGCCGGTGAAGTCGGTTATTATTTAGCTAAGCGTCTTATTAGCGAAGATCACCATGTAACTATTATCGAAAAAGACCCGGAACGTCATCGTCGGGTGGCAGAAACGCTCGATGCCATTGTTATTCATAATAGTGGTTCTAGTCCGCAGGTTTTAGAAAATGCCGGGGTAAAATCTGCCGACATTCTTATAGCTGTTACGGGAAGTGACGATACCAATATTCTGGCTTGTATCATCGCCAAGAAAATGGGAGTAGCCCGTTGTTTAGCGCGTGTTCACAGCGAGGAGTTCAGTTCTTCGAAATCGGTTGTTTCCGGTCAAGACATTGGTATTGACTTACTGATTCATCCGGAACGCACGGCGGCGGAGGCTATAATCCGGTTGGTAGAACAATCGTCGGCATCTCAATTGGTGACCTTTGAGGATGACCGTTTGCAAATTATTTCATTATTAATAAAAGAGGATAGCCCGGTAGTTGATCAAAGTCTGGAAGAAGTTGCTGCCCAGTATGCTCAATTTTCATTTTTATGTTTGGCGATTTATCGGGAAGATAAGACTATTATTCCACGCGGTAAAAATGTCTATAAAAGCGGTGACATCGCCTATTTTATTGCCAAAGAAGAGGATATTCCTCATTTGACGGAATTGATCGGCTACCCAAAAACTGAACAACAGCATATTATGATTCTGGGGGCGGGGCTTCTCGGGAGACTGGTTGCGGCAGTTTTATCCCGTGAAATGAATGTCAAGCTTATCGAGCAAGATCGCGACACGGCGGAAGAGGTCTCTGTGAATTTACCCGATACATTAGTATTGCAGGGAGATGGCACCGATATTGATTTTCTCAGTTCGGAAAGAATTGAGGAGATGGATTGTTTTGTGGCGGTTTCCGGCAGTGAAAAGACCAATCTTCTTTCCGGCTTGCTGGCCAAGCATCTCGGAGTTAAACGCGTCATTATTCACGTCACTACCAATGAATATATCCCTCTGATGGATAAAATTGGTATAGATGCGGTCGTCAGTAAAAATATCGAGACTGTCAATGCGATTATGCGGTATGTACGGCGGGGTAATGTCATCGCCGTTTCATTATTTGAAGATATCAAAGCCGAAGCCATTGAATTGATGCCCCGCGCCGATAGCGATATTACTAAACACCCAATTAAAAACCTTGATTTGCCAGAAGATATGATAATCGGTGCGCTGATTCGCCAGAAGGAAATTATTATACCGCGCGGCGATACTCAGATTCAACCTCAGGATAAAGTAGTGGTCTTTCTTAAACCTAATTTGATTCAGAAAGTCGAAAAGTATTTCAATTAAATGGAATGAAACCGCCCGTTGTCCTAGTAATTAAAACCGGTTCAACTTATAGCGACTTGAGAAATACGTTAGGTGATTTCGATACCTGGATCAAAAATGCTGCCGGTGAAATTAATTGCGAATGGAAAGTAAAGCCGGTCGCCAACGTCGAACCGGATAAAATTCCCAACTATCAGGGCGTAATCATCACCGGTTCCCATTCTTCGCTTACCCAGTTTTACGAATTTTACGGTGGAATGGAGCGCGTTGTTAAACAAATTATTGACTACCGGATTTACACGCTCGCGATCTGTTTTGGCCACCAGCTAATTCATAAAATTATGGGCGGAACCGTGGACGCCAATCCTCTGGGAACCGAATTAGGCGTAGTCACCATTAATCTTACTTTTCAAGGCCTGGTAAATCCACTGTTCGTTGGACAGAGCGGCAGTCGGATGCAGGTTTACGCCTCCCATTCTGACATTGTCGTAAAACCGGCGGTGGGTTTTGTCCAATTAGCCTGGAATAAATTGGCACAATTTCAAGCTACGTGCTATGACAATTTCATTTATACTACCCAATTTCATCCGGAATATACTAAGGAAATTATGGCCTGGTATTTGAGAAAGAATTTCGCTCTATTAAATAAGCAACATATTTCGAACCCCCTCCATTTTGCGACGGCTGATGAAATCCTCAAAAGCAACAAATCACTACCGAAGTCCAGACTGATTATCCAAAATTTCCTTAATTTGATTAGCAGTAAATAAATGCAACCAGTTATAAATCATCCCTGGCAGGTGTCAATCCAAGAAGCCAAAGCTATTCAACTGCAACTGGCGAAGGAAGTTATCCATGAAAAGTTTTCGGGTAAAATTATCAAAATTTGCGCAGTGGACGTCTCTTATGGGCGTTTTGATAGCGCCGGATACGGGGTGTTGGGCTGGTTTGCGGTTACTGATGATTCTTCTGGCAAACAATTTGATTGCCAAACGATCAAGATTTTTACGACGATCAGTTCGGTCGCTTTTCCGTATGTTCCCGGCTATTTGAGTTTTCGGGAGATTCCGGTGCTACTGTCACTGTTTCAAAAATTGCCGGAAAAACCGGATTTGGTGCTGGTAGATGGAGCCGGAGTTGCCCATCCCCGCGGAATCGGTTTAGCCGCGCATTTGGGAGTAATATTCGATATACCGACCATCGGCTGTGCCAAGTCGCGACTATTTGGCAATTATGCCGAACCGGCTAACGAAAGTGGGGCAGTTTCAGCGTTGACTAATGAAGGTGACATTATTGGATACGTCCTGCGTACGAAAAAGAATACTAGACCGCTTTTTATTTCACCCGGTCACCGGACCGATCCCCAATCATCGCTCGCAATTATCCAACGATTTTGTGGAAAATATCGGATTCCTGAACCGCTTCGGACGGTAGATTTAATTTCCAAAGAATTGCGTAGGAATCCCGATCGCTTACCAAACAATATGAATATGATGAGCTGTAATAGTTAAAAAGAAGAGGTAGAAAATGAAAAAACTTTATCGTAGTCGCAAGCACCGAATAATTGGCGGAGTTTGCGGCGGAATTGCCGAGTATTTTGAAATTGATCCGGTTTTGGTACGGCTAATCTGGGTCATACTGATTATTTTTGGTGGAATAGGTGTTTTGGCTTATATCATTGCCTGGATTATTATTCCAAAACAAGAGGAATCGAGCTCGACTATCGAACCGCCCGAGCAAACCTCCGAGACTCAGCCCTCGCAAGAAGTGACAACTCAGTCGTCAAATAAGCGCCTTTTCTGGGGAATTGTACTGATCATTGTCGGACTGCTGATTGTGGCTAATCAATTCTGGTGGCCATTTGATTTTATTCGGACTTTAGTGAGAGGCATTTTTAAGTTTTTCATTCCGGCTGTTTTAATTGTATTGGGTATTTTCATCATTTTGCAGGGCAAAGAATCCAAAAAGTAAGTAATAGAAAAGCATAGACGTTCAATCGTAAGAATTGATCTCGCCTTAATGCCAGAGATTTTCTCATCTGGATACCAGGGAATCAAAGACATTTTACGAGATCAATCCAGCTAAAAAGTGGCAAATGGAAACATTACACTTGTTAAAATTGAAATTCTAAAGCCCATACATTTTAAAAAGTCGAGTACCCTTTTTTTCTCTGAATCCATTTGACACATTCCACAAACCAGAGGGTACAGGAGGACAATCCTACCACTAAAAGCCAATCCCACCATTGTAATGGCATAGTTTTAAATACAATTCCAAGAAAAGGAATATAAACTACCGCCATTTGAAGCAGGAAAGAAACGCCGGTTGCCAGAACGAGTTTTTTATTACCCAAAAATCCAACTTTGAACACCGATTCAGTAAAATTGCGATAATTGAACGAATGGAAAAGTTGACTCACTGCGAGGACAATAAAAGCCGCAGTTCTGGCTCTTTCCAGCCCCTCTTTCTCCACTTTTAATACAAAGATGAAAGCCAGCAAACTGGAAAAGGCAATGAAAAATCCTTGGAGGAGAAGTAAAAGCATGGTTTTTTTGTTGACAATACCTTCATCTTTGGGGCGCGGCGGTCTTTCCATTACCTTGGGATCCAGCGGTTCTACCCCGAGGGCTAAAGCCGGGAATCCATCAGTGATCAAATTCACCCATAAAATCTGAATGGGAAACAGCGGAATAGGCAAGCCCAAAAGAGAAGAAAAAAACATCAACAGAATTTCTCCCGCATTACAGGAAAGTAAATAATAAATAAATTTTTTGATATTGTCGTATATCCCTCGACCTTCTTCCACCGCGGCAACAATAGAAGCAAAATTATCATCCAGAACTACCATATCCGATACTTCTTTGGTCACATCTGTGCCCGTGATCCCCATAGCCACTCCAATATCGGCTTCTTTCACGGCCGGGGCATCATTTACTCCATCCCCAGTCATAGCGACTACGTCTCCTCGGGATTTCCAGGCTCGAACAATGCGGAGTTTATGTTCGGGAGAAACGCGGGCATATACCGAAATGTTTTTAACTTCTTGCTGGAAAGTAGTTTCATCCATTTGATCCAATTCTTCGCCGGTCAGGGCTTTGGTTTCTGGTCTATAAATTTGAAGAGCTTTGGCTACTGCCACGGCTGTGGTTTTGTGATCGCCAGTGATCATCACCGGTTGAATGCCTGCGGTCTTACATGCCAAAATGGCTGGCTTTACTTCCTCTCGGGGAGGATCCATCATAGCAATTAACCCCAGAAAAACCAAGTGATTTTCTACTTGTTCTGTGGAAAAAGGCTTCTCGATGCGATCCAGCGTTCGATACGCCAAACCCAATACTCTCAACGCTTCGTTACCAAATCGCTGATTTGCTTCTTGAATTTGGATTCGATCTTCTTCTGTCAAAGGGCGGATAGATCCGTTGATTTCAATAAAATCACATCGTTGGAGCAATATATCGGGAGCGCCTTTCACGAAAGCAACCCATTGTTCACCATTTTTCCGAATCATACTCATAAGCTTCCGATTCGAATCAAAAGGCAGTTCATCTACAAATGGATATTTTTTTTCCTCTGCTTCCTTCCAAATTCCTAATTTGGCTCCGGCAACTAACAACGCGGCTTCCGTGGGGTCACCTGAAATTCCATAGCCCTGTTCCGTTTTAAAAAGACGGGCTCCATTGCATAATACGGCACACCGAAGGGCTTTTTCTAATTCTAATGGAATCTCTTCTCTATTCAGGGGTTTATCATCCTCAAAAAATTCTCCTTGAGGGTTATATCCTACTCCAGTTACCCGATATACTCGATGTCCCACATACAGGGACTGAACGGTCATTTCATTTTTGGTCAAAGTACCGGTTTTATCTGAACATATCACAGTAGCGGAGCCCAAAGTTTCCACAGAAGGGAGCTTCCGAATGAGCACATGGCGTCGCACCATGCGCTGAACCCCTAAAGCCAACGCGATAGTTACCACGGCTGGTAATCCTTCTGGAATTGCCGCCACCGCAAGACTCACGGCAGTAAGGAATATATCAATAAGTTTGCCCCCGCGGAGCAATTCCATAACGAAAACTATCGCTACAATGGCAAAGCACAAATAAACAATCCAATGACCAAATGCTTCGAGTCGTTTTTGCAGAGGCGTGGTTTCGTGCTCAATGGTGAGAATCATATCCGCAATTTTGCCCAACTCGGTCTGCATCCCGGTACTAACAACCATAGCTCTGGCTTTTCCACTGACGACTGAAGTCCCCGCAAAAACCATATTCGTACGTTCTCCCAATGGAATTTCAGGTTTTTCTATGGATTCAGCATTTTTTTGAACAGGAAGCGATTCCCCGGTTAAACTAGCTTCTTCGACACTGAAATTCGAGGTATGCCAGAGCACTCGGGAATCGGCCGGAATGTGATCTCCTGCTTCGATTTCGATTATATCGCCGGGAACTACTTCGCTTGAAGGAATAGTCATTTGATTTCCATCTCGAATCACCTTAGCCATAGGAGTGGACAATCGTTTTAAAGCCACAATGGCTTTTTCGGCTCGATATTCCTGGACAAACCCCAAAATGGCATTGAAAATTACAATAGCGAGGATAGCCAGAGCATCAATCCATTCTCCGAGAAAACCCGATACAATAGCGGCCCCGATCAGTACCCAGATGATAAAATCTTTAAATTGATCCAAAAAAAGAAAAATTGGATGCCGACCTTTTTGTTCTTGGAGTTGATTGGGACCGTATTGAGTGAGACGTTTTAAGGCTTCTTTTGAGGAAAGCCCCTTTTCAGGATCCGAACCAAGTTTTTCACACAATTGAGAAATGTTCAATTGCCACCATTTTTCCATAGTCTTATTCCCTTGTTAGATTTTTATCCGTAAGCGATGGTATGCTGTTTCACAGAGATCGGGTTTCGTAATACATAAGAAAGTCTTATTTTGTTCGAAACAAAATAAGAAAAAGATCGTAAATGTAGCCTCAATTTTACTGTATATTTTTTTATAGCACTCGTTCTCATAAAAAACAGTCCAATTTAATGACCAGCTCCGGTGAAATCAATCCATTTTTTATCAGGACTTTCCCCGATTTTTTGGAAAGTTTAATTCTTTTCAGTCCTAGCTAAACCAATTTCCGACCCGCCCCAAGCGGGACTAAATTGGTTTCGGCGCATCTTTGTGTTTTTAGACAAGATTAACAAGATTTCTTTTTTTTGATACAGCTCTGCGGTCAAGGTATTGTACTAAGACGAAACCGCAGAGAAGTTATTCCTCAAAGAGGATAAAGAAGAAACTATTTGCCACAGACAATCTTTATTTGATTGCGTTAGGTGTTGCTAAAATTTTATCACTGTTTTATTCCAATATCACAACCTTACCTTTTATTTGACAATTTAAGCCTATTTGATTATTTTATTTTTAATTATAAAAGATAAATTTAAAAACTGAGGTAAATGTATTATGTTGTCAAAAGTTGAACAGGCTGATGCCAAGAAAGTAGAACAAGCACTTGAGTATTTAAATGATGGAGACTTTGAATTAGCCCAAATAATTCTGGAAGAAGTTTGTAGCCGTTGCCCTGAAAATTATGAATATGAATTTACCGAGGGGGATAAACATTATATTAAGTTATGGGATAATCTAGAATTCCTTAGTTATTTAAATAAGATGGAAGAAATCTACTGGATACCATCAGTATATCCTCGAGCTTGTTATTATCTGGCGTATATCCTAATCGAAAAAGGCAAATATAAAAAGGCAATATCCTGGTTGAATAAAGGTTTATTGATGGAGCCCCAGAACCCAAAGTTTTTTACCGAATTAGGTGCAGTTTATGGTCGCCTTGGTGATTATTTCAGATCATTAGATTATTATAAACAAGCCTTGAATTTACCAAACATTCGAAATCACGAACGCGCAATAGCGTTACGGGGAGCAGGTGTTCAATTAATTAATTTAGGCCATCTCGATGAGGCAAAGAATTATTTAAAAGAATCATTGGAAATAGAAGAAAATAATGATATTGCGATTAATGAACTGAATTATATTTCAAAGGTAGAGAGTAACCAAAAATCAAGAATTGAAATAATAAAGGAAAAGGCCAAAATAAGAGGGATAATCTGGGAAGATTTTATCAAACAAGTAGAAATGGAATTCAATGAACCTATAACCGTCTATGCCAGAGAGGCAGTTGTGGATTTTTGGAATCATTGGACGATGTTTTCCGAGTCTATTTCGAAGCGTTTACTATCTTTACATATTGATAATCTTGCTTTTATTGATAATTTTCCTCAATATAAAAAGGAAAATGTGTGGAAAAAAATAGGACTTATCATTATTTTAATGGGATTAATAACGTTACTCTTTAACGGAATAATTGGTATTATTTTAATACTTACGGGGATAGGCATAAGGTATTATAATAATTATTATTTAATTAAGAAAATGAAAGCTTATGCTAAAGATTTAATGAAAGATGCGACTCTTAATCCGGCAAAAGGTGGTTATTCGAGGCTGTGTGCAAATTATATTGTGGGACTAGTCGGATTTGCTACCCAACAAACCTCGGGATGGTGGCCTCAGCTTCCTTCAAATGTTTTGACAGGCTTACAAACTGTTATTGAAACTGATAATATTATATTTAATAATAGAATTTTAATGACCAAAAGCCCAATAGATTTATATCTTGTCAAGGTTAATAACAAATATGGTTATATTGACAGAACAGGTAGAATAGTTATTGAGCCGAAGATTGATGAATCAAACGAATATTTTAATGGCTACGCAATAATAAGAATTAATAATAAATCGGGAGTAATAGATCAAAATGGAAAAGTATTTATTCACCCTGATTTATTTGATATATTGCATTATTCTGACGGAATATTTCAATTTGAAAAAAATAATAGGTTTGGATATATCAATGAAGAAGGTGCGATTATAATTGAACCTATTTTTGATTTCGGATGGGAATTTTCGGAAGGTCTTGCGGGTGTAGAATTAAATCAAAAGTGGGGGTTTATTAATAAATTTGGTGTAGCTATTATTGAACCTCAATTTGATGAAGCAGGTAGTTTTTCAAATGGTTTAGCGCCCGTAAGAATAGGCACTAAATGGGGATATATTGATAAAACTGGGAAATTCATCGTTGAGCCTAAATTTGATAGGGCTGATGATTATTACGATGATCTTGCCATCATAATGATAGATAATAAATGGGGTTATATAGATAAATTTGGTGAGATAATTATCAAACCACAGTTTGATAAAATTAATCGCTTCTCCGAGGGTTTATCAGCAGTGAAAATCGGTAATTATTGGGGGTATATTGATAAAAAAGGTAAAATGGTAATTAAAACCCAGTTTAGTAGTTCTAACAGTTTTTCAGAAGGCCTGGCATTAATTAAAGTTAAGTTAGATTTTAGTATTCTTAGTAAAAATGAGAAGTTTGGCTTTATTGATCAATCGGGGGGAATGATTATTGAGCCCATATTTGATAATGCAGGCAGTTTCTCTATGGGATTGGCACCAGTAAAAATAGGTTCAAAATGGGGATATATTGATAAAACCGGAAGAATAGTTATTGATTGTATATTCGACAAAGCACATATTTTTCACAAAGGTCTTGCAAGGATTGAGACAGGTAACAGAATTGGTTATATCAATTCAGCCGGTGAATATATATGGGAACCGAGAGACTAAGTTATTAGCCCTCAAGATTTTCCAAGAGCTGTTATCAGTACCCGGGAAAATGCACCAAAACCAATTTAGCCCCGTTTGCGACGGGTCGGGAAATGGTTTCGATGCATATTTTTAGACAAGATATACAGGATTGACTCCGAAGGAGTCTCTGGTGAAACAAGATTAACTAGATTTTTTCCCTTTTTTCTCATACCACTCTGCGGTTCAAGTATTGTAGAAAAATAAGATTACAGAAAAGCTATTCCTCGAAGAGGATTGAGAAGAAAATGTCCCTTTTCGAGCGATTTTTATAAATTATCAAATGACTAAATAATTTATTTTAATTACTTGATAAAACATTTAAATGATTTGACAACTTTGTTTGTTGGTAAAAATAAATGGCCAAACGATTTGGCCAAACAATTTGACCGTCTGATAAAACGTCCAAACGATTTGGCCACTTTGTTTACCGGTTAAAATAAATGGCCAAATGATTTGGCAATCTTATTTTACCGTCCAACAAAAGTTCCAAATGACTTAACAATTTTATTTAATGGTTTGATAAAATTGTCAAATGACTAAAACATTTTAAAAAGTGACTTTTTAAAATAGATCAACAGCCTGAAAACTATCTTATATTGTCCCGTCTAATCGTCTGATAATTAGAGCGGTTGACGAATTGATTTGGTTATTTGCCGCAGGCAATCTTTATTTGACCGCGCTAGGAGCTTTGTTAAAATTACAATACTATTTTATTGCAATGTTGTTTGCTAGGTTATCAGAACTTCCCCTAATTTTATCGAAAGTTGAAACTCCGAGGTAGGAGTTTCTGGCTATTATGTTTTTCTACAAAACTTGAAGCCCTCCGGGCTAATTAGGAATTAATGATTTTTTGATAAACACCCACCGCAGATGTAAACCAATTTCCGACCCGCAGGCGGGGCTAGATTGGTTTCGGCGCATCGAGCATTTGTATTTTTAGACAAGATTGACAAGATTTCTTTTTTTTGATACAGCTCTGCGGTCAAGGTATTGTAAATCAATAGAGTTTTTAGACAAGATTGACCCCGAATGCTCCGGAGGAGTCTCTGGTGAGAGAGTTCCGCTCGGCGGGACAAGATTTTTTTTGATCTAAAATTCAGAAAATAGAAGTAGAATTAGATTTAACCATAATTTACCTACCTGAAACCAGTAACCTGTAACCGGTTACCTGAAACCCAATCAATCATCCATGCACCCATGCACCCATGCATTAATGCACTCATGCATTCCTGCGTTCTCGGTTACTATTTAAGATTAGCCAAACCAATTTCTGTCACTCCAAATGCTGGGCTAACTTGGTTTCGGAGCATAAATTTATTGATACTTTAAGCTCAACCACCTTCATCCATATAAAATGAATTACGATATTATTTCAAATCCCTGTCAATCGCTATAAATTATTATAAGTTTTTGGGAAATCTTTATTAATTTTTACTCGGTTATGATTTTCATATTATTTTCATTAATTAGACAATTTTAAATGCCCCAAAGTATATTGGTAAAAATTTATAAAAAAAATCGGAGGTTAAATGAGCTATGTCAATTCGGTAATTGAAGGTCTTCAGAAGCGTTACCCCTGGGAAAAGGAATTCCTACAGGCGGCTACGGAAGTTCTGGAATCACTAGAGGAGTTTGTCGAGAGTAATCCAAAGTATAAAAAGGCAAAAATACTGGAGCGGATCGTGGAACCAGAACGAGTGGTTATTTTCCGGGTTCCGTGGATGGATGACCGTGGCGAGGTGCAGGTCAATGTCGGTTATCGCGTTCAGTTCAACAGCGCTATCGGCCCTTATAAAGGCGGACTACGTTTTCATCCAGCAGTCACGTTAAGTATGATGAAATTTTTGGCTTTCGAGCAAACTTTTAAAAATGCTTTAACAACTCTGCCAATGGGTGGTGGAAAAGGCGGTTCAGAATTCAATCCGAGCGGCAAATCCGAGAATGAAATTATGAGATTTTGCCAGAGTTTTATGACGGAACTGCATCGTCATATTGGTCCATATCTCGATGTTCCTGCCGGTGATGTAGGTGTTGGAGGTCGCGAGATTGGTTACCTTTTTGGCCAATATAAACGGATCGTGAATCGCTTCGATGCGGCTACTTTAACCGGCAAAAGTTTATCTTTTGGTGGTAGTATGCTTCGGCCGGAAGCCACTGGCTATGGTGCGGTTTATTTCGTTGTCGAGATGCTGAAAACCAAAGGCTCAACGATTAAGGGAAAAACAGTGGGAGTTTCAGGTTTCGGAAATGTAGCCTGGGGTGTTGCCAAAAAAGCCACTGAGTTAGGAGCGAAAGTAATATCATTATCCGGACCTGACGGCTGTATTATTGACCCAGACGGGGTTGGAACTGAGGAAAAATGGAATTATATGCTGGAAATGCGCGCCAGCGGACGCGATATTGTTCAGGATTATGCTGATAAATTCGGCGTCAAATTCTATCCGCAAGCTCGACCATGGGATATTGTCCCGATGGATATTGCGATGCCCTGCGCCTTTCAAAATGAAGTCAGCCTTGAGAATGTCCAGAATTTGATCAAGAATGGGTGCCAGGTTCTAGCGGAAGTCTCGAATATGGGTTGTACGCCGGAAGCTTTCAAATTAGCTAACGCTAAAATGATGTATGCTCCCGGCAAAGCTGTCAATGCCGGTGGTGTGGCAGTTTCCGGTCTGGAAATGAGCCAGAATTCGGAACGTTTGTCCTGGAGTGCAGAAGAAGTTGATGAAAAATTGAAATGGATTATGTCAAATATCCATTCGCAATGTCTTGCTGCAGCGGCGGAGGTTGGGGATCCTGGTAATTATGCCAAAGGCGCCAACGTGGCTGGTTTTAAGCGAGTCGCCGAAGCCATGCTCGAGCAAGGTATTGTTTGATTTGGATTAAAAGATCGTACTCGATTTCAATAAGCACGGCGATCTGGGCTTGAAGATTTTTTAATCTATCATGGTTTTCCGGCAAGAGATGTCAAATGTTGGAAAAATCGGCTTTTAATTTTACAACCCAAGAAATATTGGTTTTCACTAAGCAGCCAGTTTATATTAAAAGATGATGTTAGTTAGAATTTGACCCAGGTAAAAGGAAGGGTTTTATGTGCGGACGTAAGACACTGACCAAAGGCAAGATGGAAATCATCGAGGAACTTTCCATCAAAGAATGGGATAATTCACTCGAAATCCAGCCGAATTATAACATAGCGCCAACCAGCATCATGCCGATTTTAGTGTATGAAAATGGGCGAATCGTGCGGGCGATGCGTTGGGGTTTAATTCCAGAATGGGTAAAAGATGCTACTTCAGTGCCGATTATGATCAACGCCCGTTGTGAATCACTGACGGAGAAACCATCGTTTCGCGGGCTGATGAATAATCATCGCTGTGTGGTAATTACCGATGGCTACTATGAATGGCAGAAAACCGAAAGTCGCAAGCAACCGTTCTACATTCATCATCCGGATAAGAAACTTCTAACGATGGCTGGGCTTTATAGTTGTTGGATTGCTTCGGATGGCAAAAAATACCTTACTTATACCGTCATCACCACTCCGGCTAATGCCCAATTACAGTATATTCACCAGCGAATGCCTGCAATCCTGACGCCGGAAGAAATTGACATCTGGATCAATTGCCATCAATTCGATCAAAAAACAGCGCTGGAATTACTTCAGCCATCACGAATGCCGCTAATCGCTTACCCCGTTTCGACTTTCGTCAATTCTGTCAAAAATAATTCTCCCCAATGTATTCAGCCGATTAATCTACCCGCTGGACAGACCAGTCTGTTAAATGATTAGTCATAAAATAATAATTACCGGAATCGTACAGGGGGTCGGTTTCCGGCCGTTTATCTATAATCTTGCCAGGCAATATCAACTCACCGGTTGGGTGCGAAACAATTCGAGCGGTGTGGAAATTGTTGCTCAAGGTGAACCGAGACAACTTACTTATTTCGAAGAAAAAATCCGTAATTCCCCACCGCCGCGCTGTCGTATCGAGCAATTTGAAGTAGCGCAATTCATAGCGGCTGAGAAATTTTTGGAATTTAAGATTGTAGAAAGCCAAAATGAGCCGACGAAAAGTGTCCAGGTTTCTCCTGATCTGGATATTTGTCCGGATTGCCAGCGCGAAATGTTCGATTCGTTTAACCGGCGTTATCTTTATCCCTTTATCAATTGCACGAATTGCGGGCCGCGCTTTACGATTATTCAGGATGTGCCGTACGATCGTTCAATGACGGCAATGTGCGAATTTAAAATGTGCCTGGAATGTCAGCGCGAATATGACGATCCGTCTAATCGGCGTTTTCATGCTCAGCCGAATGCCTGTCCGGTCTGTGGGCCGCGTCTGCAATTACTCGATAGTTCCGGCCGGGAATTACTTACCGGCGGCGATGCAGGTGCTAACCGTTCTGTTTTCGAAAAAGTCGCTGAACTATTGCACGACGGTCGGATTATCGCCGTCAAAGGCGTCGGCGGTTTTCACTTAGCTTGCGATGCCCGCAATGAAGCGGCTGTCGTGACTCTACGTCAACGCAAATACCGGGAGGATAAACCATTTGCCGTTATGTTTCCGAGCCTTTCGGAAATTGCATTATATTGTAAATGCAGCCGGGAGGAAGAGCATTTATTGAATAGCGTACCTCATCCGATTGTTTTACTGCGAAAATTGCCTGGTCAGGATGTCGCTGCGGCTGTGGCGCCGGGCAATCATTATCTCGGCTGTTTTTTACCGTATTCACCGTTGCACTATTTACTTATGTATTTTTTTCCATATCCGCTGGTGCTTACCAGTGGCAATATCAGCGACGAACCAATTGCTTATCAAGATGACGATGCGCTTGCCCGATTGAACCGGATCGCCGATTATTTTTTAACGCATAATCGCAAAATTCACATCCGCTGTGACGATTCAGTTTATCGTGTATGGAATAATAAACCTTATCCGTTGCGACGTTCGCGGGGCTTTGCGCCAGGCGTCGTTCCCTATAAAAATGGATTTATTCGCCCGATTTTGGCTTGTGGACCGGAACAGAAAAACACTTTTGCCCTCGCGCAAAGCAATCATGTTTACTTAAGTCAGCATATCGGCGATTTAGTTAATTTTGAGGTGCTAAAGTCACTCAAAAATGGCATTAACCATTTTAAAAATATTTTCGCTATTGAGCCGGAAGTTGTAGCCTATGACTTGCATCCGGATTATCTTTCGACCAAATTTGCCCTTGAGTATCCGGATGAAACTCCTGACGGTCGGCGAGTCGAAAAAATTGGTGTTCAACACCATCACGCTCATGCCGTTGCTTGTCTGGCTGAAAATGATGTTGCTGAACCGGCAATCGGCATTATTCTAGATGGAACCGGCTATGGCACCGACGGCACAATCTGGGGCGGTGAAATTTTGAAAGTGGAAATGCATCGTTTTGAACGGATTGGGCATTTCCGACCGGCTCGTCTGCCGGGCGGTTCGGCGGCAATTAAATATCCCTGGCAAATGGCGGTTAGCTATCTTTACGAAACCCTGGGTTCAGAAATTAGCTCGCAAAAATTTCCATTTTTGGAAAGCGTTCCGCCTGAACAAATTGACATTGTGATTAATATGCTGAAATCTGGCTTCAACTCGCCTTTGACGACTTCCTGCGGTCGCCTTTTCGATGGGGTAGCGGCACTGGCAGGCTTACGTAATCAGGTAAATTATGAAGGCCAAGCGGCTGTGGAATTTGAACAATGCATTGAGGATGGAAATGACCGCCCTACTTATGACTTTGAAATCGAAACCGGAACTAATAGATTTGCCATTGATTGGCGCAAGATGATTGAAGAAGTCATTATGGATGTCAAACATCAAACTGGAATCGGACTAATCGCTACCAAATTTCATAACGGATTGGCAAATATTCTTTTGCAAGCCGCTCTAAAAGCCCGAGAAATGACCGGTCTTAGGACGGTGGCGCTAAGCGGAGGCGTTTTTATGAATGTTTACTTGTTGACGCGTCTATCGCAATTGCTTAACGAACACGATTTCAAAGTCCGTACCCATCGTTTGGTACCCTGCAACGACGGCGGAATTGCTCTCGGCCAGACGGTAATTGCTAACGCGATCATTCAAAATCAATTGGAGAAGTTATAATGTGCCTGGCTGTGCCGATGAGAATTATTGAAATTGACGGAACTCGTGCCAAAGCTGAAGTCGGGGGAGTCATATACCAGGCTAATCTTGACTTTTTAAGCGATGTCAATGTCGGTGATTATATCATTGTGCACGCCGGTTTTGCCATTGAGAAATTGGATGAAACCGTGGCGCTCGAGAATCTCGCCGCCTGGCAGGAAGTTGCTACCGACATCAAGACCAAATACCGAAAATGATTAAATACATTGACGAATACCGCAATCCGGAATTAATTACCAAAGCCGTTGAACGCATTCGAGCAATTACACCGAATAAAATTGTTAATCTAATGGAAGTCTGTGGCGGTCATACAATTACCATTTTTAAATTCGGATTGAAAAAATTGCTACCGGAGAATATCCATCTGATTAGCGGGCCAGGCTGTCCGGTCTGTGTGACCGATAGTGAATTTATTGATCGGGCGATTGAGATTGCTAAATTCTCGGACGTCATAATTACAACTTTCGGTGATATGGTGCGAGTTCCTGGAAGTTACGGTAGTTTGCAGTCAGCCAGAGCTGGGGGTGCCGATGTGCGTACCTGCTATTCGCCGCTCGAGGCGGTTGAAATCGCTGAGCGGAATCCGGCGAAAGAGGTCGTTTTCCTTGGAATCGGTTTTGAGACGACTGCACCGAATATTGCCTCGGCGATTTTAAATGCTAATAGTCGGCATATCTCAAATTTTTCGGTGATGTCAGGTCATAAAACTATGCCGAAAGCGATGCAATCTCTGCTGGATTCCGGCGAAATAAGGTTGGATGGTTTTATTTGCCCGGGACATGTTACTGCTATAACTGGCCCCGAAATTTACCAATTCATAGCTGACGAATATAAAATCCCATGTGTTGTAGCTGGATTTGAGCCGCTCGATATGCTTGAGGCGATTTTTATGCTGGTTAAACAAATTGCAGAATGTCGGGCGGAAGTCGAGAATCAATATCGCCGCACCGTCAAACCAGGTGGTAACCGCCAAGCCCAGAGAATAATGGCGGAAGTTTTCGAGCCCTGCGATTCAATCTGGCGCGGGATGGGCAAAATTCATAATAGTGGTCTTAAAATTCAGGCAAAATACCGCCAGTTTGATGCCGATTGTAAATTCCAAATAAAATTGCCTCCAACTAAAAGTGTTTCGGGTTGTATTTGTGGAGATATTATGCGAGGTGCCAAAATTCCACCGGAATGTCGGTTATTTGGGAAAATCTGTACACCAGAAAATCCACAGGGCGCCTGTATGGTCAGTAGCGAAGGTACCTGCACAACCTACTTTGTTTTTGGAGACAAATTGTAGATTGAATATTGAAAATTTGTGTTAAAACTATCGAGATTCGATTTATTAATTGGAATTAAATCAGTGGTTAATAAGATATTAACCGATTTATAATTATATCAAAATAAATCAAATATAATCCTGTTAATCCTGTCTTAATTCTTATGCGGAGAGGGAGGGATTTCTCCGTTAGGAGTTCCTCCGGAAGAACCCCCGTCCCGAGATGTCAGTAAATGGTTGTTGAGCCTGCCGTATTTAACCATATTCACTTGCGGAGAGGGAGGGATTCGAACCCCCGTCCCGAGATAATCGGGAAACGACTTTCGAGGCCGCCGCATTCAACCACTCTGCCACCTCTCCAAACAGCGGGGTTAATTTAATTCTATCAATAATGGTTTAAAAATAAAATGATAACCGCTGGATTTATTTCACTAATAACTTCATTTATAAGACTTTATAAGGATTATTTTTTTAAGAAGGAGAAATTTTCTATCTGGCTATGTATCACACTTCTAGAACTGTTCTTCTGGGGGGAATATCCCCGTCCTGATTATTTACCAACCCCCTTTTTCTTTAAGGTGCTCCCTTAACCAAAAATTCCCTTTACCTCGTTTAAGGTAGTATTCACGTTTTTGAGCTTCACTTTTTGTCTGATATTCCTCAAAGTAAATCAATGTATATGGTCGGTGGGCTTTACTCGCGCGAACTTTCCCAGCATTATGCTGTTTTAGTCTGAAGGAAATATTTTCAGAATGGCCAATGTAATGAAAATTACCAGTAACGCTTTTTAAGACATATACGTAATACATTAGCGGAGAGGGAGGGATTTCTCCAGCGGAGTTCCTGCGGAAGAACCCCCGTCCCGAGATAATCGGGAAACGACTTTCGAGGCCGCCGCATTCAACCACTCTGCCACCTCTCCAAACAGCGGGGTTAATTTAATTCTATCAATAATGGTTTAAAAATAAAATGATAACCGCTGGATTTATTTCACTAATAACTTCATTTATAAGACTTTATAAGGATTATTTTTTTAAGAAGGAGAAATTTTCTATCTGGCTATGTATCACACTTCTAGAACTGTTCTTCTGGGGGGAATATCCCCGTCCTGATTATTTACCAACCCCCTTTTTCTTTAAGGTGCTCCCTTAACCAAAAATTCCCTTTACCTCGTTTAAGGTAGTATTCACGTTTTTGAGCTTCACTTTTTGTCTGATATTCCTCAAAGTAAATCAATGTATATGGTCGGTGGGCTTTACTCGCGCGAACTTTGCCAGCATTATGCTGTTTTAGTCTGAAGGAAATATCTTCAGAATGGCCAATGTAATGGAAATTACCATTAATGCTTTTTAAGACATATACATAATACATTGGCGGAGAGGGAGGGATTTCTCCGTTAGGAGTTCCTACGGAAGAACCCCCGTCCCGAAATGTCAGGAAACGACTTTCGAGGCCGCCGCATTCAACCACTCTGCCACCTCTCCAAACAGCGGGGTTAATTTAATCTTATCAATAATGGTTTAAAAATAAAATGATAACCACTGGATTTATTTCGTTAACAAATTAATTTGTAAGGTATTATGAAGGTTAGTATTACTCGATAAAAGTGACATTATCCAAATTTCGGAAACGCTCGTCCTGAGTTATGAGATTGGCTTTATTCAAGTGAGTAGTAGCGAGGATCAAGCTATCCGCCATTGGAAGTTGATATTCAAGGCTTAGTTTAGCCGCCAATAGGGCTACAGTATGATCAATAGAAACAACCTGACCTTGTTTCATTGATGCCACAACTGAAAGCGCCCGCTGTTCGCCTTTTTCCCGCATAACAACTTTAAAAACTTCATAAATACAAATTGCCGGTACAAGTAAATTCTGAGTGTCTTCCAGAGCCTCAGCATATCGGCTGGCATTTTTGCCGTTCTTCAAATATTCCAACCAACCGCAGGAATCAACTAGGTTCATAAACGATCTTCCTCACGTTCAATCTCGGCTTTTGAATTTTCTAATACACCTCTTAGCTCATTAATGCTAACTACCGGGATAAGCTCAATTCTTCCATTATAGTCAATCACTTCCAACTTCTGCCCGACTTTAAGGTTTAAACGTTTTCGGACATTTTGAGGAATGACGACCTGGAATTTTGGTGAAATTGTAACTGTATTCATACTAAATCTCCATCGTTAATATTAACGTATGAAATATATAATATCGATTAACCAAAAGCAATACCTATTAACATCCTGAGGTTTTCTTATCAGTACTTAAAAGCACTTACATCGCAATTTTTCTCAATATTCCTTAGCGAAATGCACCTCGGCAAAAGTCGGTTTGGCGTGTGACCGTTGTTTTGGCGTCATTTTCTCGACGGTGCGTTGCAGGCTGGCGAGTTTCTCGACCGTGACAGTGTAAGTTTTATAGGTTCCCTCGACCTTGCCGCGGATGACGAAAAGCGTTTCCCAGTTCAGTAGATCACCGAATTCCTTGTACGTTTCCGGGAACATAACGCACTCGAAGATGTCGGTTTCATCCTCGAAAGTGACAAATTCCATCGGATCATGCTGTTTGGTTGTAGCGACTTTACGCGTAATGTAAACGCCCAGCAGGTTGATCGTTTGCCCTATATATTGCGCCAGGTCGCAGGCTTTTTTTATTTTACCGTCAAAAACCGGCAGATAGCGTTCTAGCGGATGCTCTGAAATTGGGAAACCGAACGATTCGATTTCGAGAGATAACTTTTCCAGCCGGGTGACAGGCTGACGGTTAGCCGGTGGTGTCAACGGGCGTCGGTCGCCTTTTTGTAAGTAATAGCTGGCGACCTTGAAGGCAATTTCACGGTGAGATAATTGTGACTCGAATTCGGCAAAACAACCAGCATTGGTCAGTGCCATAGCGTCGGCCAGGTCAAGGTCAACTCGTTTGAGAAAATCATCGAGGTTTTTGAAATCGCCGTTTTTACGTTCCTTTAGAATTGCTTCGACGGCTTTGTCCTGTAGGTTGCGGATCGCCATAAATCCCATCCGGATTTTGTCGCGACGCCCGCGATATTCTTGCCAACTACGGTTGATATGCGGTGGCAGGATTTGAATGCCCCAGCGGCGGGCTTCACTCAGATAGGCGTAAGTTGAATAATAGCCGCCCTGGTTGGAAATTACTGCCGCCAGGAATTCCGCCGGGAAATGGGCTTTCAGATAGGCACAGGTGAACGAGAGCATAGCATACGAAGCCGAGTGCGGCTTGCAGAACGAATAACCCGAGAAGGATTCGATCATTTCCCAGAGCGTTTCCGCTAATTTTGGGGAATAACCGCGTGCCAGTGCGCCGTTGATGAATTTCTTTTTCCAGATAGGAACTAGATGCGCCAGTGCCGGGCGCGAAATTACTTTGCGAATGTAATCTGATTCAGCATAGCTAAAGCCGGCGATTTCGCGCGCTACCATTGAAACCTGTTCCTCGTAAACCATAATGCCGTAGCTTTCCTCTAAACATTTCAAGTCGGGATGTAAGAGTTGCCAGGGTTGGCCATGAATTCGCGCCAGCATGATATTAATGAAGCGATTAGCGGCGGGACGAATGATTGAGGAGTAAATCACGACGTGCTCGAAATCAACTCGTCCAGCCTTTTTTAATAGCAAGCGCGTGGCGGGACTCTCGATATAAAAAATGCCCATTGTGCGGCCGCTTTGCATCAAATCCTGCGTAGCCGGATCGCCAACCGGTTGAATTTTATGATAGTCCATAAATTTATTGCGGTACAGACCAATCTGTTTCAGAGTATCGCGCACGACCGCCAGCGAGCGATTGCCGAGAATGTCAATCTTCAGCAGACCGGAATCCTCAACTTGATCTTTTTCCCATTCGACGATTTGGACGCCTTTGGTAGCCGTTAACACTGGCACGTATTTGCGGATTTCGTCCGGTACGATGATCACACCGCCGGGATGTACCGATGAAACCTGAAAGACGCCGACGATTTTCTCGCTTTGCAGGATAATTTCGCGCAAAGTGTCATCGAGGTCGAGATTGCGAAAACGCGGATCGGTGCTGAGCCATTCCAATAGTTCGGTTTTTCTGGCAAAGTAGCCGACGCGTTTGGTAACGGCTTTGATTTCCTCGTTAGATAGGCCATAGACTTTGGCGACTTCTCGAATAGCCGAACGCGGCTGGAGCATAACCTGGTTGGAAACCATAGCGGTGCGTTCTATCCCGTATTTTTTGAAAATGTAATCCAGGATAGCATCGCGCTCATCCCAGGCGAAATCAACGTCAATATCCGGCATATCAACCCGTTCGGGATGGATAAAGCGTTCGAAGCACAGGTTGTATTTGATCGGATCAACCTGCGTGATGAAAAGGCAATAGCTGACAATGGAAGCTGCTCCGCTACCGCGCCCGATAGTGGTTTGAGTTTGCTTGACGATGTCATAGACGATGAGAAAATACGGCGCGTAGCCTTTCTGAGTGATCAGAGAAAGTTCATATTCGATGCGCTTTTTAACGATCTGATCAATTTCGCCGTAGCGGACCTTGGCGCCGTCGTAAACTAATTGGCGCAGTTGGCGATTGGCGAGATTGGTTTCCTTGAGCGAAAGGCCGGGGAAGATCGTATTGGTGTGGTTCCAGTCGGTTTTACAGCGCTCGGCGAGAAACTGCGAGTTGTTGATAGCGTCCAGGCTATTGGGAAAGAGGTCAATCATTTCCTTCTCGGTGCGAAAGAAATGCTGTTCGCTTTTGTAATCGCTGGGTGCAAGTTGCGAAAGTGTGGAATTTTTGTCAATGGCGCGCAGAATGCGATGGGTCTTCTGATCTTCCGGTTTGAGGAAATAAACATCGCCAGTGGCGACGATTTCGAGATGAAAGATTTCCGCGAGGCGCCGAGTTTCTTGTTCGCTCACGCCGGGACGCAGTTCTACGAAAAGATGGGTAGCGGGAATGAAACGCGCGAGTTCAGCCAGAACGTTTTCCTGATGCGCCAGGACGAAAAGTCCCTTGGCATACGGCTTCAGGACTTCGACTACGGATAGATTTTCATCATCGTGGATTCGTGAAATAGTGCGGCAAAGATTTTCGTAACCGTACTGATTTTCGGCCAGCAGGATGAGGTCGAAATTCGGAGTGAGCAAATTAGTACCGGCGATTGGCTGGATACCGACTTCACGCGCCCACTGCACAAAGCGAATAAAACCCCACAGACCGTTGATTTCTGTCAAGGCCAGATGCGTTTGGTGAGCGGCTTTGGCCTGTGCCAGCAAAGCCTGCGGCGACGCCGTCCCGCGCATCTTCGAATAAGTGGAGTGAGTATTAAGGTGAGCGAACATAATTTTTAAGGCGACACGGAGAGGCATGGAGATGACACGGAGGCACATGGAGAGTTTACTTTTAATTTATAAAAATTCTCCGTGATACTCTGTGCTTTCTCTGTGTGCCTCTGTGTCGCAACTGTATTTTTTGTGATTAACCCCGCAGCACTGCCGATGCTGGCGAAGCCATATTTCTGGCGAATTTGGTCGAGAGCCTGCGACAGGCGGTCGTCTTTAGGCGGTCGAAATAAATCCAATTGATTAATTACCGGCTGGAAGTTGGTTGCGTCCAGAATAATAGCCCGGACGCGGTTGCGGCGGTAATTAGCCAGCAGGAGAAGGCGGGTAGCTTCCGTAATGACAGTGACATCATCGTTTGCGGTGATAGTGCCTTTGCGACTGTTCTTGAAACCGTCGGTATAGTGAATTTCCACACTCAGCGTTCTGGCGATCTGGTGGCGCCGCCGCAATTGATAGGCAATCTGTTCGGCTAAGTTGCGCACAGCGGCCAGCAATTGAACCTCGTCGTTGGTGTCGGTGGTTAGAACGGTTTGTTCGGTGATGCGGTCGGTTTTTTGCGGCGGTCTGACCGGAGAATTATCCTGTCCGCGGGCTTCCCTAAAAAGGCGGCGGTAATATTTGCCAAAAAGAATAGTGCCGGTTTCGCTTTCAGTAGTTACCTGCTGGACATTTTGTACCTGAGAGAGGAAGAGGAAACGCACAAGTTTATTGACCGACGGTTCGCCTGTCACCGGCAGAACTTCGGTATTCAGAGGGGCCAGAAAATTTGGTTCGGTGCCCGGCTCGACGCGGTGAATAGTTTCCGGAACAACGGCAGTGGTGATTTGACTGACGAGTTTATTGGCGCTGATGCCGATGTGACTTTGCAGACTGACTTTGAATTGAATGTCGCGGGCAATCAGATTACCGGCCTGCAGATTATCGCGATAGATGCCGTGCATGCCGCTCAAATCGGCAAAATATTGACCGTAAACGGTTGGCTCGATGATTGGCGAATAGCGCGCAATAGTCTGGTAAATGTACTGATTGATTTTGGTATAGAGCGTTAAGTTGTAGGGCAGGAGCATTACGCTATGCGACATTTTGCGAGCAATGCCAACTTTCAGACCGGGATAAATGCCTTCGCTGAGAGCTTCCGGCGAGGCGCAGACGATCGTACCGTTTGGATGATGCGAGGAAATCACGGCGATGGCGCGGGTGCGCAGACTCGAGTCCAGCATACGCTCCACCTGGAGTTCAAAATCTGCGAGACGAATATGTAAAACCGATTCGGGCATGGTTTTTGGTTACACGGGAAAGAAAGGCGACACGGAGGAGCACGGAGATGATACAGAGGCACACGGAGAGTTTATTTTTAATTGATAAAAAATCTCTGGGATACTCTGCATTCCTTCTGTGAACCTCCGGGTCATAAATTCACTTTCAAGTCCGACTTTGTACATTTCATGAGTCGGATATTTTTCATAGGCCGATTTAGTTTTTTGAATGATTAAGTTGGCATATTTCATGGTAATTATCCTTTAGTTACACGGAGGAGCACGGAGATGATACAAAGGCACGCGGAGAGTTTATTTTTAATTGATAAAAAATCTCTGGGATACTCTGCATTCCTTCTGTGAACCTCCACGTCATTAATTCTTTACTCCCATTACGAATCGTCTTATACCTTCTTTGAGATGTTTGACGTTGAAGTTGATAAGCAAACCGACTTCCTTATGGGCCAGTTTCAGATAAGTAAGAATCTGAGCCTCATGCACCGGCAGGATTGCGTCGGCAGATTTGACTTCAATAATAACCTTATCCTCGACTAAAATGTCAATCCGGTAGCCGCAATCGAGTTTGATGTCTTTGTAAACCAAGGGGACCGGAATTTGTGTTTCGGCTTTAAGCCCGGCTCTGCGTAGTTCATAAACCAGACATTCTTCGTAAGCCGATTCGAGCAAGCCAGGTCCTAATTGATTGTGAACTTCCATAGCTGATTTGATTATTTGAGCAGTTAAGTTGGCGTATTTCATGGTAAATCTCCTTTAATTATACAGAAGAGAAAGGCCCGACTGACTTGGTCAGGCGGGCTGGAATGCAGAGATGATACGTGGATACACAGAGAGTTTATTTTTAATTTTAAAAAATCTCCGTGCTACTCCGTATTTCCTCTGTGAAACTCCGTGTAGTATTTCTCTTCTCATTCATACCTCCGCCATACAGCCAGCACCACTCCGCCGAGCCGAAATTCGTCTTCCGGTTTGACTTTGATGACTGGGTAGGCTGGATTGCGGGGATGAAGTTCGATGCCACTGGTTTTAGGATAATAACGTTTCAGGGTGGCTTCGTTGTTGATGAAGGCTACTACGGTTTGACCGGATTCAGCCTGAGCTTGCTGACGAACGATGATATAATCGCCGTCTTGAATATTGTCGTCAATCATCGAATCGCCCTTGACTTTCAGAACGTAATTAGACGGGTGAACGTAAGCCGGCGGTACGGCGATTGTTTCCTGGTTTTCGATAGCTTCCAGCGGATAGCCAGCCGCAATCAAGCCGAGCAAAGGCAAAGTGCTGGTGTTCTCCGTTTCGGGAATAGACAACGCACGTTTGGCATTAGGCGTGCCGGAACGCCGAAGGACACCGGTTTTTTCTAATTCACGCACATACCAGTTAACTGTGCCTGGTGACTTGATTTGCAAGCCGTTCATAATTTCTAGGAAAGTCGGGGCACGTTTGTTGGTCTCCGTGAATTCACGAACGAAATCCACAAAACGCTGTTTCTTAGGCGAAAGTTTTTCGGCCATCTTGCTTTTCCTCTCATTTTGTCAATTACTCGTAAGTTACTCGTAAGTAATATAACCGGTTTTTAGATAAAAAGCAATCGAAAAGTTGGATTCGGCTCTCAATTGTGTAATGACAACCACCGTCAATCAATAATTTTGCAAATCCTAACTTCGTCCCCTTCACCCAATGAACACCAACGAATGATAATAAATGACTATGAATGACTACGAATGACTATGAATAACAATGAATCACAACAAATCGCAATGAATGACTATGAATCACAATGAATAACTATAAATCGCCATGAATCGTAACGAATAACTATTGCCTGATGCAATTTATGCTACTGCACCAGTCCCAGCCGGACGGCATAGCAGATAATTTCGGCATTATTTTTCAGGTGCATTTTACGTAAAATGCGAGTGCGATAGGTGCTAATAGTTTTGACGCTGAGGTTGAATTCGGTGGCGATTTCCTTGACAGTTTTGCCGCTGGCGATTGCCAACATCGTTTGAAATTCGCGATCGGAAAGGATTTCGTGGGCGGGGCGTTGATTTATTTCGCTAAGGTTGTCGGCCAATTTTTCAGCGAGCGAAGGTGAAATGTATTTTCCTCCAGTTACGATTTTACGAACGGCCTGGATTAGTTCATCTGGAGGGCTTTCTTTGTTGATATAACCATCGGCTCCGGCTTTCAATACCCGAATAGCATATTGACTTTCGGGGAAAATGCTGAGAATTAAGACCGGCAGAGAAGGTGAAAGGGATTTGATTTGTTTGAGAGTTTCCAGTCCACTGCGGTCAGGTAGTGAAATATCGAGAATTACAGCATCGTAGTAATGGTTTTCGATTTCGGCGATGGCGGAGGCGTTATCGCCGGCCTCGCCGCTAACTCGAATGTCAGTAGTATCGAGAAAGGTTTGACGTAACCCCTGGCGGATCAAAGGATGATCATCAACGATTAGCAAATTTATCATCGGATATTTCCATCTAATGGGATAAAGACCAGAACGGTTGTCCCTTTTTGTGGGCGACCTTTAATTGTGATGTGACCATTCCAGGGATAAACGCGTTCGCGCAATCCAACCAGGCCTAGATTTTGGGGATCGTTGACCTGTGAATCAGTAATACCGATGCCATTATCCACAATTTTCATTTCAAGAGCGTGATCTTTGATTTTGAGGTTGACTTTGACTTCGCTGGCATAGGCATGACGAGCAACATTTGTCAGAGTTTCTTGCAAAATACGGAAAATGGCAATGCTCCGTTCCTGATCAGTTTCAATTTCTGCCGGTCGCAGATGCAAGTCGCAATGAATCCCGGTCCGATTTTGGAAATCTTCGCAATACCATTCGATTGCGGCGGTCAATCCCAAATCATCGAGCAGGCCGGGTCGCAAGTCAGTCGAAATCCGCCGAATAGTTTGAATCGTTTTATCAATTAAATCAAACATAGAGTTAATTTTTTCGGCAATTTCGGATTGAGCGGAAGTGAGTCTTTTATTGATCCAGATTAAGTCCATTTTCAGAGCCGTCAACGCTTGACCAAGCTCGTCGTGAATTTCACGGGCAATATAGGAACGTTCTTCTTCACGTACCGATTGCAAATGCGCTGAAAGGTTGCGAAACTGATCGCGTGAATCTTTCAAGTCTTGTTCGACTTTTTTCCGATCGGTTATATCAATAACCACACCGCGCAAACCGACCGGTTTATTATCATAGAAAATAGGACTGGAGTAGATAAGTGCTTGAAAGGTTGTCCCGTCTTTCCGTAAAGCGGTATATTCGTGACCTTCGATGTCGCCGTTGTTATAAATTTTATGAATATTGCGCAAAAGTTTTTCCCGTTCTTCCGGAATAAAAAGCTGGGAGAAATTGACCCCAGCGTCTATATCCTGTTGATCATATCCGAAGGTTTCAAATCCGACTTGATTAGTGAAGCGAAATTTTCCATCATTATCCATTTCATAAATGGTTTGAGGTAGGAGATTGACCAATTCACGAAAATTCTTTTCGTATTTATTCAATGATTTTTCTATGCGGCGGCGCTCGAGATCGGTGGCTTCGAGCCGATTAATCCGATTGCGTAATTGATGCAATTCCCATAGTAATTGCTCGCGGGTTTTGTTTTCATCACTGGTAAATGAATCGGGTGGATTCATTTTTACTCCGGTAAATTGAAATTAGCTGTTATAGCCCGGCGAGTGGCATCAACCTGATTATCGTCAATTACACAACATACTGAAGAAATACTGGTTGAAATTCCCAGAATATTGATTCCGGCTTCGCCAAGTGTTTGGCAAATTGTTCCGGCGATAGCCGGTTTTTCGCGGAAATGAGGACCATAAAAAGAGACAATCGCCACCGGTCCGGTTATTTTAGTATCTCTAATTGGAATAATGAGGGATAATTCGTGAAAGGTCTGAGCAATGTCCGATTTGTATTTTTGATCAATGCAGAAATTCAGGTCAGCTGCTCCTTCCAGATTACGGCTCTCGGTGATAAAATCAACGCTGATTCCTTTCTGCCCGAAGTAGGTCAAAACTTTTCCGGCTGAGCCCGGCTGGTCGGGGAACGAATAAATGGAAACCATCATTAAGTTCCTTAACTCGATCATTCCTCCGATAGTTATTTTATTTTCTAAACTCATATTTAATCTGTTTGTAATCTATAGAAAAATAGGTTAATTATTTGAAAAAATCCAGTCCGATTTTTATCAACCAAATGGTTAAAGTAGATCTTCGTCCTTTGTTTAAAAAATAATTGAAAATATCATTAAAAATGTGATATATTCTGAAAAGCAAGTTGAGTTGGGCAAATTCGGCTTGTATGATAAAAAATGTTGATATAATGTCTATCGCTAATAAAAGTTTATATTGCATACCAATTTATAATCCATATCATTCATTACCTTTTCCTTCTCAGTTGGAAATTAATGAATTAATTGATAATCTTCTGAATAGTCTGAAAGAAGGCCAGCGGGAAGGACTATATCATTTTGACCAGATGATTTACCCTTTACGAGAATATTTGAAAACTCATCCTGAAAAAGTGGATTTAGTTAACCAATTGGCTGAAGCGCAAAAAATTCATTTCGGACCGTTCTTTATCCAGCTTCATTCCGGACATACTTCCGGTGAATTGTTAATTCGTAACCTTCTGCTGGGACATCAGGAAGGGCGTAAGATCGGCGACATTTTAAAATACTTTCACTTACCGGCGATGCGTGGAAGAAATTCACAGACGCCTCAGATACTGGCCGGTTTCAATATTGACGCTGTTTTGATAGACTACGATATAAAATTAATTGATAAAAATACCAGAGAATTTATCTGGGAAGGTTTGGATGGCACAGATCTACTCGTTGGTCGAGTAGTTATTTTTAATCCCAATCGCTTGAATTTTGCCAAAAGTAAGATACAGGAAACGTTTCGTGAATATTTTAGCAATGAAACCAATCGAGTTTTTGTTTATTTATTTAATGATAAAAAAAACTGGGAGACTATACCAGCTCATATCGAAAAATTGGCTTCCGTATTTCAATCTGATTTGAAAATCGAATCGCTGTCTAATTGCATCTGGGAAATTAAAGAGCAGATTGATTCGCGTGAAGTAAGTGAATATAAAGGTGAAATCTGTATCGAAAAAGTTGACGAAAGTTCTGAAACTCAGTTCGATTATTATCTCCGGCATAGCATACTGATTGGGCTTGGCAATCATCGTATCGAAAACCTAATTCAATATTTTGTTGAGCCCTGGACATTGATTGCAAAATATTTAAAGCTGGAAAATGAATCGAAATCAACGAATCATATCTGGGAGGAATTTCTAAAAAACCAGACATTTACCTACCTCGTAGATACTAACCCGAACAAGTTTATCCAATCACTTAATACTACTCAAACTGAACTGATGAATCGGATCACGGGACAGGTTACTGATTTAATTACGGCAATTGCGGGTAATATTCATATTGATGATTTTAATACTAATAGTATTTATTTTACGGTGATTAATCCATTACCATATAGCCGATCCGAAATTATTGAATTCGTTGTCGAATTGCCTTTGATAATTAATCGCGATACAGTGCTTGCCAGAGAGGTAGGTGGACGTGAAATTCCATTTCGGATTCTCTATAAAGAGACTGAAACTGCATTCAAATTCGATAGTATAGATAAAGCGAAATATCATTGTTTAGTTGAATTGCGCGACTTTCCTGGAATGGGCTGGAAAACCTTTGAGATTGATCTAAACGGGAAACCGAAATCTCATCCAGGTGTGCCAATCAGTGCCGAGCGCAATTCATTGGAAAATGATTTCTTACGCGTTGAAATCAATGAAAATGGAACGCTGGAAATATTTGCCAAAGAGACAGGTGAATTTTTCTCGGAAGTAGGCTATTTTCTTGACGAAGTTGATCTGGGACGATTCAGTGTTGAAGATAAAACTGCGACACATATTCCTCTCACGACTAAAAAACTGCATCCTCAAATCAAATTACTTTATAATTCCCCTAAAGCCGCCGCTTATAAAATCGAATATTTTTGGGAAATCCCGGATATGTTCAACTGGACGAACTCGCGTCGCAGTCCTAAGCATGAGACAATCAAAATTAGTGAAATAGTAACTCTCGATAGTCTTTCGCGGATGGTTGATTTGAAAATAGAAATAAACGATCATGCCTATGATCATCAGATAAAAATTTGTTTTCCAATCGAATTTCAGCCGGAAAATACCTATACGGATGGCTTTTTTTCAGTTGAGACACGTCCGTATGACAGATTACAAGATCTTCGTTGTCGAACGCTAAGCATGGGCAATTTCGTCGGAGTATCCAATGAATCGGGCGGATTTGCAATATTTAGTGACGGTATCAACGAATATCAATTAATTCGAGGCAAGAATAATGTCCTGACTTTAACCTTAGTTCGTGATTTTCCAATTGTTCGACCTAAAAAAACCGGCGGCGTTGTTTTATCACGCAACGAAAAGACAGAGGTTCATTTATCATTTTATCCGCGTTTAGCCGATTGGATGTCCAGTGATATTTTAACTGAGGCTATCATTTTCAATAATCCTCTAATCCTACGGCAACTGGATCGAACCAACGGATACTTACCGGCGAAAATGCAGTTTTTGAAGGTTGCTCCTGATACATTGTTCTATTCGGCTCTAAAGCCGACAGAAGACGATAAAGACATAATCCTTAGACTGTATAATCCGACCCGAAACATAATTGACGGTGAAATAGTAAGTTATATTCCAATTAAAGCCGCCCGTTATCTGACTCTTGAAGAACATATTATTGCACCGCTAGAGGTATCTGATCCCCATCGTTTAAATGTTAAAATTTTTCCACAAAAGATAATGACATTAAAAATTATTTTTGACCAATCTCAGTCGGTTAGTCTTTTAGATTCCTAATCTTATCCTCCTGTACGAGATCATTTGCCAATTGAATTATGGTAAAAAATTTATAATAATTAAAGTTCGAACGTATTAATTTAGTGCGTGGTTGCAAAACAAAATAAATCGAGTATGCCGAAATCCGAAGCCCTGGTTGCAGAACTCAGCCGAAATCATATCACCGTCAGAAAAGAAGTCCCTCTATCAAAATTTACAACTTTCGGAATCGGCGGCAACGCTCGTTTATTAGTTGTTGTTGAGGATTCCGTAAAACTCGAAACAGCAGCAAAATTAGCCTTTGCCTTTAAGATGCCTTATCGGGTGATAGGTTGTGGTAGTAATTTGCTAATTTCCGATGATGGTTATGACGGTTTAATAATTGTAAATCGGTCGAAGTCCTGGCAAATTATAGATGACAGTCCAATTGATCCTCAATATAGCAAAATCACTTCCAGATACGATCCACTGGAGATGGCTCCGCAATCCAAACAATATCAATCGGAAAATTTACCGCGAAAAATCGTCCGTGTTGATTCCGGATTTAACAATAATGCCTTAATCGAAGAGATGTTCAGGCAAGGGTTGACTGGTCTAGAATGGTTTAGCGGAATACCGTCCAGTGTAGGTGGTGCCGTGTATATGAATATGCATGGAGCTCACGCCTATTTTGGTAATCTGGTTTACCGCGCAAAATTGATTGACGGGACAACCACGAAAATCGTTGACAATGCTTATTTTCAGTTTGATTATGATTATAGTATTTTACAAAAGACAAAAGAAGTTGTATTGTGGGTAGAATTACTTTTGACGATGGGCAATGTCGAAGAGGCTATAATTATTGCTAAAGATTGGAAAAGTAAAAAATCTCACCAGCCGCGCCATTCTGCTGGATGTATTTTCAAAAATCTCTCGCCGGAGGTACAAAAGCGATACAATTTGCCCACTTCCTCAGTCGGTTATTTAATAGATAAGGTTCTTAATTTGAAAGGATTGCGAGTTGGTGGAGCCATCATATCCACAAGACATGCGGCTTTTATCGAAAATGATGGAAATGCCAGTGCTAAAGATGTTTACGAGTTGATCGAAATAATTAAAACCAAAGCCAAAGAGACCCTCGGGTTGGAATTAGAAACTGAGGTCGAATTGCTTGGAAATTTTCAATAAGATGAAAGGTTATTATGTCCAGATTTATCATCGAAGGGAATCGCAACTTATCAGGTGAAATTAAAGTATCTGGCAATAAAAATGCGGCTTTACCGATTATTGCCGCAACCGTTTTAACCGATGAAATCTGTATTCTGGAAAATCTGCCAGATATTCGTGACGTGCATTCGATGCTGGCAATCCTGAGTGATCTGGGTAAGTCGGTGGAGATGCTATCTACTCATCAATGTAAAATTTCCGGATCAGTCAATAAATCGCGCTTAAATGATAAATTAGCTAGCACTCTGCGCGCTTCGATTCTCTATTTGAGCGTTTTATTGGCACGGATTGGCGAAGTCGAAATGGTACCGCCGGGTGGATGTGTAATCGGGCGGCGAAAAGTTGACCAGCATTTCGACGCTTTGGAGGCGTTAGGAGTAAAAATCAATATAATTGAACACGGTTACCGGTTATTGTTAAAACATCCTAAACCTAATTATGTTTTTATGCGGGAAGCTTCGGTGACGGCAACTGAAAATGCTATGATGTTGGCGGCAATGACGGAAGGAAGAACCATCCTTGATAATGCCGCCGGTGAACCGCATGTCCAGGATTTAGCTAAAGTTCTAGTGAAAATGGGAGCAAAAGTTCAAGGCGCAGGCACAAATCGTCTGACAATTACCGGAAATAAAACGTTAAAAGGTTTTCAACATCGCATAATGCCTGATCATATCGAAGCCGGGACGTTCGCAATTGCGGCGGCTTGCACCGGTGGTGAAGTCACTATTCACGATGCCAATTGTGAAAATCTAACTATCGTTAACCTTATCCTCAATCAAATGGGAGTGAAATTAACCTACATTGATAAAAAAACATTAACAATCAAGCCTTCTAAAAACATCAGGGCAATTCCGAAAGTTCAAGTCGGAGTCTGGCCGGGTTTTCCAACCGATCTGATGAGTCCAATGGTAGTACTGGCTACTCAAGCTAAGGGAACGACCCTCTGCCATGATTGGATGTACGAATCCCGAATGTTTTTCGTGGACAAACTGGTAACGATGGGCGCTCAAATTGTGCAGTGTGATCCGCACCGGGTGCTTGTCTCAGGTCCGACACGTCTGAAAGGGCAGGAGATTGTCAGTCCTGATATTCGGGCTGGAATTGCTCTGGTAATTGCCGCTCTGATTGCCAGAGGTAAGAGTAAAATCGATAAAGCCGAATTGATTGATCGCGGCTATGAAGACATCGTTCCGCGCTTTCGCCAATTAGGTGCAGAAATAAGCCGCGAACAATAGTGATTTTTCTTCCGAGTTTTATTGTATTATTGAGTGTTCTTTCATTTTCTTGTGGAAAAAACGGCTATTGATTAATTTAGGCACTGATTTTTAAAGTTGAGGAGATTAATGAAGCCTATCCAATCCTTTACTGTCAAGCCAATTCTGCCCAAAAAATTGGAAGAATTGCGCGAACTGGCTTATAATTTGTGGTGGACCTGGAATGCCGATGCCCGTGATCTTTTTCGGCGGCTTGATATGGACTTATGGGAAGAAACTCGCCATAATCCGGTGGCTTTATTAAACAGGGTCGAGCAGGATGTGCTGGAAGCTCGAGTTCAGGATGATAGCTATTTATATCAATTGCACCGGGTTTGTGATAAATTCAGACAATCGTTAAAATCTCCGACCTGGTTCGAAAAAAGCGGTAAATATAATTCGCACCTGAATATTGCCTATTTTTCGATGGAATATGGCATTACGGAATGTCTGGCGGACTATTCCGGCGGACTTGGTGTATTAGCTGGTGACCATCTTAAATCGGCTTCGGAACTTGGTATTCCACTTCAGGCAGTTGGGCTTTCATATCAATACGGCTATTTCCAGCAAGTTTTAAATGTGGACGATTATCAGGAAGAGGAATATCCTATTAATGACTTTTATAATTCACCGTTGACTCTGGTGAAAGATTCCGACGGCAAACAGTTATTGATTAAAGTTCCTTTTCCCGGCCGTTCGGTTTATGCTCGGATTTGGAAAGCTCAAGTTGGTCGAGTTCCGCTATATTTGCTCGATACCAATATCGCTGAAAATTCCGAAGAGGATAAAAAAATTACAGCTGAATTGTACGGCGGTAATACCGAAACCAGAATCCAGCAGGAAATTATTCTGGGAATGGGTGGTTTTCAGGCTCTCCAGATACTCAATGCCACACCATTTATTTGTCACATGAACGAAGGGCATTCGGCTTTTTCTGGTTTGGAGCGGATTCGGAATGTCGTAAAGAATAATGGATTGACATTTTACGAAGCGCTAGAAATTATTAAAGCGGCTTCGGTTTTTACCACTCACACCCCCGTTCAGGCTGGAATTGATATTTTTCACCCGGACTTGATGCGACGTTATTTTGATGAATATTGTCGGGATGTGGGAATAGGAATTGATGAACTTTTAGCGCTGGGGCGTAACGATCCGGATGATAATTCCGAACATTTTTCGATGGCAATTCTGGCAATAAACTTAAGTTGTAAGATCAATGCCGTCAGTAAATTGCATCAGCGAGTTGCTCAAGAAATGTGGGAATCGCTGTGGCCTGATATTCTCGCGAAGGAAATTCCTATTGACTATGTAACTAACGGAATTCACCAATCCTCCTGGATTTCCCAGGAAATGTCTGATTTATTTGATCGTTATCTTGGGCCAGATTGGCATCGCGAACCAGCTAGCAAGACTATTTGGAATAAAGTGGATAAAATTCCGGACGGCGAACTCTGGCGCACCCATGAACGTCGTCGGGAACGTCTGGTATCTTATGCCCGCCATGAATTATATCGGCAATATGTAACCCTCGGTAAGCCCCAGAATACGATTGCACGAGTCAAAAGTATCCTGAGTACCGATGCTTTGACGATTGGTTTTGCGCGACGATTTGCCGCTTATAAAAGAGCTTATCTACTTTTCAGTGATCCTGAAAGATTAGCTAAGATATTGTCGGATAAAAAATTTCCAGTTCAAATTATCATTGCCGGTAAAGCCCACCCCCAAGATGAAGAAGGTAAACAGGTTATACGGCGTATTTTGAAGCTATCGAGTGAAGAACGGTTTTATCAGTGTGTAGTTTTCCTGGAAAATTATGATATGAATATGGCGCGCTATTTGGTACAGGGTTGCGACTTGTGGTTGAATACACCTAGACGCGGTTTGGAAGCTTGCGGTACCAGTGGGATGAAAGCCGTAGCCAACGGCGGTTTACATTTTAGCACGATTGATGGCTGGTGGGATGAAACTTATAGTCCGGGAATTGGCTGGGCAATCGGTACTCGTGATATTTATAATGATATTGACTATTGGGATCGTCAAGAAGCCAATATCCTTTACAATGTTCTGGAAAATGAAATTATTCCAACCTTTTTCGACCGCGATAATGATGACCTGCCGCGCAATTGGATTACAATGATTAAAGCTTCGATGAAAACGATTTGTCCCCAATATAACTCCAACCGTATGGTTTGTGAATATGTTGACCGGATTTACTATCCAGCCGCCGTGCGAGCCAATGAATTGTCAAAAAATAACTATTCCGTTGCCAAAGAATTGGCGCAATGGAAAGAAAAAATGCGCGACAATTGGGATTCGGTTCGCTTTCTAAAAGTGTCTGCTGGATCAGCGGAAGAATTGTCAGTAAATAGTCAGCTCGAGGTTCGAGCTGAAATTTATTTAGATGGCTTACAGGTCGAAGATGTAGATGTTCAGATTTATTACGGTCGAGTTGATGCCAATGGCGATATAGTTGATGGGAAATTCGCCTCTATGGAATTTGAAAAGAAGGTTGATTCCAAGAAGTTTGTATATATCGGTAAAATCAATAATTGGGAAAGTGGTTTGAATGGCTACACTGTTCGGATTATTCCCAAGCACCCGGCTTTGGCGCATCCCTTTGAAGATGGATTAATTCATTGGTTTGATGAATAATTGAATATAAATTCGGAATGAATAGATTCAATATTAAAGGAAATTTAGACACTTATTGATGAATTTAATTACCGACGAAGTTGCCCAAAAACGAATAGCTCAAGCTGAGCGGGTTGTAGTTTTGACTGGTGCTGGTATATCGGCCCCCAGCGGAATTCCAACTTTCCGCGGTGAAAATGGTTTATGGACTAAACTTTCTCCTCAGGAGTTATCTAGTTTCGAATCGTTTTATTTAAATACGGCTATGGTTAGCGAATGGTATAAACATCGCCGCGAAATTATCGAAGTTTGCCAACCGAATGCCGGACACCATGCCCTAGTTGAATTGGCGAAAATGGTGTCAGAATTTACTCTAGTTACCCAAAATATTGACGGTTTGCATCAGCGAGCTGGTAGTCGTGAAGTATTAGAACTTCATGGTACTATTATGGAAAATTACTGTATCCGGTGCGGGCAACAATATAGTGTCGCCGAATTTGACGAAATATATAATTGTTCGTCTAACCATATTCCACGCTGTTTTTGCGGTGGACTTATTCGCCCGAATGTCGTTTGGTTTGGTGAATCTCTACCGGTTAAGGCTTATGAAGCGGCATATCGTGCTTCCCAAAAGGCTGAACTGTTTCTGTCAGTCGGAACCTCGGCTCAGGTGCGACCGGCGGCCGATTTGCCATTGATTGCTAAAGAACATGGTGCTTTTTTGATAGAAATCAATATTGTTAATACGGTATTGACACCTTATGCCGATTTGTTCTTAAAAGGCGCAGTTGACGTAATTTTGCCCCAATTTAACCAGGAGTACCAATATCTGCTGATGCAGGCTTGATATTAATCTGAGTTTGACAGAAATAATATGAAAATAAATCCCAAGATAAGATCTGTCAAGGTCCTGTTTTTAACAGGATTAATTCTAGTTTTGTCGGGTTGTGCCTATTACAATACTTATTATAATGCTGAGAAAATTTTTCGGGAAGCCGAAAAAGAATTCAAAAAACTACCCGATGAGAAAGTCACTACGGCACTAAAGAAAAAATTTGATGCCGCCATAGAAAAGTCTAATAAGGTAATCACTCAATACCCGGATAGTCGTTGGGTTGACGATTCCTACTATATTATCGCAATGTCCCATTATTACAAGGGCGATTACCGAATAGCCCGTCAGAAATTTGAGGAGTTTGCGGTCAAATTTCCCCAGAGCAAATTATATCCCGAGGCAATGGTCTGGTATGGACGCAATTTATGGAAACTGGATGAACGCGAGTTAGCTTTTTTCCAGTGGAAAAAAATTATGAACCGGACAGATGATTATTATCTCTTAGCGGAACTTTATGTATCTATAGGTGAATTGTACTTTAAGGATAGTGCTTATGATTCGGCTTTATTTTATTACCAAAAAGCGACTGAAGTGGGGAAAAGCTTTGATATTGCCGCCGAAGCTCAATTTCGCATTGCCGAGATTGATCTGGCTTTGAATAGACCGCAAGAAGCCATTAAAAATCTCAAGAAAATTGACCAGTTATCGCCTTCCTTGCTTTTACGCGACAAGATGCAGGTGCTTTTAGTGCGAATTTATCGAGAATCCGGTCAATATGATAAAGCCGTTGATCTAATTAATGAAAAATTAAATGATCAGGCTAATGAGAAAATTTGGGGTGATCTGGAATTACAATTGGGTTTGATTTATCTAGCTCAGCAAGATTACGATGCCGCCATTTCCCGTTTTACGCAGGTAGTCGAAAAGTATAAAGGTAAACCGGTTGCGGCGGATGCCAGCTATTATTTAGCCGAGTTGTATATGACTCAAATTCACGACTATGCCAAAGCCGCCGCCCAATATGACAATGTCGTCAAAATCGAGACCAATACGCTACGAGCTTTCGAGTGTCGCAATAAGTCTTCTGAAATCAAACGCTTCAATACTATTTATAATCGTCTCACTGTCCTGAATGAGCAGATTGCCAATATTAACTTGAATCCACCGACTGGAAGCGATACCCTGACGGAAATTATTAAAGTTGACCAGGAGCAATCGGAGTTGAAAAAGGCGCTTGAAAAGAAAAACACAACTCAAAAGAAAGCGATTGATACATTAGCGGTTTTCAAGGAATATTACAATTCACTTTACGAAATTGCCGAGATATTTTATTTTAATTTTAATCAACCCGATAGTGCGATTTACTATTTTGAAAAAGTCGCTTATGAAATACCTTTTAATTCTTTACGGGACAAGGCACTATACAGCCTCTACCGAATATGCACTGACCAGCATAATTTGGAAAAAGCAAAGGAATATGCCGACCAACTCAGACAATTGTTTCCGGAATCAGAATATTTAGCCGAAATTGAAAAACGACCACCGAGCATTTCTGCTCGTCAAGTCGAAGCCGATTCATTATTGATAAAAGCCGAAAATTTAGACCAGACCGATTTGCATTCCGCTATAGCTATTTATGAAAAGCTGGCTAAGGAATATTCCGAATGCCAAACCGCGGAGAAAGCGGTTATGTACTTGGCCTATATCTATCATCACCGCTTATACGATTTGAATAATGCTCTAACCTGGTATAAGTATTATCTTGACACTTATCCTAAAGGTCAATATTACACGATAATGAAAAGCGCCTATGATCAACTCAAAAACATCGAAAGTACTTTAGCTAAGGGTGATCAAGACGAAAAGAACGAGAGCCAAAAACCAGAAAAAGCCGAATGAGAGTTTTTAAAGTTACTAAAGTTTTATCTAACCGAATGGTTGCTACCGATACATATTTAATGGAATTTGCCTTTCCCGAAATCAGCCGTTCGGCACAACCCGGTCAATTTGTTAACTTCTACTTTTCCGGAAGGCCGCAATTATTTCCGCGACCTTTCAGTATCGCCGGAGTAAACGGAGAAAATTTATCTATATTATATAAAAAAGTCGGGTGTCTTACTGAAATTATGACTCAGTGGCAACCCGGCCAAAAAGTTCGAGTTCTTGGACCTTTAGGAAATACTTTCAATATTAATCATAAAAACCATGTCTTGATAGCTGGTGGAGTCGGTCTGGCACCGCTACTGTTTCTGAATCAAAAATTGGCAGGGTCGAATTACAAAATCTGGAATTTTGTAGGGGTTCGTTCTAAAGATCAATTACCTACATTATCCTTATTATCAGGAAAAAACTACATTGCGACTGAAGATGGGTCAGCCGAATTTTGTGGTACGATAGTGGATTGTTTCCGGAATAATCTGGGAGCGATTCCGCGTCCTTTTAGTGTTTATGCCTGCGGACCGGAAAAGATGCTGAGTGCTTTGTGGCAACTGTCACGTGAAAATCATTTTGATTTACAACTATCACTGGAAAAAATAATGGCTTGCGGACTTGGCATCTGTCAGGGATGTGCGATTCCTTATTCTCACCCATCGGAGCGACCTCTGCGTTTAGTCTGTCAGGATGGCCCGGTATTTAACGCTAATGAATTGGACATGGAATGACCGACCTGCGCATTAAATTGAGAGAAGATTTTATCCTTAGAAACCCACTTTTGACGGCTTCCGGTACCTATGGTTATGGTGATGAAATAGCCGATTTAGTTAATCCGGAGCTGTATGGTGGAATTGTAACCAAATCAATTACTCTCAAACCGCGAGCTGGTAACCCGCCGCCGCGGATTGCTGAAGTAACCTCCGGGATGCTGAATTCGATCGGTCTGGCGAATATCGGAGTTGATAAATTTCTGGAAGAGAAGGCGGAATTTCTGGCGGATTATGGCGGCAAAGTAATTGTCAATATTGCCGGTAGCAAAGAGGATGAATATGTTAAGGTAATCAAAAAATTATCCGATCGCCAGTGGATTGCGGCTTTTGAGATCAATGTTTCCTGTCCGAATGTTACCGAGGGCGGCATTGAATTCGGTAAAGACCCGTCAATCCTAGGGCGATTAGTCAGAAAACTGCGTAATACTACTGATAAATTTCTAATAATTAAACTATCGCCAAATGTTACTGATATTCGAGTGCTGGCTTTAGCCGCTCAAGAAAATGGAGCCGATGCCCTTTCGATGATTAACACGGTTTACGGGGCAGCGATTGATATTTACACGCGCCGTCCGAAAATCAATACCGTAGTCGGTGGTCTTTCTGGACCGGCGATTAAGCCGATCGCTCTTGCCAATATTCTTAAAACTTATAAAGAAGTAGATATTCCAATTATTGGAATTGGAGGCATTAGTTGCGGTGCGGATGTAATTGAATTTTTATTGGCAGGAGCCTATGCGGTTCAGATTGGGACAGCTAATTTTTATAATCCTGGAATCTGTGCCGAAGCGCTTGATTTTATTAAACAATACTGTATGGAGAATAAAATAAATTGTTTGCAAGATATAATCGGACAAGTCAAAGTCTAAGCCTGATTATCCTTTTTTTGCTTTTTCTGATGTTGTGCTTTATGGGTTGTGCTTCCGCGCCACGCTATTTGTATACTACACCCGAAACCAAGGCGACACTCGAAGATAAAAACACGTTGCTTTTGCTTAAGAATACTAACAAAACAGCCATTTTAACCGCCTCATATTATGGAGAGGATTTCCATGGTAAATTAACTTCTAATGGAGAAGTTTTCGATATGTACGGCATGACAGCCGCCCACAAGTCGTTGCCGTTTGGGACGGTGCTTCAAGTAACATATCCACCTACCGGTCAATCGGTGACTGTGGTCGTTAATGATCGCGGACCATTTGTGCCTGGTCGCGATTTGGATTTGTCTTACGGTGCTGCCCGGAAAATTGGTTTAGTTAATGACGGAACCGGTAAGGTGAAAGTCAAAGTTCTTAAATGGGGAAATGATCCCGAGAAAAAATAAAATCAGGTTTTTAGATGAATAATTTCGCCTCCCGAATGCTGATCAATGTAATTGGAATTCCAGCTATATTGCTTTTGATACAATTAGGTAGAGTTCCATTTGTCCTTTTTATAACAGTTTTGGTTTTCATCGCTCAAGTCGAACTTTATCTTTTGATGCAGAAAAAAGGAACTGACCCATTGCTTTTGCCGGGAGTTTTAGCCGGGGTTATTTGGCTGTTTACCAGTTTTTATCGTCCGGATGGGTTATTTTACTTACTGATTGGATTAGTGACTTTGCTTTTTCTGGCGGGTTTGTTGCGCCAGATTAAAGGCGTAATGGTTGATCTGGCGAGTACTTTATTGGGTTTCGTTTATCTGCCGATGTTGACCTCGACCATAATATTAATGCGCAATATTCCCGACGTGGGGCGTGCGATTGTGTTTCTTTTATTTGTTACAATTTGGATTTGTGATTCACTGGCTTTTGTGTTCGGGAAGTGGCTTGGTCGTCATAAGATTGCTCCTCAGATTAGTCCCAATAAAACCTATGCCGGTTGTATTGCCGGGTTATTCGGTGCCGTGCTGACTGTGCTGATTTTTTATTTTTTGGGTTGGGCGCCGGATTTTATGAACCTTGTTCAATTAATTATTTTTGGTTTGCTGGCAGGAGTATTTGGTCAAGCAGGTGATTTCGTCGAATCGCTTTTCAAGCGCGACGCCGAAGTCAAAGATTCGTCCAATCTATTGCTTGGACATGGCGGAGTGCTGGATCGTTTCGATTCAATTTTTATCGGAGCGCCGGTTATTTTTCTTTATATTGTGTTAATATTGTAGGGAATCGAATTTTTACATACGGAGAAAATTTGACGGAGACGAAAATGTCAGTAGACAACGGTAACGATGAACTGATTAAATATTTACATAGTCTTAGTGGAGAAATAGATTCGCAGGAAGGCCCGGTAGCTATTATTCTTGCCGCCGGTCACGGCAAGAGAATCAAATCCGAGCGTTCCAAGATGCTCCATGAAATTTGGGGCGTGCCTACGGTTGTGCGTGTTGCCAATGCCGCCAGTAAAGGCTTGGCTTCTAACAATCAGATAATTGTCGTGGGTATTAAAGCTCGCGAAGTGGCTGAATCGGCTGGGAAAAGAGCAAACCGCATTTTTGTCTATCAGCCTGAACAAAAAGGTACTGGCCACGCCGTGAGAGAAGCGCTCTCAGCCATTAGCCAGAATGGTCACCTAAAAGACATCTATATCTTTCCGGGTGATATGGGATTAATTACCCCAGCCGTCGTCAGTAAACTTAAATGTCGTTTCGAACAATCTGGTTGTGGTCTGGCTTTGTTAACGGGAAATTATAAAGGCGAACCGGAAGGTAATAGCTATGGTCGCATTTTACGTGTTCCAGCTATGACTGCTGACGGTGAGCCCTCCGGAGTAGATGAGGGGAGCGTTATTGAAATTAAAGAGCATAAAGATATTCTGGCAATTCCCGAAAACGGGTTTTATTCTACCGTATATAATGGTAAAAAGTATCAATTTACTCGTTCAGAATTACTGGGAATCACCGAATATAATACCGGTGTTTATGCTATGAAATTCGACCTCGCTCAGCGATTTATCAATCAACTTACTCCGGATAATGTTCAGGGTGAATTGTATCTAACCGATATAATCGGTCTTTTTAACGCCAATAAAATTGGTGTGGAAGCTTATCCGGTTGATGATGAAAGTGCCGTTATCGGTTTTAATGTGAAAAGTGTTTTACAGGAAATGGAAAATATTGCGCGTCGGAAAGTATGGAGACTTCTACGAGATATAATTTATATCGAAGATGAAAATGATTTTTTCATCGCTGACGAGGTAGTTAATCAAATCCTGGAAATGGATAAAATTAATCCGCCACTCGATATTGAAATCGGCAAAGGTGTACATTTATCGAGTGGCGTGCGCCTCGAACATGGCGTGAAAATTCGGGCCGGCTCTCTGCTTAATGGTAATATTCATTTAGGTGCTGGTACGCTTATTCAGGAAAATGTTTCGCTTAGCACTTATCCCAATCAACAAATGAATATCGGGAAAAATTGCGTCATTATGCGCGGTGATTTGATAAAAGGCAATATTACAATTGGCGATAACACGAGCATCGAATCCAGTGTTATTATTACCGGCAGTAGTGAATATCCGACCATCATCGGGAAAAATGTAATTATCAAAGGAACTACTTATATTTTCGGGTCAATTATCGAAGATGACCTGTTTATCGAGCATTCAGTATTGAAATGCAAACGGGTCGAACGCACCGTCCGCAAAGATGGAACGATTCAGCCCGTCCGCTGGGTTATGCCTCAGCCTCAAGGTCTGGATATTGTCCGGGATTTATAATCTTAACTTACCCAATTACCTGCGGCAATTCCTGAAGATCTTTTTGTCTAAAAAGTCTTAAAGAAGATAATAAAGTAATGGAGTTCTGGTTATAGAATTATTTCCAATTCTTCCATAGCCAGGAAGATGTCCAATTTTTCGGTTGGGAAATTTATTTTCTTGAAATCACGTGATTTTTTAAGGATTTCATTGATTTCGAAATCGTCTCTTTCCGGTTCATGATGGAAAAGAGCCAATTTTTTCACCCCGGCTTCAATCGCAAATTCAACTGCGACTAAAGCAGAGCTGTGTCCCCAGTCTTCTTTATGGATGGCTTCTTCAAAAGTGTATTGAGCGTCAAAAATCAACAGATCAGCCCCGCGAAAAAAATCAATATAATGTTTTGTGGACTCACGGTCGAGGTTTTTATATTCGGAATCGGTGGCGTAGATGACGCTTTTGCCATCGCAATCAATCCGATAGCCGTACGAACCGCCCGGGTGATATAAGGGATAGTTGGTAATTTTAACATTACCCAAGGTAATAGAAGCCTTAGGTTGTAATTGAATAAACTCTTTTTGAGCCAATATATGTTCCAGCGAGACCGGGAAGAAGCGGAAATCTTGTTGAATTTCGAGACGTTCTTTTATATCGGGATGAGGTGAGTAAAAGGTAATTTTATTATTGGCGAAAAAAGCCGGCGTGAAAAACGGAAAGCCCATTATATGATCCCAATGGGTATGAGAAATAAAAATATGTAATTCAAGGCCGTTTTTATTTTGCTCATTTTTTACCAGATAGTTACCCAGCGCTCTTATTCCGGTACCCATATCGAAAATCAATATCTTGTCATCGGCTCGGATTTCGACGCAGGATGTGTTTCCGCCGATTAATCCCGCTTCCAGATTGCTCAAGCTGTGAACATATTTCTTGATCTCGGTTGGATTTTCGAGAATATTCGCTGGTAAATTGTCAATTATTTTTAAAAATTTATTGCGAATGTGTTCTGAAGTTGGGGGAGTAGGAATAGAGCCACGGACACCCCAGAATTTAACTTTCATCAAGAATCCTTTCATAACAACGGTTATAGAAAATTTCCAGGTTATTACAGCAACTCTTATTCACATCACATTTTCCTTTTGCCGAATTTAGAGGAATATCCGTCTGATTGCAATAAAAATTCTGATTTATTCGGATTAAAGTTAATGTAAATCTTTGATCTGGGTCACACATTTTAGCTAAAAATGCCATAGCTCAAGAAAATGCCTCTATTGATGCAAATCTCTACTTGATTTTAATAACTGGGGCCGGCGCGCTTTGATTATAGGCAGCATCGAGACTGGTTATCGTAAAATGATAACGTCGTTGATCGTGTGGAATGAGTTTGGTTGTATAGGAACTATCGCTACCGCCTACGATAGCCAAAATATTCTCACCCCTAGATAGATCAATTGGCAGGGTTTGCGAGCGATAGATTACAAATTTTTTACAGGTATTAATATCACCGATTTGATCTGGAATTTGCCAGGTAAATTCTAAGGAATCCGATTTTACTCTTTTGACTGCGAAGTTAATTGGAGACAGCGGTGCGACTGCATCTTTCCAGGTAAGGCTGGGGAAAATAGCCGGGTATTTGAATACGGTTGTTTGCAGATACCGAAGTTTATCGTTATCAAGCGAACTGGCAGCGAAAAAAACCATACCCTTAAAATTACTATTACGGATTAAATGGATTTCTTCAATTATTTCTTCCCAGCTGAGATTGAAAGCAGCTAAGGCAGGGAATATCTGTTCCGTGTTATCAATTACCGATTGCCATTCTTTGAGAGCCTTGTTGAAAGTAAAACCTTTGTGGTTGAATGGATAATAAGTCATCGGAATTATTAAATCAATTTTCCCGATTTCTGCCCAGCGTCGTACATCTTGAAATCCAGCCGAATAACCGTTCCATTTATTACTTTTGTAACTACCAATCACAGCCGCGGAAACTTTTATCTCCGGTTTGAGGTCGGTGATGCAGTTATAAGCGCGGGCAACGAACTCGGTAATTTGTTCCCTTTGCCAGTCTTCCCAACCGAGACCAAGCGGATTGCCTGGGTGCGATTGGAAGCGGGCGCAACTAATTGGATCATGCGAATATCCTTTAATCTCCGATCGCTCCGGATAGCGTAAATAATCGAAGTGAATCCCATCAATGTCATAGCGGCTTACAATATCTGAGATCACTTTTATTATATGATTATGTACGGCCGGAATCCCCGGTGAAAAACTCACATAGTCGTTTGAGAGTGGCATTTTTTTACCATCTCTGTCACAAATTAGCCACTCAGGATGAGTCCGATAGGGATGAAGCGGCTGAGAAACAGTCGGGGGAACGGTACCGCGCCAGGCTGGGAAGACGTTTATCCAGGCGTGTAATTCAAGTCCGAGCTGATGTGCGATTTCAATAGCATAAGCCAGTGGATCCCAACCGGGATTCTGGCCTAATTTACCGGTCAATAAATCTGACCATGGCTCATATCGCGAAGAATAAAAAGCATCAGCGTTGCCACGTACCTGGAAAAAAATGACATTGAAATTGGCATCTTTGAATTGGCGGAAAGAATCACTGATATAAGTTTTCATCGAATCGGGATTGTGAGAGGGAAACGGTTCCGTGTAATTGAACCGACTCATCCAGACGCCACGCATTTCCCGCGCTGGTAGGCTGATAATTTTAGATTTATTGAAATTATGAATCAAAGAATTTGATACTAAAATTATGAAAATGATGAAAAACAAAATGACGAACCAGAAAAAAAAGCGTTTAGTTTGCGGCGACATAGTAATCCTTATTTGATAGGTAAAACATTATTTGATAGGTAAAACATTGCCATTAATATAAAATGATCAGTAATAATAACCATTAAAATTATCTTCCTGCTTTTGAATTTATGGTAAACAGAAAACCATTATAGATTGAATATGATCAGTTAGAGGTGTCCAGTAAAAACCTCCTATAATCAATAATAGGATAATCAGAATCCGGATTAAAAACGTCAACTGCTTGCCTTTTCCCGGGAAATAGGAAAATGGTCCGCCTTGAACGATAATTTGTCTGACCAAGCGCCCATATCCTATTAACAGTAATGCGGCACTGCCAATCCCGGCAACGATAAAAAAATAGGAACATGGATTGCTTCGAAGAAGACTAACGAAAACCAGATATTTGGCTGGAAAACCGGCGGTCAATGGAATGCCGATCAGGCTTGCCAGAGCGATTAACTGGCCGGATTTTGAGTGCGTTTCATCAGTGGTTGTCAAAATTTCCCCAGTTGTAAAAGCTATCAAGCTTAAAACCAAAACAATCTGGTAAAACAAGGCTGCCACGTCTCCGGATAAATTACCGGCAGATAAAGCTAATAATCCAAAACCAGTTTGAGCTACTGAAGAGACGATCATTATATCAGTCGCAGACCTCGATCTCATTAACCAGAAAATCGGATACAAAAGTGCCAGAACCGCAAATATCCCTATCATCAGAGTCAGAGGCTTTAGGTCGCCAACTGTTCCAAAACCAACCCTGAGCAGTCGTATTAAAGTCGCGGTTTCGATAAATTGCGGCATCGTTAAAATTAATAGTCTATCAGGAGCGGGAGTCGTTCGCAATATTTCCAGTTTCCAGTTCAAACGAAATATGCCACTAATTGTATAAGAAAACCCAACTAAAAATAGCGCTATCCCCAATATCAGAGGGAAACTTAGACGAGCAAAAGGGCTGAGAATTTGGCCGATTTCAGCTATGAAAAAAGTACCGGTGACGCTATAGATCATCGCGATGCCCATTAACATTATCAAGCTGGCGATGATGTCAAATATTAAATCGTGCCAGCTGACGTTTATATCCGTCAAGCCGCAATTTCGATCTTGAACAATTAAAAAACTGGACAGGTGAACAATTTGAAGCGTAATAAACAGTACAATGAGATGATTAGCCGTAACCGTCACCAGCGCCGCACTAATCAGGAGTAGAAACGCGATTCCGAATTCGGTAACCGTTCCGGTTTCGCTACAAATCTCCTGCCAGCGTAAAATTAAAATTATGAGAGCTATTGAAAGTATAACGGTCTTGATAAATTGCCCGTAAGAATCCCATACCAGCAGATTATTGAAAAGGCCGTGCTCTTCACTTGAGTGCGATATAAAAGTTGCCAGCAGGGAAATTATTAAGCCCAGGCAGATCAACAAGTATTTTTGTCTGTCAGATAACTTTACGAAAGTAGTCAATAATAAAAATCCAATCACTGTTATGAAAAGAATGATTTCCGGGATGAAATAAATGATTGATTGCGAATTTGACATAATTAGATTACAAAGCAATAGCCGCGCTGAACATTTCCAGCAAACGTGTGACTCCAGGTTGGATAACGTTTAGGAGAAAACCGGGAAACAAACCAAATGATATAAGAACAATTAGCAAGCAAATTGCTACGAATATTTCATTTGAATCTAATTTTTTAACGCTATTCAGAGTAGGTTGATTGAAAACCAGTCGTTTGAAAAGTTTCAGATAAACGCCAAAATTAAGAAGTATCCCGACCAGACTAAGAATTGCAATAATCAACAGTCTCTGACTTTGAAAAGCACTCAGTAGAATTGTAAAGCGGGCAAAGAAATCCAGGAAGCCCGGCATTCCAATGCCAGCTAGTAAAGCAAGAATTACTACTGTTCTATCGGTAGGCGATGACCGGGCAACGTTGCGACTATCCGGAATAATTGACTTGAAAATAATTAATAGCAAAGTAGCCAGGCAGGTATGACTGATCACAATTAGCAGTCCGCCACTCAAACCGGTTACTGCGATGGGAATATTCGAGAGTTCGGCAATCGTGGCAAATCCAATTAAAAAGAATCCCAATTGCTGAAGCGTAAAATAACCAAGAATTTGATCGCTGTCATCAGTTCCCAAGGCGCAAATTGCTCCATAAATTATATTTACCAGTCCCCAGATGCCGAGCGCCAGTGCCAATGAATTCGTAGCGAATGGCATTACCGGTGCAATAATACGTACTAATCCGTACACGCCGATTTTAGTCATTATCCCTAAAATTAGCATACCAACTTCCGCAGGTAAATTTTTAATCACCGGAATTAGCCAGGAATGGAAGGGAAAAAGCGGAATCAGGATAGCGAAACCAATTAAAAAGATTATAGTTATCACCATTTGGGTATTCTGAGAAATCGTATTTCCGGCAATTAACTCAGTTAGGTTTAGAGTATGGAGATTATTCCCATTATAGAGTAAAATCAAGCCCAGCAAAATCAAGATGTAACTTAATAAGAAAGGTATTCCTATTCGATTAGCCAAATAGGTTTCATTTTTGGAATTATTCAAACCGATTAGCAAATAAACGGCGAAGAAAGTAACTCCGAGAAAAATGGCAAATAGAAATAGGTTTATCGCTGAAAATATTCCGTTTAAGCCAATGTTCATAAACATCAAAAGGATAAAATATTCTTTGATTTGATCATTTTTATTCCAGGAAATTATGACACTCAAAAAAATCAGCAGTGAAGTAATTAGGAGAAAGATCAGATTGATGCCGTCAATGCCGAGATAATAATCAATCCGGAAGGCCGAAATCCAATTGATTCGTTCGGAAAATTGTAGAGCGGTTTCCAGAGGATCGAAATTGAATAAAATTTCTAACATAATCCAGAATTGTAGTCCGGTGACGATGGCGGCAGTAGTTTTAATAAAATTGCCTTTTGCGCGTTTCGTCAGTGCAATGCAAAACAAACCCACCAGAGCAATCAGTAAATTGATAGATAATAAATGTTCAGTCATAAATCATTTCCTCCGGGATAAACTTTCAAATAATACAGATTAAGACGGTGATTATTAATATGCTCAAAGTAATTGCGATTAAAACCTGGAATTTCAAGTTATAGATGCTTTCTAGAATTTTATTTAAAAATTTTTCAGGAATTTTCACAAGTCTGGATATTTTTTGAGCGCAGATGGCATTAACTCGATTGAGCGAAATGGCTGTCTGCTGTACGATTCCGGCGAAGTACTTGTTGAATCCGGGAAAAAAAGTCGTATCGCTTTGAACAATTCTTCGCGAGACAATGCGACTGCAATTTACCACCGGTGTAATACTATATTTTCGGGCGTTGATTTTAATGTTGGCGAGCCATTGGGCGAATTTTTCAGCTTTGAAATATTTCGATAAAATAAATCCGACAATTAGACCAATCACCAGAATTGCAGAATAAATAACCAGTAAGTTTAAACTATACTGGCTGTAATCTGGCAGTTGAACTCCATTGTTCGAGAATAAAGGCAAAAACCTTAATTCAGTTGTCAGCGGATTGAAATAAGGCAAAGTGAAAAATGGGGAAAGGCAAAAGATACCCATACCGCAAATAATCCAATGGGTGAGCGGTGCTACCCGAAAAGTTTTACGACGTTTGGGTTTAAATGAGCTTGTTATGAGAAATGTTCGGAACATTAATACGACGTTTATAAAATAACTCAGAATCAATATGACTGTTATAATTGTCTGGAGAATTGCTTCGTTCGTTGAAAAAGCAGATGATATTTGCAGAAGCCGAAGCCTGGAGTTGAAAGCCAATGAAATCGGTAAACCCATCAAACTTAACCAGATGATCAGGCGAATTGGCAGGGCAATCGAAAAATTGACCGAATCAGATGTCGGCTGGAAATCCTGGATTAAAATAATTGCCATAAAATTGGTCATAAATAGAATGAATACCAAATAGGCGCTTGTCGTAAGACTACCAAGGCCGATGGTAATTATAATCAAGCTGATTTGAAAAATCGTATTGAGGTGTAAAAATTGATTGAAATCCGTCCTGGCAAGATAAACAATAAGGAAAATTAGCGCAATAATTCCGCTCAATATCATCAAACCGTTTATGCATATTTGGGGCACAATTGGAAATAATTTTAACAATAGGAATGCACCGGACGGCATCAAACCGCAGAAGAGGATAAACTCATTACTAATCGGCGCTTTCTCCTGACTGTTAAGCTGAAAGCGAAAAAAAGGCGAATAAGTGCGGAAAATCCCAGCCAGAACAAGCATACTTCCCGGTAATATTAATTGCTGAGTGCTAATCTTTCCGACTAGTACATCATCGAAAATTAGGTCGAATCGCAAGGTGCCGCTGATTTTAAAAAGTGAAAGGGCGGCGAGCATCAACCATATATGACCACCAATCACCATAAAATTCGGGAGACAGGTGTCATCGGTTTTATCTAATTTCCTGAAAATAATCCGGTAAATACTAAAATCAATTAACGCCCAAAAGAATATAAATAATAAAAAGTCATTGGCTAAAATCAAGCCGTTGACCGCCAAAACTCCCAGCGAAAGATTGGCAAGATTTTCGCGAAAGGAATTTGGATCAAAATAGTCGGTTGCAATTAAAATTGTAAAAATTAGACTACCCATCGCCCAGAGTGCCAATATCAAGCCTGATAAATTATTCAGCGACAATGAAAGCGGCATAGAATGTCTGGCAATATTTGCCCAAACTATCGAAATCGTTTGGACATAATCGGGCGTGTTTATCAGAAGGAGAACGATAAATATTCCGAACCCAACCAATCCTGAAATTATTATAAACAAAACAGATAGCCACCGCCGATTTAATAAGTATTCGCTCGTTAACCACTGGGCAATTAAATATGATAAAATCGGCAGTAATAAAAGTAGAATCATCAAAATATTCATATTAGCCTCGTTTGGGTTTGTCGTCGGAATTTGATGAGAAGTCGGAAATAAAAACTTTATAGGTAAAAACAATGGCAAGTAGTATTTCAACTGCCAGAACCGTGAAAATGAATATTACCGTCAGTTCCGAAACGGGTTGATATTCACTTCTGGCTCGAATAATTGTTAAAAAACCAAGTAAAACGCCGCTCGACATCAATTGCAAAAAAGTAACTATCGCCCAGCGCTGACGATTGCGTAATACGCCATATAGCCCAAAAGTAAAAAGGCCAACGCCAATAATTTGATATAAAAATAGGTGATTCATCTTCTTCTCAAAAAGTAGCCGATAGCCGTTAGCGTCAACATAATAAGCCCGCCTGTCAAAATCAATAACAAGGAAAGATCGGGGATAATTCCTTCCGGACTGGTTTCTGAATTGGCAACGTTCGAGCCATTTTCCGGAAGGATTTTGTAAAAAGCAAAGATTAGCAGAGAAAACAGCAAGACACAAACAAAAGTCTTTATAATGATTGTTAATCGGGATTCCGTGGCGGTTTGTTTGTCAGATTCCGGAAATAAATTCCGCCCGTAAAGCATCATTATATTTAGAGGAAAAACCAGAATGAGGTAAATAACCGCTGGAAAAATAGCGCCAAGACTGACTATCAGCAAGAAGACGCCTACTTGAGAGATCATATTCGAAAAGATAATGCTTTTTGGATTAATCAAAGTAGTCGCCAACCCGGCCGGAATTAATGTTAAACAAGCCGCAAACCAAAACATAAAAGGCATCCATTGAAAATCAGTCATTAAAACCACCTGTTCATCACTAATCCCAACCAGAGCAAAGTTAAAACCGGCAGTTGAATTTTTAGGTTAATATTGATAATCTGCCGGTTAGTGAGAATCGGCAAGCGGTACTTAACCACCAGACAAACAATGAAAATCAGAATGGTTTTGATTATGAAAATGAGCCCGCCGAACAATGAGGCTAAGTGTTGTTCATCAGCATCGAGTGATGTTTGCCACCCACCGAAAAATAGAAAAACGGCCAGAGCCGCTAGAGTGAAAAACATCGCCGACCGGTTAAATTGCAGCAAATTGCCAAAGGATGGGTGCCACCCACCATAAATTTCCGCCGATTCTTCAAATTCCAACGGCTTAAAATCGCCATCACTTAGGCGCATTAACGTCGTCAAATTTACCAGAAAAGATATTGCTACCAGAAAAAATAAAGGCGAACGAAAAATATTCCAGCAGGGAATAAAACCCAGCCAGAAACCACCTTGCTGAATTGAAATTTCTGCAAAACCCGAATAACGATTAACTGTGATGAGAATTAATATTGACAAAAGTAGCGGGATAAAACCACTTAATAGGCTTATTCCATTTTTGAAAATTCCAGCCTTAGCGACCTCAGATTTTACCTGCTCACCGGTGATAATGGAATTGATGATATTAAGTGGTAAAGTGATGACAGCCAGAAATAACCATAACGTTTGATTCCCCTGAATTTGCATTTGATAAGGCAAAACTAACCAGAGAGCCGTTAAATAAGCAGTTTCGATCCATACAAAAACGGCCAAATTCAAGGGCAAATTTTCACCCCATAGAATTGACCAAAATTTACCCCAATATTGTCTATAGAGTCGCATTGGTTTGGTCTTTTTATCTGACACACGAAAATTGCTACTAAAATAACGTTGCTCGATAATTACCAGCGCCGGTATAAGGAATGCGAAAATCACTACCCAAAATAATCCGTACATCAAATTTTTAAATAAAATATTCATACGACCGTTGGCATTTGCATCATTGTGGTTCTATTTTTGGTCTGAGACCGAGCGAGGCTATCAGTAACGGTAATTCGTCCAACTCAAGTCCGACAGCCATTTCGCAAAGGATGAGTCGGATTTTGTAAAGAGGATTGGAGAGCGTGAATTCACACGGTTTATCCAAAGCCGGGCAATTCATCTGGCAATTCAATTTACCCCAAGGAGTTTCGATGACTCCGCTCGAATTCCCTTTATGAACGAAAGGTAAAGGCGACTGGATTTGGGGCAAAGGTGGCAGATAAACTAATTGTTTAAGCGACTGCTGAATCAAACGAATTGATAGAAATATTTCATCGCAACGTATTCTCAACCGTTGCCAGCAAACATTAGCTTGTCTTCTCTTGGGTGTCAATCGGATTGGATCGAAATACAAATTTTCATAAAACGAATCAGGAAAATTATAGCGGCAATCGTATATAGAATCGCCAGTGAGTTGTTTGGCACTATCGTTAAAAATGGCTGAACTGTTAGCAAAATGGTCGCCAATTTTTCTAAACCGCCAAAGAATCAGGCAGTTATTTAACAAACGAGGAAACAATTTCCGCAGCTCAATCTGGAGCAGGGTAGAGAGATTTAAAGTCATTTCGGTAAATCCGACCGGCAGGTCTTGCGGGCTCTTATTTCCAATCATAAAATCCATTGGACTAAATCCATTCAATATTTTTGCAAAATATTGCTGAATGGATTCGTAAAGTTGCATAAGACCAGAAAAAACATCGTTCAGTCCTGCATTCAGGCAAAAGGTCGCCAAACTAAAGATACATTCAGCAATTCTGAGATACTCACTGAAAATTACTCGAATCATCTCAATGCCGATGTGGGGCTGGAATCTAATTTGTTTTTCGATAACTAATATTTGAGCATAACGAAACCACAGGTCATTATAAGGGAAGCCGCTGGCAAAAATTTGGTTATTCGGCTGATAAAGTTCATCGAGGGAACATTTTAATTTGAAAACCGGCTGACCGATTTCCAGCGCCAGTTCTTGAATCACTGCATCCGAAAGTCGGGCTTTAAAAGCTATTTCGCTATTATCCGGGAAAATGAAATGTAAGGTTTGCCAATGTCCAGCGTTTTCGGCTTTCACTTTTGCTCCTTACTGCTGGTATTTTCGGTAGATAATTTTCGATCAGATTGGGAGAGATTGGCTTCACTTTTGAAAAAATATAGAGAGCCGACACCCGCTATGAAAATGAATAAAATTATCGGAACTGGATGAATAACCGACCTAGTGAAACTATATTGGAGTGTTATGGCAACTAACATAAAAATAATAATTATCAGCGTAATGAAGGCTAAAAATTTTAAAGTATAGCGATCGAAAGATGCGACCAGTTTGGGAAGGTGCGCATCTGAAAGGGAAGGTTGAGGCGTCGAACCTTTCAAATATCTAAGAATCAGCAAATTGAGCACGAGTAGACTGACAAATAGAACTATTATGAAAACGGTGATCGCCATATATTTTTAAAAACCGTCGAAAATTTACCAGCCGATTCGGCTAATGTCAAGCAATCCTGTGCGTTAGAACCGGATTATCTGGTTTTTTATTTGACAATGTGATAATTTCTACTCGTTATCTAATTTTCGAAGAAAAAGAGGTTGCCTAAATTGAAAGTCCAATTAAAAAAAGAAATCGAACCAAGTGTGCGCTTACAGGATTACGCCGCAAAACCAACCATTGAGGGGGTGAAGGTGATTAATCTGCGGCGCCATAATGACGATGGCGGTTCGTTTACCGAACTGGCGCGTATAACGAACGGCGATTTTGTCGGGGTCGAGGATTTTAAAATTGCTCAGATCAATTTCAGCGAAATGGAGCCGCAAAGCGTAAAGGCTTTCCACGTTCACCGTCAACAGACTGACATCTGGTTTGTTCCGCCGGACGACAAGATTCTACTCATTCTAATTGATTTGCGAGAGGATTCGGCGACTAATGGCCAAAGAATGCGTTTAGTCATTGGCGACAACAATTCCCAGTTGATTGTCATTCCGCCGGGCGTGGCTCACGGCTGTAAGAATCTGGGCCTTAAAACAGCGCATCTGATTTATTTTATGAATAAGCAATTTTCTCCCGAACCGTCTGAGTGCGACGAATGGCGTCTGCCATGGGATTATTTCGGCAGCGATGTCTGGGAAGTCAATAAAGGCTGAAAATAAAAGTAATCCACGAATGTTCCGCCTGTGCGGGATTCTCTCACCAGAGACTCCTCCGGAGCTTGCGGAGTATTCGGGGCTAATTGTTTTTCTTTTTTTCTATTTTATTAATCTTAGCTTTACTCGAGGCGTCACTCTTCGATGGACTCAGAGTGACATTGTAAGTTTTCCTGTCATCCTGAGTTTATCGAAGGATGAGTTCATTGGAAAACCACTGGTCGAGTTACCAACTCGACCTACATTTTCTCTTCTCTCAGCCTTAACCTTAACCTGCCCGGTTAGGGCGAACTATCAGTAGATTTGCTCACTGTTTTTCGGGGAAATCTTTGCCATATTTGTCGAGTTTATGGTAAAAATTGCGACGGTCAATGCCGTAAATACGAGCGGCTTTGGTGATATTGCCGTGGGCATTTTCGTATGCTTTTTTGATTAATTCTTTTTCGAATTCCCTGGTAAATTCGGCGTAGGCTATTCGATAATTTGGATACTTATTGATATCGTTACTGTAAACGGTGAAAAAGCGTTGCTCCTGGTTTTCCGGCTCAAATTCAAGGGATAACGAAATATGAGAAGGTCTGATCGTATCAGTAGCGAGAAGAGCGGCTTTACGAATGACATTACGCAGTTGCCGAACATTGCCAGGCCAATTATATGAGAGTAATTTAGCCATCGCATCTTCGGAAATATCAGTAATTTTACGGTCGAATTCAAAGTTAGCTTCTGATAAAAATAAAGCCGTCAGATGGGGAATGTCTTCGACTCTTTCACGGAGAGGTGGCATCGTGATAGTATATTCCGAAATCCGATAGTATAAATCTTTACGGAATTTATTCTCGCTAACTAACTGGATTAGATTGGCGTTACTGGCGATGATTAGGCGAATATCAACTTTACTTTCATTGACCGCACCAATCGGACGAAAGGCTTTATTTTCGATAGCGCGAAGAAATGGTCGTTGTTGGGAAAGTGGCAGATTACCAATTTCATCGAGATAGAGGGTACCGTGATGAGCCAGTTGAAATTTGCCCGGGCGACTCTGAGAGGCGCCGGTAAATGCCCCTTTCTCGAAGCCGAAAAATTCACTCTCGATCAAATTTTCAGGTATAGCGCCACAGTCAATAGCGATAAATGGTTGTTTGGCGCGCTTACTTTTATTATGCAGAAGGTGGGCGGCGACTTCCTTACCGGTTCCGGTTTCTCCTTGAATCAGGACGGTCAAATCGGTCTGGGCAACGGAATTGATTTGACTAATGACTTTTTTAATTGCCGGGCTGTGGCCAAAAATCTGCTCGCTATCCTGATCGGCACCTAAAATCTGGCGTAAGCGGGTTAGTTCTCTCTTAACCTGTTGATTTTCCAAGCCACGTTTAACCACCATTAATAAAACTGCATTCTCGAAAGGTTTTTCGAGATAATCGTAAGCTCCCATTTTCATGGCGTTGACCGCCATCGAGACTTCGCCGTAAGCGGTAATAATAATGACTACCAGACCGCTTTCGATCTCGTTCTGGATTTGCTTCAGAATCTCATGCCCGGTCATATCCGGCAGGCGAATGTCCAGGATTACGCAATCCGGCGTTTGGGTTTTAATAAGCCGCAGAGCGGTTTGACCGTTTTCAGCGGTGTGAACTTTATAGCCATTGATAATTAAAAGTTCGGCGATGTTTTCGCGGGTATCTTGAGAATCTTCGATAATTAGAATTGAACTCATAATAACTTCCTTTAATTATGTTGAAACATTTTACTGTACAGCTGGAATCGTTACTTTGAAAGTTGTGCCATGGTGGAGAACACTGTTTACAGAAATTTTGCCGTGATGTAATTCGATGATTTCCTTGGTAAGTGCCAGACCCAATCCGAAGCCCTTGGACTTGGAACTGTAAAATGACTGGAAAATGAGGGGTAAGTCCTCCGCCGGTATTCCAGAACCAGTATCGGTGAACAGAAATTGAACCTGTTTTTCGGTTTTTAAGGCTTTAATACTGAGAGTAAACCGTCCTTTTTTAGTCATCGATTCAAAAGCATTATTGATAATGTTATGAAAAGCCTGCGCTAACTGGAATTCATCAATATAGATAGCCGGTAGATTCTGGTCATATTTAACTGAAAATTTTATGTGGGGATATTCATTCAATTTTTCTTCTATATAATCGTTGAGTGACTTAATAAACTCAATGGTATTAACTTCTTCAAATTGATAATTAGCGGCATGCGTATAGGAAAACAAATCACGGATGACTTTATTACAGGTGTCAACGTTGCGATTGATAATATCCATATGCTTTTCAACCTGGGGATTATAATCGTTATTCATACTGGCAACTAATTGAGCGGAGCTTTTAATGCTTGCCAGTGGATTTTTGACTTCATGGGCCAGTTTCAAGATAAATTGGTGCATACTCTCGCGTTTTTGTTCTTCCGATTCACGGAGTTCTTGCTGGGCGCGTCGGATTTCGGTGATATCGCGACCGATTCCATGAATTCCGATAATTTGGTTATTTTTCGTTATAGGACGCATTTTTAACCAAATGGGGCGAATTTCACCGGACTTGGTGATAATATTCAATTCTGTACCGGTCGGACCGTCGGTAAGAACTTTCAAATAGCAACGAATTATGCGAAATTGATGTTCGGGACTGATTAAAGTCAAGGCATTAATGGCTAACAACTCTTTTTTAGAATAGCCGGATAAGTTTTTAAAGTGGTTGTTAATGGATAGAAATTTACCAGTTTTATCCATAGTCCAGATAAGATCGTTGGCATTTTGGAATAAGTCGCGGTATTTTTCTTCGCTGGCGCGGAGTTTATTTTCAATTTTCTGGCGGGTATTGATTTCTTTGAGGAGTTGTCGGTTGGTTTTTCTTAATTCGGCCGTTCGTTGATCAACTTGTTTTTCAAGTTCGGCCCGGGCGTTGCGCAGGAAATTTTCCATTTCCCTCTGGTTAGTAATATCACGGATGTAGATAGCTATGTTGTTGACTTTTTGATCCATTCCGATAATGGGATAAAGATGATAGTGAAAAATTCGTCCTCGGTTCTCGTCTTCAAATTCCTGAACTGACCTTGTGTTGATACATTTATCTAAAAACTTTTTTCGAGATTTGAAGTATTTGGGGGGCGAAAATTCACTCAAATTATGATTGATTACACCAGTCTCCGAAGCTTGAAAATGTTTCAGAACTGAACTATTGGCGGCTAGGATAGTGCCGTCAGGATTAATTAACATAGCCAGATCAACCGGGGCATTGATTAGAACTCGAGCGACTTCTTCGCTACGTTTTAGCGATTCTTCCGCTTGCATACGGATATTGATTTCGCGGTTTAATTCCACATTAGCTTTGGCGAGTTCCTGAGTTCGTTCGCGGACTTTTTCTTCGAGTTGGTTATGAGCCATCTCGAGGGCTTGAGATTTTTCCATCAGGGCTTGTGTGCGTTCAGCGACCTGTTTTTCTAGTTCTTGCTTTTGGTGGCGGATAACTGCGAGACGCATATAATTTATCAGAACAACGACTCCTAAACCGAGAACCCATAATAATCCTTTAAACCATAACGTTTTCCAAAAAGGCGGAACAATTTTGATACTAATGGTGGCTTCGTTACCGCTTAAAACGCCGTCCGAATTTTCACCTTTAACGCGGAAAATATATTGACCGGGTGGAACTTTAGAATAGCTCACGCTATTGGTTTTAACGCCATTTTTCCAATCTTTATCGTAACCTTCCAGGATATAACGGTATTTATTTTCATCAGGGAGGTAGTAGTCCAGTAAACTAAAACTGATGGTGAAATAGTTTTCATACCAGGGGAAAACTAAGGCGGTATAGACCGGTGAACTAAAAGAAATTATTTTATTACTGTTATCGCTTTTGATTTTGGAGATAATGATATTAGGGATATTTATTTTACTATTGATACTATCCGGATGAAAATAAGTATAGCCGCATTTGCCGCCGATCATAATCCAGCCGGAACGTAGTTGGCAGTAATTTCGTAGGGTATTAATTTTAAGAAAGCTGGGTTCATTGACGTCGGAATTGGATTTTTCTTTATAGTAGTAGCTGACGTTGTCATTACGATCGAATAGAGTATAAGTGTTCGAATTCGGATTATACTTTATAATTCCCTGAATGGTTCTTAACCAGAAAATGCCATTATGATCTTCGATTAAGCCGGTGACCGGATATTTCCAAATATACCCGGATTCGTCAGTACGGGAAGTAAATGTTTTAGTCTGAGGATCAAATGATATTAGCTCCGGTAAGGGTGAGGTCAACCAAATCTGCCCATCCTGAGATTCGTATAAACGGAAAAAGCCTCCGCGATTTTTAGTTACATAATTCAAGGTACTGTCTGAAATTAATTGATATGTATTTCTATTTCTATCGAATAAAATGAGTCCGTTGCGGGTCGCTAACCATAAATTACCGCTGCGATCCTCCAAAATGTCAAAGACGATATTTCTGTTAGGAATGTCGTCGGGTCGATCGGTAATTGAGTAATATTTTGTTTGATTGGTTCGACGATCGTAGTAGCATAAGCCGGCGGCAGTTCCCAACCAAAAATTACCCTGGCGATCTTCGTAAATAGCCGGAATGTGATTGGCTTTATTGGACAATGGCTTATTCGACTGATTTATCGCAGTCGGAGTAAAATGAGTAAATTCGTCAGAAATTGAATCGAACTTAAATAATCCAAAAGTAGTTCCTACCCAGATAGTATTTTGATGGTCTTCGTAAATATGTAATGGTATTGCAGAAGGACTTTTTTGATCTGGGAGATTTAGTGGGAAAATTTTGACATTTTTGGTTTTCGGATTATAACGCAGAACCTTTCCTTTTAGACCAAACCAGAGGTTGTTCTCGTGGTCTTCGAGAACATCATTCACGTTATCTTCATTAAAATTAATATAATCCGATATTGAACGTAAATTCATAAAAGGGCGTGGTAAAGAAAATCTAAACACACCGCTATATTGAGTAGCGATCCAGGCTGAACCGCTTCTATCAATGTAAAAGCAGTTAATATTATTAACCGATATTTGGTTCTCTTCATAAGGATCGGTCGAATAATGCCAGAATATTTCAGTTTCTGGATCGTATTTAAAGAAAGTCTCGTTTTGATTGCATTGACTACCAACTACCCAAATTTGACCGGCAGTGCCATTGTATAAGTGATTGATGTTAAAGTAATTATAGTCTTGGATCGGATCCCGGTAGGGATTAATTTCACTACCGTCCGGTTTGAGTGGTAATAGATAATATTTCAACGCCCCATCGGCAACGGAATATTTGGCTAAGAAGTCCCGAGCGGCAATCCAGAGGTTTTGTTGATTATCAAGTAGTATATCATAAATTTTAAAAGAATAGCGGTTGAAATAATGATTCAGAACTTTAAAATCATCTTGATTAATTCTACCAGTGATTACATCATATTCGACTATTCCATATTGACTCAAGGCTATCAGCAATTTATTGTCGTTTTTGTTAATTATGCGATGAATTAAATACTTGGTAGGTAATTGGGTATTATCGTCAAATACTAAAGGGCTGATTTTTTTTATTTGGTATGAACCATTTTGACTGAAGATCATAAAAACTTGATTTTCTTGTTGCCTGATATCAGTAATGGAGAAATAGAGATTACCAAATTTATCTTCTGCCAGATCTACAATGCTTGGAATCGAATCGGTAGGGGATAAGATATGTAAGAAACTATTTGTAATCGGATCATATTTATCTATACAACCTCTTACTGGTGAGTGCCCGGAAGAGCCAATGATCCAGAGAGAGCCTTTTGAATCAATAAAAAGTCGTTTAATATTTTGACAGGCGAGCGAAGTAGTTACCGAATCTTCATATCTAAAAGTGATTATCTCGTTCCCATCGTAGCGACAAAGTCCGTTTTCTCGGGTAGCGAACCACATAAATCCAATGGAATCCTGGACAATTGAAGTAATATTATTACTGGGAAGTCCTCTTTCAGTATCAATCTTCTCGAGACGCAAACGTTCGCCGGGTTTTATGATTGTTTTAGCGATTAATGTCGGGACGTTTGTGATTAATAAACAAATGGATAAACTAAGAATCAATAGCAACGAATGCCGACTGCTTTTACGATAAGTCGGCTTTTTGCTACTCTCTCCCCGTTTGCTAAAAAAATTTATCCTCATCTCTATAACGAATTATCTTTCCAACCAGCCTAATTTAAAAATAATTTTGAGGATGTAAAGATAGATTGTAACTTTTTAAGTGATTTTTATTCAAACCAAAGTGGCTAAAAATCAAAAAACCAACCAGCAAAATTATTTTAAAACTCAGATTAACCAACATTTAAAAAGTATTTAAAAAATTAGAGAGGATATTTTATGCATCAAACATTAAAAATCTTACTAATCGCTTTAATTATGCCGACGTTGATTTTGGCTGGTGATTTATTTTTCAGCGAGTATATCGAAGGATCTGGTAATAATAAAGCCATCGAAATTTATAATTCTACGGGGGCCGCAGTTGACCTAAGTCATTATACTATCAAACAAGCGAATAATGGTTCAGGCTGGGGATGTTACACGCCTTCAGGTGGGGGACCAATAGCGGACCCTCGTTATGTTTTAAATTTGCCCGATACTTTATTAAATGCAGGCGATGTGTTTGTGATTTTTTGCCTTGGTGATGCTCAAAATCCTGTTAATGACGCTATTAAACAAGTTGGTGATTTAGGCCTATATTATACTCAGGATACATCAAAACATGGATATAATGTTACGTCCTTTAATGGTGATGATGCCTTAGGATTATTTAAAGAGGGAGTTTTGATTGATGTGATTGGTGTTCCCACCACTGATCCTGGAACAGCCTGGACAGTTGCCGGAACTGCCAATGCCACAGCAGAACATACACTCGTTCGTAAATCTACTGTATCTCAAGGTAATACCAATTGGGCAGCTTCTGCCGGTACTTCAGCCGATGATTCGGAGTGGATTGTTTATCCTCAGAATACATTTTCTTATTTGGGTTCCCATGTCTGGATTGGCGGCGGCAACGTTTCTCCTACAGCTAGAGCCGGTTCAGATCGCGTGGAACGTTTCAATGTTACAGTGACTCTGGATGGTTCAGCCAGTAATGATCCCGACGGTTCAATTGTCAGTTATACCTGGGCGCAGATTTCTGGAACACCAGTTACACTGTCGGCTACTGATCAAGCCATTGTTACCTTTACCTCCCCGTCCAATGTAGAGACTCTAATGTTTGAGTTGGTTGTTACTGATAATGAAAGTGCTATAGGAAAAGATAGCGTAATAATCTACGTTGATCCCAGTCCCATTATCATTAGCGAATATGTTGAAGGTTCATCGAAAAATAAATACCTTGAGTTGTATAATTGTTCTGATACGGCTATTGATCTTATATCAGCTGGCTATGATTTGCGTAAGGCAACTAATGGTGGGGGATCATTTGGAACGACTTTTAGCAATTGGGGAAGTAGTAATGTTTTACTTGCTGGTAGTGTGCTGGTAATTGCAGAGTACGAAGCAACATTATATCCAAATCCCAATATTCAAATGACAGAAGACTTTACTGTAATGAGCTTTAATGGTAACGACGCCATTGGGCTATTTCGTAATGGTTTATTAGTTGATGTAGTCGGTGACCCTAATAGCGCTGAAAATATTATTCAGGATAAAACATTGCGACGTAAAAATACTGTTTTTTTCGGAAATTCTACCTTTGATTTAAGCGAGTGGGATGAATATGAAAATGATAATGTTGACAATCTCGGTTCGCACAGTACCAATCCCAGTGCACCGCTTGTCAGCGATGTCAGCGTTTCACCCGAATTTATCACTTCGGCGGATGAGATTACGGTCAGTGCGACGATTATGCCGGTGGTCGGGAGTATCGCTTCGGCAACGATTTATTACGGAGCAACCGGTAGTTTGATTAATACCTCAGAAATGTGGAATGAAACCGGTGATACCTGGATGGGCAATATACCAGCACAGGCTGGCAATAGCATTATCGAGTTTTATATTTATTGCAAGGACGACCAGTCTCCAGCCAATTCCGGGCAGTCAGCGACTCAATCGCTGATAATTGCCAATAGTATGCCCGAGGCAATCGCTGATATTCACACGAACGTTGGGGCTTTCAAAGGCCAGATGGTCACGATTCGAGGAATTATCACGATCGGCGCCGGTGTTCTGGCAAGTAATTATACTTCCGCCTATATCCAGGATGCGTCTGGTCGCGGGTTGAATCTTTATGAGGGTGGTAAATTATATTCCGATATTACCCGCGGCGATGAATTGATGGTAGTCGGTTATGTCAATGAATATTTCACAACCGTTGAAATTACTGATTTCATTTATAAGAAAATTTCGAGTGGAAAGGAGTTGCCGGCGGCGCAGGTCGTAACGGTTGCCGGCGCTAACAGCAGTAACTGGGAAGGCACCTTGATCGAGTTTTCCGGAATGGTAACTAAGAAGGTAACTTCCGGTGCGGCGACCAATATTAGTGTTTCGGTTGGGACGGATACGACCATAGCCCGGATTCCCTACGCTACCGGCATTGATGTTGCATCTATCGCACTGGGCAATTCTTATAAATTCAAGGGAGTTGGTAATCAATTTCAGAGTACTTTTCAAACCCTGATCGGCTACGCCGAAGATATTGTTCCATTGACAGCGATTAAAGAGAACAAGACCAGTGCTCTGACTTTTAAACTCGACCCGGCTTATCCCAATCCCTTTAATCCATCAACCACGATCAGCTGGCAATTGGATAAAAACGGAGCTTTCGAAGTCGCCGCGTTTAATGTTCTCGGCCAGAAAGTTGACCTAATTGCCAGCGGTTATGCTACCGCTGGAAATTATTCCAAAGTCTGGAATGCCGCTAAATTTCCATCCGGCGTGTATTTTGTTCAACTGCAAGCCGGAAACCGCATAAAGACGCGAAAAATGTTATACTTGAAGTAACCTATGAAAAGAAGAATTATTCTGACCGGGCTAATTTTATTGCCGGTTTTGCTTCTGACGGCACAGGATCACGTCATCATTTCCGAGATTGTTCTTCAGCCGAGTAAGGCCGAATACATCAAACTCTACAATCCAACGGATAATGCAATTGACCTGAGTAATTATTATTTGACCGACGGTACGGACCCATCGAACCAAAAATATTACTACAACTTGCCGACTGATAGCAATTTCTGGAGTACAAACAGTTCGGATTTCATTGTTCGTTTTCCGCAGGGTTATAGTATTGGGGCACAATCGGAACTTATTATTGCGGCTACGACAACTGCGGATTATCAAGACTATTACCGCTCTGCGCCCGATCTGGCGGTTAAAGATGATCTGCTCAATGCACTCAATGGGCAGGATACGAAAGGCGGCGCTTCCGCTTATTTAGATAATGCGGCCGAGACGCTGGTTCTATTTTATTGGGATGGTTCTTTGCCGACAGTCAAGGATGTTGATTATGTCATCTGGGGAAATCGAAGTTGCGCCGTTGATAAAAGCGGCGTTTCCGGCTATTTGAATGATACTCCGATCGCCGAGCAAACTTATATGCCAACTCATCAGGATGGTCAGAAACTTCAGCGAGTCAGTGATGAAGGGTTCGAGCCAACTTCTGGCGGCAATGGAATTACCGGCCATAATGAGACCGGTGAAAACCTCGCCGCTACCTGGCAGGTAGTTGCCGTTGGCAATACCAAACCGAAATTATCTAATATTACCTATTCGCCAGCTAATCCGCTTGTCGGTCAGTCTATAACTTTTTCGGTAAATGCCACCGACGATGGATTAATCGAGGCAGTCAGATTGATTTATACTTTTCAATCGGAAACTAATACCGTGCCGATGTCGTTGATTTCCGGAAATACTTATTCCGTCACGATCGGCCCATTTTCAGTCGCCAATACCCTTTATTATCAGATTGAAGCCGAAGATGAATCCGGTCTAATCACCACCTCCAATCGGAATATGATTAAGATTCAATCGCCGCCGGAAACGCTGACTATTAAAACTATCCGCGATAATTGGGACGAATATAACGGTCAAACCGTGACACTGCGAGGTGTAGTGACAATCGGGTCGAATATTCTGATTACGAGTCGCACTTCAGCCTATTTTCAAGATGTCTCCGGGAAGGGTTTGAACCTTTACGCCTCTGCAATAACCAATTTGATGCAGGGCGATTCCATCGAAGTGACCGGTGAACTGACTGAATATAACGGAGTCAAAGAATTAACCAACTGGACTGGTAGTTATACCGTTCTGGCTTCGAATGTTCCGATAAAGAGCACTGCCAAAGTTTATATTTCGGAATTGGTAAATAATTTGACTGAATGGGAAGGAAGTTATGTCGAAATTCACGGAACTGTAGCGGAACGCAGTAACCCGACTGCCACTAATCAGGGGTGTAATGTCGTCATTGAAGACGAAACAGCCCGAACGACTGTGCGTATCTGGAACACGACTGGAGCGCTTTACAATGCACTGGGCGAGATTGTCAACGAATACACCGATTCTTTATTGACGCTCAATAATAAGGTAACGGTGCGCGGGGTTGTCGGCATTTATAGCAATGCGCCCCAAATCCTGCTGGGTTACGCCTCGGATGTCGAACCTTATATTGTAGGTGAAGCCGGTGAAGGACGCACCAAAATCAGCGCCGCGCCTTATCCCTTTGTGCCGAAATTAGGCGAGGTCATCAAGTACACCTATGAATATCCGGCGAATTGCCGCGCCATTGTGCGAGTTTATGACCTGTCAGGTCGGTTCATCACGACGCTGGTGGACAACTATTTTGCCGTTTCCTGGAAAAGGGAAGATACCTGGAACGGGCGCAATGAATTGAATCAACTGGTGCCGCCCGGCAATTATATTTTGCATCTACAAACGACCAATCGTTCGACGGGAAAATCCCAGATTTCAATTGCGCCGGTAGTGGTAGGAGTGAAATTCTGATGAGAACTTTTAAGCACCTGTTAATTGCTTTTTTATTTATTATAATTCCGATCGCACTCTGGGCTCAGGTTTTCACCCAGGTGAACGAAATCGCCGCCCCAATCAGTGCCACCGGTTCATCCAATTTAGCAAATATCGGTTCAGCCTGGGCACAACTCAACAATCCAGCCGGTTTGTGTCGTTTAACCGCTCTCGAATTGGTCGGCGGTTTATACAGACCTTATGGACTTTCTTATTATAATAGTGCCGTGGCAATTATCGCTATGCCAATCGCCAAAGTCGGCACAATGGCAATTGGCTATCAAGGCAGTTCGACCTCTTATTCCGGCAATTCCTTGACGAGTGAAACGGCTTTCAGCCTGTCGCACGGTTTTTACCTGCAAAAAGACCTGTTTTCGACGCTATCACTCGGCTATACTCTCAATCTCTACCAACTTGATTATGGTCATTCAGCGGGCGTTTCCGGCGACGGGAGCGACGGGATGGATTTGGGTAGCGGGTTTGGTTTCGGACTTGATCTGGGCATCCAGGGTAGCCTGCATGAAAGAAGCTGGATCGGATTATTTGTTAAGAATATCAATTCGCCGGAAATGGGGAGTGCTTTGAGCGCTCAGCGCCTTCCCAGGAGTGTGGCAATTGGTTTTGGCTATGAACCTTATTACGGATTGACGACCAATTTTGTGATTTACCAGAAAATCGGAACGGATAAGACTCAGTATCGTGCCGGATTGGAATACCGTATCGTGCCGTGGTTAGTCTTGCGAACCGGCGTTAATACCGAGCCGAATCGCATCAGCTTTGGCTTCGGAATCGAGAAATGGGGCATTCTGGCAGATTACGCTTATATCAGTCATCCGCTATTACCCGAAACTCATCAATTCAGTCTGGGCTATTCATTCAGGAAAAATGAAAAGTAAATTTATGAGGCGTTCAAAGTATTGTTGGCTATTGATCCTATTCATAATGGCTCTGAACATTATTGTCGGTGCTGTCGAACTTGAGTCGAAAATTGACCTCAATACGGCTGATGAAGCTGAACTGGCGCGGTTACCGTTAACTCGCCAGCAGTTGGAAGATATTTTATACTGGCGGGAATATATTGGCCCATTTAATAGTATATTCGACTTAAAGAATATCAAAAGTATTGACCATGAAACTTTTTTGAAACTGAAAGAACTAACCCAAATCTCGCCGGTTTTTCTGGAAGAATCGGAAAAACGCATCGAAGATAATTATTACAAAGTCGAGCAATGGATTTCCGACGATGGCGCCAGTGAGAATACCGTCAATAATTGGATTGATATGCTCTCCAATCCGGTTAATATTAATAAACTTAGCTATTTCGAATTGCGGAATCTGGCGGGACTTGCACCAAGTGACGCTGTGGCGATTGTTAAACGCCAGAAACAGGGCGAAATTAAAAACCGTACCGATTTACGAAGTACCGAGGGATTGACCTACTATAGTTTTTCTAACCTCGAAGATTTTATTCGCTATACCGATGACGATAACATTCACCGATTTGGTGGCAGTTTTTCGAGTATCGTTAAGAATATTACCCTCAGTCAGACGCCCAGCGACGACGCCGATTCGTATGCTGCTTTCGTACGGCTGGATCAGCCGCTGGATACTTATTACAAATTGCGTCTGCACTGGGGCACAAAATATCGCCTGGAGGGTTCTTACCTGCGCAATATGGGTGAGAAAACGATTTATTATCAGGACACCAAAATCCCGCAGTTCAAAGCTTTTTTCGAAATGAATAACCTCGAAGTCGGTGTGGTAAAATTGAATAAAGTCGTAATCGGTGATTATGTGGCTGGTTTCGGGCAAGGGGTGACTTTTGAAGCTACCGACTTTTTTATGCCGCGCAAAACCGGCTACGGCTTTCGCAATCGGCTGAACGGTTTAAGTGGCAACTCTTCACGCATTACTCAGTACGGTTTACGTGGCATAGGGGCGGAAGCCCAAATCGGTAATCTAATTGGCACCGGATTTTTTTCCATCAATAATCGAGATGCAGTCGTCAACGATGATAGTTCCTTTTCGACTCTGATTACGATGTATCCGCGAATGCCAAATGGCTTATATAACAATATTCCGAATAATATGATTAATGCCGTCCAAGAAATGGTGATCGGCGGCAACGCTAAATATTCCTTCGTTCCTGGAACGTATTTAGGTTTTACGATTTACCAGAGTTTGTACGACCGGGAATTAGATTTGCAAGTTACCGAATCCCTGCTTGACCCTTCCGGCTATAGCAAATATTTGACTCAGATTGGGAATTCCGCCGATGCTGAAATTAATGCCTCTTACGAGTCATCGGCTAAATCATCACTCTGGTCGGATGCCAGAGCCATACGGCGGGTTTACGGACTGGAATTTTCGACGGTCATTAGTAATTTGACTCTCCAGGGTGAATACGCCGAACTGGATAAAAACCTGAAATTAGGTGATTGTTCCGGCGATCCGAGGGCGCTGGTGCTGTCCGGTTATTTACAATTTGATAATTTTAATTTCCTTATGCTTTATCGGGATTACAACCTGAATTTCGATAATCCTTACCAGCGCAGTTATAGCAATTATCAGCGCTTCAAGGGTACGATTTACGAAGATGTGTATTATCTCAAAGATCCCAGCCTGGCTTACCTCTATTCGGCGACGGCGCAACCTCAGGCGGAACGCGGATTGTATTTATCAACCCGTTATCAATTGCATCGCAGTTTGATTGCCACCGCCGAGCAGGATATTTGGACTCGCGTGGCTGATAACGCTCAGTATTACCGCACCGTGCTTAATCTGGAATATCGTCCGGTTTTCAAGTATCGGTTCAAGATTCGCCAGAAATGGCAACATCGCGACAAGACCAACACTCTCACACCGGTTTTCTATCAATCTAATGAAACTCGGCTCGAAGCCACGATGCGGATGTCGCGCTATAATCAAGTAAAACTCTTGTATTCCATTTCGTTTACCGAATTTACCCCGCGCTCCCGGCTGGTTATCAATGCCGAGACTGGTGAAACTTCTTATGTTGGTAATGCCGGTTCGCCCAGCGATGCCCTTGGTATGATCGTTACCCACAATGTCAATGAACGTATCAAACTGATTGGTTCGGTGATGACTTATAGCGGCTTCCTCTGGAATTTTGAAGATACGGATTTCCGGGTGTTCAATACGGATACGCGGGCGCTTCACGGCTGGATTACGGTTTTTTCACGATTGTCGCGCGATCTTTCCATTCGCCTTAAATACAGTTTCGATCTGCATAACCAGTTAGATAATGTAGTTGGTGGAATGATTGATATTGGCGCGGGCAGTTCTAATCCGGTCGTTAGCGAAGTTTATTATGATAAATTTTATTCGGATTTCAGAATCCAACTCGATTATAGGTTTTAAATGAAAAAGCAAATATTCACTTTGACATTGGTATTAATAATTAGCGCAACCGGTTTCAGTCAGAGCTTCTTCAGCCCACTGATCGGTGATTTGCCGTCGGTAGTTGATGCGCGGTCGCTGGCGGTCGGCTTGTCAATCTGGGGTGACGCGGGAAGTGCTTCGGCGCTACTCACCAATTCGGCTTTGCTGGGTCTTAGCAAACCAAAACTGTCTCTAATCGCCGGAGTAAACGCCTTTTCCATTAAAGAAAAACGCAGTTTTCCGGTGCAGGACAGTTTCGGTGATTTTCTGGCTGACAATACTTATGTGTTGAACCAGAACTGGTTTCCGGATTTTCAGATTGGAATCAACGTCAAACCTCTAGCGCGCATCCGGTTTGCAGCTTTATTGAATCATGCCAACCTGAGTGATTTTCAGTATGAAGAGGAAGTCAGAGGCTCGTTATACGGCGAATACAATCGCGATCCGCTGGTTGGTTATAACCGCCTGTCGAACCGCTATTCGGTTTTTAATACCTCTCTCGGAATGGCAGTCAATCCCTGGAAATCGCTCTGGTTGGGTGCGGCGGTAAATTTCATTTCTCCGGATTTTGCCGAGCAAAAATACGAGATTCAAGTCATTAAGACCAGCGATTATCAGGCATCCAAACATACCATTTCATACGTCGTCGAACCAAAATTCGAGTCGGCAATTACCGGCAACTTCGGAATGACGCTGGACATTACTAAGCATCTAAGTCTTGCAACTTCTTACCGATTGCCATACAATAACGTCCAGAAAGGCGGTTTGCTTTATTTGGTCAACGACACCACGCAGACTTTGCCGGTGCTGGCGATTGATTCAGTTTTTACCATCGAAAAAGTCACCTATCGTCAGCCGGGTGAATTGCGGTTCGGGTTATGTTTGAAACCGGTAAATATAATTCCGACGCAACTGTTTTTCGAAATCGTCTATCAGAATTGGGAAGACGCCTCGGCCAAATATCAGTTCAGGAGCGACGCCAATCCGAATGATATTCCGAACAATTTTTCGAAAACACCGATTCCCTACCGCAATGTTACGAAAATCCATTTTGGTATCGAGCATATTTTCTTCTCCGGTGTGCCTTTGCGGTTGGGATTTTATCACGATCCCAGTCCGATCAATGCTGAAATGAATCGCAATTGGTTCACGGCCGGTACCGGTTATCAATTTGGCAACTTCGATCTGGAAATTTCCGGAGCTTTTACGACCGGCGATTACGAATATCACGACCTTTTTCCAATTGCGATTGAAAAGCGAGTAGAATTTGATACCGTTCGCGAAAGTTATCTGGTGGGAATGGCAACCTTCAGGTATAATTTTTAGTCTATGAAATACAAAAAATTATTTCTCGTTTTCGCGGTCATTATAGCATCAACGACGCTTTTGGCGGTTGAAAAATTTCCCTCTAAAGATTACTTGAAAATCGTAACAATTTTTACTAATGATATGCACGGCGGAATCGATCGGAGCGAAGCCAGTTTTATTAATCCTGATTTTCCGCCGATGCTGGGTGGCGGAGCAGTCGCTGGACGTTATATTTTACAAAAGCGTCAGGAAGCCGCCCAAAACGGCTGGGGCTTTTTAGTGATTGACGCCGGTGATTTTTATCAAGGAACGCCACTGGGAACGTTTTCAGAGGGCGAAGCGGTTATCGAATACATGAATACCGTCGGTTATGATGCGCTGACCCTCGGCAACCACGATTTCGATAATGGCTGGCAAAATCTGAAAAAATTATCGGAGAAAGCCAATTTTCCATTTCTGGCGTCTAATCTCTATCGCAAATCAACTGGCAAGCTTGCTGAATTTGTTAAGCCTTATATCATCAAGGAAATTCAGGGAATAAAAATCGGCATCATTGGAGCGGCGCTTTCGGCAACGCCCAGTATGAGTTTTCCGGAACACATAACAGATCTGGATTTCCGCCCTGAGATCAAAGGAATCGAGCGCTATTTGCCGGAAGTAAAAGCGCAAGGCGCTAATACGGTTATCGTTCTAACGCACGCCTGGTTAGCCTATAATCCGGAAGAAGGTTATAAGCAAATGATTGCCGATCTAAAAGACGGGGAACTGGGAGAAAGTTATAACACCAGCGCGCAGGCTATTGCGCATCGCGTTCCGGGAATTGATATTATGTTTTCAGGTCATTTACATCGGGGATTTTATGAGCCGTGGGAAGACCCACTCAATCATACTTTAATTTTTCAAAATTATGCCAATGGCAGTAATTTGGGACATGTGAACTTTTATATTCAGCGCCAGACCGGAACTCTGGCGGGTTACGATTATGAATCCGACGACGGTGCAATATTCACCTTGTTTGAAGATGACTTTTTGCCGGATACCAGTCTGATGCGATTGATTGATTACTGGGTGCAAAAAGCCGAAGCCGGATTCGATGAGGTAATCGGTTTAGCGACCGGGCAAATCTATCGCTCGAGTAGCGGCGAATCGCCGATGGGTAACCTGATGGCTGACGCCATGCTCGCCAGCTCGCAAGCCGACCTTGCATTTTCCAATTTTGGCGGGGTCAGAGCCGACCTGCCGGCTGGACAGATTACTCCCCGGCACGTTTTCAAAGTTATGCCGTTTGACAATCGTATCGTCATAATGAAGGTAACCGGCAAATTTCTGAAAGAATTAGTTGAAGATCTAGTTTCAGGTAGCAGTCGGGGCATGCTCGTTGGCGGAGCTGAAATCGTAATTGATCGCAGTAAGCCCGATGGTTCGCGGGTTGTAAAATTCAACATTGGTGGAAAACCGATCGAGGATGAGCGCGAATATACTCTGGCAGTTACGGATTATTTAGCGGAAGGTAATTCCGGTTACGACCTATTGACGACCATCTCGCCGGATCGAATCAATTACACCGGCATTCTTCTACGACAAGCGATGATTGATTATATTAGAGCGAACTCACCGATCATTCCGAAAACTGACGGACGGTGGCGGGAGGTTAGGTAAGATTAAGGTTCAGGTTAAGGTTAAGAGAAAAGGAATGGGAGAAGGGAAGGGATTAAAGAATAACACTTGTCAAATGAGGTAAATTTTTGAACCTTACAATGAGTTTGAACTCCATAAAATATTTAGAAGAGTAGTAAATGTTTAAAACTACTTTAAAATATATCATAACATTATCGTTAATCGCTTTTGTCTTTCAATGTAAGCCGACGACAATAAAAATAAGTGAGAGTGATACCGGTACTAAATTAGAAATGAAGAAGGGTGATAGCCTGGAAATTGTCCTCAAAGCGAATCCAACTACCGGCTATCGCTGGGAAGTGGCTTCTATTGATACAAGTATATTAAAAAACACAGGGATTGAATACCAGGCTGATAAAGTACCGTCTGGCGTTGTAGGTTCAGGCGGCAAGACCACAATGCGTTTTATCGCGATAAAAGAAGGCGAAACATTTTTACAGTTAATATATCGCCGACCCTTCGAGAAGGATGTGCCTCCGGTTAAAAAATTTGAGTTGAATATTGTGGTCAAACGTTAGCCGATAGGAGTTTGAATGAAAAAGGTCGCCGTTCCTCTGGTATTATTTATATTATTATCAGCAACTTTTGCACAGGTGAACAAACCTCAAGTGGCACCACTTGACTCGGAGTTTATCAATTATATAGAAATGGTAAAAAAGGGTGAAGTAAAAAGATTTGCCTCCGAAGGGTATCCGCTGGGCTATATTCCGCATCCATTGAAATTTGAGACTGAAGTTCCTGTTCGTCTTCAGAAACAGGTTTCATTACCGGAAAAGTATGACTTGCGCGAGGAAGGTAAACTAACACCGGTAAAAGACCAGAAAGATTGCGGTTGTTGCTGGACATTTGCGACTTACGGCTCGATAGAATCCAGGTGGAAAATTCTGGGATTGGGAGAATATAACCTTTCTGAACAAAACCTTAGAAATGGGCATGGCTTTCTTTTAGGTTACTGTGAAGGCGGTAATGCGAGAATGGCAACCGCCTATTTTAGTCGTGGCGCTGGCCCAATTTCCGAAGTTGATGATCCTTATAGTGTAAAAGATAGTACCTACATTTCGGATTTAACTCCTCAAGCATATATTTCCGATGCTCGTTTTTTGCCAAATGATATAAATATCCTTAAACAGATTATTTATAATTATGGCGCAGTTTATACCGATATGTTCTGGGATGGTAGTTATTATAATTCTGAGAATTATACCTATTACTGTGATGCGGACAGTAGCACCAATCACGCCGTTCTACTTGTGGGATGGGATGATAATAAGGTCACTGCCGGCGGAAAAGGAGCCTGGATTATCCGGAATAGCTGGGGAACCGGCTTCGGGGAAAATGGTTTTTTCTACATTTCTTATAATAATTTAAAAGTAAATGCCAATCCGGCTTTTTGGCCAAATTATGTTGATTACAATCCGAACGCCACCGTTTATTATTACGATAAGTTGGGGTGTGTTACATCGTTTGGTTGGGTGGATAACACCTTAAAAAAACCCGATTACGAGGATTATGGCCTGGTAAAATTTGTCATTTCTACGGATCAGAAAATTACCAAATTAGGAACCTGGGTGCACTCCTCTAATTCGACTGTGAATTTTTACGTCTATGATGATTTTAATGGAAGTTCGCTTTCGAATCTGCTCGGTTCTACGGGTGATCAGGTTTGTGATTACGCCGGCTACTACACCTTTGATTTACCAGATCCGATAGAGGTAAGCGGTGGAAATGATATTTACATCAAAGTAAAGTACAATACCCCCGAGAATCAATACTCCATTCCGGCTGAAACTTTTATAAGCGATTATGCCGACCCAGTTATTGAAACAAGCAAATGCTGGATTAGCAGTACGGGAAATAATAACTCTTGGCTCGCAATAGGAGGTGACACCGATTACGAATATGATCTATGTATAAAAGCGTATGGCGTTTCAATTAATGCAGCGATCGAAAATGATAAAAATATAGTACCAGAACAAATTCTTTTATATCAGAACTACCCAAATCCCTTCAACCCGGTGACAACGATCAATTATTCATTATCAACGTCGCAATATGTCGTATTGAAAGTTTATGATGTCCTCGGCTGTGAAGTTGCCACCTTGGTTGATGAATATAAAAAACCCGGAAATTATGCGGTAAACTTCGATGCGACTAAATTGAACAGTGGCATTTACTTCTATCAAATGAGAGCGGGAAAAAATATCCAAACTCGCAAGCTGATGGTGCTTAAATAGTATCAAAGAACTTTATAATTATTAATATTTCCTCCCGCGAATCAAAAGCCGGTTAATTTTACCATCTAAATTAACCTGAATTAATCCAAATAATTTTCATCTAGATTAACATTATTTTTGTTAAAATTGCAAACTAAAAGTTATTTGAGTTATTAGGTAAAAAGTAAGATAATGAAACTATTATTTCAGGTAAAAAAAGTGCGAAATATAGAATCCCAAATTAGCCATTTCTAATTATCAATGGTTAGCAAATGACAATGCAAAGAGCCGAGATCATAGAATTTTTACAGGGAAAGGATGACGATTGGTTATTTACTGAAGCCGATCGCATTCGACGGGAGGTTTTTGGTGATGAAATTTACCTGCGGGGTATCATCGAGTTCACCAATTATTGTCGGCAGAATTGTTATTACTGCGGATTGCGCCGTTCCAATCGCGCCGTCCAGCGTTATCGGTTAACGCGGGAGGAAATTCTAGCCGCGGTGGAAACTGCGCTGGCTCATAAAATTCCGACGATCGTTCTGCAGGGTGGGGAAGACCCATACTATTCGGCGGAATGGATAGCCGATTTAATCCGTGAAATCATTGAAAAATATGATCTGGCGATTACCCTTTCGCTCGGCGAACAAACACCGGAAGTTTTACAATTGTGGTGGCGGGCGGGTGCAACCCGGTATTTACTTCGTATCGAAACTTGGAATCGGGAAAATTATAGCCGTTTACGACCAGAGAGACAATGGGAAAACCGACTGAATTGCCTGAAAGTTTTACGAGAACTGGATTATGAAGTCGGCAGTGGAATTATGGTAGGTTTGCCCGGCGAAACTTTAGCAACGCTGGCGGAGGCGATCATCGGATTGACCGAACTCGATCTTGATATGATCGGGATTGGTCCGTTCATTGCTCATCCTCAGACATCGCTCGGTGATCAACCGAATGGTTCGATAGAATTGACTCTGCGCACTCTGGCATTGATGCGTATTCTAAATCCTTATGCTAATATGCCTGCGACCAGCGCTATGGAATGCGCCGAAAAAGGCGCTCGTCTTGCGGCTTTAAAAATTGGAATGAATGTCATTATGCCGTCCATCACTCCGGAGCGAGTCAAAATGCTCTATAATATTTATCCCGGCAAAAATGCCGATAGCGATGTTTCTGAGCATTCGATACCGGCCGTATTGGAAATTATCCGTGAGGCTGGATTTCGACCCAGTCTTAGTAAAGGAATTTCGCCGAACCTCATTCGGCGTCACGAATCCCAAAATATTTTATCTAAATGAATGGTTTTTTTAAATGGAGTCTAAATGCAAAATGTCAAAGTAAGTGAATGGACAAAAAAAGTAATCAAACCTGATGAAATTGAAAAGTACCTCATAGATGGTAGGGATTTTATTGACGAGACCGTCATCACGTCTCAACTTAAATCTACCGCCAATCCGGACAAATCTCGCGTCCGTGAAATTATGGCCAAATCATTAGAGATTCAACGTCTCGAACCGGAAGAAACAGCGACGTTGTTGAACGTTACTGACGACGATCTCTGGGAGGAAATGTACTTAGCCGGGTTGGCAGTCAAGCGTAAAGTTTATGATAATCGCATCGTATTTTTCGCACCGCTATACTGCAGTAATCTTTGCGTCAATAATTGTGCCTATTGCGGTTTCCGCTATGAAAATAAAGAGGAGAAGCGTCGGATTTTAACAATGGCAGAAGTTCGCAAAGAAACCGAAGCTGTAATCAACGAAGGTCACAAGCGTATGATCGTGGTCTTCGGTGAACATCCGCGCTCAGCTGTGGACTACATTGCCGAAACCATTCGCACGATTTACGATGTCAAAGTCCCGGTTAAAACCGGCTTTAGCGCCATTCGCCGCGTCAACGTTAATGCCGCACCGATGGATATCGCCGACTTGAAGAAACTCTGGGAAGTGGGCATTGGCACTTTCCAGGTTTTTCAGGAAACTTACCACAAACCGACTTATGCGAATCTACATCCGCTCGATACCATCAAGGGTAATTATCGCTGGCGTTTATATTCTTTACATCGCGCGATGGAAGCTGGAATAGATGACGTAGCTATCGGTGCACTTTTCGGACTGTACGATTGGCGTTTCGAAGTTATGGGCTTGCTATATCATACGATTGATCTCGAACGGCATTTTGGCATTGGCCCGCATACGATTTCCTTTCCGCGCTTGACGCCCGCCAGCGGGTCCTGGTTCAGTCGCAATTCGCAATGGCGCGTCAGTGATGCCGATTTTAAGAAATTAGTCACTGTTTTACGTCTATCGGTGCCTTATACCGGATTAATCGTTACCGCGCGCGAAAGTGCTGAAATGCGCCGTGAAGTTATCGGAGTCGGTTGTACCCAGACAGATGCTTCCACGCGGATTGGAGTCGGTGGCTATACCGCCGCTTTGCAAGCCCTGGCTAAAAAAGAGAAGGCTGATCAGCAGATTGACGAACAACAATTTACGCTCGGTGACACACGGAGTCTCGATGAAGTCGTCCGTGAATTGGCGCAACAAGGAATGATCACTTCCTTCTGCACCGCCGGTTATCGCTGTGGTCGCACCGGCGACAAAATTATGAATTTGTTAAAAGGTTGCGTCGAGGGAAAATTCTGCAAGGCGAATGCCGTCCTGACCTTTCGTGAATATCTGGACGATTATGCCTCGCCTGAAACTAAAGAAGTCGGCGAACGATTGATTCAAAAAGAAATTGCGGAAATTAAAGCAATGCCGTTTTTCCAGAAAGGACGAATGCTGGAAACTTTCGAGAGATTATATCAGCAAGTTGCCAGTGGCGAACGCGATGTCTATATCTAAGGAAATTTCGCAATCAGCCGAAAGTCAGATTAAACTGCCTGACAAATTAAATGCCGTTGCCGCTTTTCTGGAAAAAGAATATGACTTCCAGGTTAATTTTTGTAAAATTTACGGCAAACGCTGGTCGTATGTAGCCGGTAATCGTGACCTTGAATTTGCTCCCCAGCGTCGCCAATTAACGCCGCGATTTGGGATTTTTTATAAACAAAATGACGAAATTAATCCCGACAAAATGAATGAGATTTTTACTGCGCTAACTCAAATCCTAACGGAAATCGAAAATGACTGAAGAACAAAGTAGTAAAATATTTTATTTCGTTTCTAAAGTCTGCCAGAATTGAAAATATGCAAAGCACGCCTAAAAGCAATCGCCTACAGATTGGCATTTTCGGCCGTCGTAATGTCGGTAAATCATCTTTGATGAATGCCCTGACAAGTCAATATGTCTCGATTGTTTCCGATGTGGCGGGAACTACCACCGACCCGGTCGAAAAGCCAATGGAATTACCGCCGCTGGGTCCGGTGCTTTTTATTGATACGGCTGGAGTGGACGATGAAGGTTCCCTTGGAGGACAGCGTATTGCGCGCACACGTAAAATATTGGAACGGGCCGATATTGGTATTATCGTTGCCGAAGGAAAAAATTGGAATAAATATGAGGATGAGTTACTGAAAGAATTGCAGAAGCGGCAAATTCCGATTATAGTTGCTTTCAATAAATCCGATCTATCTCAGCCTTCTGAAAATCTGCTGGCATATTTAAACCAGCAAAAAATCCCCTATATCAATACTATCGCAACTGATGGTTTCGGCGTGCTGGACTTGCAGAAAATCTTGATTGATGCCACTCCGGCTGATTACTTTAATTCCGTCGGGATTATTGGGGATTTGGTTAAGCCTGGTGAAATGGCTGTGTTGGTTGTGCCGATTGATCAGGAAGCGCCTAAAGGTCGTCTAATTCTACCGCAGGTTCAGACGATTCGTGATCTGCTGGATAACAATGCCGGTTGCATTGTCATCAAAGAAAATGAATTGACTTCAGTGTTAAATAATTTAAAGCAACCACCGGCGATCGTAATAACCGATTCACAAGCTTTTCAGAAGGTTGCCGCCGAAACCCCAACCGATATACCTTTGACGTCTTTTTCGATCCTATTTGCCCGTTACAAAGGCGATCTGGTGGAATATATCGCTGGAACTCAAACGATTGATAAACTTAAACCCGGCGATGCAATTTTAATTGCTGAAGCCTGCACTCATCACCCGATTACCGACGATATTGGTCGCGTAAAAATTCCTCGCTGGTTGAATAAGTATGTTGGCGGACAATTAAACTTTACTCACCACCAGGGGCATGATTTCCCGGAGGATTTGAGCCAATATAAGTTGGTGATTCAGTGCGGTAGTTGTATGCTGAATAGGAGGGAAGTCCTATCGCGCATATGGTATTGTAAACAAGCAGGTGTTCCGGTTACGAATTATGGATTAACGATCGCCTGGACGCTCGGAATATTCGAACGGGCGACAACATTATTTAATAAAAAACCGTAAGAAATGTTAAAAGGGCGGAAGTAATCATCTTTCTGAGCATCCTTGATTTTCTTGGACAAATATTTTTGTATTTCCTATATTTTTTATCAATTTAAATTTATAAAATCTATGCAACCGATACCGAAATTGGTTATCAAAATAGGAAAAAATGGAGATGAAATGAAAATTAAATGGATACCGATAATTCTGATTCTAATATTGACTGCCAATCTATGGTCAGCCGGCAAAGATTGGTATAATTTTAACGAAGGTATTGCTCTGGCTAAAAAAGAGAAGAAACACATCGTACTTGACTTCTATACTGACTGGTGCGGCTGGTGCAAAGTTATGGATCAAAAAACTTTTTCAGTACCGACCGTAAACAAATACTTGTTTGAAAATTTTATTCCAATCCGGATCAACGCCGAAAATGATAAAGAAAAGTTGACTTTTCAAGGCAAAACTTATACTCCGCGTCAATTGACCAGAGCATTTCAAGTGACCGGTTTCCCGTCAATTGCTTTTATCTCACCAGAAATGGAAGTCATCGAAGTAATTCCCGGCTATATCGAAAAAGACCTTTTCCTCAATCTATTGAAATTTGTGCATCAAGAATGCTACAAAACCGGAATCAGTTTCGATGAATTTGTCAAAAACGGCTGTCGTGATTCTAAACATTCCCAATCAGATTGAAGCGGAAAAATCCTTCAAAATATTTTCCCTAAAAATAGACTAAAACTTCTCCTGAAAAATATTTTCAGTAGCTATTTTTTAGCAGGTAAAATTCATATTATCTAAATTTGATTACTTATGAATTTGACCGAAAAATAAAAAATATATGTTGATGCTGAAGTTATTATATGGGAGAATAAAAATTTCAATATTGAAAAACACCAATTTATGTCCTGATCGGCTTCGATTAGCCGGTGAAATCATCAAATCGAGGATAATAAAGCCGGCTCTATCTTTTACTGATTTGTATCTGTCTCATTGTCTCAATCAAACTCAATACAATTCAATGACCGGGAATGCCTATGAAAGATTCAATTCAGAAAAATATCAATAACCAGATTAATAATAGGGTAATTCCGAGATGGGAATGGCGGACTTTCGGAATGGAATTCCCTGAAGCCGAGAAAATTTTAAGTTCAATGCGATGCAATACCATCAAGGAGAGTGAAGAGATTTATATCCTTTCAAAAAACTCCAATGAAAATTGCAAAATCCGTAATTCATTGATGGATATTAAGATCATAGAACAAACCAATCCTGATGGATTAGAATTATGGAAACCGGTTCTAAAAGCTTCATTTCCACTTAGTTTCGAGATTGTACGTCTTGTTCTGCGCACTTTACATGTTCGCAAGCCGCTGGCAATGCGCAATCAATATACTCATCATCAATTTTTAAAAGAAATTGTCGCATCCAATCCGAAACTAAGTTTGGTAGATGTTAAAAAGAAACGAATGTGTTACACTCTCGAACAGGCTGAGGTTGAATTATCTGAACTGCAGGTTGGCAATCAATCACTTAAAACCATCGCCGTCGAAAGCGAAAATCCAAATATTGTGAAAAATGTGCTAAAATTGCTCAAACTGGATAACCTGCCGAATATTAACTACATCAAGGCTCTGAAAAAAATGAGTAGGCACGAATATGGGAATTGAAATAGAAAGAAAATTTCTGGTAATTTCCGATGATTATCGGGCATTAGCTAAAGGTGAGCGTTATCGTCAGGGTTATCTAAGCACGGCTAAAGAGAGAGTGGTGCGTGTCAGAACTGTCGGGCAACAGGCATTCTTGACAATTAAGGGCATAAATGTCGGAGCCGTGCGACCGGAGTTCGAATATGAAATTCCCTTTCAGGATGCCGAGCAAATTCTCGAAAATATCTGCGAAAAGCCAATTTTAGATAAAATCCGGTATCAAATTAAACATTGCGGATTTATCTGGGAAGTTGATGAATTTCTGGGAGATAATGCTGGATTAGTAATCGCCGAGATTGAACTTACCGATGAAAACCAATCGTTTATTAAGCCGGACTGGATTGGATCTGAGGTGACCGGTGATCCGCGTTATTTCAATTCCAATCTGATAAAAAATCCCTACAAGACCTGGAAGACTACATAATTCCTACATACTCGCACTAATCTTTCTATTAAAAATAGTATGTTTTTAATTATTTTTGAATTATAGCCAGTAAAATAAGTATTACCTCTCTGAAATATTTTTGAGGAAACTATGCTAAAAATATTAAATTAACGCCGCTATTTGGAGAGGTGGCAGAGTGGTTGAATGCGGCGGCCTCGAAAGTCGTTTCCCGACATATCGGGACGGGGGTTCTTCCGTAGGAACTCCTAACGGAGAAATCCCTCCCTCTCCGCATAAGAATTAAGACAAGATTGACAAGATAATTTTTTTATTTATCCGGAATTGGATAAGGTTACTTTTATTGAGTAATAATAATCTTCAGAATATCTAATATATTAGATTGTTAATGAAATGATTCTTTTATTTATCATTTTGTTTTTAAACCATTATTGATAAGATTAAATTAACGCCGCTATTTGGAGAGGTGGCAGAGTGGTTGAATGCGGCGGTCTTGAAAACCGTTTCCCGAAATCTCGGGACGGGGGTTCAAATCCCTCCCTCTCCGCAGAAGAATATGATTGAATGCAATGATCTTGAAAACCGTTTCCTGACATTTCGGGACGGGGGTTCTTCCGTAGGAACTCTCCGATAGGAGTCCTGTGCGACCTAACGGAGAAATCCCTCCCTCTCCGCAAATGTATTACGTATATGTCTTAAGAAGCGTTCAGGGTAAATTTCATTACATTGGTCATTCTGGAGATATTTACTCCAGATTAAAACTGCATAATGCTGGGAAAGTTCGCGCGACTAAAGCCCACCGACCATATACATTGATTTATTTTGAGGAATATCAAACAAAAAGTGAAGCTCAAAAACGTGAATATTATCTTAAACGAGGTAAAGGGAATATACGGTTAAGAGATCATCTTAAGGAAAAAGGTGTTTGGTAAATAATCGGGACGGTGTTTCTCCTGGGAGAACAGTTCTAAAAGTGTGATACATAGTTAAATGGAAAATTTCTACTTCTTAACAAAAATAATCCTTATAAGGTTTTATAAATGAACTTTTTAGTGAAATAAATCCAATAGTTATCATTTTGTTTTTAAACCATTATTGATAAGATTAAATTAACGTCGCTATTTGGAGAGGTGGCAGAGTGGTTGAATGCGGCGGTCTTGAAAACCGTTTCCCGAAATCTCGGGACGGGGGTTCTTCCGTAGGAACTCCCCGATAGGAGTCCTGTGTGACCTGCTGGAGAAATCCCTCCCTCTCAGAGAATTCCGACTTTCCTTTAAGATAATTTTGCTTTAATGAATATTATATCGAGTAATTACAGGTTTTTTTCAGGTGATTGTCCATTTTTTAATCGCGCTTCCTGAATAATGAATTTGAATGTTATGAACGTTAATACAATTGCCATAATTAAGATTATCACCGCAGTTATTCCCAGTAAATAATTATGATTAATTATCAAATTGCGATAGCTAAGACTACAAAGAGCTGTAACAGTGATAATTAACATAATTACTCCAGGAATTAAGGTAAAAAGGTAATTTTCCTTAATATCGGCTAACCAGATTGAAATCGTGAAGAAAGCCAACGCTGCCATCAATTGGTTAGCACTTCCAAAGACTGGCCAAATGGAATCACTTTTACCACTGAAGGTCAAAGCCGCACCACAAGCTACTGTTATGAGGGTCGTCAGGTAACGATTGCGAACTAAAATATTCTGCTTTACTGAGGTATGTTCCGTCATTTCGAAGAATTCCTGAAAGGTATAACGTCCAATGCGCGTAACTGTGTCCAGCGTCGTGAGAGTAAAAGCCGAAACTGCCAGCGATGTAAAAATCCTGGCCGAATGGATTGAAATATTTAAAAAAGGAATAGCGCATAAGAAACGCCCAACTCCTTCTGCAAATGCCATTACGAAATTTTTACTACTATAAAAATCAGAAAATTCTGTGTTACTTAGCGAAGCTACGGCAACTAAGGATAATATCGCCAATAAACCTTCCACTAACATACCGCCGTATCCGATTACCCGAGCATGCGACTCCGAGCTTAATTGTTTGGAAGTAGTACCGGATGCTATCAAGGAATGTACTCCGCTGATTGCGCCGCAAGCGATAGTGACGAAAAGCAGAGGAAATAGCGGACCTATACCTTGAATATTAAAACCGTTAAATGGATTAATATTGATTGCCGGGCGAGCGAAGAAGACCCCGATTAAACCGCCGATTAATAAGGCAAAAAGTAAAAAGGAATTTAGATAGTCGCGCGGTTGTAACAGAATCCAAACCGGTGCTACTGAAGCAATAAAAATATATCCGAATAAGCTCCATTGCCAGAATTGACGACTGGCGTGAATCGGGAAATAAATTCCCACATAAATGCTGCCAAATAACAAAATTACTCCGATAACCGTAGCCAAACCAAAAGGAACTTTGAAGCGGTAAATCGCCAAGCCAAAAAGTATTGCTAATCCAATAAAGTAAATAGAAGTGGTAGCCGAACTGGGCGAACTGACAAAAGTATCGGCAATTATGTTCGTGAAAACCGCTATAACTAAAACAATTGTTGACCAGCAAAATAGCAGAAAGAGTTGCTTGCCTTTTAAACCAATATTCTTTTCGATAACATCAGCAATCGAATGTCCACGATGACGAATCGAAGCAACTATTGCACCAAAATCATGAACTCCACCAAGGAATACTGAGCCGAACATAATCCAGAGTGCGGCTGGAAGCCACCCAAAAGCTGCCGCAACAATCGGTCCGACAATTGGTCCAGCCCCAGATATCGAAGCAAAATGATGTCCAAATAAAACCGGCAGTTTAGCCGGAACGTAATCAACGCCGTCATAATTGGTATGTGCTGGTGTCGGACGGTTCTTATCAATCCTGAATTTTCGCGACAGAAAGTTACCATAGAAACGATAGGCGAATCCGAAGATTAAAAAAACCACTAAAATCAAAATAATACCACTCATTACTATCCTCTTTCGTCCAAAGTATTATCATTCATTTTTACCCATAAAAAATAGAAATTCTTGATTATTTCGCAAAGACTTTCTAATAATTGCCTCTAAAATTGTTATTACTTAGCTTATTATCAGTTTATTAAAAATAAAAAATGTACTATTAGAAGAAATTTAGATAAGAACAGACTACAAAACAGGAGCAACTTTTCAAGGAATGAAGATTACTAAAAGATATTTAACTGATGAAGAATTAGCGGTTTATTTACAACAGTTGGATATTAGTTTAGAAAAAGTTGATGACAATTATAGAGCGGAAGCTCTAATCCTCCATCAAAATGATCCCGCCCAAGGTTATCCAAAACTCATTAAAAATATGGCGAATTATAGTCAGGCAATAGTGACGGAGTTAATAGTGGAAACGATTCCAGTACGTTTGATGTTGAATAAAACCCGTCTGCCAAGTCTCAACTCCAGCTCTTCTGATGAACGCCAGAATGATGCGGTAAAAAAAACCTGTGAGCTTTGTAAACTTGACCGAGGTCAGCGCGGGATAATAATTAAAGTCGGCAACGAGCAGGAATTTATTGCCCTTACTAATCCCGGAATCACTTTTCCCGGCGATTTGACCATAGCCGCCATTAAGCATGAGAAACAGTTGATAACGGGACGGTTTAATGATATGATTCAAATTTCCCGGGCATTGTACCATTTTTCAATTTACTTTAATGGAATTTTAGCCGGTGCTTCCAGTCCCCATTTCCATTTTCAAGCTGGTTATAAAGATAAACTAATTGGCGAAATCCAGATTCAGAAACTATTAGCCGGACAATCGGTTGGTCAGGCTCGTCTCAAAAGAATCATAAAATCAGCTGATCTGGAGGTGTTTTATATCGAGAATTTTCTGCGGCCAGCCCATATCATAGTTACGAAAAATTCTGACGCTCTACTTGAGTTTTTTGAACATTATTTAATGGCTTTAAAAGATGTCAGCCAAAATATCAGAGGAATCAAAAACGTCCCGGATTTTGGCAGTCTGATACCGGCATTCGGAATTAAGGAAAATGAGCCGCGTTTGAACATTATGCTAAAATATTTTCCGGATTATGGAGGTTTCATTCTGGCTCTTTTCCCAAAAAAATATAATCGTCCATCGTATTATTTTCGGAAAGGTAGGGGACAAATTTTAATCGGTATGGGCATTAAGGAAGCCTTGGGAAATATAATCACGGGACGCGAAATGGATTATAATCGTTTAAAAAATAATCCGGCTCTAATATCCCAAATATTTTCGGAAACTTCGATCTCGTCAGAATTGGTTGATACTTTAAACGAAAGCCTGAAAAAAAATTAATATTTCGGCAAGTCAATAATTCACACTTGAACGCTCTGGATGTAAGATTTTATTATGAATCCAGGGTTAAATATTGATTGAACCCGATAGTATTTATTTCCACTTAACCTTTATTCCAGCTTGCAAAATATCGTCTATAAATATAACTTTACCCGCTTTTTGAGCCCTCGTA
>DAOTJS010000008.1:0-89467 GCA_035448825.1 Fidelibacterota bacterium
GAGGATGAAATTTTCCGCGATAGGGAAATAGTCCATGGGTAGCATAACCAGTAGAAAAAGTACCGTTTTCGAAATAATTTTTGGTGACGTTGGTTCGGTTGTCAATTAGCCCCTTGGAAGTTTGGTTATACATTAAATAGTGCGTCGTGAATTTACCGTCGATTGATTGAATATAGGCCGAACGTTCAGTAATTTGGTTTGTTGAAAGGCTTTTATATTCGAGGAAAGCCAACTCGAGTTCAAATAATTCAGTAACAGATGGTAAAAGAGTTACATTTTTATCGAATAGAAGCTCTACGCAGGTTGGTAATTTATAGAATGAATAGTTTTCCAAATTTTTCATAACCTTTTACTATCAATAGATAAAGCCATTTCACCCATTTTCAATTCACCTTTTCCACCCTTGTAATTTGCCTTATTTGTGAGCAGTAATCAAGCGCTTTTTAATTGCACCTTAGACCGATTGAAATTGGATGGGTGATTTTATAAATTAACGGTGAAACAAATGTTTTCATAGCTTGCCTTTCCTTTATGATTTAAAAAACATCTAAAGGCGAACCATTTTTCATCTTTTACCCCACTTTTTGAGGTGCTTCTGTACCATTATTTATTATTTGGATCACCGATAATTGTCCTTAATTTGGCTTCGTATTCGTTTTTGCGAGTACCATTTAAATTATGTTCCTGGCCGCGCAAATTGGCGGCTAAAGCCTGGATTTCCTGTCCGGAAAAGTGTACCGCGTTGATAATATGCGTTTCGAACGCCTTGAAAGCCAACGGTGCAACTGCCCGCGTAATATCGGCAATGACATTGGCATATTGCTGGATCTCCCATTGGGCGTGTTCATCCATCCTCAATTCCAGAAAGTGAAAAAGATTATGGAGGTCAATCTGCCAGTACCATTGAGTATATAACGAAAGCGGCAGATTTATGCGCGCCAGTTCTCGGGCAATATCGTCAGCCAACATTTTTTGATAGTCGTCATAAGCCGCTTGCTGGCCTTTAATTAAAATATCCAGAACTTTTTGCCTTAGATGCGCAGGGACTTCCTGTGGATCGCGCCCCTGGCGATTATCTTTATTTTGAAATTGAATAGCGGATTCCTCAGGGAGGTAAAATTCGTCCTCCATTACGCTATACCGTCCGGAAATCTCATTAACTCGTGCCGCGCGATGGCGAATCCATTGTCGGGCCACGAAGATTGGCATTTTGCAATGAAATGTTAAAACCACCTGCTCGAAGGGCGAAGTATGCTGGTGACGCATCAAGTAATCAATCAGCGCTTCGTCTTCACGCACCGATTTGGTCCCCTTGCCGTATGAAACTCGGGCACTTTGCACAATCCGACTGTCGCCTCCCATATAGTCCACCAGGCGGACGAACCCATGATCGAGGACTTTGATTTCCTTGTCCAGAAGTGCTTCGGCTTCTGGAACTACTATATGCGCCATTTAAGTTCTCCCTATAATAAATTTTAATAAACTTTAATAATTTATAAAATTCACCTCTACTACAGAAATCGGAATTTCTCAAAATATATAGAAGCTATGTAGGATTTTTTGTTAATCAGGCTACAATTACTGTAAATTCCTCGACGTGGAACTTAATATTCGCAACTTTTGTATTATCGCTCATATTGATCATGGTAAATCAACCCTGGCCGACCGTATGCTCGAATATACCGGTACCGTCAGCCGACGAGAAATGAAGGATCAAGTCCTAGATAATATGGATCTGGAGCGCGAGCGTGGCATTACCATCAAGAGTCATCCGATTCAGATGAATTATCAAGCTCCCGATGGGAATACCTATATTTTAAATTTGATTGACACCCCAGGACACGTGGACTTTTCCTATGAAGTATCGCGTAGTCTGGCGGCTTGCGAGGGCGCTTTGCTTTTGGTAGATGCTTCCCAGGGAGTTGAAGCTCAGACGGTCAGCAATGCTTATCTCGCTATCGAAAACAATCTGGCAATTATACCGGTAATCAATAAGATAGATTTACCGGGGGCTATGATTCCGGAAGCCAAACGTCAAATTATGGATTTGATCGGCTGTGATGAAAGCGAAATAATTCTGACCAGCGCTAAGAGCGGTGTCGGAATTGAAGAGATTTTCGAAGCCATCATTAAGCGCATTCCACCACCTAAATCTAAATCGAATAAACCGCTAAGAGCCTTGATTTTTGACTCGGTTTTTGACTCGTTTCGTGGTGCCATTCCTTATATCCGAGTTTTTGAAGGTGAGGTGCGTCCAGGCGATTGGATTCGCTTCTTTGCAAACAGTTCCAGTCATGAAGTTTCGGAAGTCGGCATCTTCAAAATGCAAAGGCATAAAACTGAGAAATTGAGTTCTGGTGATGTGGGCTATTTAGTGGCGGGTGTCAAAGATATTTCGAATGTTAAAGTCGGCGACACGATTACCTTGAAAAACAATCCAGCCAGCGAACCTTTGCCTGGCTATCGGGTTATTAAGCCGGTAGTTTTCAGCGGTATGTACCCGGTTGCGGCGGAGGATTTTGAAGATTTGCGTTCATCGTTGGAAAAAATGAAATTGAACGACTCCAGTTTGATTTACGAACCGGAAACTTCAACGGCGCTCGGCTTTGGCTTTCGCTGTGGCTATCTGGGACTATTACATATGGAAATCGTTCAGGAACGTCTGGAACGTGAATTCAATCTGAATTTGATCACCACAATGCCCAACGTCGAGTATCAGGCTTTATTGAAATCCGGCGAAGTTATCGAAATAGATAATCCAACCAAAATGCCGGAAATGGGCGAAATTGCCGAATTACGCGAGCCATACGTACGAGCAGAAATTATCGTGCCCACTACCTATCTTGGCAGCGTGCTAAAACTTTGTCAGGATAAACGCGGCATTTACAAAACCACTAAATATCTCGACGTTACGAAAGTGCAAATCCAGTACGAATTGCCTTTAGCCGAAATCATTTTCGATTTTTACGATAAACTCAAATCAGTTTCACGCGGTTACGCTTCCTTCGATTACGAACCAATTGGCTATCGAGCTGGTGACCTGGTAAAAGTTGACATTTTGATTTCCGGCGAACCGGTTGATGCGTTATCGTTTATAGTTCATCGCGACAAAGCTTATGCTCACGGTCGCAACCTTTGCGCCAAACTTAAAGAATTAATCCCGCGCCAGATGTTCGAATTGGTGGTCCAAGCTGCCATCGGCTCTAAAGTAATTGCCCGGGAATCAAAAGGTCCCCTGCGCAAAAATGTGACTGCCAAATGTTACGGCGGCGATATTACCCGCAAACGCAAACTCCTCGAAAAGCAAAAAGAAGGCAAGAAACGGATGAAGCAAATCGGCCGAGTCGAGGTGCCGCAAGAAGCTTTTCTCGCCGTCCTGAAGATGGAACACTGATTCACTGGTTATGATTTTTGCCCGCTTCTCTATTCGAAAATTCCGGCCTTAAATCGAGATGTCTATTCTAAAAACTTACTGGAACTATGCTAAAAATCCCTTTTACAGCATCATTTTTGCTCTGCCGTTATTATTTGCCTACGAAATTTTGATATTTACTTTCAATCACTCGGATATTATCGGGTTGCGGAATGGAGCGGATGTATTATTTCGGCAATTTTTCGCGATTTTTAACGTCTATGGCTTTTATGTGGTTGGATTAGTAGTTTTACTGGCTTTAATGATCGCCTATCACTTCAATTTTAGAGGCAAGAAAAAGCCGAATTTCGAACCTCGATTTTTTATCCTGATGACCTTGGAAAGCATTTTATATGCGTTGGTTATGTATTTCGGTATAACTCAGATCGGTGGCATTCTAATGTTGTCTGGAAGCGGTCAAACGACTCGCGAGATGATCGTTCTGGCGCTGGGCGCCGGAGTCTATGAGGAATTCATTTTCCGGGTAATTTTAATCACCGGATTTCTGTTTTTCTTAAAGGATATACTGAAACTACCGGAAGCGCTGGCTATTTCGCTGGCAATGATCGGAGCGGCATTTATTTTTGCCATATTTCATTATATTGGTCCTTTTGGTGAGGTTTTTTATCTCAAGACTTTCATTTTGCGTTTTGGCGCCGGACTGTTTCTATCGCTACTTTACATATTTCGCGGATACGGCATCACGGCTTATACCCATACAATATATGATTTGATCATGATCGTTTTATAAAATGGGAATAAGAAACAGGGGAATAAATAAAATTTTTAATTATGAAATGATCTACTCGCTTTTCTTAGAACAAAAAATATTGCCAAACTCTGTGCTCTTTTTTACTAAATAAACGTGGATAAATCCTGTCAATTTCATCTAAAATCTTGCGGAGAGACAGGGATTCGAACCCTGGGTACCGCTTTTGGCAGTACAACTGCTTAGCAGGCAGCTGCCTTCAGCCGCTCGGCCATCTCTCCTCTAAAAATCGCGATAATAAAAACTGGCTGAATTTATTGAATTAATTCTTTAAATTCAAATTACATTTTGGAGGTAAATATGAATCCTTTAGTAATTTCACACAGGTTTTTTGAGAATGTAAAGAAGTATCCCGATAAGCCGGCTCTTCTGTCCAAAGTTGACGGCCAGTACCGACCGGTTTTATACCGGGATTTAGGAGAAATTGTTAAAGCAGTGGCATTGGCGCTGGATTCGTGGGGATTTCGCAAAGGCGATCGCGTAGCGATTTTGTCCGATAACCGCGAAGAATGGATTATGTCCGATATGGCTAATCAATCTATCGGAGCAATATCCGTTCCGATTTATCCAACCCTGGTTAGTAGTCAGATAGGGCAGTTATTCAAACATTCCGAGCCACGAGTTCTATTTGTAGCTAATGGCACCTTGCTAAAAAAGGCTATGGTTACCGGTTACCAATTTGAACATATTGTGATTTATGATCCTGATCCGGAACTACCGCAAGCGATAGCTTTTGCCGATGCGCAGGAAATAGGGCGCAAGCTGGATGCCAAAAATCCAGAGGCTTTTCCAGCTCTTCTTAATGCCGTCGAACCCGAGGACGTCGCCTGTATCAATTACACCTCCGGTACTACCGGAGCACCTAAAGGGGCACTTTTAACCCATAAAAATTTTGCCAAGGATGTTGACAATTGTGTCGGAATAATGAAAATGGTTCCGGAAGACCGCTTTCTGTCATTTCTACCGCTTAGTCACGTGCTGGAAAGGATGGGTGGATACTATACGCCTATGTTTATGGGCAACACCATCGGCTTTGCCGAGAGTATTGATACGGTCGTTCAAAATATGGCGGAAGTTCAGCCGACGATTCTGGTCAGTGTACCACGTCTGTTCGAAAAGATTTACGCAACGGTGATGTCTCAAGTAGAATCCGGTTCGGCCATAACGAAAAAGGTTTTTTTCTGGGCACTGAAAGCTGGTAAAAACCGTATGAATTCCTATGTTAATAAAACGCCTTTGACCGGATGGCAAAAGAGGAAAATCAAAATCGCCGATAAGTTGGTGTTCAACAAACTGCAGAAAACAACTGGTGGTAAAATCCAGCGGTTTGTCTCCGGTGGCGCACCGCTTTCTAAGGAAATTGCCGAGTTTTTATTCTCGGCCGGTTTGCCAGTTCTGGAAGGTTACGGTTTGACCGAAACCAGTCCGGTAGTAACTCTGAATGGTCCCGATAAGGTTCGTCTGGGTTCGGTCGGAGTCGCAATTCCGGAAACTGAATTTAAAATTGCGGAAGATAGTGAAATTCTTGTTCGTGGCCCACAAGTAATGAAGGGCTATTACAAAGACGAAGCGGCTACTCGGGAAATACTAGACAAGGATGGTTTTTTACATACCGGCGATATAGGTCATTTCGATGAGGATGGCTTTTTATTCATCACCGATCGTAAAAAGAATATCCTGATCACGGCCGGAGGCAAGAATGTTGCCCCCCAACCGATCGAGGATGCGATTAAATTAAGTCCCTACATTTCCGAAGCGGTGTTGTTTGGCGATCGGCGCAGTTATATTGTTGCTTTGGTAACGCTTGACCAAAATGCAGTTAAAAAATGGGCGGAAACTCAACACCTTTCCTTTGATAATTATGCTGATTTTATTCATCGGCCGGAATTGACTACTCTGATCGCCAATGAAATTGAAAGACAAACTGCTCACTTTTCCCGCTTCGAAAAAGTGAAAAAGTTTCGTATTATTCCTGAAGATTTCACGATCGAATCCGGCGAATTGACTCCCTCTTTGAAAGTCAAAAAGAAGGTCATATCTGAAAAATATGCTGATCTAATTGACGAAATGTATCGTGACCAGAGTCAGGAAAAAGCTCAGGATTTGGTTTAATTTTCGTTTAGACGACATTTAATTTTTCAACTATCGGTCAATTACTGGTTAATCTTATCCTTTTAAACGGAACAACCAGTAATATTACCGATTAAATAGTTCTGTGGATAGTTTCTGACGATATTGGAGAATTAAAAACACTTAGATAAATTTGTCCGGTGTTGAGGTTTTATTGAAGAAAACAATCAAAATATCAATAATAGTCATAATTGCGCTGGTCTTATTGATCAGCCTGACTGGGTTTTTAATTCTAAAAACCGATTCATGGAAAACAATTTTAGTTAGTTCTGCCAATCGGCAATTAATGCAGAACTTTAATCTCAAAATTGAGCCCGAAGGAATCAGCGGCAATATTTTCTATCAATTGAAATTTGACCGATTAAAAATAACAAATTCCAATCAAACCGAGTTGATCACACTGTCGGGTGTCAATTTGACCTATAATTTGAAAACATTACTTGGCCACAATCATATTCTAAATAAACTGAGTCTCGACACTATCAGGTTGGCATATCCCGCGAGCCTTGATTCCTTATTAGCCAGTCTTCCTGAAAAAAAGGATACGTTAACTCCTACTGGTAATTTCCAGATAGAAAATATCATAATGAATAAATGCCTCGTTGCCGACAGCCACTATCCCGAGAAAATTTTAGCGACCATTGATTCGCTCGACGGCTCATTGTCCCTAAAAGCCGATACAATTAATCTGCAGCTCAATTCGATCGCGTTTTATTTAAAAAAAATAGACGAGCATTTTGGTATTAAGCATACCGAAATAGCTATGGTCGGTAAATCATTGGAAATCAAAAATGGCCAAATAAGCAATCGTGGTACACTAGCGAAATTGAATGGCCGAATTTCATTGGAAAAACCATACGCCAGCCAGTTGAGGATCAATGTTATTGACATCAATCCTGGCGAAAGATTTCCCGCCCTCAGTCAGGTTTTCCAGAAAGACGATAGCTTCAATCTGAATGGAAAGGTTACCACTGCCGATAAATTAATCCAGATTGATCTTGATTTTTCCGGAAATTGGCGCGGTCAGGATTTGAAGGATGGTCGAATTGCCGGCAATATCAACGGTAAGCAGATTGACCTTTCAGAAATAACTTTCAATAGTAATTTGGAACAACTACAGGGAACCGTTGCGGGTCGTTTAGACTCCAGCTTAATTGCCGATTTGCATTTTAGTGGAATAGATGTGAATGCGTGGGGCTTATCGTCAATAAATACTAATTTGCAAGGCAATGTGCAAATTAAAACGATTGGTGCTATTCCGGATGTAGACCAATTTGATGTTAAAATAGATTTGCAGGAAAGCAAGATTGCACCACTGGCTTTCAATCTGATTCAGGGAGAATTAGTCTATAAAGATGGATCGCTGACCATTTTGGATTCATTATACTGCTCACTTGGTGAAACTGAGGTGACAATCGAAGGCTCTGCCGATTTGAAAGGCAATAATATTGACGCCCGTGCTCATTTTTCAGCTTTAAATGCTGAGATGTTAGCTTCTGTGCTAAAAGTTGATACGTTGGTTGGAGTCGTTGACGGCTTTGTGGAAGCGACCGGAACTTTGACTGGTTTGGATTTGCGCGGCTGGTTTCATGGTAAGCAGTTTGGCCTCCCAAATCTAAAGTTTGAAGAAAGTATGGCTCGGTTTGGTATTGTTGATGTCCGTACCAGGAAATACGGCGATATTTTCGTCGAAGCCACCGACTGCCAGACTAGTTTAATTCCCGAGAAGATACCTCTAACTTCGTTGATTATCCACCTGGATGGGGACACCACCAACATTCAGACTTTAAAAGCCGTCGGTGAAAATCTGGATGTGGAAGCCAAAGGCTACATCATTCAATTCACGGATTTTAATTTACGTAGTATCAAAATTTCGCGCGGTGGTAATGTTCTCCAGAATATTGATCCACTCGCCTTTTCATTGAAACAGGATACGATTAACATTGATGATGTCAGATTTCGTCTGAATGAAGGGAATTTGAGACTTTCAGGGCAGGTCGTTAAAGGTGAATTACAATCCGGCCGACTCGAATTTGCCAATCTTACGATTGATCCAATCAATACCTATTTAAAAGGTTCACAGGGCGTCGGAGGAGAACTCGAAGGCGTAGTGGCTTATAAAAGAGACTTGAAAGGGGCAAATTACGTCTATAAAATTAACCTGGACGATGCTAAACTAATTAACCAAACTTTTAAAAACATACAACTTCGAGGCCAGCTGGACAATAATCGGCTCCAGATCGAAAACCTCTCGGTCAAAGACAGCGAAAATGGACTTCTTACGGGACGCGGTTTCTTGAGTTGTAATCTAAAAGCTAAAAACATACGATCATTTTTAGCCAGTCAGGATTCAATTGGTTTGACATTAGATTTCAATCGCTTTAACCTGAAAATTATCAATAATTATTTACCGAATCTAAATATTAGCGGGAAAATGGACGGGCAGGTGAACGTCTTTCACTACCTTGGTAATCCAAAAATGAATTGCAATTTGGTAGTTAGTGACCCGGTTTTTGACAAACTGACTGGTAAGGAGCTAACTATTAAAGGTATTTACCAAAATGAGCGTTTCTCAATTACGGAAGCCACACTAGCGGATCAATATGGTAATACTCGTGGAAGGGGATATTTACCTTTTGCGATTAGTATTGTGCCGGCCCATTTTGCGGTTTTAAAGGAATCGCCGCTTAGTTTTAATTTTTCAATGAACACCTCATCGCCGACGTTTATGACTGCCTATTTAGATTTTCTGCAGGAGGTTCAAGGCGATGTCAGCCTCGCTCTGAGTATTTCGGGTACACCAGAACGCCCGGTCCTATCCGGAAATGTTTCCGTCAAGGGAACTACCATTTACCTTAGCCTTCTTGAAAATCCTATTACTGGAATTGACGGCAGTGCTTTGATAAAGGATAATATTTTTGAAATCGTCTCTTTGACTGGATACATGCAAAAATCACAGCCTTCCCGCGGCGTAGCCGGCTTTGGAAGTCGCCTGAAGTCTGTCACATGGGATGTTCTATTCCCACCTAAAATTAATTATGACCAACCTAATGTAGCAATTAATGGCACAATTGATTTTACTAAGTTATCTTCACCAAAATATAATTTAAGTCTAAAGGGCAAGGAAATTTATATCCGTACCCTGCTGGCGGAGCAGGAAGGCCTGGTGAGTGGAATGATTACTTTAACTGGTCAGGACACAGTTATTTATGAAGGTGATATTGAAGTCGAAAATTTTATTTTCCGCAACGAATTTACCAGTACGAAGAAAACTGTCGTGAACAAACAACCTCCAAAAGTTCATTCAATAATGAATTTTCATCTGATTATTCCAGGCAGTCTCGAGATAAAAAATTCACAGTTAGAAGGAGAACTGGAAGGCGATTTCTGGGTTACGCGCAATGGAGATGAACCGTTCCGTTTTTCGGGTACACTTGATATTCTTAGTGGCAAATTTTTCGCTTATGGTTGGAAATTCGAAATAGTAAGAGGCTCTATCAATTTTGATCCAGTTGAACTTATTCCAACTCTGGATATTGAAGCCCAAGTCAATCTGGCTTCTTATGGCCTAGCCGATACAACCGCATCTTCCTCTAAAGGAGATGAAGTTGTGACCGTTTATCTGACAGGCTATTTAGACAATCCTAACATCGAATTTCAATCAACTAGTTATTCCCAGAGCGATATTCTATTATTTCTGTCCCGGGCTCAAAGTATCGGTTCGGTAACCAATGGGCAGGATCAACTTTCCGCCAGCGCTGCGAGTATCGCTAGCATGTGGTTTGAACGCCAGTTGGAGCGCAATATCAGCCGGATCAGCGGGCTGGATGATTTTGAATTGCGCACTAACAGCAATCTATTCTCAAGTCAGCAACTCGATCAGTGGAGTATAATGCTTGGGCAAAAAATTGCTCCAAATTTATATATAAAATATGAACGTTCTTTTTCTCTGATTGAACCTAATCAGCAATTTGGACTGGAATACCGGATCAACCGTAATATGTCAATTGCTGGTACTTATGATCAGGATGGTGGATATAGTATAAATTACCGTTACAAGTATCGCTATTGAAAATTCTACGCGGAAATTTTCGGTTATATTGTTTAACCTTAATCACTTTGATTTTTTTATGGGTAGAATCGCTTTTTCCCAAAAGTGAGTTTAAGGCTACCAAATATTATGTAAATAAAATAATCCTGGTTGGAAACCAACAATTTTCCTCTAAGCAACTTAAGAAACAAATTAATCTAAGAGAGACAACTTTTTGGCGTAAGCAGAGCTTTACCCGGCAACTACTTGAACTAGACCGTCTCAACATTGAATCGTTTTACATTAAACAGGGTTATCTTTACTGTTCGGTTAAAGATTCATTTGTAATCCATTCTAATAACCGTGTTGATGTTTTTTTTAATATCAATGAGGGTCAACTATATATTCTCAAAGATGTAATTATTAACGGAGCAGAATCCCTCAGCGAGAAAAAAATTCTCAAACTTCTCGATCATAAAATTAATGCACCTTACAATCCGATTCAAATCCGCAATGGCATAAAAAACATTATTAATGAATACGCTAATATCGGCCGACCCTTCACAACTATTTCAGATTCACTGGAAATAAATAATGATATTCGACTGCATCTGATCATTCATGAGTCCGAACCTATTTATATTAACCAGGTTACTATTGTCAATAACAAATTAGTCAAAGAAGAACCAATCCGACGGGAAATAGCACTACAACCGGGCGACCTTTACTCTTTGAAGAAGATTGAATTGTCAAAAAGGCATATCTTTGAGACCGGTCTTTTCTCAAGTGTCAACATTCGTCTGGCTGATATTGATACAGTCCACAACAAGGTTAATCTTATGGTCGATGTGCGTGAACTGGATATGCATTATCTTGGCTTAGACTTTGGTCTCGGTCAGGATCGCGGTCTAAAGGAAGGTAATGAACCTTATACTTCTCTGAAAGCTACCGGTCAATGGCTAAATCGTAATATCGGCGGACGTGGCAGCCGCCTGGGCCTGAAAGCGGAAGGAGCGCTTAATATAGATACTGAAACGGGACTTTCTCAGCCTCGTCTGTCAGGATCGGCTACCTGGATCGAACCTTGGCTGCTGGGATTCCGCTCCTCTAATTCCTTTACTTTATTCGCCGAGACCCAAAGTTTCGATTTGGCAAAAAACTACTATCAGACTAATTATGGTGGTGAAATTGCCCTGATCTATCAACCAGAAAGACGTCTATATTTCAAAACCGGAATAGCGCCGCAGGTGATCGAATCCAATTCGCAAAGCGGCTTTACTAGAAATGAGGAAGTGGCAGCTACCTTAGATTTTCGTCGCGATAACCGTGATAACTTCCTCTTCCCCAAAAATGGGACATATTTTACGGTAAGCGGCAAAATTGCTTTAGTCGCTGGTAAGCCAACCGATTACTATAAAGTTGAACCTTCTTTCAGTCAATATTTCCATGTCTTTGGACCGGTCGTTCTGGCATATCGGGCAAAAATTGGTATTGTAGCTCATTTAAAAGCCGGGCAACCGACTCCAGAGTATGAAAAATTTTATCTTGGTGGCGCTACCAGTTTGCGCGCCTGGCCGGATAATAAATTTGAACCCGACCATATTGATCCCGCTGGTTATAATTTCAAAGGTTTGACCAGCGTTGAAGTTCGCTTTCCATTGTTCTGGCTTCTTGGCGGAGAAATTTTTATGGATGGCGGCAATTTAGCAGGCGAGCCTGACTTTTCTGAATTTTTTAAGACATACCGTTGGAATTATGGATTTGGCCTAACTCTTGCTACTCCCTTAGGGCCGATTAGGATTGACTATGCGATTAAAGTCCCTAAGAAGAATGAAGAAAAACAACCCGGGAGATTCCAGTTGGGAATCCCCTATGCATTCTAAGGAGGATATGCAATGTATTCAAATGAAAGATTTACTATAAAAGCTCAAGAAGTTGTCCAAAATGCCATTAATATCGCTCAGCGGCTTTCCAATCAGGCGATTGAGCCGGAACATTTTCTATATGCAATTTTGACCACACCAGAAAATACTGGCCAATTGATCCTGAACAAACTAATTGGTAATGCCGATCTTTTCACTCGTAGCGTTGAAAATCTTCTGAATACTTTTCCCAAAGTCAGTGGCAGTGGTCAATCTTATTTAAGCAATGCCTCCAATAAAATGTTGCAGGTAGCGGAAGATCAAGCCAAGCAATTTCAGGATGAATACCTCAGCGCCGAGCATCTTCTATTAGGCATAACAGAAGTTGCTAAAGGCGAATTGAAAAATTTATTGAAGAAAAATGGCATAACTAATGAAACTATTCTGACTGCTCTGAAAGAAGTCCGCGGTACTCAAACTGTCACTGATCAGTCTCCGGAAGATAAGTATCAAGCATTGAAAAAATATTGCCGCGATCTCAACGAATTAGCCCGGCGCGGTAAACTTGATCCGGTCATTGGACGCGAGGAGGAAATTCGACGAGTTTTACAAGTGCTGGCGCGCCGCACTAAGAATAACCCAGTGCTTATTGGTGAAGCTGGCGTCGGCAAAACGGCTATCGCCGAAGGTTTAGCTTTGAGGATTGTTTCCCAGGATGTCCCGGAGAGTTTCCGAAATAAGCGTATTCTGGCGCTGGATATGGGAGCTTTGATAGCCGGAGCCAAGTTCCGGGGCGAATTCGAGGATCGCTTAAAAGCAGTTATGCGGGAAATTTCCGAAGCCCAGGGAACGATCATTTTATTCATTGATGAAATTCATACGATCGTAGGAGCCGGTGCGGCTGAGGGAGCCGTTGATGCCTCCAACCTGTTGAAACCGGCTCTGGCGCGTGGTGATCTTCGTTGTATTGCGGCTACTACTTTCAGCGAATACCGAAAATATATCGAAAAAGACAAGGCGCTCGAACGCCGTTTTCAGCCGGTTTTGATTGATGAACCTTCGATCGAGGATTCGATTTCCATTCTGCGCGGCTTAAAGGAAAGATACGAGAATCACCATGGCATTCGGATTACCGATGCGGCTCTGGTTGCGGCGGTTGAATTATCGGCTCGTTATATCACAGATCGTTTTCTACCGGATAAAGCCATTGATTTGATTGATGAAGCCGCCAGCCGTCTGCGCCTTGAAATAGATTCTCTGCCAGCCGAACTGGATGAGGTCGAACGCAAGATTAGCCAGCTGGAGATCGAAAGTCGGGCGCTCGCAAAAGAAAAGGATATTGAAGAATCCCGCCAGAGATACGAAAAAATTCAGCAGGAGTTGGCACAGTTGAAAGACGAAGCCGCCGTTCTGCGCGCCCGCTGGCAAAACGAAAAAAAACATATTACTGCCATCAGCGAGCTAAAGAAGCAAATTGAAGCGAAAAAACTCGAAGCCGAGCAAGCCGAACGAGAAGGCAACTGGGAAAGAGCCGCCCAGCTTAAACATTATGAGCTGGTCGAGCTAAATAAACAATTGGAAGCCGAGAAAGAAACTCTGAAAAATATCTCAGACAAACGGGCACTTTTGCGAGAAGAAGTTACAGAAGAAGATATTGCTGAAATCGTATCCAAGTGGACTCATATTCCGGTTTCCCGTTTGGTTGAAGGCGAACGTGAAAAACTTTTAAAAATGGAAGAAAAACTGCATGAACGAGTAGTCGGACAAGATGAAGCGATCAAGGCTGTCAGTAATGCCGTCCGCCGGGCTCGCGCCGGTCTGCAAGACGAAAACCGTCCGTTGGCTTCCTTTATTTTTACCGGCTCGACTGGTGTCGGTAAAACCGAACTGGCTAAAGCACTGGCTGAATTTCTTTTCAATGATGAAAATGCTATGATTCGCATTGATATGTCGGAATATATGGAAAAACACTCCGTTTCGCGTCTAATCGGCGCCCCGCCCGGCTATGTCGGCTACGAAGAAGGCGGTCAGCTGACGGAAGCCGTGCGTCGCAAACCCTATTCCGTTATCTTGCTGGATGAAATCGAAAAGGCACATAGCGACGTTTTTAACATTTTACTGCAAGTTCTGGAAGACGGCCGCCTAACCGATAATAAAGGAAACGTCGCTAATTTCAAAAATAGCATAATCATCATGACCTCAAACCTAGGCTCAGACCTGATTATGAGACAGGCTGGCGAGGTAGACGAGAATAACATTGATGTCATTTATGCCAATATCCAGGAAACAATCCTATCGCAACTGCGACAAATTCTCAAACCGGAATTTTTGAACCGAATTGACGAAATCATCGTCTTTAAACCGCTTTTACCTAAAGAAATTCGTGAAGTGGTAAGATTGCAATTCAATCGCTTGATAGAACGTGTTAAAACTCGTGGAATTCAGGTCAAATTGTCAGATGAAGCTTGTGATCTAATTGCCAAAGCTGGCTGGGATCCAGCCTTCGGTGCACGACCAATCAAACGCATTATCCAGAAACAGGTTCTTGATCCACTTGCCCTTGAAATTCTGGGAGATAAAATTAAGCCCGGTGATACGGTCAATGTCGAAATTAAAGATGGCAAAATCCATTTTGCCAAAAGCTAACCGTTAGAGGAACATTTCAAATTGCTGTTCCGTTAAAGCCAATTTATCGTGCGAAACCTGCTAATTTATAGGTTCTTGATATTAACCGATTTTTTTTGGAGGAATTGGGTTATGCGTCGAATATTGATTGCACTGCTGATAACAGGAATGTCTGCATTTCTGATAAACTGTAGTAAACCGGACGACACAGCTTTGGGGTATTGGGATAATGCGGTCGTCCTCTTTAATCAGTCTGATTATCCGGGATGTATCAAACAATACCAAAAAATCATCAAATATTTCCCCGATGACAGTCTGGCAGTACCGGCTATGTTTGCGATGGCTGAGGTTTATAAAAATAACCTTAATGATGCAAACGAGGCAATCAAAATTTATAAAAAAATTATGCTAGAATATAAAAATTCCGAACAAGTGGCTAATGCTCATTTTATGATCGGATATGTTTACGCCAATGAGATTAAAGATTTAAAGCAAGCCGAGAAGTATTATAAGTCATTCTTGCAAAAGTATCCTAACCATATTCTGGCGCCCTCGGCTGAATGGGAGTTGCAAAATCTTGGCAAAGACCTGGATGAGATTCCGGAATTACAGAAAATAACCCAAGAAAACCAGCCTGCGGAGTAAAAACTATGACCTTCAATTTGGCGGAAATGAATGAACGCATTCAACGGGAAAGTGCCTTTATCTCCAAAATAAAAAATGAAATGGCGAAGGTGATCGTTGGGCAGGAGCAGATGATCGAACGTATGCTGATTGGTCTGCTATGCAATGGCCACATTTTATTTGAAGGTGTGCCCGGCCTTGCCAAGTCATTGGCTGTCAGCACGCTGGCTAAAATTATCCAGGTCAACTTTCGCCGCATTCAGTTTACCCCAGACCTCTTGCCAGCGGATCTGGTCGGGACGATGATTTATAATCAAAAAACCGGAACTTTCGAAACCAAACGTGGCCCAATTTTTAGCAATATCATATTGGCTGATGAAATTAACCGCTCGCCCGCTAAAGTGCAGTCGGCTTTGCTGGAAGCTATGCAGGAACGCCAGGTGACAATCGGCGAAACTAGTCACCCACTGGACGACCCATTTATGGTTTTGGCAACGCAAAATCCGATTGAACAAGAGGGAACCTATCCTCTGCCCGAGGCGCAGGTTGACCGTTTTATGCTCAAAGTGATTGTTAATTATCCGCAGAAAGATGAGGAGCTTGACATCGTCAAACGCATGGCGCGCAATGCTCCCATTCCAGCAGTTAATCCGGTTATTACGGCGGAAGATATTCGGCGCGCTCGCCAAACCGTTGATGAAATTTACATCGATGAAAAAATTCATAAATATATCGTTGATTTGGTTTTTGCGACACGCGACCCGAAGGCGGTCAATCTGGCGGACATCGCTGATTTGATTCAATACGGGGCTTCGCCGCGCGCCTCGATCTTCTTGGCTATGGCTGGTAAAGCGCAGGCTTTTATCGAAGGTCGCGGTTATGTCACGCCGGAAGACATTCGCTCGGTTATCTGGGATGTTATGCGCCACCGCATTATCCTGACTTTCGAGGCTGAAGCCGAAGAAGTGACAGTCGAGGAAATTATCAGGCGTATCATTGAAACGGTCGCAGTACCGTAATTTATTTTTCGAAATATTATCTCGTTATGCTGCCTAAAGAAATTCTCAAACAGGTTCGTCAGATTGAATTACGCACTCGACACCTTGTCAATGATGTTTTCAGCGGAGAGTACCATTCGGTCTTCAAAGGACGCGGTATGGAATTTTCGGAGGTGCGTGAATACCAGTATGGCGATGATTTCCGTTCCATTGATTGGAATGTGACCGCCCGTTATGCTCATCCCTATATAAAAATTCAAGAAGAAGAGCGTGAACTGAACGTTATGCTGGCGGTAGATGCCTCGCGCTCGAACGCTTTCGGTTCGCAGGGTAAGTTCAAGAACGAAATTGCGGCTGAAATTTGTGCGCTTTTAGCTTTCTCAGCAATAAAAAATAACGATAAAGTCGGTCTGCTGATCTTCACCGATCAAGTCGAGAAGTTCATTCCGCCTCGTAAAGGCAAATCACATACTTTACGCGTGATTCGGGAAGTGCTCTACTATCAGCCGCAATCACCTCGCACCGATATCAAATCCGGACTGGAGTTTCTGCTGAAAGGCCTCAAGCGGCGCGCTATCGTCTTTCTGGTTTCTGATTTCAATGACGAAAATTTCGCTAAGCCTTTAAGAGTATTGAACAAAAAACATGATGTTATCGCAATTTATCTCCAGGATGCTCGCGATAAAATACTACCGCCGGTCGGCTTGTTGAATTTGAAAGATGCTGAAACCGAAACTGAAGTCTGGGTGGACACTTCCGACCGCGCATTCCTCGAACAGTATGCCGATTTAGTCGAACAACAGCGTCAAAATCTGCGTGATATGGCGCGTGGTATGAACTTGGATTTGATCGAAATTGATACCGCCGCTTCTTACGTTGATCCTCTGGTTAAATTTTTTAAGATGCGGGAGCAAAGATTAAGGTGATTTGAAACTCAATTTTTCAATGCAGTTAAGTCGCTCAAAATTCAACCTTCTCATCTTATTTACTTTTGTTTTCATTTTATTTCAATTTACCTCAGCCCAGAACTCTGGGATTATTATCCAAACCAGCCTTGATACTACCATCGCAACGATCGGCGATCACTTGCATTTGAAAATCAACCTGCGCTATCCGACTGGGACGGTTTTTGAATTACCGGTAGTCGAGGAAACGCTCGGCCAATTGGAAGTAATTGACAACCGACTTTCGCAACCACGCCAGAAGGGTAAAATTTATGAGCAAGAGTGGCTGTTGACCCTTGCCGTCTTCGATACTGGACAGATTACAATTCCAGCCCTGGAAATCAAAGCTCGTCCGGTGGATGATACCACCCGCGTGCTGATTTTTCAAACCGAGCCGAAAACCGTGCAGGTCTATTCGGTTTTACCTCCGGATAAACGTGAACTGAAAGACATTAAACCACCTTTTCCACTGCGTCGTACAATTTCGACTCGGACTATTTTGCTGATAATTTTGCTCCTGCTAATAGCCGGCGGAATTTGGTATTACATACGCTGGAAAAAAGCGCATCCGCCGATCGTTATTGATGAGAAATTTTTGGATCCGCCCCATATAGTTGCTCTGAATCAGCTGAATATTCTGAAAGAGAAAATGCCAACTACACCGGACGAAACGCGAGAATTTTACTTTCGCATTTCGGAAATCCTGCGAGAATTTTTGGAACGGCGCTTTTTTATTCGAGCACTGGAAATGACCACAGCTGAAATTGGCGAGGCGTTTGAATTGCTGGACATCGAGCCGGCACTGGTCACTGAGTGGAAGAAGCTTTTCTTGGAACTGGATGTTGTCAAATATGCCGGTCAAATTCCGGCTGAAAAAGATTTAATGGCAGTATTGGAAAAAGCTTGCCGTTGTGTTGAACGCACCAAATATGAAGATTTTCTACGGAGGACGATGTGATAGAAGTACAAAATTTGGTAAAACATTACGGTTCGGTCAAAGCCGTGGATGACATTTCCTTCACCGTTGAAAAAGGGGAAATCCTCGGCTTTTTGGGACCGAATGCAGCCGGCAAGACTACCACAATGCGCATTATCACGGGATTCATGCCGGCTTCCGCCGGAACGGTAAAAGTGGCGGGCTATGATGTTTTTGAACAAGGTCTGGAAGTGAAAAAACGAATTGGCTATTTACCGGAAAATCCACCGCTTTATTCCGATATGCGGGTGCGTGATTATTTGAGCTTTGTTGCCCGTATCAAGGGTGTCAATTCCAAAACTATCAACGCTGAAGTTGACCGCGTCGCCGAACGCCTGTCGGTAGTTGAAGTTATGGATAATCATATTAGTAAACTCTCCAAAGGCTACAAACAGCGAGTCGGATTTGCGCAAGCCCTACTGAATAATCCGCCGGTGCTGATTCTTGATGAACCAACTAATGGTCTCGACCCACGTCAAATCATCGAGGTACGCGAAATAATCAAGAGTCTTGGTAATGATCATACGGTTATTCTTTCGACTCATATTTTGCCGGAAGTCAGTATGACTTGCAATCGAGTCGCTATTATCAATGAAGGTAAATTGGTCAAGATTGACACACCTGACAATTTGACGAAGCAATTGCGCGGCTCGGAGTCCATTATTCTTCAGGTCGAAGGTCCGGTGAACGAGGTCGAGAGTGCTTTCAGTCAGCATCAATCGGTTACCGCCGTGGCGGTTCAACCAACCAGTCGGGAGAATGTAGCTACTTATAGAGTGGAAACCTCGATCGGTTCTGATATTCGTAAAGAGCTGGCAGCTCTGGTGGTCAACCGCGGTTGGGGGTTGTTCGAACTGAAATCGGAAGGCCTGAGCCTCGAGGATATATTCCTGAAACTCACCACCAAAGAAGAGGAGGTCAATTGAAATGGGCAATTTACTGGCAATTTATAAACGCGACCTGAAAGGTTATTTTTCCTCGCCTATAGCTTATGTTGTGATCGGATTGTTTCTTATAGTTACCGGCATTTTTTTCTACATACTACTTTCCAGTTTTCTGGAATTCAGCTATGCGGTAATGTTCCAGAGGCAAGGTTACCCGATCAATGTCAATCTTTTTATGATCCGACCGTTTTTCCAAAATATGAGTGTCATCGTGTTGTTTGTTATTCCAATGATCACTATGCGCAGTTTTTCGGAGGAGAAAAAAAGCGGGACTATGGAACTTTTGCTGACTTCTCCTTTGACCAACTGGCAGTTAATCCTCGGAAAATTCCTGGCGTCTTTTACCCTTTATTTCGTGATGGTGATGGTCACTTTTCTTTTTATGATTTTTCTGTTTATTTGGGGCAACCCCAGCTTTATGCCGATTCTGATTAGTTACATCGGAATTCTACTGATGGGCCTGGTACTAGTTGCTCTCGGTAATTTCATTTCCTCGCTGACCGAAAATCAGATCGTCGCCGCAGTCGGCACTTTCGGGGCGACGATGCTCCTCTGGGTAATCGGTTTCGCCGGAGACTTTGCCGGTAAAGTGTTTGGTGAAGTATTCAAATATTTGTCAATCGTCAATCACTTTGATGATTTTTCAAAAGGGGTCTTTGACACTAACCATCTGGTTTATTACCTCTCGTTGACTTTTTTGATGTTGTTTTTTACTTATCAGTCAATTGAATCTTCCAAATGGAGGGGCTAAGTTATGAAACTTTATAAATGGATTTTATCAATTGGATTGGTTTTAATTGCCTGCGGATTAATTTATTATTCCATTGTCAATGTCTGGTCATGGCCAGTGATTGTTTTATTGGTTCTCGGTTTTGGCGCCAGCGTATTCGCTTTGATTAAATTGGACATCCGGACGATGCTGAAAAACCGGCGGCTAATTTATGGCGGCAATATGGTGCTGGTAATTATTCTGGTTATTGCTATCGTAGGATTAGTTGACTTTTTCTTTACCCGACATTCCTGGCGCGTGGACACCACTGCCAGTAAGATTTTTAGTCTTTCCGATCAAACTCGCAAAATTCTTAAAAATCTTGATAAAGACATTGATATCGTCGTTTTTGCCAAGAAATCCAATAAATCTTACATCAATGATCGTCTCAATGAATATCGCCATTATTCCAGACGCATTAGTTGGGAAGTCGTTGATCCGGATGAAAAACCAGCCCTTGCTAAGCAATATAATGTTAAGAATTACGGTAATCTTGTGATTATTTGTGAAGATAAAGCGGAACTGGTTCCCAATTTTTCTGAAGAAGCAATTATTAATGCCATTATCAAGGTAACTCGCGAAGGTAAGAAGAAAGTTGCCTTCTTGACCGGGCACGGCGAGGGCACTATCGCCAGCACCGAACGCGATGGCTTTGAACGAGCCAAACAGGCTATCGAACAGCAAAATTATGCCGTCGAGGAACTGATGTTGGTTGATAAGGATTCGATTCCGGCTGATATCTCAGTTCTGGTAATTGCCGGTCCCAAAAAACCGCTGTTCGAAAAAGAACTTGATCTGCTGACTAAATTCATCGAGAACGGTGGTAGTAGTCTGATAATGCTGGATCCGCGTCCCGCACCCGGCTTGAGTGATTATATGAAAAGGTGGAAAATTGACGTCGGCGATAATTTAATTATAGACGCCAGTGGATTCGGTCGCCTTTTCGGCGCCGGACCGGATATTCCGCTCGTTACTGATTATACCGACCATCCTATTGTAAAAGATATGAAAAATGTGATGACCTTCTTCCCAATGGCCAGAACCGTTAGTCCGCTGGAGTTGGATGATATAGATAACATAACGGTCGAGGAATTAATCCGGACCGGTCAGCAGAGCTTTGCGGTTGCTAATATCGAGGAGGTTTACCGCACCGGTCGCGTTTCCAGGGGACCGAACGATCTACAGGGTCCACTTTCAGTCGCCTGTGCGGCTACAATTAAGAGCGCCTCCGGCCAGCGTGAAGGTCGGCTGGTAGTTGTTGGTGATTCCGATTTTGCCTCGAACGCCTACTTCGACAATCAAGCCAATGGCGACTTATTTATGAATATGATCAGCTGGCTTATTGCCGACGAAGACCTGATCTCGATTCGTCCCAAAAACCCAGAAATAAGTACGATTGATATGACTCCCGCGCAGACCAAAACAGTTATGTGGCTAACTGTTATAATTCTGCCAGCGATTGCTTTCGGGGTGGCAATTATGGTTTACGTCAGGAGGAAATAAACCATGAAGAAAGGCCGATCAACCCTAATTTTGTTCGGGGTTTTTGTCGTCTTATTCGCGGCTATCTATTTTTTTGAAATAAAAGGCGGCGAAAAGCGCGAAAAGAAAAGCAAACTGGCAAATCAACTATTCCAGACCGACAAAGATAGCGTCAAGCAATTGATTCTTTCCGGAAACTATGGAGATATTATTTGCGAGAAAAACGGGGCGGATTGGATTATCACCGCGCCAGTTTTGACCCAGGGCGACGCCCAAAGTATCGAATCTAATCTCGATTTAATCCTGAGCACCACTATCGAGCGTAAAATTGCCGACTCGACTGATGATTTGAGCTTATATGGTTTATTAGAACCGCGTGGAAAGGTGGAGGTCCTTACCCAAAATGGCAAACATACCGTAGTATTGATCGGTGACGAAAATCCAACCGGCGACCTGATTTTTATTAAAAATTCGGAGGACAATGCGGTCTATACTACCAATAAATCACTCTGGACTTATGCTAACAAAAAACTATACGACTTGCGCGATAAAAAGATTATGCACTTCAACATTGATGAGGTGCACAAAATCAGTGTCAATTCTCGTACTAAAGGAAAAGTCAGCCTCGAGAAAATCGCTGGAAAATGGCGAATCGTTGCTCCAGTGAATCTACCAGCCAATGATAGCGAGGTCAAATCTTTGTTGACTCGCCTCTCAACCGGCCGAGTCAAAGATTTCATTGATGAAAATCCGTCAGACCTTAAGAAATACGGACTAGCAAATCCAGCGGTTATGATTACTCTTGAACTGGGTGAAAGCCTGGCGCGCACCAGTTTCGTAGTCGGCGATAGTGCCAAAAATGACGGTGGCGGATTTTACGCTAAGGAAGAGACCCGCCGACCGGTATTTACTATTGAAAAATGGACGGTGAACGGTATTACTAAAAGTGCTTTCGATTTACAGGATAAAACAATACTAGGGTTCGATAGTCAGAAATGTGAGCGGATCGCCTGGCAAATTGCTAAACAGGAATATACCGCTACAAAAGTTGATTCGGTCAACTGGATGGTCGTCGCACCGGAAACTTTACAAGTTGACGAAAACTCAATGCGCCGCTGGCTGGAGGCTCTACGGGATTTCAGTGTGGACGAGCTGGAATCTTATCAACCTAAATCGCTGTCCGTATATGGTTTTGATAAGCCTACTTTGCGGCTGGCTTTCTATGATAAGGATTCCAAACTGGGTGAACTTTTAGTCGGTAAAGAGATTTCCGAAAAGTATTATGTCAAAATTAATAATTATCCGCACGTTTATCGAATAAAGAAAAACACTTTCGAGCAGATTAATAAAAAGCCGGAAGATTTGACGGTTAAAACCGTTTCAACGGATAATTAAAATAACGCGAGTTCGACATAAAGTGGGCTACTCTGTTCAGAAGATAGCGGTAACCATTCAGCTCTTATGTCGGTCTTTTTCGGCGAAATATTTGCTCAACAAGTATAAAGTAGAGCGTTCCTGTTCGGAAAGGCGGTCATAGCCCGCGGTGCTGATTTTATCCAAGATGCGATCAAGTTCCTCGCGCATAGTTTCTTCGGTTTCATAGGAGAAAGGTATTTGCTCTTTTGGGGCCTTGGTTTTTTTATGTCGCGGACTAAGACGCAGATTACGGAAGGGATTTTTGACCTTAGGGCGCGGCCAATGCCAGTTTACCGAACCTGCCCGACGACGCCAACCGGCGAGTAATTTGTAACGGGCGAGGTAAAGATAACCGATTGCCAGCCCGCCGAGGTGAGTTAGATGACTAATATTACTTGTCCCCGGAGACATAGTCGAAAAGAAAGTAATCACGACCATAATGATGGCAAAATATTTGGCTTTAATCGGGATCAGGAAGTAAAAGTAAATATAGCGTTCCGGAAAGAGCATCGCAAAAGCCACGAGCACCCCATAAATTGCACCACTGGCACCGACTACCGGAATCTCAGAATGGGCGCTGAATAGCATTGTTATCAGACCGGAACCAACTCCCGTTATAAAATAAAATTTATAAAATTCGCGTTTGCCCCAATAATTCTCGATTTCCATTCCAAACATCCACAGCACAAACATATTCCAGAAAAGATGCCCGAATCCACCATGAATAAACATATAGGTAAATAATTGCCAAATATAGCCCTTTTTCAGAACGGCAGTGGGCACTAGCCCGAAATTTGAGGGGAAAAAATTCTGAGCCTGAAAAATTAACATAACCAAAAAAACCACAACATTGGCGATGATAATATTACCTACTGCGCCACGAAATAAACGCGGGCGGATGTAATTAGAATTTGAGCGCGGCGATTGGTAATAATTGTAGTTATTCATCTGGCTATTCCTTTTGGTCAACCGACCGGGTAATTTGGGAAAGAAGCTCGAAGCTCTTTAGTCTGACAGGTAAATCGGTTTGAATTGCCAGATAATTCACCAAAGTTTTTGCAATTGCCATAATCGGCAAATTTTCGTTATTTGGCAAACTGGCATGGATTTCGGCTTTTTCAATTTTTTTCAAGTAATCAAGGTCATTATTTGAAATCGGTAAAATTGACTGGCCAAAATTTGTACTAGAGTCAAAATCAATCCCGTAACCCATCAGCGTCGTCAGATTCAATATAAAATAAACAAAAGCAATGGAGCTATTATCGCGGTGCGCTTCGATATAATCCAAAGTGTCCATAACTAATTTAAACACCGCCACATCTTCATGTCGATCGCGAATGAACTTTTCAATACATTCCAGAATAGCAGTAACCATAATGGTCGGTTCAATTTCAGTACTATTGGATAAAAAACTCCGGATAGTTTCGGCCTGGCTGAGTGTCTGAATATCGCGAGTTGGCTTGTAATAAAATTGGACTTCCAGCAAATTTAATGGCTCGAGGTATCCGCGGAACGGATTTTTGAGAGTGCGAGCGCCCTTGGCCAGAACCGCTACTTTGCCGTGCGATTCAGTAAACAGACGCACAATCAGGCTGGTATCCTTAAATGGAATAGTTTTAATTACGAAGGCGCGAGTTCTAATTATTGCCATTATTTTTCCATAGAATCAATCTTAAAAAATACCCGTACCAGATTTGTTCCCTTGAAAATTGAAGATTTCACTTTTTTCCTTAATCACAATAAATCACAACAAATCACTATAAATGACAATTAATGACTACAAATCGCAACAAATCACAATGAATGACAATGAATCACAAAGAATTACTATAAATGACAATGAATGACAATGAATGACAATTTTCAATAAGCTCGCGCGAAGATGACAATCTGGTCTGTTGGTTTACCAGTATAAAAACAGACGCCTTTTTCTTTTTGTTCAAATGGAATGACCCGAATAGTGGCTTTAGTCTCGTCCTGGATGCGGGCTTCGTCGGCACTGTCGCCCGCCCAAAAAACGCGGATAAATCCACCCGCTTCGATTAATTCTTTGAACTGGTCATAATTTTCAGCGTGAAAGGTGTTATTTTCGCGGAACGCCTGAGCGCGTTTGAAGAGGTTAGTTTGAATTTCTTCCAATAAGTTTTTAATAACCGTCGGCGCATTATCAATCGGGATATGTTGTTTACGTCCGGTGGATTCGTCCGTTGGATCGCGCCGTACTAAAACGACCTGGTTTTTAGCGACGTCTTTGGGACCGACTTCCAAACGAATCGGGACGCCTTTCATCTCATAATAATTGAATTTCCAACCGGGGGTCTCTTGTTCGGAGCTGTCATAACGAAAGCGAATTTGTTCGGCTTTTAATCCAGCGGTGAGCTTGGCAACAAATTCATTGATTGTGCTTTTTTCTTCTTCGCTTTTCCAAATGGGCACAATCACAACTTGAAACGGTGCAACGCGCGGCGGCAAAATTAGTCCCTTGTCGTCGCCATGCGTCATAATTAGGCCACCGATCAAGCGCGTGCTGATGCCCCAGCTGGTCGCATAGACATATTCGAGCTGGTTGGATTTATTTAAAAAAGTGACGTCGAAAGCTTTGGCAAAATTCTGGCCAAGATTATGGGAAGTCCCGGCCTGCAGGGCTTTTTTATCGCCCATCATTGCTTCGATAGCGTAAGTATGCACCGCTCCGGCAAATTTCTGGGCTTCGGTTTTGCGACCGACCAAAACCGGCATAGCGAGATAATCCTCAGCAATTTGACGATAAATTTCGAGAATGCGACGGGCTTCCTCTTCGGCTTCTTCCGGTGTGGCGTGGGCCGTGTGACCTTCCTGCCACAAAAATTCGGTCGTTCGCAAGAAAAGCCGGGTGCGCATTTCCCAGCGGACGATATTTGCCCATTGATTGATCAATATCGGTAAGTCGCGATAACTGCGGATCCATTTTTTATAACTGGCCCAGATGATTGTTTCGGAAGTCGGACGCACATAAAGCGGTTCTTCGAGAGTTTTGCCGCCTCCGATGGTTACAACGGCGCATTCCGGCGCAAAGCCTTCGACGTGTTCGGCTTCGCGTTTCATATAACTTTCCGGAATGAACATTGGAAAATAGGCATTGACGTGACCGGTTTCTTTAAACATTCGGTCAGCGATGTCCTGAATATTTTCCCAGATCGCATAACCGTAGGGGCGAATGACCATTGTACCTTTGACCGGACCATAGTCTGCCATTTCGGCTTTCAAAACGACATCGGTATACCATTTAGCGTAATCTTCAGAACGCTTTGTAACACTGATTGACACGTTAGTTTCCTTGATTTATCTCGTTGTTTTTTTCTTTGAAACCGATCCGATGAAAGGGATTGACGATACTGGTGCAAATATTATAGAGGTGCGCCCCGACGCGTTTCAAGAAGCGAATGTATAACGCCAGAGTCACAGCGTCGGAAATATTGAATTCGCATTCGCCTTTGATCAGGGTATCGATTAAAATGGTAGTGTCGCGCGAGACGTCTTTATACTGATGGACGACCTGGCGCGCCAGCTCAACATCCGATTCCGGAAAGGCTTTGATTGTCCAGTCAAAAAAGTCCTTGACCCGTTTTTCGATGCTGACCACAGTTTCCTCGAACTCGGCAGCATGGAGAGTTTTTTTATGCAGAATTGCCAGATCAGCGATGTTTTTGGTATAATCACCGATCCGCTCGATATTATTTATGACGATCGCCAGCGTCAGCCCGGAAATTACCTCGCTCTTATCGGAAATCATCAGGTGCGTCATCAATTTTTTACGAACATCACGCACCAATTTATTGATAGTTTTATCATGTTGGTAAACATCGAGACGTAACTCACCGGTATCGCTTTCACGTAAAGACCACATTGATTCCACAAACATTTCGCGGGTTTTAGCAAGCATATCGAGGGCTTGATCCACAGTTTCTGCGGTTAAACTCTTTTTTCGCCAGACTTTTAAAAAATCTTCAAACATATATTACCTCGTTATAAATATAATAATTAATGGTATGATAAAAAAAAGCAAGATGACATAGCCAATGGCATATAACCGGTTTTTGCGGGTTAAGCTGGCTAATAACCGGGATAACTTAATCGGAATTTTTTGCAACGGCAGAAAAATACAGGCGCCTATTACATTAAACAAAGTATGAGCAAAGGCAATCGTAATAGCGCCAACCGAATTGGTAGCTATAGCGGCCAAAAAAGCCGTAATTGTTGTACCGATATTTGCCCCAACGGTATAGGGGAAAACCTTTCTTTGCGACAATACTCCAGCGGCCGCCAGTGGAATGGCTAAACTGGTTGTAATAGAACTGCTTTGTACTATGGCGGTCAAGAACATTCCCAGTAAAAAGCCGCGAGTGGCATTTTTAAATATATACTGATCAAAAAACAACTCGACTTTAGCCAGAACGAGTGACTTAACCACTTTGACCAGATAGGTCAGAGCAAAGAACAGAATTATTAAGGCTACCAATATATTTATCCAGGGGTATCTGGAAAATAAACCGATAATTAACTGCGATACCGGTGTTAAAATTTTACTAATCGGATTGATAATTTTCAAACCGCCAATATTTTCAAAAGCAGTGGCTACATAACCGGCGGCAACTCCGAGAATGTTAAAATAATACTGAAATGGGAATACAATGATGACGCTTAAGATGTTGAAAAAATCATGCATCGTGGCGACCGCAAATGCCCGTTCAAATTCATCCTTTTTCCCAATATGTCCCAGTGACACTATAACATTGGTAATGGTTGTGCCGATATTGCCACCCATAATGAGTGGAATAGCCAATTTGATAGTCAGAACATTACCGGCTACCATACTTACTACCAAAGAAGTCGTCATTGATGAACTTTGCACAATAGCTGTGCAGAGCATACCGGTAAAAAGACCAACGAACGGATTGGAGACACCCCTCATAATTTTTTGGGCAAAACCCTCACCCATTAGTTTAAAGGTATCACCAATCAGGGTAATGCTTAAAAGAAAGAGATAAACCAGTATTACGATTGCCAGCGCTTTGCTGAATCCAACCCAATATTTCTTATCTTTAAAATTCATTCCGGTCCTTTTTATTGTGAAGGAGTATCAAAAATCGGGCGAAATTTAGAAAAAAATCGGCTAATAACCGCCGTTTTGGTTAGTTCCACCTGGTTATTTTTATTTCTTTTAAATTCTTATTTCAAAATATAATAATAACTTGGGGCTATTTCTGATACCATTGCAGTTAATTCGTCTTAATTTTACTTAAAAGTACTTAAACGCACTTTAACTGGCTTTATTTATTCGTGTTTTGTAGGTAAATCTTTCCTAACTTTGAGGGTTATTTGGATATTTTATTAAAAATAACCACTTTATTTATAAGGTGATCGGAATGAAATCTTCCACTATATTTGATGTCATATTAATCGGCGCCGGGCCGGCTGGTTTATTTGCGGCGGAAACTCTGGCCGGAAAAGGACTATCCGTTCTGGTATTGGATCGCGGTGATGAACCGTTGAAACGTCGGGATGTCAATTTCGGAATAGGGGGCGCCGGTGCTTTCTCGGATGGCAAACTGAATTTAACTTCCCGGATTGGCGGCGAGCCGGAAAGTTTTGGGCGTAAGGCTGATGAAGTAGAGGAGTTGATTCGGCAAATTGATGAAATATTTACTTCGTTAGGAGTTACCGGCGGCTATTCAGGAGAAGATGGTGAGGCTTATCAGACTTTATTGCGGGCTGCCCATGCGGCGGGAGTGGAATTCATTTTCGCCAAACAGCGTCATATTGGCACCGACCGCCTGCAGGAAATTATTCAGCGTTTTTATGAGCGATTAATCGAAAAGGGGATTCAATTTCATCCTAATACCTATGTTGATAAAATTTCTAGAGAAGGCGAATTTTTTAAACTGACCTGCAAAGATGAAGTCTATTTTGCCAAAGCGGTAATTGCGGCTCCCGGCCGAGCGGGCGCTTATTGGTTGCGGGAACAGGCTCATAATCTTGGAATTTACACAATGTATGGACCGATTGATGTAGGAGTGCGGGTTGAATTTCCGGACGATATTTACCTCCCAATTGCCGCTGTTATGTACGACGCTAAGTTTCGACTCTATAGTAAGTCTTATGATGATCTGGTACGGACGTTTTGTACGAATCCGAGTGGCTATATCGTTACCGAAAAATATGACGATTTCGTCTTGGTTAATGGTCATGCTAAATGGAATTCCAAAACCGATAACACCAACTTTGCATTGCTTTCGCGAGTTATCTTAACTGACCCAGTCGAAGATACTACCAAATACGGTCGCGATATTGCTCGTCTGGCAACCACCATCGGTGGCGGCAAACCTATTATCCAGCGGCTGACCGACTTTGTTTCGGGAAGACGCTCAAATTGGGAACGCATCAGCCGTTCGACTACGATTCCAACTCTGAAGGATGTTACACCCGGCGACATCGCAATGGCTTTTCCCCACCGGATCGTGACCAATTTGATTGAAGGTCTCACCGTCTTGAACCAAATTATTTCCGGGCTAATGTCCAATAATACTTTGCTCTATGCTCCTGAAATAAAATTTTACGATACCAAGTATAAAGTGACACCCAATTTGGAAACCACGTTGCAGAATTTTTTCGTTGCTGGTGATGCCAGCGGACACAGTCGGGGTATTGTCTATTCGGCGGTAACCGGAATTCTTGCGGCGCAGGGGGTTCTGAAAAACCTGGGCAAAGCTTGAATTCAGCCCGTTATTTTTAAGTTAATTAATTTGATATATACAAATCCAGCAAGAGCTATATAAGGACTAAATAACTTGAAGTCGCCAGAGAATAACGAAAAGATAATGCAGGAAGGACTCGAATTTATTCAGCAGATAGTTAACTGCTGCTGTAGTCGTGAGGCTAAACTGCTGGAAATTTGTCGCTTTCTCAATTATAAATTTACTGGTTTTGATTGGGTTGGATTTTATTTCAGTGATAATCCTAAAAAGGAACTGGTTTTGGGACCATTTGTCGGAGCCCCAACTGAACATAAGAATATTCCATTCGGTCGCGGAGTTTGCGGAAGCGCGGCGATTTCGGGCATTACGGTCAATGTGGCTGATGTCACGGCTGAATCGAATTATCTAGCTTGCGGTCTTGAAGTTCGCTCTGAAATCGTTATTCCCATTTTTAAGTCTGGCAAGTTCGTTGGTGAGTTAGATATAGATTCGCATCAGCCGGGTCGGTTTGGTTCCTCTGAAAGACGGTTTCTAGAACAAGTTGGGCAAATTATATCAATTATTTTTTAGATACAGGCAACAATTATAGTAATAAAAGGTTAAATTAAGCGTTGTTTTTTAATCCATGATTGAATTTATCCAAGAATGAATTATGTCAAATTGAGACAAATTATGCGCAAGGCAACCATTCCAGTTATAATAATCGTCGTTGTTTTAGGATTTTTATTTATTTCTCCATTAGGCAAGTCAATCATTGCCTCGGGGAGTGATTTATACCAGAAATTGAATATTTTTCAGGATATTATCCGCATCATAAATGACAGCTACGTGGAAGAGCCGGATTGGAATAAAGTTATGGAAGGTGCCTATCGAGGAATGCTGGAGGAGTTAGACCCCCATTCGGTTTACATCGAACCCAAGCAATTGGATGATTTGAATGAACAATTTTCGGGAAAGTTTGAAGGAATTGGTATCGAATTCGATATTCTGGATGGTTATATCACGGTCATATCACCGGTAGCTGGTGCTCCAGCCGAAAGAGCTGGCCTGGAAGTAGGCGATAAGATCGTTAAAATTAATGGGGAATCAGCCTACCGCATTAGTCGCAACGATGTCCAGAAAAAACTGCGTGGCCCAAAAGGTTCGGAAGTAACCGTTACGATTCGTCGCCCAGAACAGGCTGATTTTGATGTTAAGATTATCCGAGATGAGATTCCGCTTTATAGCGTTTCAGCGGCTTTTATGATTGATGATAGCACCGGTTACATTTTCTTAAACCGGTTCAGTGGGACGACCAGTGACGAAGTCGAAAAGGCTTTAAATCGTTTATCCGCAGAAGGTATGCAACGTCTGGTTTTTGATTTGCGTAATAATAGCGGTGGTTATTTAGAGCAGGCGGTAGAAATCTCCGACAAATTTATCGCCGGCCGTCAAAAAATTGTTTATACTAAGGGGCGAATTTCCAGCGCAAATGAAGAATTTTATTCGAACAAAACCGAACCTTATGAAAAGATACCGTTAGTAATTCTGATTAACCGGGGTTCAGCCAGTGCCAGTGAAATTGTCGCCGGTGCCGTGCAAGACCTGGATCGCGGTCTCATTATAGGCGAAACCAGTTTCGGTAAAGGCCTGGTGCAACGCCAGTATCCTTTGAGAGACGGATCGGCAATTAGAGTTACCGTTGCCAGATATTATACTCCCAGCGGGCGCCTAATCCAGCGACCTTACGACGGAGCAATTGACGACTATTATGACACTTTCAATGAGGAAAACCGTGATTCCTTGTTAGCCGTCAGGGATTCCGTCGAAAAGCGGCCGAAATTTAGCACTATCGGTGGTCGGACGGTTTATGGCGGAGGCGGAATTACGCCTGACTATTCGGTGAAATACACCCAGGTGTTGACTAACGAAACCTATAAATTACTGAGACATCCCTCACGAGTGATTTTTGAATATGCGTCTGATTTCGTCAAAAAGAATCGGGATTTGGCGACCGATCGTAAAAATTTCAATAAAAAGTTCGAAGTAAGTGATAAAAACTTCGAAGCATTTAAGAAAATGGCGGCTGAGAAAATCAGCGATTTGGACTTTAAGCAGATTGAGAAAGATGCGGATTACTTGAAAATTTTAATTAAAGCCGAAATCGCTCGCAGTTATTGGGGTTACGATGAATACTACAAAATAGTACGGCTTTCGGATAATCAAGTCACCGCCGCAGTTAGCTATTTGGGTGAAGCCCGAAAGATGCTTCAACTCAGATAATTATTATTTCTGGTAGAGAATATCGTTGACTTTTTTAAAATATTGAATTAAAATTGTAGGCATTAAAAATTGAAAAATGAATTGTAATTATGGAGGTAAATAAATAATGGTTGAACTGTTTCTTAGAGGTGGAATTTTTATGTGGCCAATTCTGGCATTAGCGATATTTGGCATAATGGTGGCGATTGAAAGAGCATATACATTGACTAAAGCTTCGCGTGCTACTAAACGTTTTCTTCCAAAAATACTTAATACCTTGAAGGAAGAAGATGGGGTTAAGAAAGCGATCGAATTGTGCGAAAATACTCCCGGCCCAATAGCTGAAATTTTCCATGCCGGTTTATCGCAAGTCGGTTATGGTATGGAGGCTGTTGAAAAGGCAATCCAGAGCGCTGGCACAGTCGAAATGTCGTTCCTAGATAAAGGTATGATATGGTTAGCAACCGTCATTACTCTGGCTCCTCTTATTGGATTTATGGGTACGGTTTCCGGTATGATCAATGCTTTTGATGCCATTGCCAAGGTCAATGATATGTCACCTTCCATTGTAGCGGGTGGTATCTCTGAGGCTTTATTAACGACTTTATTCGGTTTGGTTGTAGCAGCTCCGCTACAGTTGTGTTATAACCTGTTCGTGGCGCGAGTAGACGGTATTGTAGTCGAAATGGAAGAAAGTACTATGAATTTGTTGGGAACTCTTAATCTTATGGAGAATAAGGAGAAATCCAAGTAAGTATGGCTCTGCTTAAAAAGAAGAAAACTCGCAAAGTTAATATTCCATCGTCCTCCCAGGCTGATATAGCCTTCCTTTTGCTTCTTTTCTTTATTTGTACGACAACGGTTGATGTGGATAAAGGCATTGGACTAATTCTCCCACCCGAAGGTGACAGCCCGGTAGAGATTCCCAAGAAAAATATTACTACCATCGTGATTGATCCTCAGGGTAATGTATTAATTGATAATAAGGAAGTTGAAATCAATCAGATCCGGGATATTGCCGAAAGATTACAGATGGAAAATCCCAAAATGATTTTTTCGGTTAAAGCTCATCCACGTTGCCGCTATGATAAATACGTTGCTGTTCTGGATCAATTGAAAATGGCTAAAGCCACTAGAATTTCGATTGCTGAATAAGGAGTACCGCAATGGCTTTTCAACATAAAAAAGATATTAGTACGGATATTCCGACAGCCTCTATGCCAGATATTATCTTCACTCTGACTTTGTTCTTTATGGCCACAACGGTTATGCGCCAATATTCTGGCTTACCTGTGGTTTTACCTAAAGCTAAACAAATTGAAAAACTCCAATCAAAGATTCATGTTACTGAGCTCTGGGTTTCTAAAGAGGAGTTAATTTCGATTGATGGTAAACTGGTAGAAATCGAAAATATTAGAAATATTATTTATAATAAACGTGTTAAAGATCCGCAGTTAATTGTCTCGATTCGGGCTGATGAGAGGGTTACAATGGAATTAATAAGTAAGATTCATAAAGAATTGAGATTAGCGGATGCTCTTAAAGTTAATTATTCCACCAAGACAGCTGTTTAAGGGTTAGCCTATGATTTTAAGAAAGAAACCCGAAGCAACTTTGAAATTACGCCAACCACTAATGTATCGAGTGGGACTGGTTATCGGTCTGGCTTTAATTACAGGGGTTATGATCGCTTTTCCCAAATTTGAAGAACGTGAAGTAACTCAAAGAACGGTTGATATTGTTCTGGAAGCAACCGATATTCCCCAGATTGAACAGAAAATTGAGACTTCTACTAAACCACCATCTCGCCCTTCTATCCCAATCGAATCTGACAACGAAGACCTTTCCGAAGACGTTACCATTGATCAAACGACTGATTTTGATTCTTATACTGCCTGGGAGGCACCACCACCGCCTCCAGAACAACATAGTGGCGAGAATGAAGGTCCACGAGTTCGGTTTATCCCTTATGATGAACCTCCTGAGCCAATTGGTGGTTTTGCCGAGATTCAAAGGAATATCGTCTATCCGGAAATTGCCCAGGAAGCTGGTATCGAAGGTACAGTTGTCGTCCAAGCCTACGTGAATGAATATGGGATCGTTACCGAATGTGTCATTCTCAAAGGAATGCCGAATACTGGACTCGAGGAAGCCGCTATCGCCGCGATTAAAAAAACGCGCTTCAAACCGGCCAAGCAAAGAGACCGTAACGTTGGCGTTTACATTTCGATCCCAGTAATTTTCAAATTAAAGAGTTAGTTAGTTAAACTCAAATTTTTATCAAACCGGCGAAGTCTAATTTTCGCCGGTTTTTTTTAACTATTAGATGAAATTTTAACTGGTTGATTTGTTCTATTCGTGAATTTCACCACCAGACAGACCACTTTGTTTTTATCTATTTATTAGTGATACAAAGAGTCTGGGAAAAGTTTTTATTCATTACTCGTTTTTGGGTTTAAATCATTTGCCAAATTTGGACTTTCTTTGTAAAATGAATTGTCGTTTTTTAAAGATAACGGGACTAAGTGAATATTAATAAAAATACCGAGAAACGCCCAGCTTATGCCAGGACCTGGCAAAGTGTGGCCGCCGTTGAACGCTATGCCCAAAGTCGTTACCGTCATTATGATCAGCGCTTAATTTCCTGGCGGGAGCAACGGATCGTTGATCGTTTTTTAAAACAAATAACGGATGGAAATCACCTACTTTTAGACATTCCAGCGGGTTATGGACGTTTTACGCCGCTCTTTCACAAACACGCCTTCAAAGTTATCAGTTGCGATCTAAATTTATACGCTTTACTTTATCAACGACAATGCTTTCCCGATAATAATCTGATGATCGTAACTGATGGTAATCGTCTGCCGTTGCCGGATAACTTTGCCAATGTCGTTTTTAATTTCAGACTTATGCAACATTTCCAGACCAGCGACCAGAGAGTAGCATTATTAAAGGAACTCACCCGAGTCTCAAACTGCTACTTGATCATTTCGGTTTATCTCGATTCAGCATTTCATCGCCTGATTCAGGTAATTTCAGGCCGCAAGCGGCGGATGACTATGATTTCTCGCATTCAGTGGGATACTGAGTTACTTTTGTGCGGATTAAGAGTAATCCAAGTGCGTCGCCCGCTTCGATTGCTCCATGCCCAAAACATTTTCTTATTGGAGAAAACGCAACCTTGTTCTGCACCAATTGAAAAATAATTGACCGTTATTTATAAATTTAGGTGAGGTGAAGGATGAAAAAGATTATAACTATTATACTCAATTGCATAGTTCTGGCAATTGCGGCTGAGCCGCTGGATTTATTAACTGTATTTACTGAGCCATATCAATTAGGTTCGGTACCGAGTGAAGTAGCCTGGTCACCAAATGATTCCCTGATTGCTTTTCTCTGGAATGATCAAGGCGGAGAATTTCGCAATCTATGGGTTGCCAATCCGCAAACAGGCTGGAAAGAGCAACTGACAAATTTTAAGCCGGCCATAAATGTAGGAATGCCGACTATAGGAGCACTGGGTTGGTTGAATGACCGTTGTCTTTTCTTTGAATTTCAGGGTGAAATTTGGGAAGTTAGCCTATTGTCGGGGTACCCATTAAAACGGATTAAGGGTTTAACGAATTGCGAGCCGCCAATCACCCTTTCGCCGAATAGAAGATATTTGACTTATAGCCGATGTGGCTATCTTCGATTGTTTGACTTTATCACTAAAGAAGAACAGGCGATTATCGCAGATAAAGCTTATCAGCGGTTGTCAGCCCCACAGGTTTGCGCTTGCCAGACTGCTTATTGCTGGTCTAATGACAGTAAAAAGATAGCGGTTTATTTAGAGCCGGAAGCTGATGAAAATGCCGTTCGTTTTAAGGTTTTTGACTTATGGAGTGGTTCAACCGATGATATTGTGATTAAAGAGCGGCCGAACGATAATTCAATCGTGCGCAACTTCATCTGGTCGCCAGATGATCGGTCATTAGTCATCGAATCAGTTACGTCTAATTTGCGGGAAAGGTATATTTTTTTAGTTGATCTGGCGCAAGAAAGGTTGGATACTTTGTATCGTGAAATTAGCAATAATTGGATTGCGGACTTTGGTTACCAATTATACTGGATCGAACCGGAGGCAAAGATTTTGTTCGGAATAGAATTTAACTCTTATAATCATTTATTTCTGCTCAATCCGACCGATGGACGCTATTTCGCTCTGACTCGGGGTCAATGGAATGTCAAGGACTATACTGTGGACGCTACCGGACAGTTAGTATATTTTACAGCAACGAAAGATAATCCCGATCAACTACAATTATATTCCGCTAATATTAAAACCGGCGATATTACAAATATTTCATATCGTGGTGGTGATTATTCGTTCCAATTATCGCATAATAGTCGTAGAATAGCAGAGATATTTTCAGATTACTTTACTCCACCTGACTTATATTGGGTAGAAGCCTCGCCCCAAAGCAAGATGAACCGGATAACTGATCGTCCCGATTCTCCTCTGGGAAAGCCAGCGATAAAATTGGCAAAGAGAGAAATAACCCGAAATGAATTAACAGGTAAACCGGTTAATTATCGTGTATGGTTGCCAGGCAATTTTAGAGTAGATCATAAATATCCACTGATCGTTATATTAAACGGTGCGGATTGTATTGCACCGCTAACCGAAGCCTGGCGACCGGAGTGTTATTTCCAACAATGGCTAAGCGATAAAGGTTTTATAGTTGCTGCTGTGCAATATACAAGCCTTAGGACAGCCGCTGAACCGGTAGATTCAGAATCATTAAGTGACCCTTTAAAAATTCAAATAGCGGACATTCAAGCCGCCATCAAAGAAATCGGAAAACTGAAATATGTTGATTTGTCGCATAGCGGGATTTGCGGCTGGGGTTATGGCGGTTACTTAGCCACGATGGCTATGTTCAAAGCTGATAATACTTTTAAAGCCGGGGTAGCGATTTTAAATGACTTATTCTGGTCGCAATCATCCAGTCTCTATTTGAATTATATAGCGAATCTATTGGTCAATCATCAAATATTTGCCGAAATTGATCCGCAAAAATTTTGTTATAATTTAAGAGAACGCTTGCTTGTCATTCAGAGTACAACAAGCCCTTTACCTCAATTAATAGATGCCCAGCGGTTAATTCCTGAATTGTTGACTATTCGCAGACCGGTAGATTTTTATCTTTATCCCTGGGAAAATAATCCGATTATGAGTAGTATCAATCAATACGATTTGCTAACTAAAACGGCGCGCTTTTTCCAATTGAATTTATTACCCTGAATCGGGAATTAGGTAACTCAATTAGGTAACTTGCTCTCTTCCGGCGTTGGGAATCCGAAAGGTCCCGAAGATTCTTTGTCTGGTAATTTGATCTCGCCAAATTTGGCCTCGAATTTGGCGATGTTATCCTGTAGAGTAAATAGCAGTGTTTTGGCATGAATTGGGGTCAGGATGATCCGACTTTGCACGACGGCTTTGGGTGAGCCGGGCATAATACGAGCAAAATCAATGACAAATTCGGCGCCCGAGTGCGAGATGAGCATAAAGTTACTATAATTACCTTCCGCTTTAGATTCAGGCAATTCGATCTGGATTTGCGTGACGGGTTTATTTGTGTTCATTAATCTTCCCTTCAAATTTTACGATAGGGTTAATATTCATCTGCTTCGCGATCTTCATTGTCTTCTCCCCATTCGTCTTCAAAGGGAATATCGCTGTCGGAGAGATCCCAGGCATCCTCTTCATTTTCGGTTTCTTCGGTGAGGTTTTCATTTAGCTCGAGGTCATCTTCGAATTCATCCCAGACCTCTTTCTTTTTCTCGAACTTGGATGGGTCAATTTCTTCTTCATCGAAATCCTCAGGTTCGTGCTCGAGCATTTCTTTACCGTACAGACTCATATCGAAGAAATCAATATCATCTATGATGTCATAATAAACCAGTAGTTCTAGAAAGTCAAGATACTTGGAATCCCGCAAGTTAGTTTTACAATTCGGGCACACCAGAGATTGTTTCAACTCTTCCTCTTTAAGAGGAGCATTACATTCGGGGCAAACTAAATCTTCCATATAAAAACACCTTCTAATACGGCGCTAAATATACACGCCGGAGCTATATGCGTCAAGTTAAATTTTCATTTATTTTGTAGATTTCTGGCTGCACCAAATGCCAGATAAGATTGTAGGCTTTTTCAACTGATCTATCCGTTTTATAATTGATAATGAGGTTGAATAATTTTTCCGATAATTCACTTTGAAAACCGACTTTGATCGGCGCACGACACCGGGAAACAATGAAAGCCGTAGTGACCGTTGGAATGACATTTAAATCAATCGCGACATTCAGGTTGATTCTAGCTAATACCAATACCTCCGGATCAGTTGGAAAACCTTCTTTGTTGATTCGACTGGTAATCAATGGTATCAATAAATCTGGATTTATTTCCTGAATTAATGGGAAAAAAGCCTGCGGTACCATTAATCTGACGAGTTCCGGTTGTTGCCGTATGAAAGGTAAAAAGACTTTCAGCGCACTGTAAAAATGGGCCTCCTCAAAAGGTAAGCAAATCAGAACTCGAGTGGATTTGGTTGATTCGGACTCTTCTAAAGATGTGTCCAGAGGCCAGCTAAAGATCTTATGGATAACTTTGCGATTCAAGACCTTTGATTGCTGATAATTAGTATATTTCATCAAATTTTACCTTTAAAACTGAGTCGAAAATAACTTTTAATTTACAATTTTCCAATAATGGAAAACTGCCAACAAGTCATTTATTATTCAAATGGGTAAATTAGGCCGCTCCGCAGATAAATTACCTAAAATTAATTGAAATCATTGTCCTGAATCTCTAACCAATTTTTGGAATTTCGTAAAGCAATGAAATTTTTACCAGCTATTTAAATTTGATTTGGTAATTCTTACCATTTGTTGAACCTTTGCTACCTCAATGAAAATTATTTCGCAAACAGAGGTTTTTATTTCTTACCATATGATGATCAATTATTATTAACTGTGGTATAACAATTATTTTGTAATTGTATGACTTTTTGCAGCTAATCTTTTCTCTTCAACCGCACAACCGTCGCGCCCCAGCCGCCACCGGATTCATCAGATAATTGGAATTTTTCAACATAAGGCAATTTGCGCAGAATAGCCTGAACAGTCTCGCGTAAAACGCCAATGCCTTTACCGTGGATAATGCGAACATCGAGCAAGTTTTTAGCGCGGCACGCTTCGAGATATTCTGGAATCAAGTCCTTGATTTCTTTGGGTGAAAAGGTATGCAGATCGAGAACGCCGTTAATCGGGATAGAATGGGCTTCATTCTCCGAAATTAGATCAAAGGCCTGGCGCGCGTTACTGATAAATTGGCGCACAAGATTAGCATCTTTCCATCCGACAGAATTCTCAACTCCAGTATGCGCATCTACTCCGGCCGGTTTTACAGTTAAAATTGCCTCGCGAACATTTATGGGATTTAAGCCGCCAGCTAATATCACTGGTATAGGTGAATATTCGACGAGCTTCCGGCTGATTTCCCAATCGTGCGTCTGACCGGTGGCGCCGGTTGCACCCGTCGCGGGATCGTAAGTATCCGTGATAAAAGCGTCAGCCAGTTCGGCGAATTGATCAATGGTGTGGATCAGTTCCTCAAGATTTCCCGACTGCACTATTAGATTTTTTATGATGTTTAAATCGGGGTTTAATCGGCGTAATTTCCGAACTTCCTTTGGCAAGACAAAGCCGTGCAGTTGCACATTTTTTATTTTTAGGAAATGGCTCAGGTCCTCGATTTTTTGTGCGTCCTCGAGATAAGTGATTAAGACGCTTCTATCGGCGCAGGAGAGTTTGGCGATGATTTCGGCAACTTCGACTTCAGTTAGATCCGGTTGGTGATAAGCCAGTCGCAGTGGAAAACCGATGTAATCGACACCGCCCTCGAGTAACATTCGGGCCTCTTCTAAACTTCGGATGCCGGCGATCTGGATGATGTTTTCCATAATTAAAAATTATCGGTTCAAGCCCATTAAAACAAATTACAAGAGACCAATCTGCCGATTAGTATAGTTCGCTACATTTTTTAGTGAAATAGACTTTCTGCTGTCAGTGTGGTTATTTCATTAGCAAACACTTCTGAATTACCCGCTGATTACCGGCTTGCAAGCTAAGAAGATAAACGCCCGACGGCAGATTACCACCTGACCAGAGATAATGATAATCGCCAGCAGATTGGCGACCGGAAAACAATTCTGCCACCAATCGTCCACCCAGATCGAAGGCGCTCAATCGAACATCGCCGGTTTCGATGAGGTGATATTTTATAGTGGTCGAGGAGTTGAAGGGATTGGGGTAATTGGTGATACTCAGATTATATTTTATAGGAATAGAAAATTGTTCGACTTTGTCACCGGTTTGTGGATAAGATATGCCATTTATATAGGCCCGATTTAATTCATAAGTTATAGTCTTTCCCCCTTTATCTTTTTGATATGATTTTAATAAGCCGACATTTCGCGAGAATAAAAATTGTTTTTCAGTTGGAGTAAAATTATCAACAAGATCTCCCATAAAATTATTACTGATGATGATGTTGTCGGTAAATGTTCCGGCTCCAACGGTAATCGGAGTCTGATCGTAATTCAATTTCACCATCCAGAGCGAATCAGGAGTAATCATCGAATCACCGTCCGATAATGAAAATGGATACAAAAGAGAATCGCGCTGATTTTTATAGATCACGACATTTTTAAGACTGTCATAACCTATTGTATCATTCCCCATCAGGTAGTATGTTTTTTCATTAATCAAGATAGTTGCTGAGATTTCAATAAACTTAGAGCCGCTGCGTGAATTGTCAACATAACGAAAATAACTCCAATGATTTCCAATTTTTAAAGGAAAATAACTTTGATAATTAGGCGGAAAGGCGGTTAAGACAAATGTTTTTTCAATGGAACTGTCCGGCCAGATTTGAACCGGAACACTTAAAAATTCATAATCATTGTGATGGAAACTAAGCATCTGTCGGGCAGTCAGGCATTCAAATTCAAATTGGCCGTTGGCATCGGTGACCGCGGGCATATTTTCCGATTCTGCACTACAGGCAACTGAATATTTTACTGTTACGTCAGAAATCGGCTTGCCGCTATTATTAGTCACAATCCCTTTAATAGTACCTTTTGAATTTTCGCAGTCGTTTCTGTCGCCGAGGGTGGGGGTATTATCTAAATAATACTCGGATTCTGAAGCTTCAATAACTCCTCCAAAGGCAATAGATTCTCCCAGACGTGGCGCGGCTATAACACCATTTTCACCGAAGATAAAATCGTTGTAGAAATACAATCCATAATCGCTAAGTATCCCGATTTTCAAGTGATCACCGGCCGGGTTAATATAAAGATTTGTTTCCAAATCGGTTGGAGTAATAACCGGGTATTCTCCCGATAAATGGAAAGATGTATTTGTAACCGCCGAATCAGTCGAAGATACAATCACGATACGGTCGTCATTTTCGGTATACCAACCACCCATAACTTCTATCTTCCAGCCGTTAGAATCAAAATACAATTCTGAAAACAACTGGGGCATAATTGGGTTGGCTAACCCAACAGTCGCCCAAAATAAAAGTAATATCGCAAGACTTTTTTTCATAGTTCTTCCCTCATTATTTAAAGGTTTACAAATTTTTGTGTCTTGGTGTCTTAGTGGTAAAAAACATCTTCAACCTACCAGCTAAAAATTAAGTTCTTGTCCGGATAAAAATTTTCGAAATATAAATGATAAACCTGAAAATTTCCGACTGTGTCAATCTTTTCATACGGGAATGACAGGTTTGTTAGACGATAGGCAAACGGTACCTGAATCGTAAAATCGGCGAATTCCAACGGCTTCTGCCAGCTCCTTGTCGAAGTCAGAATATATTCGAATTGCGGTCGAGTAACCGGTTGCCGGAAATAGATTAAGATTGCGGTTAGTTCCTTATTCTTTAAAGGTACTGAAAAATAGAGACTTTCGTTGCGAATCTCAAAAGGCAATGAGTTGCTATCTTCCAAACCGACCGCAATCGAGTCGGGGAAAGCCTGCTGACTGTTGATGCAAAACGGATAGACAATCGGCAAATTGACCACCTGACCGGTGCGGTTCGAAAAATAGTATTTGCCGCTCATCTCGACAAATTTTGGGTGAATGGTAAAAGTCAACCGTTCGCCACTGAAATCAGCGATCTGGGCATTTAGCGCAACGGTGAGAACCAGTATATTTCCCAAATAACTCGCCGTGACCAGTCTGTTTAATAAGATCCGCTCACTCCTCATTACCTTTTTTCTTCATCTCTTTGAAGGTAAAGATATTTTTATTCAATGTCAAGTTAGAGCCAGAAAATCTGTAGAACTTAATACATCAATTAATGCTGTAGTGGATACGCGAAAATAGTAGATAGTGATTTTTCTAATTTTGGGAATAGTTATTGATATGAGATCGCCCGAGGTGGTTTATAATGATCTTTTGTGCGGCAGTTCTCTGGAATAGAATGGTTGCTGAGTGGTAAATTGTAAGTACTTTATCCTCTAGATTCTTATCTTTATGAAGGTCAGAAACATTTAATTTTCCAATTAAATCGTTTAAGAATATACCCTGTCCATGGGAAGAATGTTGTTCATGACGATTTAAATAATTAGCAATCTCCTCTATTTCCTGGATTTTTTTATCCTTACAGTTACGTTTTTTAAGTAATTCAATTAAATATTTGTTTGAGTTATCTCGCATTACTATCGCAGCTTTGAATCTTCCAAAAGGTATCTGTTTTAAACGTTCGTTCCATAAAAGAGCTTTTGCTGGATTTTTAGATACCTCATCAAAAGCTAAATTAAATTCATCTATTATTGCCTGAACTGGAACGTACCCTTCTTTTAAAAAAAATTGAGGATCTGTCGGACCGATACTTGAATATGGTCCCATGCATATTTCATCGGCAGCACAGGCAATTAAAGTGCCGCCACTCATAGCGAGGTGAGGTATAATTACTCTGATATGAGAAAAAGTTGAATGTAAATAGTTAATGATTCTTTTGGTTGCTTCATAATCACCACCTGGGGTATGAATAATCAAATCCAAAGCCGATTTATCAGTACCTTGAACACAGGTCATGAAACCTTGTATATCCTGATCTATTATTGAATGAAAAGGAGAAGGAACCGGTGGCTTAATTACAGAGAAAGCAGACATGTAGCAGATCGTAGTCCGCTTTGTTGTCTCATAAAGTTCATTTAGACATTTCTTTAAATGTGTTAGAGGATTTAATTTTTCTACATCTTCGAGAACTTTATCCCAAGTAGGCATTTACATCTCCGACGGTGAATGTAAACTCTTCTTTAGTTGAATCATTGAATTTTCTTAGAATATCTCTTACCTCTTGGATATTTTTATCAGAATAGTACATTTTAAAATTATTCTTAGATTCTTGCTCGATCAATTTTTTAATTGCTATTATTTCATCTACTTTTGTGAGGATTTTTACATCTTTATTATTTTTCACTTCATACTCCTTTTTAACAAAAGGTAAATAAAAAATATATTAAATGCAATTATTCTTTCCTTACCCAAATTACTACATAAGGAATGTACCGTTGTCATTTTGTTCAATTCATAGTCAATATAACTTAAAACTTACTGCTAATTACTAAAATTAAACATACCTATCTAAAATCTCTGAGGATTATTCTTTTCACGATGATAAACATATACATACCTAAATTAAAATAGATAGGCTAAATTAGTTTCCACCATTAATAAAATAGTAAAGAAGTCCCCGAATATACTCATAGAGCTGAATATCTCGATTGGAAACTAGAGAAGGATATTCAACTTCAATCTACTAAAGAATCTCCAATGCTTGAATAAAATCATCTATGATTGCTAAACAACCTCTATCTGAAATATTTTCGCTTATCTGTTTGTTATTCAGGAATTTCTACAGAGAATTGAAGTGATAAAATTCTGTTGGTCATTTAGAGTATTTTATGTGATATTTAAATTTTTTATTAAATAAAATTTAAATAGTTAGGAAGTGTTTTTATATACCTATGTCGTATCTAAGGTCAGAAAAATTTACTGAAATTCTTGAATTGATTGATTAAATTACGCCCCGATTGAAAGTATGTGAAATTAACTGAATATAATTCTTGGAAAGTCAAGTAAATCAATGAATAAACGTACGGCGCTTTTAACCCTCGAGGACGGTCACGTTTTCGAGGGTTTTTCTTTTGGCTGGGAAGGTGCAACCGCCGGGGAACTGGTCTTTAATACCGGTATGGTCGGTTACCCGGAGAGTCTAACTGATCCTTCCTATTATGGCCAAATTTTGGTAATGACCTATCCCTTAATCGGCAATTATGGCGTACCAGAGTTCAAACCGGATAGCCTGGCTTTTGAATCTGATCGAATTCAAGTTCGCGGCTTGGTAGTAGCGGATTACTCAGCGGATTATTGTCATTGGAATGCCCGCCAATCGCTGGGCGAATGGTTAGAATCTCAAAAAATTCCAGCCATAACAGGCATTGATACCCGCGCCCTGACCCAGATTTTACGCGAAGAAGGTACAATGCTTGCCAAAATCACTTTTGATGACGAAATTGATTACTACGATCCTAACCGCCAGAATGTTGTCGCCGAAGTAAGCTGCATTGAACCGCGGACTTATGGCCAGGGCAAGAAACGAATCGCCCTTCTGGATTGCGGATGTAAACGGAGTATTATCTCGCAATTGGCTCAACATAGAGTCGAGATTTTGCGTTTACCCTGGAATAGCGATTTGACCAAGTATGATTTCGATGGGTTGTGTATTTCAAATGGTCCAGGTAATCCTAGAAATTGTGAAGCTCCTATCGCCTCAGTTCGTCTGGCATTAGAGAATAAAATTCCGATACTGGGCATTTGCCTTGGTAATCAAATTCTAGCCTTAGCCGCCGGGGCAAAAACTTATAAACTTAAATATGGCCATCGAGGGCAAAATCAACCGGTAATAGACCAAACCAGCGGATGCTGTTACATTACATCGCAGAACCATGGCTTTGCCGTTGATGATAAATCCTTACCTGAGGATTGGCAAATCTGGTTTAGTAATTTGAACGACCGAACTAATGAGGGCTTAATCCATCGTTCCGGGCGATTTATGAGCGTTCAGTTTCATCCGGAAGCCGCCACTGGCCCACTCGATACGATGTTTATCTTCAACCGATTCCTCGATATTTTATAAATGCCAAGAAAACAAAAATTAATCAATTGATAATTAATGGATATTATAATGCGAATTGCAAACAAAAAATCTCAGATTAAATACCGGGCAGATGTTGTGAATGAATTATTATGCTTGGCAATCTCAACGCCCTCGGTGGTGAAAGGAAATAATGGTTAAGAAAGTTCTCATTCTCGGCAGTGCCGCGCTCAAAATCGGAGAAGCCGGTGAATTTGATTATTCCGGCAGTCAGGCCATCAAAGCCTTAAAGGAAGAAGGCATTCATACAATTCTGGTAAATCCCAATATTGCTACCATTCAGACCTCAGAAAATTTAGCCGATGAAATCTACTTCCTACCTGTTAATGCCGAATTTGTCGAAAAAGTAATTGAAAAAACCAAGCCGGATGGCATTTTACTTAGCTTTGGTGGTCAGACTGCCCTCAATACCGGTCTGGAACTACACCGCCGCGGCATTCTCCAAAAATATGATATTGCAGTTCTTGGCACTCCGATTCAGGCTATTAAAGACACCGAAGACCGCCAGCTTTTTATTCGCCGTATGCAGGAAATTGAGGTCAAAACGGCTCGCAGTCAAATAGCCACCAACCTCGATGAGGCTTTAAAAGCCGCTGAAGCCTTATCTTTTCCGGTAATTATCCGGATTGCGTATGCTCTTGGCGGGCTGGGTTCCGGCGTTTGTCGCAATCTTGAAGAATTTCGGGATAAAGCCGAGAAAGCCCTCACTTATGCGCCCCAGATTTTAGTCGAGGAATACCTGGAGGGCTGGAAAGAGATCGAGTACGAGGTTATGCGCGATAGTTTCAACAACTGCCTGACGATTTGTAATATGGAAAATGTGGATCCGATGGGCATTCATACCGGCGAAAGTATCGTCGTGGCACCCTGTCAAACACTTACCAATAGCGAATGTCATAAGTTACGTTCCCTGGCAATAAAGGTCGTCCGTCATCTCGGGATAGTTGGCGAATGTAATATCCAGTTTGCACTCGATCCGCAATCAGAGGATTATCGCGTCATCGAGGTCAATGCCCGACTATCACGCAGTTCAGCGCTGGCTTCCAAAGCCACCGGCTATCCGATTGCCTTCATTGCCGCTAAACTGGCGCTCGGCTATGGACTGCATCAATTGCCCAATAAAGTAACCCGTACGACGACCGCTTTCTTCGAGCCAGCTCTGGATTATGTCGTAGTTAAAATTCCACGCTGGGATTTGAAAAAATTCCGCAATGTCAGTCATCGCATCGGTTCTGGTATGAAATCAGTCGGCGAAGTGATGGCGATTGGGCGAACTTTCGAGGAAGCTATCCAGAAAGGCTTGCGCATGCTCGAAACCGGCGCCAATGGTATCGTCGGCAATAACGGGGTAATATTTGAAAATCTGGAACGAGAACTAAGCGAGCCGACCGATGAACGCATCTTTGCCGTTGCTGAAGCCATCCACCAAGGCTACGACATCGCTAAAATTGCCCGATTGACCAACATAAACCCCTGGTTTATTTACAAAATCCGCAATATCGTCGCGATGAACACCAGTTTAAGTGAATTCCGGGATAAAGAGTTACCGGCTAACATCTTACTGTCGGCTAAAAAGCTCGGCTTTTCCGATAAGCAAATCGCCCTCGCCTCCGGGAAATCAGAAGCCGAAATCCGCCAGTTGCGGCTGAAAGCCAACATTCGACCATTCATTCGGCAAATTGACACGCTGGCGGCTGAATTTCCGGCTTATACTAATTACCTTTACTTGACCTATAACGCCATTCGCGATGATGTCAATTTTAGTGACTTAAATGTGGTCATAATTCTTGGCTCGGGGGCTTACCATATTGGTAGTTCGGTCGAATTTGATTGGAGTTGCGTGAATTGTGGTCAAACTCTGCGGCGACTTGGATATAATTCAATTATGCTGAATTACAATCCAGAAACGGTCAGTACCGATTATGATGAATCCGATTTCTTGATTTTTGATGAAATAAGTTTTGAAAACGTGGTGGAAATCTATGCCAAATTCAGTGCACTCGGCGTAATCGTTTCGATGGGCGGTCAAATACCTAATAACCTGGCTTTGAAATTACACAATGCCAATGTCCGAATTCTGGGCACATCACCGGAAAGCATTGATCGAGCCGAAAATCGGCGCAAATTCTCGGATTTGCTTGATAAACTCAATATTGATCAACCAATCTGGAAAGAGATAACTTCCGTCGAGCTAGCTAGGGAATTTGCCCACGAATACGGCTACCCGGTTTTGATTCGGCCTTCGTATGTCTTGAGCGGCGCGGCAATGGCGGTGGCTTCCAACGACGAGGAACTTGTTCAGTATTTGCAACGCGCGGTGAAAATTTCGCCGGAGTATCCGACCGTCATTAGCAAATTTTTAGAAAATGCCAAGGAAATCGAGTGTGACGCCGTCGCTCGCAATGGCGAAATTATCATATACGCTATTTCGGAACACGTCGAGAATGCCGGTGTTCATTCCGGTGATGCCACCTTAGTTCTACCGCCGCAACGCACTTATCTGGAAACTATCCGACGGATCCGAATTATTACTAGCAAGATCGCTCAGAATTTAAAAATCAATGGGCCATTCAACATTCAGTTCATCGCTAAGCAGAATGAAGTGAAGGTAATCGAATGTAACTTACGAGCCTCGCGCAGTTTCCCGTTTGTCTCGAAAGTCCTCAAGCGTAATTTTATTGACATAGCTACGCAGGTTATTATGCACGTTCCGCTGGAACCGATTCCAGTAACGCTATTCGAGCTGAATCATGTCGGTGTAAAAGCACCCCAGTTTTCATTCACGCGTTTGCAAGGCGCCGATCCAACTCTGGGTGTAGAAATGGCTTCCACTGGCGAAGTTGCTTGCCTCGGCGACGATTTCGATGAAGCTTTTCTGAAAGCACTAATTTCGGTCGGCTACCATTTCCCGCCGCGAGCGGCTTTAATTTCATCAGGCCCGATCGAATCCAAAGCCGAATTACTAGAATCGATTCGAACTCTCCAAAATATGAATGTGAAGCTGTATGCCACCGGTGGAACCGCAAAATTTCTGGAAGCAAATAAGGTTCAGGTTGAAACCTTGTTTTGGCCGCTAGAGAAAAAAGAACCGAACGTCATTACCTATCTCAAAAATGGTCAGATTGATTTAGTAATCAATATTCCTAAAAGCTACCAGGAACGAGAACTAACCAATGGCTATTTAATCCGGCGTACGGCGGCTGATTTTAATGTAATGTTAATTACCAATCGCCAGATCGCAATGCGCTTCATCGAGGCTATCTCCCGACTGAAAATGGATGATTTGAAAATCAGAAGTTGGGGCGAATATTGAGGAATCCGCTCCGTGCCCGAACTACCGGAAGTCCAGACCGTTGTCAATGACCTAATAGCCGCAAAATTAGTCGGCCAGAAGATTCTCAAAATTGAAATTCGCTGGCCGAAAATCATTGCCGAGCCTGGCACGGAAAAATTCACTACTGAGATTCAAAACCGAAAAATAACCGCGATTACCCGACGCGGAAAATTTATTATAATTGAACTGAAGCCGGTAAAATTTCTCCTCGTTCATCTGCGTATGTCAGGGAAATTCTTCCTGACAATGCCCGATTGGCCAATTAGCAAACATGAGCATTTAATTTTTTCACTAAGTGACGGTCGCCAATTGCGTTATCATGACACTCGCAAATTCGGACGCTTCTGGTTGGTTGATCAGCCGGAGAAAGTAATCGGCAAACTGGGCGTTGAGCCGCTAAGCATTGAATTTACGGTTGAAATTCTGACTGAAAATTTGCGTAAACACCATCGTCAGATTAAACCGCTTTTACTGGATCAGACAATTATAGCGGGCTTGGGCAATATTTACGCTGATGAAGCTCTCTGGGAAGCAGGCATCCATCCTTTAAGAACGGCTGATTCCCTCAATAATCAGGAAATCGCATCTTTGCATAAAGCTATTCCAAAAGTTCTACAGCAGGGTTTAGCCAATCAAGGGACAAGTCTCGGCAACGGCCAAGGTAATTTCCAATCGGTTGACCGGCGCGGTCGCAACCAGGAAGCGCTGAAAATTTTTCGTCGTAGCGGTCAGGCCTGTCCGCGATGCGGGACGACTATTGAACGTCTCAAAGTTGGTCAGAGGAGTACCCACATTTGCCCACATTGCCAGAAAATTTAACCTCCCTCAAGTTATTTTATCTGAAATTCGGCTGTTTGATTCCCTGGAAATTTCCTTAAATTTTCTATATGGAAAAGGGTAATTCTAACTAATTTCCGATTTTTAATTACTTTGTCTAAAGTTAACTTAAGAATATTTCAGATTACGACGGCGGTTCTGGTTATTTTTATGACCGCTAGTACGCTTCTGACTCCTGAAACAGGCTTTGAAATTTCTTCAAATAGACCGATTTCGCAAATTGTGCGAACGCTTGGCTTTGACCATTTGCCGCATTCCTGGCTAAATATCGGACTGTGGCTAGTATTGATAGCTGGAATGTTAGCGGCCATATTTCTAAAAGGTATGAGGGATTTCGCTCCCAAATTTCTGCATTTTTTACTGGCGGCTATTTTCCTGCTTATTTTATGTGATAAAGCTTTCAATCAACGCTTTGTTATCTCAATTCTGGAAGGGCAAGAAGTCAATTTTGCCCAATTTTTGAAAAAACCGAAACCGGAATACAACATTCGCTTACAACTTCTCAGTTTCGATATAAAAACCCATCCAGATGGGAAAACAGTGGAATCTTACACCAGCCGATTGCTGATTAATCAAACCGATACTACCATTCTGGCTGTCAACCGACCGCTCGCTATCGGTAAATATCGGTTATATCAAAGTGCTTTTAAAAAAGATTATTTATTTGAAGTTATTTGCGGCGGGGATACATTAATTTCGCCTTTTAATGTAGCCTGCAACTTCAATCAGCAGGTAATCGTCCTGAAAGGTATTGATACTTTGGCGCGGGCGTTGACAGTCGAAATTGATCATAAAGAATATCAGATTCCGCCCGGTGAGGTATTCAATGTCGCCGGTCGCAAAATTAAAATTAATCCACTGAGTCCAAAGTATACCACAATCATTGAAGTCGCCGAAGTTACGGGCCTAAGGTTACTGGCGCTACTTAGTCTAATGTATTTAGCCGTGCTGACTTATGTTATTTTATGGAAGCAAATTCGCTAACATAAGGGAAAAACACAGTGGAACAACCGCTTTTAATCGCCGCATTGATTTTATACACAATTGCTTTTGTTAGTCTGATTACTAAAGTCAAGGACCGAATTTGTTCGATCGTAATCTGGCTGGCTATTCTGGTACATCTGGGCGCGCTGATTTGGCGATCACTGGTAGCCGGGCATCCGCCGTTCACTTCGCTCTATGAAACGAGTCTGCTGTTGTCTCTTTTACTGGCCTTGAGATTGGTCATTTGGCGACGGCAGATTGAGCCTCGGTACCGCTGGATAGTTCTATTGATAATTATAGGAATAATCGCCGGAGCTTGGTTAATGCCACCTTCGGATAAAACGATACAGCCGCTAACGCCCGCCTTGAATAGTTTCTGGATGTATCTGCACGTGCCTTCGTACTTTTTTGGTTATATGGCGCTTGTTCTGGCGGTTATTTACGCTCTTGTTTTTCTAGTGCAAAATAAAAATGAGAGTTCGAGCGACGGGATGTCATTACTGAGAAAAATGGATAATGAAGTTCGAATTGCTTTTCTCTTTTTGAATATCGGATTAGTGACCGGAGCATTCTGGGGTTATCAGAGCTGGGGCAATTATTGGTCATGGGATGCCAAAGAAATCTGGGCGTTAATTAATATCCTGGTTCTGGCGTTTTATTTTCATTTGCTGAAGCCGAGAGGGGTGAAGAAAGCCGTGATTGTAATTATTACTTTTGTGACCGTGATTTTCACCTATCTGGGAGTTAGTTTTCTATTGAAAGGCTTGCATAGCTATCTTTGATAAATGCCATTTAATTAATAAAGACTGGTTAAAATTGGTAATATTTGCAAGTGGCAGAAATCTTGCGTTGTAGAATAAATTAGGCTAAATTGAAGATAGTTAGTTTATTGATTTAATGTGTCTTGGGAGAAACAATGGATCGCAGTCAATTTGAAAATATATTGGATTTTGCGGTTGAGCGCGAATGGGAATCCGTTCGTTTCTATCACCGTTTGTTGCAGGGAGCGCCATCACTGGCTATGATGGAGGCTATCCGGGAAATCGAGCTGATGGAACGTCAACATATCGAGAAATTAGAGCAGTTTCGTAAAACCGGTTTTAAATCGCAGGCTATTCCGTCGGTTGATAACCTTCAAATTGGTGAATATCTTGTACCCACGGTTGAGAATCAAAGTTATCGCGATATGCTGATGACCGCTATTCAGCGTGAAGAACTTTCTTTTAAACTATATAAGACTTTAGCCTCAACCAGTCGCGATCCAGAGGTAGCGAATTTGTTCGAAAAATTAGCCTCTGAGGAGGCACAACATAAAAATGATTTTGAGAGACTATACGATTCGGAAATACTACAGAAAAATTAAATCGGGTGAATTGGTAAAAGTCAAGGTTTGATTTGAAGTTGCGGAAATTTTCAGCGAAAATTCATTAAACATTGTAATTGGGCTTGATTTTTTCGAACCGGTTTTCATAAATAGAAGAAATTATCAGGTGCACGGCAGAATTAATTAATGTGAAATTACTTACAATTTATAAGGAGCAACTATGGCGGTAAATATTGAGGAAGTGACAACGCCCCAGCAATTAAAACAGTTCATTAAATTTCCGCTGAAGCTTTATCGGGGTAATCCGTATTATGTACCTTCGTTGAATTTCGATGAAAGAAATACTTTGGATCGTCAAAAAAACCCGGCTTTTGAATTTTGCGACGCTCGTTACTGGCTGGCCTATAAAAACGGCAAATTGGCGGGCCGCATAGCTGGAATTTACAATAAACGCTTTGTTGAAATCTCAGGTAATAAATACTTGCGTTTCGGCTGGGTGGATTTTATAGACGATGAAGAGGTTGTCACGGCTCTCTTTAAGGCACTCGAAGATTGGGGTAAAGAGCTGGGAGTTGAAGCCATTCATGGACCGCTGGGTTTTACCGACCTGGATCGCGAAGGAATGCTAATCGAAGGCTTTGAAGAGATTGGAACGATGGCAACCATTTATAATTATCCATACTACCCAAAATATCTCGAGAATTTAGGTTATCAGAAAGATATTGATTGGGTCGAATATGATATCACTGTACCGAAGGTTATGCCCCAGAAACTCATTAATGTTTCACAGATTGTCAAACAGCGACTCGGCCTGCATACTCTGCAGGTTAAAAAAATCAAAGATGTTTTGCCTTATGCTCATCAAATTTTTGAGGTTTTAAACGCGACTTATTCCGTGCTATATGGCTTTGTGCCGCTTACTGAAAAACAAATTGATGCCTATGTTAGGCAATATATTAGTCTTATGGACCCCGATTTTATTGCCATTGTGCTTGATAAAAATGATCAAATCGTCGGCATCGGACTCACAATGCCATCTTTAGCGCGAGCTCTTCAGAAAGCCAGGGGTCGGCTTTTTCCGTTTGGATTTCTGCACCTGCTATGGGCTTTGAAACATGCTAAGGTCGCCGATCTGTTGATAGTTGGTGTTTTGCCGGAATATCAGGGGCAGGGAGTACCGGCGTTAATGATTGCTGAAGTAGGTATAAAATTAGTCCGTAAAGGCATACAGAGAGCCGAATCGAACCCCGAACTGGAAACTAATATCAAAGTCCAATCTCAATGGAAGTATTTCGATCTGCGTCAGCATAAACGCCGACGTTGTTTTATTAAACATACCTAAGCGTTTTCCACACTAATTCGAGATATTAAAATTGTTTGTCGAGAAAACTGATAACAGAAATCAGCCAGTTAAGAATCTACGGAACGTGCGACATATTATTCTGGATTTAGACGGCACAATTTATAACGGCCGCACTCTCTTCCCATTTATTAAAGATTTTCTCGATGACTTAAAAAAACTGCAAATTGGTTATACTTTTCTAACTAATAATTCTTCACTGAGCGTTGCGGCTTATATCCGCAAATTACGGCAAATGGGTTTGCCGGTTAAGCCAACGCAAGTCTATACTTCTGCCCAGGCAACGATTGATTATCTGCAACGCCATTACCCGGCTATCAAGCGGATTTACCTTATCGGCACTCGAAGTCTAAAACACGAATTTACCGCCAACGGTTTTACAGTAGTAGGCAATGATCCTATAGACGAACCGGAAGCCGTGATTGTAGGATTCGATACCAGTCTGACGTTTCGGAAACTGTGTCACGCGGCTTACTGGATAAAAACTGGCAAACTTTTCCTCGCCACCCATCCGGATCGAATCTGCCCTACCGATCAGGATACGATTCTGGTGGATTGCGGTGCGGTTTGTGCGGCCTTGAAAGCGGCTACCGGTAAAAAACCATCCGCAGTACTTGGCAAACCTGATCCATCTATGATAAAAGGCATTATGCAACGGTTCGGATTAAAAAAACAAGAAGTTGCCATCGTCGGCGATCGTTTATATACCGATATTAAAATGGCACGGCAGGCTGGAATTGCCAGCATTTTAGTATTGTCCGGTGAAACAACGCGGACTGACTTACAAAGAAGTCCCATTTTACCGGACTATGTTCTTGAAAACGTCGGCGAATTGTCCGAAATCCTGATACAAAGTCGAAAGTAAATGGATTATCCTTATGGGAGAAATTGTTATAAGTAATCAATGGCTGGGGGAAAACTTACCAATGAGGAATTATCAAGAGTGGGTAAAAAATCAAATACTGTGATAAACCCAAACGGGAAAAATTGTTTTGAATCGTCGGACTAATCTTCTAGAATGTCCTTTTCCTTACGCTTTACCAATTCATCAATCAGCTTGATATATTTGTCGGTCAGTTTCTGGATTTCTTCCTGCCCGTTATGTAATTCATCTTCGGATATTTCGTGATCTTTTTCTAATTCCTTAGCTATATCGTTGGCATCACGGCGAATATTGCGAATTGCCACCCTTCCTTCTTCAGCAATTTTATGGACATACTTTACCAGTTCTTTACGACGTTCCTCGGTCAGTTGCGGAATTGGTACCCTTAGTAAATTACCCTCGACTATGGGATTCAAACCAAGTTCAGCGGTTCGAATGGCCTTTTCGACATTCGGCACTGCGTTTCGATCAAAAACCTGGACGATCAACAGGCGGGCATCCGGAGCCCCGATGGAAGCTACCTGGCGCAGTGGAACAGTCGCCCCATAATATTCGACTTTGATCGGATCGAGTAAGGCAGGGGTTGCCCGTCCGGTACGAATTACAGCCATTTCCTGCTGAATCGTATCAAGACTTTTCTTCATACGGTCTTCGGCATCTTTGACAACTTCGTTGATCATAGTTGACTCCGTGATATTAGCGTTCCAATTTTTTCGCCGGTTAAAATTTTATGTAGATTACCCGGGGTTTTCATATTATAGACGATAATTGGCAAATTGTTGTCCTGGCAAATTGTTATTGCGGTCAAGTCCATTACCTTGAGGCGTTTCTCAATGACGGTTTGGTAATCCAATTGATCATAGAATTGGGCGTCGTTGAATTTCTCTGGATCCTTATCATAAACGCCATCAACTTTAGTGGCTTTGATAATGGCTTCGGCTTGCACTTCCACCGCCCGCAAAGCCGCTCCGGAATCAGTACTAAAAAATGGACGTCCCGTTCCAGCACTGAAGATTACAATCTCACCCCGATCGAGATATTTCCGGGCATTGCGAATTATCATCAATTCGGCGACTTCGATCATCTGAATTGCTGAAAATACATGTGCCTTTAGTCCTAATTTTTCAAGTGCATCTTGCATTGCTAAAGCGTTAATTACCGTCGCTAACATTCCCATATAATCAGCTTGGACTCGATCGAGCGATTTGCCAACGCCACTCAAGCCTCGAATGATATTGCCGCCCCCGAATACTATTCCCATTTGAACACCAAGATCGGCGGCGGATTTAATTTCAACAGCAATTTGCCGAATTATATCCGGATCAAAATTGGCCCCCTTTTCACCCGCCAGCGCTTCTCCTGAAAATTTCAGGATAACTCGTTTATAAGGAATTGAGACCATTTGTTAACCTGATATAGGTTATTTATTTCTCGAGACTTTCGCCTAATTGAAAGCGGACGAAACGCGCAATGTTAATATTCTCACCGGTTTTAGCGATGATGCTAGTGACATAATCTTTAACCGTGATCTGAGGATTTTTAACGAACGGTTGTTCCAGCAGGCAATTTTCCTGATAGAACTTCTCGACTTTACCCTCGACGATGCGCTCGACGATATTTTCCGGTTTATTCTGAGCCTGCACCTGAGCCCGATATATTTCTTTTTCCTTTTCCAGAATAGTCGGATCGATCTCTTCTCGGCGAATGGATAGCGGGTTAGTAGCCGCTATGTGCATAGCTATATCTTTGACAAAGTAAATAAAATCAGCATTAGCGGCGACGAAATCAGTTTCGCAATTGACTTCAATTAAAACTCCCAGTTTATTACCGGGATGGATATAGGAAAGGATTACTCCTTCTTTGGCAACGCGATCCGCTTTCTTTTCGGCTTTGGCAATTCCTTTTTTTCGTAGAATTTCGATAGCTTTATCAATATCGCCTTCTGATTCGATTAAGGCGTTTTTACATTCCATCATTCCCAAGCCGGTACGATCACGTAATTCCTTGACCTGGGTGGCAGTAATTCCCATATTATTCCTTTCTCTAGGTAACTAATTAACTTTCGGCTTCTTCGACCGGTGGCGGGATTTCAACCAAACGCGAATTTTTGGCTTCGATGATGGCATCAGCCAATTCGGTAATTATTAAATTGATAGTTTGGATTGAATCATCATTAGCCGGAATCGGATAATCCACGATAGTTGGGTCAGCATTAGTGTCCAGGATAGCGACGACCGGAATGTCCAGACGACGGGCTTCCTGAACGGCAATATTATCATAAATTGTATCCACGACTACAAGAGCATCAGGTAATTTGCGCATATCTTTGATACCGCGGTGCAGATCGGCTAATTTTATTCGCTCCCGCTCAAGAGATAATTTTTCTTTCTTGGTTAGATTCTCGCCATATCCAATGGATTTATCTTTTTCCAGCTTTTGCAAATGCCGGATACTGCGTTTGATAGTCGAAAAATTGGTTAGGGTGCCACCTAACCAGCGTTCAACAACATAAAACATACCGCAGCGATCGGCTTCCCTCTGGACGATTTCTTTAGCTTGCTTTTTTGTCCCGACGAATAAGACATCACCGCCTTTGCGAACTACTTCCCGAATAAAGCGCGTCGCTTCATCCAGACAAGCCAGCGTTTTGTTCAAATCAATGATATGGATGCCATTTTGAGTCATACAGACGTAATCTTTCATTTTGGGATTCCATTTTCGGGTCAAATGACCAAAATGAGCACCTGATTTCATTAGCATTTCAACAGTTACATTTACCATAAATCTAATCTCTCTGCCTTTAACGTTTGGAGAATTGGAAAGCTCGACGTGCGCCACGCAATCCATACTTTTTTCTTTCTTTCATTCGAGAGTCGCGCGTTAAAAAGCCGGCTGGCTTTAACTTGGCTCTCAGCTCTGGGTCATATTGTTCCAAAGCCCGAGCGATTGCCAGGCGAATTGCGCCAGCTTGACCGGTGAATCCCCCTCCTTCGACTTTGACATTGACGTCAAATTGGCCACTCACGCCGCAGACTTCGAAAGGCTGAGTAATCATACGTTTCAGAGACTCGGTACCGAAATATTCATCCAGCGGACGGGAATTGATGATCACCTTGCCTTCCCCGGCTTGCATTCTGAGACGAGCAATTGAACTTTTACGACGACCTAATGACACATATTCTAATTTTGGCATCCTTTATTTATCCTTCTATTACTAAAGGTTTAGGTTGTTGAGCTTGATGAGGATGTACCGGACCGCGATAGACTTTTAACTTCCGTAAAAGCTGGCGTCCAAGAGCATTATGCGGCAACATCCCTTTCACAGCTCGCTCGATGACTTTCTCCGGGTTAGATTGAAATACATCTTTATATTGGAGAAAACGCTCATGTCCGAGATAACCGGAATGCTTGAAATATGTTTTATGTTCTGCCTTCCGACCGGTCAATCGGACTTTATCAGCATTAATAACTATCACATAATCTCCAGTATCGAGATGCGGAGTGAAGTACGGTTTATTTTTACCACGCAAAACCACCGCGATCTGACTGGCTAAACGCCCCAGAACTACCCCCTCGGCATCCACCACGTACCAATCTTGTTTAATTTCTGTCACTTTCGGAAAAGACGTTTTATACATTGTTTATCTCTTATTTATAATTCAAAAATAGCGGGTAAACTTACGATTTAATGATTTTATAATCAAGAATTTTTTCCCTATTGTCTTGTCTGATCTGGGAAATTTTATCCACTTGTAGTGACCGTATAAATATGCAACAATAAGTTTATCGGATTATGGTTATCGGCGATTGGCGGGAATCTTCTATCCTGCCTGGCGCCTGCCGAGCAGACAGTCAAACCAATGATTAAAACGCATTTTAAAACCTTTTGAAGGCTCGTTTACTATTTTCTATGCCGTTTTTCCAGCACGTTCATAATATCGTCGAGCGTGACATCTTTCGCCACTAAAAGCACCAATAGATGATATAGTAAATCGGCAACTTCCTCCAGCAGGCGTACCCTATTATCAGTCACGGCATCAATGACGACTTCGGTGGCTTCTTCGCCAACTTTCTGAGCAATGCGTTCGTCTCCGGCATCGAAAAGGTTATTGGTATAAGAACCAGGTTTCGGATTATCACGGCGATCACGAATAATTTCCTCCAGCTCGAAAATGAACGGCTTCTTAGCGATATTTTTTTCATTGAAACAGGTGTCGGCGCCGGTATGGCAAGTCGCTCCGGTCGGTTTGACTTTGATCAAAAGCGTGTCGCCGTCGCAATCGCTTAGAATCTCTTTGACTTCCAAAAAATTCCCGGATGTTTCGCCCTTCGTCCAGAGCGCCTGCCGACTCCGACTAAAGAAAGTGACCCGGCCGGTCGCTATAGTTTTTTCATAAGATTCTTGATTCATATAACCCAGCATCAGGACTTTTCCAGTCTTTGCATCCTGAATAATTGCCGGAATCAAACCGTTATTTTTAGCGAAATCAATGTTCATAGTCGCACCTCGATGCCATTGGATTTGAGGTATTTTTTCAATTCAGGAATGGGAATTTCGCCGAAGTGAAAAACGCTCGCCGCCAGCGCCGCGTCGGCCTTTCCTATTTTAAACACTTCTAAAAAATGTTCCATCGTGCCCGCGCCGCCAGAAGCGATTACCGGAATCGGTAAATTTTCGGCAAGTTCACGCGTAATTTCCAGCGCGAAGCCCTTTTTAGTGCCGTCGTGATCCATCGAAGTCAGCAAAATTTCACCGGCGCCGAGATTGGCGACCTGCCGCGCCCAGGCCTGGGTAGTTTTATTAGTCGGCGTCCTGCCGCCATTGATGTAGACAATATCGCCATTTTCGGTATGTTTCGTGTCAATCGCAATCACGATACATTGACTGCCGAATCGCCCGGCTAATTTTTCAATCATCTCCGGGTGATTGACCGCGGCGGTATTGATCGAAATTTTATCCGCGCCGGCGTCCAACAGGCGAGCGACGTCATCGGCGTTGCGAACTCCGCCGCCGACGGTAAACGGAATGTTCAGATGTTTCGCAATTTCGCGCACCAATTCGATAAACGTTCCGCGTTTTTCGATCGAAGCTGTTATATCGAGAAAAACCAATTCATCGGCGCCCTGCTCGGCATAAGCCGCGCCGAGTTCCACCGGATCCCCGGCATGCCGAATATTGATAAAATTTACGCCTTTGACCGTCTGCCCGTCCTTGACGTCAAGACAGGGAATAATGCGTTTAGCTAACATAAAAATCCTTTCAACTCACTCAATTTTAAGTTTCCTTCATAAAGTGCTTTGCCAATAATAACGCCGTCAATTCCATCATTCTGTAATTGATAAATATCGTCAATTTGGCTGACCCCACCGCTGGCAATTAAGTAAAGATCGGGTAATTTTTGTTTGATTTCCCGATATAATTCAAAAGCCGGTCCAATTAACATTCCATCGCGCGCGACTTCAGTGCAAATCGTTTGTTGGACGCCTTTTTCCCGAAAATTTTGTAAAAATTCCATCAATTCCAGTGGGGCTTTTTCCTGCCATCCGTGGATGACAATTTTTCGATCTATGACGTCGGCCCCGAGAATAATTTTTTCGCTGCCGAATTTTTTCAACCATTCTACCACTAAATCAGGTGCGGTAACCGCAATACTTCCAACCGTGACTTGCCGCGCACCACTCGCGAAAGCCATCCGCACATCCGACTCGCTCCGAATCCCGCCGCCAAAATCAATCTGCAAAGGCGTTTCCGTCGCAATATTTTCCAGCACTTTCCAATTGACTACTCGCTTCTGGCGTGCGCCGTCCAGATCTACAAGATGTAAGCGCTTGATACCGGCATCGGCGAATTGTCGAGCGACTTCTAGCGGGTTCTCGTTATAAATTTTTTGAGTGTCGAAATCGCCCTGGCTAAGGCGCACGCACTTACCGTTTAATATGTCAATTGCCGGTATTATTGTAATCATAGTTTAATGAAATTTTGCAGGATTTGCTCGCCGACCTTACCGCTTTTCTCGGGATGAAATTGCACTGCGAAGAAATTGTCCTTCTGCATAGCGGCTGAATATGGGACGATATACTCGGTCTGGGCTATGGTATGTTCACTCAATTCGGCATAATAACTGTGAACGAAATAAACATAAGAATTTTCAGCAACGTCTCGAAAAAGTTCACCTTTTAAATCGAACAATGTATTCCAACCCACCTGAGGCACTTTGGCGAGCGGTGGAAATTTTCTTACAGCAACATCGAAAATTCCGAAACATTGAGTGGCATTCTCTTCTGAATCCCGGCACATTAACTGCAAGCCTAGGCAAATACCCAGAGTCGGTTGACGCAATTGCGGCAATATCTCGAAAATGCCGTTCGCCTTGATAAATTTCATTGCGGAAGAGGCTTCGCCAACTCCGGGAAAAATGACTTTATCGGCGGCTTGAATCACAGCTGGATCGGAGCTGACAGTAGCTTCGACATTTAGGCGCTGGAGTGCCAGCCTCACCGAGTGAATATTTCCCGAATTATAGCCGATTATGACAACTTTCATAATTGACCTTTGCTACTCGGAATCTGGTCGCAGGTCGGATCGCGACGAATAGCCATTTTCACTGCTCGACCGACGGCTTTGAAAATCGCTTCAATTTTATGATGCTCATTTTCACCGGTGGCTTTTATATGCAAAGTGCAAGCGGCCGAATCGGCAAAGGACTTGAAAAAGTGACGGAATAGTTCGGTCGGCATTTTCCCGATATATTCCCGCTTGAATTCACATTCCCAGACCAATTCGCGTCGTCCGGAAAAATCCAGCGCTACCTGTGCCAGCGACTCGTCCATCGGCAGAAGAAAACCGTAACGTTCGATGCCTTTTTTATCACCGAGGGCTTTTAACAAACCTTCGCCGAGAACAAGAGCGACGTCTTCAACCGTATGATGTTCGTCAACCGCCAGATCGCCTCTAGCGGTCAAATCGAGATCGCAACCGGAATGCGTGGCGAACAGATTCAGCATATGATCGAGAAAACCAATACCGGTGTCTATTCGATTTGCGCCCTTGCCATTCAAATTAATTACCAGGCGGATGTCAGTTTCTTTAGTTTTGCGGGTGATTGTGGCGGTGCGACCGATATTGATTAAATAATTAAAAATTTCCGACCAATTTTTAGCCTTAAAATCGGCTGAAATAGATTCGTTGCTTCCCAGGTAAATCGCCTTAGCACCAAGATTTTGCGCCAATCGTACGTCGGTCTCCCGGTCACCGATTACAAACGAATTTTCCAGATCGTAATCGCCATTAAGATATTGCGTCAACAATCCAATACCCGGCTTGCGCGTCGGGGCATTGTCGTTCGGAAGGCTCCGATCAATTAAAACCTCATCGAATACCACACCTTCGCCCGCTAGAATTTGTAACATTTTATTATGAGCCGGCCAGAAATCTTCTTCCGGAAATAAATCCGTTCCAAGCCCGTCTTGGTTGGTAACCATTACCAGTTTGTAATCAAGTTGCGTGGCGATTTTGTTCATATTCGTAATGACACCCGGCAGGAATTCGAGCTTTTCCAGCGAATCTACCTGTTCATCCGACGGCTCGACAATCAATGTCCCGTCACGGTCAATAAAAAGTACTTTCTTCAACGTGCAAATTCCTTGAGTTTAGCAATTAAAATATCATTTTCGGGAGGAGCGCCGACGGTAATCCGCAGGCAATTTTCGCAATACAAGGCTTGCGAACGGTCGCGTACGATGATTTTCTGACCAATTAAATATTGAAATACGGCGCGCGCATCCCGGAACTTCACCAGCAGGAAGTTAGCTTCAGAAGGATAGACCTTTTCAACTAGCGGCAATTCTTTAAGTGAACCGGCAAGTCGTTCTCGCTCGGCGCGAAGTTCGGCAACCATCCGATCCTTTTCCGCAACTCGTTCTAAAGCCGTCAACGCCAGTTCCTGGGTCAAGCCATTGACATTATAAGGATATTTGAGGCGCGAAAGCCAATCAATAACCCGGGGATCGGCCAAAGCCATCCCGAGTCGAAGATTCGCCAAGCCCCAGGCTTTCGAAAAAGTCTGCATAATTACCAGATTGTTGAAATCGTTCAATCTTGACAGGAAGCTCTTTTGGGAGGCGAAGTCTATGTAGGCTTCGTCAATTACGACAATTCCTTTGAACTTCTCCAGTAAATTGACGACATCTGCCGGATTAAGGCAATTGCCGGTCGGATTGTTCGGCGAACAGAGAAAAATCAACTTGACGTTCGCACTCTGCTCGAAAATTTGCGGTAGATCAATCTGAAAGTCTGGCATCAAAGCCACGGAAACAACGCCGACATCATTACCGGCCGCGCTGACGGCGTACATACCGTAAGTTGGCGGTAGAATCATAATTTTTTCCACTGCCGGTTGACAGAAGACACGGATCAATAGATCAATGACCTCGTCACTGCCGTTGCCCAGAAAAATCTGTTCTGGATTCACATTTTTGATGGCGGCAATTTTCTGTTTTAATCGCTTCTGGTGTGGATCAGGGTAGCGATTGAATTTTTGCATAGTCGCACTGCCGAGCGAGTTTTCATTGGCATCGAGAAATATGCCGATCGCGCCGCCATAATCGTCGCGGGCAGTTGCATAAGGCTGGAGATTAATGACATTGCGCCGCGCCAGTTTTTCCAGATCAACCACGTCCGGCTCCTTTCTTAATCGCTTCCAGGCGAATTCGGACGGCGTTACGATGCGCCTGTAATTTTTCAGCGGCGGCCATACAATCAATCGTCGGAGCGATGGCTTTCAGACCGGCAGGTGAAATCTTCTGAAAAGTGATTTTCTTGACAAAGCTATCCACCGAAATTCCACTATAATTGCGAGCGTAACCGTTGGTAGGCAAAGTATGATTAGTCCCGGACGCATAATCGCCGGCTGATTCGGGAGTAAATTCACCCAGAAAAACCGACCCGGCATTGATGACTTTCTCTGCCCATTGCTCGGGATTTTGCGTTTGAAGGATGAGATGTTCTGGCGCATAACAATTGACAAACTCCAGCGCCTCAGCCAGATTATTGACCAGAATCATGCGACTGCTTTCTAGTGATTTTTCGGCAATAGCACGCCGCGGCAAATCTATCAGCTGTTGCTCGACCGCCGCAACAACTTTCGGAATCAATTCGGCATTATCGGTTACACAGATAACCTGACTGTCGGTACCATGTTCAGCTTGCGAAAGTAAATCGGCCGCGACAAAATCAGGGTTAGCGAACCGGTCGGCTACGACTGCCACTTCCGAAGGCCCGGCCGGCATATCAATTGCTACGCCTTGAGCAGTGACGATTTGCTTGGCGATCGTCACGTATTGATTGCCCGGCCCAAAGATTTTAGCGACACGCGGTACACTCTGGGTACCATAAGCCATAGCCGCAATAGCATGAGCTCCGCCGAGCTTGAAAATTCGCTCGATGCCCAAAATTTGGGCGGTGTAGAGAATCACCGGATGAATGCGACCATCTTTATTAGGCGGTGTGCACAAAATAACTTCGGGACAACCAGCCAGCCGCGCCGGAATACCCAGCATCAGCACCGTCGAAAAGAGCGGCGCCGAACCGCCCGGGATATACAGTCCGACGCTTTCGATCGGCACACTTTTGCGCCAGCAGGTAACGCCCGGGGTGGTTTCGATTAATTTAACCCCTTCTAATTGAGCCGAATGAAATTTGGTAATATTAGAATGCGCAATCTCGATGGCTTTCCGGAGGTCGTCATTTACTTCACTCGCGACAGCCGCAAATTCGTCGCGTTGAACTTCGATTTCTTTCAAACGCACATTGTCGTATTTCCAGGAAAATTGCCGAAGGGCTTCGTCGCCGTTGGCTTTGACTGCTTCTAAAATTTCAATCACTAAATTTCGTAAGATTTTATTATCAATTGCCGGTCGGCGAATTAATTCTGGCCAGGAGTTTCTTTGGGGATATTTTACAACTTTCATAACGGTGTCCTACATTATCATTTTTTCAATTGGAATGACCAGAATGCCCTGAGCGCCAGCCGCTTTTAAGGCGGAAATGCGTTCCCAGAACTGATGTTCCTCGATCACCGAATGGAGCGAACTCCAGCCCGGCTCAGCCAGCGGCATTATTGTGGGACTCTTCATTCCCGGTAGAATGGCGCAGATTTTTTCGATAGCGGAATTTGGTGCATTGAGGAGAATATATTTGCGGATATGCGCGGCATGGACCGCCCGGATTCTGAGAAGTAACTGTTCCAGCAAATCGGATTTTTCTGGACTTAAATTTTCAGCGGCTACTAATACGGCTTCACTCTTTAAAACTGTCACGACTTCTTTCAAGCCATTGGTCAGGAGAGTACTGCCGGTGCTGACGATGTCGAAGATGGCGGAAGCCAGTCCGATACCGGGTGCGATTTCGACCGACCCGCTGATTTCATGAATCTCGGCTTTAAGGTTATTTTCATTCAGAAATCGCCTCAGAATGTTCGGATATGAAGTGGCGATGCTCAGTCCATTCAAGTCGGTCAGTTTTTCGTAATTAAAATCTTTTGGCACGGCGATTGAAAGGCGGCACTTGGCAAAACCAAGCCGCTCGATAATCTTCAATGGGCGAGCTTTTTCATAATAGACATTTTCGCCGACGATTCCAATATCAGCCAGCCCATCGGCAACGCATTCGGGTATATCGTCGTCGCGCAGGAAGAGAATTCGCAGCGGAAAATTGGACACCTCGGTCATTAATCGCGTCGTGCTACCATTGCCGACGAATAAGCCACACTCACTCAACAATTGGGTGGTATGTTCGTTCAACCGCCCTGTTTTTTGAATAGCTAAAGTAATCATAATTGCTCCTGAAAATAAAAAACCCGGTACGCTTACAGAAGGACCGGGTTGATTAACAATACCTGTAAATAACTTATCTCATCCCGGTTCCTACCCTGGAATGATGATAAAGATGATGAAATAGCTGTAAATAATTCATATTAAATCTCAAAAGTGGGCAAAATATAAAAATATCTCAGGGAATTGTCAAACAAAATTTCTGGTGAAGTGTTTTTTAGGTTAAAACTTTTTCAATTTGCTTCACGATATCCTGTGTGATAGCTGCGATTGATTTATTGCCGTTAATGACGATAAAACCATACATATCCTGCAATTTGAGAAAAACTTTCCGCAAGTACTGCTGGTAAATCAAGAAACTGACTGCCCAATCGCGCGATAACCCCATATCCATTCCTGACTCCCAATAGTCCATTGCGTTGGCTTTTTGCCAGCGGCGCTCGATTAAACGGCGCGGCGAGACATTCAAGTAAAAGACCAGATCGGGGACTAAAGCCACGCCGTAAAGATTCTGCACCCATTTGAGCTCAGTGCCGCGCACCAAATCGCGCGCCATCAAGGTATAGAAGTAACGGTCAGCCAGAACGATGAAACCGGCGCGCAACGCCGGAATAATGACATTTTCCAGCTGATCCATAAAATCGGTAGCATAAAATAGGGAAAGAGTTGTCGGGCAGAGCGTATTGCCGCGGCGGGCCAACTCCAGTTCCGGACCAACCAATTGTGAGCGAGCCAGTTCACAGTTCACGACCGCATAACCTTTTCCTTCCAGCCAGGATTTGATGCGAGCGATCTGGGTCGTGCGCCCGGAACCGTCCGAACCTTCCAGGACAATTAATTTACCGCTAAGTTTACTGATGTCACATTTTGGAAGCGGTTCAAGGTAAAAGCTTTTCATTCTACCTCCCCCTTCATATACGATGCTAAATCAATCCTCTCGGCAATAATCGCCCGAATTTTCTCTTGCTGAGTTTTTATGGGCAGGGTAGCATCTATTTCGACGAAACCAAATTCCTGACTCATCTGGTCGTATTCGGCTCCGATTTTGGTCTGGTAGATTCGAAAACTTTCATAGACTTCGGAATGTAGATTCAAGTCCATACCGGCTTCATAATATTTAATCTTCGGACGGTTGGAGAGAATCCGCTCAGCGGCTATCTGAGGAGACAATTTGAAATAAAAAGTAATATCGGGAATTTTGGCAAAACTATAGAGGTTACGCAACCAGGCATTGGAACATCCGCGCACCGCATCGCGCGCAAAGGCGGTGAAAATATAACGGTCAGCCAGAGTAATGAAACCAGTTTTCAAAAGCGGCTGAATTTGTCGATGATAGCGATCGGCAAAATCTACAGCATGCACCAGACTAAAGGTTGTCGGCGTCAACAGGTTTTTTTTCTTGCCGCGCTTGATTGCTTGTCTTACCATTTCGGATGAGTTCCATTCCGTCAGGTAAACATGGTGGCCACTGAGTTCAAGCCAGTGTTTAACCAGATAGAGCTGTGTTGATTTGCCGGAGCCGTCAAGACCTTCGGCGGCGATTAAAATTCCGGAGGAGCGTTTAAATTTTGTGCGATTCATTAAACTTTCAACTTTCTTGTGAAAACCGACTAACGGATTAGGTCGGCAAGCATAAATTTAATTAAAAAAGATACAATTAACCGCATTTCAGAAATCGAATTTAAAAAGTTTCATAAAATAAAGGTGGCGGCGTAACCGGTGTTTTAGAAAAATGATAAGCTTTGTGAAGGGCGCTTTGCACTTCCTCGAAAGATTTGCGACTGCTGGCGTGGACGGTTACAAGCGATTCGCCGACTTCAACATAATCGCCAATTTTTTTATTGATGGTCAATCCAACTTCTGGTCTGATAACGGAGTTCAGCGACAGTCGGCCGGCTCCTAATGTCACGGCGCACATACCAATCCTTTTGGTGTCAATGCTTTTTACCCAACCTGATTCGGTTGCCAGAACTGGCGCCTGATAGGCGGCTGGCTTGTATTTTTCCGGATGTTCGATGTAACTGGTATCGCCGCCCTGCGCTTCTACCATTGTTAAGAATTTTTGATAAGCCTCACCCGAAGTGATTAGTTCCTTCAGTAATTCGCGAGCCTTGTTGAAATTTTTCTCTATTCCAGACAGAACAACCATCCAGGCGGTTAGCTCCAGCGTAAGTTCGGTTAAATCTTCTGGACCATAACCTTTGAGTGTCTCAACTGATTCGACAACTTCCAGCCAGTTACCGACTGCCCGTCCTAATGGCTGGTTCATATCCGTGATAACGGCTTTGATCCGCAATCCGAAATGTTCCCCAACCCGTTTCAGTTGTTTAGCTAATTGTTGACTCTGGTTATAGTCGGGCAGGAAAGCACCGTTACCGGTTTTAACGTCCAGCACCAGGCCATCAATGCCTTCGGCTATTTTCTTACTTAAAATACTGCCACAGATGAGCGGAATGGAATTGACCGTAGCGGTTACATCTCTGAGAGCATAGATTTTCCGGTCGGCAGGAACGAGTTCCTCGGTTTGGCCGCCCATAGCTAGACCATTTTTCTCGACTAACTGGACAAATTCCTGACTGCTCAGATTAGCATTGAAGCCCGGAATGCTTTCCAACTTATCCAGCGTGCCACCGGTATGACCGAGTCCACGTCCGGAAATCATTGGAACAACGCACCCCGCGGCGACTGCCAGAGGCGCCAGAATCAGGCTCGCCTTGTCTCCCACACCACCGGTACTGTGTTTGTCCACCTTGAAATGTTTAATATGACTCAAATCAAGCGTCGTGCCGGAGAGTAGCATTTCTTCTACTAACGCAATAGTCTCGGCATCGGTCATTCCCTGAAAATTAACCGCCATTAGCCAGGCCGCCATTTGATAATCGGGTATTTTGCCATCGACATAAGAAGCGATTAGGTATTGAATTTCCTCTTTACTATGTTCTAACCCGGCCTTCTTCTTTTCTATCAGGTCAACCATAATGAAATTTTGGGTTCGTTTCCCTTGTTGGATGGTCGGCATTAGTTTTCTCCAGGGCTAAAATTTGAATTATTTTTACTATTTTTATTTATACGACGAAAGATATACGTTAGACGCGCAAAATCAATCACACGCTGTTCGCTGGAAGTATAATAAATCAGGTAAATGCCAACAATTAACAAAATCAAGTTAGGCGTCCACATTGCCCAGAAAGGCGAAATAATTGCCGCATCGGCTAATTCCTCGCCTCCGATCAGAAATACATAGTACAACAAAAAGAAAAAAATGCTCAAAACGGCAGAAACGGTTATGCCACCCCGCCGGGTAATAACGCCCAGCGGCGCACCCAATAAGACAAAAACAATACAGGCAAGCGGAATCGAATATTTCTTTTGAATTTCGACATTATATTTGGCGATCTGCTTTTTATAATTTAATGCCAGACTGCTTTCACTTCGAATGCGGTTTAGAAAAATAGTCAACTTCTGATTGCGGCGAGTAGCTTCAGCGGGCGGTAGATTCTTCAGATTTTCCGCCTGGAGAGTTTGAACTTGCTTTTCGATCTTTTTCAGATCGAAAGAAGTCAAGGTATCACCCAGTTCCTTGCAGACTAAATTTTGAATTTTTTCAACGACTTGCTGATATTCCCTGGAATAACGTTCCACTTCGGCACGCATCATTTTGATGGTCATTTCCCGATCGCCGCGCCGCTCGCTTTCGCGTCGTTCGAGCATTAAATTATCAACTGGAATAGCAATTCGATGACGTTCGAAATCAATTCGTCGGTAATCGGATAGTCCTTTCAGATCAATTTCATGGATTTGACCGGAGAAAAGGGTAAAGAGAATTGTGTTGCCTTCGACTACAATGTACCCGCTATCGGCATAAATCGTGGTCTGAATGTCTTGGGCGTCTTTATTATAAATTGTAATTTTGCGCAGACTCTCGCCCACTTTTTCTTTTACATAAATTGAATAATCAGGAATATCGTCAACGAAGTACCCCGGTTCTATGTTAAGATCAGGCCTTTTCCGATAAATATCGCTGGTAAGGAGGCGTGCTCGGTGGTTGAATTCTGGCAAAACATCATCGTGAAAATACAACATTGCCACTGATACCACCAGACCGAAGATAAATCCCGGTACTAGAATTGTCGTAAAACTGATGCCACTGGAACGCATCGCGGTAATTTCATTATCCTCTGCCAAACGACCATAAGCCATCAATGTCGCTACCAGAACCGCCATCGGAACAGACATCGCTACTATCCACGCCAGGTTCAGATAAAGAAATTCAAAAATGACGTTAAACGGTAAACCTTTCCCTAGCAGTCGGTCAACCGATTTAATTAAAAAATTCGCTAATAAAATAAAAGTCACGACACCAATGGAAAATAGAAATGGAAAGATTAGTTCGCGATAGATATACCGTGCGCCAATCCAACCGGTTGCAAACCAAGTCAATCGGCGTACTTTCTTAAAAAATGAACATTTCACGAGGGTAATATACATAACCAGCCATATTTTTTAATAAAAATAATTAACTCAACTGACGGATGGTTTTTAATCAGTTTACCAGTAATTTCGACTTTACAGAGGTCTGTCAAAGGCAAAACGATAAGATTAGATGCGCCAAAACCAATCTAGCCTCACCTGCGGCGGGTCGGAAATTGGTTTGATATGGTCTTAGTATGGAATCTATTGTTTTTTAATGTGAATATTTCTATTGAATCTCATTGTTCTACTGCTTAAACTTTTCTAAGGTAAATAGTGAATAGTATTTATTCTAAAAAGATGAGAACATGAACAAAAGTAGGCTTTTTCTCTTCAGCTTAATGGTGTTGACACTTTTAACCTGCGAACGCCAAAAGGTAAATAACGAACCAGTTCTCATTTTTCAGAGTCCTAAAGTGCTATTTAAAAACCTAATCGCCAATAACCGCATTCTACCGCGTTTTTCACCGGATGGACAAGATATAATTTTCGCCGGACGTATAAACAGCGATCTCTGGGACGCCATTTACCAGATTCCGATTGTCGGTGGCTTACCGTTAAAAATTTATAGTACTACTGACGATCTGCTTTATCCCTCTTATTCAAATGATCAACGCCAGATAATTTTCAGTCAGGGCTTTGCCCGCCAGATCTACTTGCTAGATGTTGTAACGAAAAATGTTACTCCGCTCCCGATTTTTGGCAATTATCCCTCAATTCTGCCGGATGGCACGACCATTCTCTATATCGGCGTATTGGATGGTAATATTCACTTGTATGATTTACGAGAAGGTCAGCATCGTATCCTGACGAAGAGCAATTATTCTGTCAATTTATTTCCAATGATGACTCAAGACCGTAGCGGTTTCATCTGGCTCGAAAGCCGGGCGCCGGAGCAGGTTCGTATCAACCAGACTGATTTCGACGCTCTACAATTCAAAATATTGCAAATATTTCCCGAGCCACTTCAGAGCTGGACGATTTCACCAAGCGGCGAATGGGCGATTGCCAGTCGCCCAAACGGCGAACCATTTGGATTTAAATTATATGACACCGCCTTTGCGGCAATTTCTATTCAACCTGATACATCGGTAAAAAATATAAAACACTTAGCCTATTCGGTATGCTGGTCACCAACTGGCCGGAACGTAATTTACGTTGGCAACACCGTACCGCAATTTTCCAGGGAAAATCCTTTTGCTCGTCGCGGAATATTCCGGGGCGATCTGGTGGTAGCCAGCTTGCAGTGGAAAAACATCCAGGATGCTGAATTGCTCCAATCGCCACCAGTTATAAACAGGACAATTTTCCAATATTCTGAGAAAAATGTTCCGGAATCGCCTCGTTTCGTACCGACAGAAATTAACAATCCGCCCGTCATTACCAGCTCCCCGGTCGAAACTGCTCGACAAGGCGAACTTTATTTCTATCAAATACAAGCAGTTGAAATTGACCTTTTTGATAAACTAACCTATGCTTTAGTATCTGCTCCGGAAAAGGCTGAAATCCTGAAAAATACCGGCGTTTTGGTCTGGCTACCGACTGATTCCGGCGAATTTGAATTCACAGTAGCTGTTCAGGATAATCGTAATGGCATTGATTCCCAAACTTTTTATGTCAATGTTTTACCTTCCAGGAAATGGAACGATACACTCTATCAAATTCCATCGGTAGATACAAAAACCGGAGATTTTGCGGCCGGTCTGTTTTTTCTCGATCCTGATAGTGATGGTTTTTTGATACCTGGGGAAACCGCCGCATTGCTAATTGATTTAAAACCTCTGCGTGCTGAAAATCTCGACAGCCTACGGTTACAATTACTATGCTCAGCAGAGAGTAAGGAAGTCAGTTACGATGGGGAAGTAATTTTCAGAAATTGCCAGCCTAATCAATGGAATCAAATGATTGTCCCTATAAAAGGTTTATCGAAGTTACGAAATCGCAGTATTGTGTTCTGGGGTATTATCGAAACCCAAAACGGTTTTCAAATATTACCGGCCAGCTTGATCATCAATAGTAAAAATGCGGGGAAAAATATAAATTAGATTAAGGAACTTTTTAATGTCAGAGTGAGTGCAATTTAACCTATAATGAAAACTAATTGTCAAACTCATTGCTTATTATCATTGATACCCGGATTAAATGTGGCAATCTTACGGTCTAATTGAATGACTATGAAAACTAAAAATAAAGGAATGAATATGAAAGCGAACGCCTTAATTCAAATTATTTTAATGACGGCCGCCCTCATCATCTCCGGTTGTTATACTCAGTTTTCCGCACCGATCGTCCGTGAAGAAACCTATCAACAATCAGCTACCGATACAATTTATCAGGAACAACAAACTTACGAGAATTATACTTTCGATTCCTCTTATTTAAATGATTATCGCCTCGGTTATCGCGACGGGTACTGGGACTCGATGAATAGTCAACTCTGGTTGGGTTTCAATATTTATTCGCCATTTTATAGTGGCTATCGTTATCATTCACCCTATCTCGGATATTATGATCCGTGGTTTTATGATCCGTTTAACAACTGGGGCTTTTATGGTTATTTTTCCTACTATGGCGGTTATTATCCCTATTATGGATACTATCCTCATTATGGATATTATGGCTATTACTATGGCGGCTACCCATATCATCACCATCATTGGCATGGATATCAGGATGGGCCATATTATAACAAAGGACGTGACGAGTTAAAAGCCGATTATGTCCCGAAGTCAACTACCAGTGGCAGTCGTGGATCCATAAATAATGCCGGTTCGCAGAGCGGTGCATCTTACCTGCCAACCTCTACCAGCGCCATAACGACAACTTCCGTGTCAGGCGAAAAAACTACGGTAACCACCACCAATTCTGGCACTGCAAAAGCTCGTTATTCGCCCAAGACTACAGGAGCGGAAACATATTCCCAGGATAAATCAGTAGTTGGCTTTCAGACCACTTTAGTTCCGACTTCGGCTCCTAAAACCACAGTGATTACCACCAACACCAGTTCCCGCAGTTCAACCAGATCGACCACATCCCAAAAATCCAGTTCGCCCCGCGCCACAGTTAGAAAAGAGACTTCCTCCAGCTCCGGTTCCTCCAATACCAATAGCCCCTCTTCAGATTCTTCAAGCAATAGCGGTTCTTCTTATCAACCCGCAAGTTCATCCGGCAGCTCATCGTCCAGCAGTTCATCATCCAGTAGTTCTTCGTCTAGTAGTTCGTCCTCATCCAGCAGTTCTTCCGGTAGTCGTTCTTCTTCCAGCTCCGGTAGTAGCCGTTCATCTTCGCCCAAAGCTTCTGGTGGTTCATCGAATAACAATCGCAAATAGGAGTTAATATGTCTATATTCCGCCGGTATTTTTTTGCTCTGACGACGTTGGTGTTTTTCCTACCAATTTCGAGTTTCGCTCAGCACTTCGACCAGGTAATGAGTAGTGAAGCACTGCGACCTTTCTGGAGCATTTATGGCGTTGGAGCTTCCTCGCTCACCTTACTGAACAATTCCTATTTGGAAACGGATATTGGTTCGACTCAGTCCAACCCTGCTTTCCTGACAAATATCAAACGGCCAAAAGGCAGTTTTACTGGAATAAGCATCACCCCCAAGAACTCGACTACCCTGGCCAATTTGGGAAAAGACTATTCTGTCTCGACCACTAATTACAATGTTTCCTACATTGGATTTGCCTATCCTTTTCCGGTTTATCAGGGTAACTTCGTGATAGCGGCTTCCTATTCACCGGCGGCTTACTACTACTCTCAGTCTTATACCAAAGGAACTACCGGCGCGACCTATTACGATGACGCTGGAAGTGCTAAAATCATAGATACTGAACTGGAATATGACATAAATGAATCCGGGACTTTAAACGTGTTTCGATTTTCCGGAGCCACGGAATTTATGAAAAATCTCAACCTTGGTTTGTCATTTAATTTCTACAATGGCCAGCGCAATTATAAGTCAACTGAAACAGGAGTTGACATTAATGACGAACTAGAATTTAATTTTATTAATTATAGTGAAAATATCAAACCGAGCTATTCCGGGTTCAATATGGATTTCGGAATGTGCTATCAATCGGAAAATTATAAAATCGGCTTACGTCTTTCAACTCCTCTAAAACTTAAAGTGCATGAGGTGAGTGAACTGACGGAGACTTATTCTTATAATACTGTGGATTCTATCTTTCTAAATTCCTACGATTTCAAATACAAAACGCGTTATCCTCTGGAACTTGCTCCCAATTTTGCCATAAAGGTCGGTAAAATCTCGCTCGGTATGGATTTCATTTTCCACAATTGGCAAAAGATCGAGGTAGGTTTACTGGATGAAATGAGAGAGGTCAACCGCGATCTCTACTGGAATTTGCGCAATACGACCGACATCGGTGCGGCTCTGACCATTCCATTTGGCAATTCGGTTTCAACGCGCCTGGCTTACCGCGTGGTGCCATCGCCTTATGCAGAATATGATCCTGATGAGGAATATTACCACATTATCGGCGCTGGTATCGAAGCCATTCTCAAAGAATCGATCATCGTCGGCTTTAGCTTTCAGCACGGATTCGGCAATATGTCAAATTTCTATCCTTACTTTGAAATAACAACCACGCAAGCCTACACCGAAAATCGTTGTGCCTTATCGCTGGCAGTGCTGTTCTAAATTAATGCTTTCAACTACAGTGTACATCCAGAACACTGAGAAATATTCAAAGTAATTTTAAATTTATAAAACAGTGAAATTCATTCCATTTGTGATATTTTACCTCTTTGCGCTATTGCAGTTTTCCATTGCTGATGAAAATCCCCATATCTACCATATTCCACCCAAGACTTTGAATCAAAATAGTCCCGGTGAAATCACCTGTGTGGTTACGCCGGGCGATAGACAATTAAAGTGGGTTAAAATTTTCCTGCGTGACGATTCCTCCGAGTTTTACAAAGAATTCACGATGCAATGTCGGGAAGGAATCTGGTACCTACCTCTTATTCCGGAAATGATAAGCGGTGATTATTTAGACTACTTTATCATCGTGGAATTTGAGGATTTTAGTACGCTGGCTTTTCCGTCTGAACAACCGGCTGAAAAGCCTATCCGAGTCAAAATCGTCAGCTTCCCGAAAATTTAATCAGACTGAATCTTAAAAAAGGATTTGAGATTCACCCCCACGCGGATTATATTCTATATAATTATGAACCGTAGCTTTTACCTATTGAAAATTGTCCTGGTTTTGCTGGCTAGCAGTGTTTTGGTAACGGCGATTCCTAAGGAAATTTGGGTACTGGAAGTTGATGGAGTTATCAATCCGGTATCAGCTTCTTACATTAACGATAATCTGCGCAAAGCTCAACCCGATCAAGTCGAGTGTCTGATAATCAAGATGGACACTCCCGGCGGACTAATGACTTCTATGCGCGATATAATCAAGAATATTCTCAATTCAGAAATTCCAGTCATTGTTTACGTCAGTCCGCGGGGCGCACAATGTGCTTCCGCGGGGGTATTTATTGCGGTCTCTGCCCACTTTGTTGCAATGTCGCCCGGAACGAATATCGGTGCGGCTCATCCGGTTAATCTAGGTGGCGGAGGGATTGGCAGCCAACCAGATTCCGCTAGTTCCCAGACGATGATTGAAAAAGCTACCAATGATGCGGTCGCTTATATTCGTAGTCTTGCTCGTGAACGAGGACGTAACGCCGATTGGCTGGAAAAAGCCGTCCGCGAAAGCGCTTCTATCACCGAGACCGAAGCCGTTAAAATGAATGTCGTGGATATTGTAGTTGATAACTTAGACGATCTTCTGAAAATTCTCGATGGGAAAACTTTCAAAACCCCTTCCGGAGAAAAAACCATCCATACTCAAGGCTTTACTGTTCGTTACCGACCAGTTGGCGTCCATCGGCGTATTCTGGATATAATAAGTGATCCGACTATCGCCTATATTCTATTAATGTTGGGCTTTTATGGAATTTATTTTGAATTATCTAATCCCGGCGCCATTTTCCCGGGTGTTCTGGGTGCCATTTTTATTATTTTAGCATTTTTTGCCTTCCAGGTTCTGCCGATCAATTATGCCGGTCTGGCACTGATTATTCTCGGCATCGTATTCTTTATTCTCGAAGTAAAAATCGTCAGCTACGGATTATTAACTATTGGAGGAATTGTTGCTATGATATTTGGGTCGTTAATGTTAATAGATGTAAATCAGGCACCGGAAATATTGAAAGCCGTTTCACTGAAGGTTATTCTGCCGATTGTAATTTTTACGGCGGTCTTTGTCATTGTATCACTTTCACTGGCACTGAAGGCTCATAAGCGCCAACCGACTACTGGAGTTGAAGGTATGATCGGGGAAACCGGCCAGACCATTACCGATGTCGAAAAAACCGGCATGGCAATCGTTCATGGCGAATACTGGAAGGTCAGTTCCGAAATGCCAATTTCCAAAGGCACTGAAATTGTTGTGCTCGATGTTGATAGAATGGTTTTGAAAGTCAAACCAAAATAAACTATAAATAAGGAGGTTAAGATGAGCATTCCATTATTAACAATTATCATTCTGCTAATCTTTTTATTGTCCAGTGCAATTCGGGTTCTGCGGGAATATGAGCGTGGTGTCATATTCCGCCTAGGACGCCTGATTGACTCCAAAGGACCGGGAATATTTTTACTAATCCCGGTAATTGATCGGATAGTCAAGGTTAGTCTACGAACAGTAGTTATGGACGTGCCGCCGCAGGATATTATCACCAAGGACAATGTGTCAGTCAAAGTCAATGCGGTTGTCTATTTCCGAGTGGTTGATCCGTCCAAAGCCGTTGTCGAAGTTGAGGATTATTTATATGCCACTTCGCAATTATCGCAGACGACACTTCGTAGTATCTTAGGCCAGGCGGAACTTGATGAACTGCTTTCCAGTCGTGAAAAAATCAATGCGGAACTGCAATCAATTTTAGATACTCATACGGATCCCTGGGGCATCAAGGTTTCGCAAGTCGAAATCAAGCATGTTGACTTACCGCAAGAAATGCAAAGAGCTATGGCTAAACAGGCTGAAGCCGAACGTGAACGCCGCGCCAAAGTCATCAATGCCGAAGGCGAATTTCAGGCGTCCACCAAACTCGCGCAAGCCGCTGAAATTATGAACAAAGAGCCTATTACAATCCAACTGCGCTTTCTGCAAACTTTGCGCGAAGTAGCCGCTGAAAATAATTCAACGACGATTTTCCCCGTGCCAATAGACTTGTTCAAACCATTTGTTAAGATACTGGAAAATAAGGCTGAAGAGAAATAAGGCTGACTGAAAATTTCAACTAATAGGTTATCCTTACCGTATTATCTACTGGCAAAATTTATTAAGTACTGATAAGTGCTAATAAAAACTCTAGGGTATAAGTTTCGTAAAAAGCATGATTGCATGACTGCATGATTGCATGGACAAGTGACGGTTAGAAATTATTAAGTGCTGATAAGTGCTATTAAGTGCTAATAAGAAAATATTGTTTGCACAAATTGGCTTATATGAATGAGGCGGAAATTTTTAGAAACATTTTAAATTCTTATAAGCACTTATGAGTACTTAAATGAACTTACATCTTGGTGAATTTGGTAACTGGCATTTGTGAATAGGTATTGCCTACTAATAATCGTTAATCTTACTTATGATTTTGCTTTAGGTTGGCGATTTCCCACGGCAAGATAATACGGCCGGGGGTATTTAACTCAGGGCGCACTCGCATAAAACATAATCCGGCGTACTGGTTTTGGGATTGAATTTTTGGAACCCATTCCGCAAACGGAGTTTCGAGAGTGGTCATTTTACGGCTGGAAGATTCGCGAACGAACAACTTCCCATTTTTGATGACCGCAATAAGCATATGGGCTGAAAAGATGTCGCTCTTGTTGGCGAAAATTAACGCCAGAATATCACCATTGCGGATATTATTTTCGACTTGAAACAGATATTCCTTGGGCACATATTCAAGAGTAATAGTACGGTCGGGCTTGACATAGCGCAAATCGGTAAGGCCTTTGTCCTCGAAAAACTTGCGATGCGAAATTGTCCGCGTCGTTTGTTGAATGTACTGACCGCCAACCTGCCGCGAAACGTCTTCCAAGAGCCAGCTATTTTCGGGTAACCAATCAGCCATCGTATAATGGTTCCGCGTGCGCATTCCGATAATGCCATTCTGGTAGCGAATTTGCTGGAGATTATTGAAAAAATTGTCCCAGCTGTCGGAAATTGAGAGCGCCAAAACGTGTTCGCAGAAAACCATACAATTAGTTTCCCTGAAATTAACTAACGGCCAGGGTTCATAAAGGGCATAAGGACCATCACCGGTGCAATTTTGATTGTACGGCATACCGAGAAATTTTTCGGAGTAAAGACTTATGCGTTCGGTTATAGTCAAATTCAGAGCGCTGACAGTTGTTAAAAGGCTGTCAATTTCTCGATTGCTCATTTGATAAAATGGCTTTCCTTCACCCAACAATTCGGAAATAAATACACTGAGGGAAAAAACCAATGAAATTTTAGCTCGGGTAGTTTTTTTCATATATTTACTCCGCAAAAAAGCTTAGAAAACGGTCGAATTTACGGTCTTGATTACGAAATGCAAATAATTGCAGTCTCAATTATTTTCTAATCAGCGCGATTTAAAAAGGATCACGAAAATGGATTTTGCCTCTAATCCAGCGAATGGAGCACTAACCCGCTTCTCAATTTGGGTTCGAACCAAGTGGATTTAGGCGGCATAATTTTTCCGGAGTCCGCAATTGCCATAAGTTGTTCAACTGAGATTGGGTAAAGGGCAAAGGCTACCGCCATTTCACCAGAATCAACGCGTTTTTCAAGTTCTTCCAAGCCGCGGTTTCCGCCGACAAAATCGAGGCGTTTATCGGTGCGTGGATCGTCAATTCCGAGCACGGGCTTGAGCAGGTTATTTTGCAAAATCGAAACGTCCAAACCGGCGACCGGGTCATTGGCATCGAAAGTTCCAGGTTTTGCAATTAAGGTGTACCAATGCTTGTTTAGATACATAGCGAAGTGGTTGGGTGCGGAAGGCTTGGCGCAGTTGGCGCATTCGGCCGGTTCGACTACGAACTTCTCTCTAACTTTATTATGAAATTCATCTTCCGTCAAATGATTCAAATCCTTTACAATGCGATTATATTCCAGAATGTGGAGCTGGTTATGTGGGAAAAAAGTGGCTAAAAACCAGTTATATTCCTCATTGCCGGTATGGTGTGGATTGCGTTCGCGTCGCATTTTTGCGACTAAAACGGCGGACTTGGCGCGATGATGACCATCGGCAATATAGCAGTGTGGAAGCTGGCTGAAATGATTGATTAGTTTGATGATATTTTCCCGGTCATTGACTAGCCAAAAAGTATGCTGAATTCCGTCCACAGCGGTAAAATCATATTCCGGCTGATTTTCGGTTACGATTTGGTGAATTATGATATCAATAGCCGGTTTAGCCCGATAAGTTAAAAATACCGGACCGGTATTGACATTAGTATATTCGAGATGCTTTGTCCGATCGAGTTCCTTATCCTGACGAGTCAATTCGTGGATTTTGATTTTTCCCTTCAGATAGTCATTTACATTAGCGGTGGCAATCAATCCATACTGGTGATGTTTATCCAATATCTGGCGATAGACATAAAGCATTTCGGTCGTATCGCGAAAGAGCCAGCCCTTGGCAAGCATAGCATCTAAATTTTCACGAGCTTTCTGATAGACTTTTTCATCATAGGGATCGGTTTCGGGCGGTAAATCTATCTCCGCTTTACTGACATGCAGAAAAGAATAAGGATTATCAGCAGCTAACTTCCGGGCTTCTTCCGAATTGATAACGTCATAAGGGAGGGCAGCGATTTTATCCGCCAATTCCTTAACCGGCCGAATACCACGGAAAGGTTTTATCATTACCATATAAATTCCTACAGAGTCCCGATATATTCCACAATTCGATGAGCGATTTCGGCACCGACGCGTTCCTGAGCTTCAATTGTACTCGCACCAATATGCGGCGTACAGGAAACTCGCGGATGTTGAAGTAATTCCAGATTCTGCGGCGGTTCTTCGGCAAAAACGTCCAGCCCGGCGCCGCCGATTTGACCGGAATTCAAACCGGCCAGCAAAGCTTTTTCATCAATAGCATTGCCGCGGGCGCAATTGACGATATAGACACCGCGTTTCATCGCCGCGATCTCTTTTTCGGTAATAAGCGGCTGATCCGTTTTCGGTGTATGGAGTGTAATAAAATCCGACTCCTTCAATAATGTTTCAAAATCAACCACCCTTACCGTCGGTTCAGTATTGACTGTTGCGACGTCATAAACCAAAACGTGCATACCCCAGGCAATCGCCAGATGAGATACGATTTTACCAATGCGTCCGAAACCAATAATGCCAATCGTCTTGCCAGCTAATTCGATGCCGTTACCGAAGGTTTTCTTTTCCCAGCGACCTTCGCGCAAGGAGATCGTCGCCGGTGTAATGAAACGAGCCAGGGCAAGCAGGTGCGCAAAGACTAATTCCGCTACCGAATGCGAGTTGGCGCCGGGGGCATTCAAAACGGCGATTCCTTTGGCCCGAGCGTACTGATGATCAATATTGTCTATACCCGTTCCCGCTCGAGCAATTAATTTAAGGTTTTTGCCGGAGTCAATCACAGCTTGCGGCACTTTAGTCGCAGAGCGCACGATGATTCCGTCAAATTCTGGAATAACTTTAATCAAATCATCCGCTTCATAATGTTTGACAACCAAATCAAGCCCGGCTTCTTTTAATATATTTTGGGCTCTTTGATCCAGGCCGTCGGCGATTAATATTTTCATATTTTCCTTTCTGGTCAAGATTTTTACATTTGGGCGACTATTGTGTCAATGAGCATCAACAAGGCCTTTAATTCATCAATGGTGCGTTCCGCCATATGGGCGATGCGGAAAGTCTTTTCTTTCAGTTCGCCATAGCCATTGGAAATCTGGTAACCGGCTTCACCAAGTTTCTTGTTCAAATCGGCCACCGAAATACCGCGCGTATTCGTAATCGTTGTCAACGTCACCGATTCATATCCGGTTTGCGGGAAGACGGCAAAGTTTTCTCTTGCCCAAGCGCGCGTTACTTTGGCCATTTCCAGATGGCGAGCATAGCGTTTTTCCAAACCCTCGACGTTCAGAATATAATCCAACTGCAGATCGAGAGCGAACATATGCGACAGTGACGGCGTAGATGGATATTGGTAATCTTTTTTGATTAAATAATCATAGAGCTCGACCAGATCGAGATACGCACCGCGAAACGACACCGTGCGAGCATGTTCCAGCGCGCGCTGGCTAACCGAGCAGATTGACATTCCGGGTGGCAGACCAATACACTTCTGCGTGGAAGTGATGCAAACGTCAATACCCAGTTCATCTACCGGAATTTTAATGCCACCCATCGAAGAAACCGCATCTACCAACCAGTAAACATCGGGATACTTGCGTTTGACTTCGGCAATTTCAGCCACCGGGTTCATCAAACCGGTCGAGGTTTCATTGTGGGTAATCGTGAAAACATCGTATTTCCCGGTCGCAAGATATTGATCAACAACCTCCGGCAAAGTTGGATAACCCGGTTCGGCCTTCACCAGATCGTAGGGAACGTTGTTGGCTTTAGCCAGAGCCGCCCAGCGATCACCGAAGGCGCCGACGGAGAATACCACCGCCCTTTTGGCAGTGCAAGAACGAATTGAGCCTTCCATCAGTCCAGTGCCAGACGAAGTCGAAAGTAAAATGGGATTCTGAGTAAAGAACAACTTCTGCAATTTTTCCGAGATACGCCTTTGCAGAGCGGAAGCGTCTTTGGAACGGTGCCCGATCATAGGCGTAGCCATAGCCTGCAAAACTTCAGGCCGAACGTCAACCGGACCAGGAATAAATAATTTTTTATGCATTGTGCGACCTCCTTTAGTTACAAGTTCAAAACTTTTAAATTGCCTCGCATTGAACTGCTCCAATTGCAAATTAACATCCAAATTTTAATACTTCACAAAAGTCTCTATTGAATATACATAGAAAATCGGAAAAGCACCTTAAGTATTCATTCTTAAAACTAATAAATCACCGACTGGCTGTTGTCAGTTTTAGGAAAAGAGATATGCTAAATTATTTGACTTTTTACTCCACAAATCAAATGAAATCAGCCTTTATTCGGCCGACTTAACAAAGCCTCTATGGCTGGTGGCATTACATTTGATAAAAAAATTAAGGATTAGTGTTAATTGAAGGTTAAATTAGCCGAAGCAAGCCGATCAGGTTTGCCGGTTAAATGAAAAAAAGAGGAGAATAATGAACCCAAAAACAATCGAATGGAGTAAACTTGAATTTAAATATTCCTACACGCCTTATCGTTTTCAAGCTCATTGGAAGGATGGGCGCTGGGATGCTGGTCAATTAGTCACTGATAAAAATATAACTATTGAAGAAGGTTCGACCTGTTTGCATTATGGCCAGGAAGTTTTTGAAGGTATGAAAGCTCAACGAACTCGTGACGGACGGGTTATGCTTTTTCGCCCGCGCGATAATGCCGCTCGTCTTCGTCGCTCAGCCGCCCGCCTGCTGATGGCTGAAGTGCCGGAAGATTTATTCATGAAAGGTGTAATTGAAACTGTCAAAGCAAACCTGGATTATGTTCCGCCTTACGGCACTGGCGCATCTTTATACATTCGCCCATATCAAATCGGCGTCGGCGATAATCTTGGAGTCAAACCGGCTCCTGAATATCTATTTTCGGTTTTCGTTTGCCCGGTTGGGCCTTATTTCAAATCCGGATTCCAAACCGTTAAAGTGAAGGTTGAAGAGTACTATGATCGAGTGGCGCAACACGGCGTTGGTCAGGCTAAAACCGGCGGTAATTATGCCGCTTCGCTCCTGCCGCTGAAAATTGCCCACGATGAAGGTTATAATGAGCTCGTCTATCTCGATCCCGTCGAACACAAATATTTCGAAGAAATCAGTTCGTCGAATATTTTCTTTGTCTTTAAAGACGGTAGTCTGGCGACTCCGAAGTCGGAATCAATTCTGGAAAGTATTACACGTCTGTCATTGGTCAAGGTAGCGCGCGAAGAATTCGGTCTAAATATGATAGAACGTCGCATCAGTATTGATGAAATCGAAAATTTCACCGAGGTTGGCGCTTGTGGCACGGCAGCGGTCATCACCCCGATCGGCAGTCTCGGGCATCGTGGCAAGCTCTATAAATTTTACGCCGACGGCAAGGAAGCCGGCCCAATCACGACTAAATTATACAAACACTTGACCGCCTACCAAGTTGGCGACGTCCCCGATAGATTCGGCTGGCTGGAAGAAATTAAATAAATTGGCAGAGGTTATAGATGACAAACGATAATTTCAAATGGGAAGACCTTGACAAAGACGGGCTGACTTATTTAATGGAAAATCGTAAGGAAGTTTTGCGAAATTATCAGAAAATGATCAATTCACTGGGAAATCACCTTGATGAAAAAACCCGTCAATTGATAATGCTGGCAATTCAGATTAACAGTCCGTCACCGGAAGCCATTAAAATCATTTTGCCGAAAGCAATTCGCGCCGGTGCTACCCGCGATGAAATCATTGATACTTTGATTCTGACCGCACCGGTTGTCGGACTATCTACCGTTTTAAAAATGATCTCATTTACCTTGAAAGAGTTTGAAACTCTGGCCGACGTTTTCATTAATCCTAATCAATAAATCTGGAGAATATTCCTGAGTTCTGAATTAATTACCGGAATAATTAATTCCACTCACCTAAGGCTCAACAAAATCAATTAATTAAAAAGAAAAAACGATGAATCAAATAATCAAAGCAGAGTTCATTGCACCGGACATTAAAAGATTTATAATTTCGGCGCCGCTAATTGCCCGGAAAGCCCAACCCGGCCAATTCGTGATTTTACGAGTTTGGGAAAAGGGTGAACGAATTCCGATCACAATTGTTGACAGCGACCTTGAACAAGGCACGATCACCTTGATTATTCAAGGAGTCGGCAAAACTACCCGTCAGATGAACTTATTGAAAAGCGGCGATTACCTTCACGATCTTGTTGGGCCTCTCGGACGAGCTACACACATCGAAAATTATGGCTTGGCGGTTTGCGTTGGCGGTGGAGTGGGTACGGCGGAAGCGCTGCCGATCGCCAAAGCCTTGAAAAACGCCGGCAACACCGTTATGGCGATTATCGGCGCTCGCACCAAAGATTTAGTCATTTGTGAAACCGAAATGCGCGCCATCTGTGACGAAGTATTCATCACCACCGACGATGGCAGTTATGGCCAGCCTGGTTTAGTTACGGATGTTTTAAAAACTATTATAGCTCGCGAACGCAAACCGGACTTCGTGCTCGCAGTCGGTCCACTTCCGATGATGCGCGCCGTATCGGAAGTAACCCGCCCATCCGCTATCAAAACTATGGTGTCACTCAATAGCATTATGGTTGACGGAACCGGAATGTGTGGCGGTTGCCGGGCGTCGGTCGGTGGCAAGACGGTGTTCGTCTGTGTGGATGGCCCGGAATTTGACGCTCATCAGGTTAATTTTGAGGAATTGGCCCACCGCCAAAAACAATTTACCGCTCAGGAAAAAATTTCTGCCGATATTCTAAATACCGAACCGGATAAGGTTCTCCATCAGTGCCGATTATCAAAAGTCATTAACGAAACCAGTTAATTTTGAAAAGGAAAAATCAGTGCCAGTGCCAAATCTCAGCAAAAAAGAACGGTTAGCGATTCCCCGTCAACAAATGCCGGAACAACCACCGGCAGAACGCATCCATAATTTCGATGAAGTCAATCTCGGCTTCGATGCCGAGACAGCCGTTAAGGAAGCCCAGCGTTGCCTCGATTGTCCCCGCCCGACTTGTATAGACGGATGTCCGGTTAGCATCAAAATCCCCGATTTCATCCGATTGATTGTTCAGCGAGATTTTGGTGAGGCGGCGCGCAAAATCAAAGAGGATAACCTTCTGCCTGCGGTCTGTGGGCGCGTCTGCCTGCAGGAAGAACAATGTGAAAAAACCTGTGTCCTACGCGGCAAATTCGGTCCGGTTGCGATTGGCCGACTGGAACGTTTCGTCGCTGATTATGAACGGCAAAACGGTCAACCTCAAGTCACTATTAACACGCCGCGCAATGGGAAAAAAGTTGCCATCGTCGGCTCCGGGCCTGCTGGACTGGCTTGCGCCAGCGACCTAATCAAATGGGGCTATGATGTCACGGTATTCGAAGCACTACACGAATTCGGTGGTGTTTTAATTTACGGCATTCCCGAATTTCGTCTGCCGAAAGCCATCTTGAAATACGAAATTGACAATTTGCAGAAGTTAGGGGTGCGCTTCGAAGCCAATTTCATCGTAGGGAAAACGATGACGGTTGATGAACTTTTTCAAGTTGCCAGATTTGAGGCTGTTTTCCTGGGCGTTGGTGCGGGCTTGCCCTGGTTTATGAATATTCCTGGTGAAAATTTAATGGGGATTTATTCCGCCAATGAATTTTTAACGCGCGTGAATTTGATGCGCGCTTATGAATTTCCCGAGGCCGATACTCCGATCAAAATTGGCAAACAGGTGGTAGTGGTCGGTGGCGGTAATACCGCTATGGATGCGGTGCGCACTGCCAGACGTCTGGGAGCTGAGACAGCGACGATCGTTTACCGCCGCTCGGAGGTGGAAATGCCAGCCCGCTTGGAAGAAATTAAACATGCCAAAGAAGAAGGAGTCATTTTCCGAACTTTGACAAATCCAATTGAATTTCTACCGGACGAAAATGGCTGGGTGAGAGCCGCTCGCTGTTTGCAAATGGAACTCGGCGAACCCGATTCCGATGGGCGCCGACGTCCCATTCCAATTCCCAATAGTGAATTTGAAATCGCGACTGATCTAGTCATTATGGCAATTGGTAACGGTTCCAATCCGCTTATTTCCCGAACGACTCCCGATTTGCAATGTAATAAATGGGGTAATATTATCGTGACAGGCCAGGGCGGACGCACTTCCAAGCGAGGCGTCTTCGCCGGCGGTGATATTGTAACTGGTGGCGCAACCGTTATTCTGGCGATGGGCGCTGGACGTGCCGCCGCTCGCTCCATTGACGAATACCTCAAAACCGGAATATGGGAAACTGAGCCGGAATCAACCGGTGAAAATAAAACTTAGAGGAAATATGCCGATTTCCAATAGTGTTTCTCTATCTATGACTCATTCATCCTGGATTCGGAAAATGTTCGAGACCGGAATTGCTTTGAAAAAGCAGTACGGCGCAGATAAAATTTACGATTTCTCCCTTGGCAATCCGGATTTGCCTACTCCAGAAATTTTTAATCGCGTTCTGGTTGAAGAATCAGCTCATACCGGTGCTTACGTGCATGGCTATATGCCAAACAAGGGTTATCCAGAGACTTGCGCCGCTATTGCCAAATTACTTGAAATGGAAAGTGGTTTGCCGTTTACTGAAAATCAAGTGGTTATGACCTGCGGCGCGGCTGGAGCAATTAATATCATTCTCAAATCTCTACTCGATCCCGGCGATGAAGTCATTGTGATTACCCCTTTCTTTTCGGAATATGAATTTTATGTAGATAATCACCGTGGAAAATTGGTCATTTCCGAAGCAAATGCGGAATTATTACCCGATCCGACTGACATTGCCGCGAAAATCTCGCCGCGCACCCGGGTTCTCTTGCTGAATTCACCCAACAATCCCACCGGACGAGTTTACAGCGAGGACATTTTCCGGGAAATTGGGAAATTATTGGCCGAAAAAAGTGCCGAAATCGGTCATCCGATCTATTTATTGATGGACGAACCTTATAAAAAAATAATTTTTGACGGGATAAAATATCGTTCACCTTTTCGGTATTACAGACATACGATTCTAGCCTCCTCATTTTCTAAAGACCTTTCGCTGGCTGGTGAGCGCATAGGTTATCTGGCCGTCAGTCCTTTGATCGAAGATTATTCGGCGCTAATCAACGCGGCCGCGTTCTGTAACCGCGTGCTGGGCTATATCAATGCTCCCGCATTGATGCAAAGAGTTATTCGGCGAGTTCCAAATGCTTGTGTTGCTATCGAATTGTACCAGAAGCGACGTGATATGATTTATGATGCTCTGGTCGAAATTGGGTATGAAATTATCAAGCCGGGAGGCACTTTTTACCTTTTCCCTAAATGTCCGATTGCCGACGACGTTAAATTCGTTTTCGCTTTGCAGGATCGGCTGATAATCACCACGCCGGGGGTTGCGTTTTACCGACCGGGGTATTTTCGGATTTCTTATGCCGTTCCCGAAGATGTGATTCAAGCCGCAATTCCGGGATTCAAACAAGTTTTCAATGAAATGAAACCATAATTAAACGATGGAGCAGATATGAACGAAACCCAATCAACCTCGAAAAAAACAACTACTCGCGGACATGTTATCATCAACTCCGAAGAATGTAAAGGTTGTGAATTGTGCATCTCGTCCTGCCCGCCCAAGGTTTTATACTTGACTGACCGATTTAATACCCACGGCTATCATCCTTCAGCCTATTTAGGTGAAGGCTGTACCGGCTGTGGAATCTGCTTTTATAATTGCCCTGAATTGGGGGCCATCACAGTATTCAAGCGCTGGGATTTAGTGACTGAGAAAGCTTTTTGCCCGGAATGCGGTAGTAAACAGAAAGTTTTTCCCAGGGAAGGTAACGAAAACCTAAAACTCTGTGCGGGATGTCTGCGCCCGGTGTCACCGGATAAGGTCACAACCATTAAATAGCGGAGGGTCGAACTATGGCTAAACAATTTTTAAAAGGAAACGAAGCCGTTGTAAAAGGAGCGGTGCTAGCCGGGTGTCAAGCCTATTATGGTTATCCCATCACGCCAGCCAGTGAAATTGCTCACGCGGCGGCTCTATATCTACCGGCATCAGGTGGTACATTTTTACAAGCGGAAAGCGAAATCGCCGCTATCAATATGGTTTACGGCGCGGCGTCTGCTGGACAGCGCGTTATGACGGCTTCCTCCGGACCCGGCATCAGCTTAAAACAAGAAGGCATCTCCTATTGCGCCGGTTCGGAATTACCCTGTGTCATCGTAGATGTAATGCGAGGTGGACCGGGACTGGGAAATATCGCTCCCGAACAGGGCGACTATAACCAGGTCGTCAAGGGTGGCGGCCATGGTAACTATAAATGTATCGTGCTGGCGCCTAATTCCGTTCAGGAAATGTGTGATTTCGGCATGCTGGCGTTCGAGTTGGCTGACAAATACCGCAATCCGGTTTATGTTCTCTCGGACGGCTTTGTCGGTCAAATGATGGAACCGGTTGAGTTTCCCGAACCGGTAAAGCAGTTTCCCGAAAAATCCTGGGCGATCAAAGGCACTTCGGAAACTTCCGATAATCTGATTACCTCAATAGAACTCGATCCGGACGATCTCGAGCGCCATAATTTGAAACTTCAACAAAAATATGCAATTATGGAAGAACAGGAAGTTCGCTTTGAAAATTATAATCTCAACGATGCGGAATTTATTCTAGTTGGCTTCGGAATTATATCGCGCATTCTGCAATCTATCGTTGATAACTTACGTAGTGTGGGGGTCAAGGTTGGTTTACTCAGGCCGATCACCCTTTTTCCATTTCCTAATAAGAAAATCAGCCAGCTCGCCGAGCAGGCTAAATTCTTCCTAGTCGTAGAAATGAGCAATGGCCAGCTGGTGGACGATGTTCGTTTAGCGGTCAATGGCCTTAAACCGGTGTATCTCTATAGTCGGTTGGGCGGCAATGTGCCTTCCGAAAAGGAAATTAACGACGAATTGCTGAAACTGATGAGGTCCGTATGAATAACATATTACAGAAATCAGCCGTTTTTTATGACGTTTTTGAACGCAAACCCGGTACCGATAAACTTACCACTACTTACTGTCCCGGTTGTGGGCATGGCAATTTGCATAAATTGATTGCCGAAGCGCTGGTTGATTTCGGCGTTCAGGATCGCACAATTTTTATTAGTCCGGTCGGGTGTAGTGTTTTTGCCTATTACTATTTTCATACCGGCAATGTCCAAGTTGCTCACGGGCGCGCACCAGCCGCCGCCACCGGCCTAAAACGCGCTCATCCCGAAGCAATCGTGATTTCCTATCAGGGCGATGGTGATTTGGCCGCCATCGGCACCGCCGAAATTATTCATGCCGCTAATCGGGGCGAAGGCATTACAGTCTTTTTCGTCAATAATGCAATTTACGGAATGACCGGTGGACAAATGGCGCCCACGACTTTAATCGGGCAAAAAACTATGACGACGCCTTACGGAAGGAATGCCGACAACGAGGGCTATCCTATTGGTATGTCGGAAATCATCGCTACTCTCAAAGCTCCGGTTTACGTCGAGCGCGTTATGATCGGCGATACTAAATCAATTCTCCATGCCCGTCAAGCGGTTCGCAAAGCTCTTAAACTCCAGATCGAAAAGAATGCCTTTTGCTTCATTGAGGTGCTCTCGCCCTGTCCCTCCAACCTCAAGATGTCGTCTATCCGCAGTCGCGAATGGGTAGGCGAAGTGCTCCAAAAACAATTTCCACTCGGAGTGAAAAAAGACATTTCCAATGAATTTCAAGGTAGAGATTTAAGACGTCCAATTATTGATCGCTCCCAGCTTCATTCTATATTAAATATCGAACCGATTACCGTAGATAGAGAAAAAATCGCACCCTATAAAAAGACCAATTTCTCAGCCGAAATCAAAGTCGCCGGTTTTGGCGGGCAGGGGATTTTAAGCCTGGGACTTGTTCTGGCTGAAATGGGTATGCGTCATGACTACCAGGTCAGCTGGTTACCATCTTATGGTCCGGAAATACGCGGTGGCACCGCCAATTGTAGCGTTAAAATCTCAAATCGGAAAATCGGTTCGCCGGTCGTCGCCAATCCAACCATCTTGATTGCAATGAATCGTCCCTCACTCGATAAATTTGAAAATGACGTCATTTCCGACGGAATCATTATTTATGATGATTCGATTATTGATCGTGCACCCTTGCGCCAGGACGTCCGCATCCTGCCAATTCCGGCTACGAAATTGGCTGACGAACTGGGCAATTCTAAAGCCGCTAATGTGATCATTGTCGGTGCTTTAATTGAATATTTAGGATTTATGTCAGTCGAAGTCGTTTTGAATTCGCTGGGCGAGG
>DAOTJS010000009.1:0-81727 GCA_035448825.1 Fidelibacterota bacterium
CCGGGAAGGTGGCCGGACCGTTGGAGCTGGCGTCGTCACGGAAATCATTGAATAAGGAGTAAAACAGTGCCTGGGCAAAGAATCAGAATCAGTCTAAAAGCTTACGATCATAATTTACTTGACAAAAGTACCAAAAAGATTGTAGCGACAGCCAAATCTACTGGAGCGATGGTTTCGGGTCCAATCCCATTACCAACTCAGCGCACGGTTTACACAGTTTTACGTTCTCCGCATGTTGATAAAAAGTCGCGAGAACAATTTCAGACCAAGATTCATAAGCGTCTAATTGATATTCTAAACTCCACCTCCAAAACTGTTGATGCTCTGATGAAACTGGATTTGCCGGCTGGTGTGGACATTGAAATTAAGGTATAATGGAAATAATATGATCGGAATAATTGGAAAAAAGATTGGCATGAGCCAGATATTCAGGGAGAATGGCGAACTTATCCCGGTGACTGTTATTGCGGCTGGGCCCTGCAAAGTGGTTCAAGTGAAAACGAACGAAAAAGACGGTTACGCTTCAGCTCAGCTGGGATTTATGGAAGCCAAAGAACGTCTGATGACTAAGCCTAATCTGGGTGTCTTCAAGAAAAACAATATGACACCCCTTAAATATTTGGTCGAAATTCGTGACTATGATCCTAAATATTGCCAGGTGGGTGAGACCGTAACTGTTTCACTCTTTAATCCTGGAGATAAGGTTAAAATTACCGGCGTTTCTAAGGGTAAAGGTTTTCAAGGGGTTGTAAAACGCCATAATTTCGGTGGCGGCCCAAAAACCCACGGTCAGAGTGATCGTTTACGCGCTCCCGGTTCTATCGGCGCTTCCGCTTATCCATCGCATGTTATCAAAGGAGTGCGTATGGCGGGACGATTAGGCGGTAAGCGTTGCACAGTCAATAATCTAACGATCGTCAAAACCGATCCTGAAAATAACCTGCTCTACATCAAAGGTGCTGTACCGGGTTCAAAAAATAGTATTGTAATTGTTAGGAGATAGGAACGGTGAGTATCGAATTTTCTATTTTTAAACTGGATGGTTCCGATTCTGGCCAAAAGTTAGTAATCGAAACCCCGGCTTTTGATATCGAACCACACGACCATGCTATTTATTTAGCCGTCAAAACCGAAATGACCAATAGTCGTCAGGGTACTCACTCCGCCAAGACTCGCGCTGAGGTGCGGGGCGGTGGTAGGAAGCCATGGAAACAAAAGGGCACCGGTCGGGCACGCGCTGGCTCCCGTCGGTCGCCGGTCTGGGTTGGCGGCGGACGAGCTTTTGGTCCCAAGCCGCATCCTTACAATATGAAGATTAACAAAAAAGTCAAGTTACTGGCGCGTCAGAGTGCTTTGGCTTACCGTTACCGCGAAGGCGCTTTGAAAATCATCGAGGAACTAACCTTTGATGAGCCAAAATCCAAAAATATCCGAGAATTGCTGAAAAAATTTGACCTTTTGGATAAAAAAGTGACTATTTTGACTGCTAATCTGAATACCAATCTATTGTTAGCCAGCCGTAATTTTTACAATGTCTTAGTCCTCGAAGCCGAGAAAGCCTCAACCTACGATATACTGGACTGCGAGGTGCTCCTGATTGACAAGAACGGCTTCGAGAAGTTGAACAATGCCTTAATGGGTAATAGCAGGAACTAAATATGTCAACTAAGTCAATCATTATCAAGCCGATTCTGACCGAAAAAATTAATGAACTGCAGGAAAGCCAGAATAAATACGGTTTTAAAGTTCATCCCTTTGCCAATAAGATCGAAATAAAAAAGGCAATTGAAGACAAATTTGGCGTCAAAGTAGAGAAAGTCGCTACTCAGAATATCCTGGGCAAAACCAAACAGATGACAGTCCGGAGCGGTGGTCGGGTTATTCGCACTACCGGACGTCGGTCAAACTGGAAAAAAGCCATCGTAACCCTCAAAGAGGGTGAGAAAATAGATTTTTATCAAGGAGAAACAGCGGTATAGTATTATGGGTATCAAAACTATCAAACCGATTACACCCGGACAGCGTTTCAAGACAGTGGATACTTTTGAGGATATTACCAAGAAAATTCCCGAAAAAAGTCTGCTCGAACCGATTACGCGTTCTTCTGGTCGCAATAATCGTGGTCGGGTAACTTCCCGCCATCGGGGCGGCGGTCAAAAGCGCGCTTACCGGAATATTGACTTCAAGCGTAACAAATATGGGATCGAAGCGACTGTCAAAGCTATTGAATATGACCCCAACCGGTCAGCTCGAATTGCACTTTTATGCTATAAAGACGGTGAAAAACGTTATATAATTGCCCCTGACGGATTAGTCACTGGCAGTGTGGTTCTTTCAGGTGAAGAAGCGCCAATTAAGGTCGGTAATTGTTTGCCTTTGAAAAGTATTCCCGCCGGTACTTTTGTTCACAATATTGAAATGCGTCCGAAAAATGGAGGGCAGATTGCTCGCGGAGCCGGCTCAGCCGCTCAAATTATGGCGAAAGAAGGCAAGTATGTGACCTTAAAAATGCCTTCGGGTGAAATGCGGCTCATAAATGAAGAATGCTATGCCACCATCGGTGTCGTAAGTAATAAAGACCACGAAAACATCAGTATCGGAAAGGCAGGCCGCAGTCGTTGGATGGGGCGCCGTCCGCATGTGCGCGGTGTGGCGATGAACCCGATTGATCATCCGATGGGTGGCGGTGAGGGAAAAAGCTCCGGCGGAAGGCATCCTTGTTCTCCTTGGGGTCAGCTGTCGAAGGGCTACCGAACACGTAAAAAACGCAATCCCAGTAACAAGTTTATTATCAAGAGACGAACTAAATAATTAGGGAGAAGATTGGATGAGTCGTTCGCTGAAAAAAGGTCCATACATTGACGTTAAATTGATGAAAAAAATCGAGCAAATGAATACCTCGGGGAAAAAACGAGTTATTAAAACCTGGGCGCGTCGTACCACGATCTCTCCTGAGTTTGTCGGTCACACTTTCGCCGTACATAACGGGAATAAATTTATCCCGGTCTTTGTTACCGAAAATATGGTTGGTCATAAGCTAGGCGAGTTTGCCCATACCAGAATCTTCCGCGGGCATTCCGGTGCGGAAAAGAAGGGAGCCTAAATCGAGTTATGGAAGCCAAAGCAGTTCATAGATATGTAAGGCAATCAGCGCGGAAAGTCCGTCTGGTTGCTGATTTAGTACGGGGGAAAGACGTTGAAACGGCTTTAAACCTCCTACACTTTAATAGTAAAAAAGCCTCAGAGAACGTAGAAAAGGTCGTTCGGTCGGCAGTGTCCAACCTCTTGAATAGTGAGGGCGGTTCGAAATTAAATCCGGAAGATCTCTATCTAAAGACTATCTACGTAGATGGCGGCTCGATTGCTAAACGCTTTCGGGCTGGATCACTGGGTCGAGCCAGTATCATCAGGCGTCGGCTCTGTCATATTACTGTAGTTGTGGCGGAAAAAGAAAATAAACAAAAAAGTAAAGTACAATAATCGGAGGTGACTTGGGTCAAAAAACGCATCCAATAGGTTTTCGTCTGGGATTCAACAAGGAGTGGAGCAGTTACTGGTTTGACGAAAGGAATTTCACTGAAAAATTAACAGAGGATATCAAATTACGGCGTTATGTTTTGAAACGTCTTCCTAATGCCGGCATTTCAAGAGTGGATATCTATCGGACTCCTAAAAAAATCACAATTACCATTAATACCTCGCGACCCGGCATTGTTATTGGTAAAAAGGGCGAAGAAGTTGAATTACTCCGACTCGAATTACAGAAAGTCACCAAAACCGATGTCCAGATCAATGTTAATGAAATCAAGCGTCCCGAACTGGATGCCTCATTAGTTGGTCAGAATATTGCCGCCCAAATAGTGAAAAAAGTATCTTATCGCCGTGCCGTAAAAAAAGCCATTCAATCAACCATGCGTATGGGTGCGGAAGGAATCCGAGTTCAATGCAGTGGCCGGTTAGGCGGCGCCGAAATTGCCCGTACAGAAACTATGCGCGAAGGACGAGTTCCTCTACATACTTTGCGGGCTGATATTGATTTTGCCGCAGTAACGGCGCATACAACTTACGGTTGCATCGGAATCAAAGTCTGGATTTGTAACGGCGAGAGATTCAAGAAAAGTTAAAAAAGGAATAATTAATCATGCTGGCACCGAAAAAGATAAAGTGGAGAAAACAGCAAAGAGGCCGGATGACGGGAATCGCAACCCGTGGGAATGCCGTCAGTTTCGGTCATTATGGTTTAAAAGCTATGGAACCCGGCTGGATTGATAGTCGGCAGATCGAAGCTGTTCGAGTAGCAATTTCGCGCCAAATTCGCAAACATGGTAAAATGTGGATTCGGATCTTCCCGGATAAACCTATCACTAAAAAACCAGCTGAAACCCGCATGGGAAAAGGCAAAGGGACACCTGAGTTCTGGGTCGCCGTGGTAAAACCGGGACGTATTTTATTCGAAATTGAAGTAGCCAGCGAACAAGAAGCTAAAGACATATTCAAGACTGCTACCCATAAATTGCCCATTAAAACCAAAGTCGTAGCTAGAAGAGAATTAGGAGCATAAAGTGAAAAAAAGTACTCTTGATGAATTAACGGTGAATGAACTGGAAACTAAATTAAGCGACAATTTAGCCGCCTTGGAAAACCTACGCTTTCAAAAAGCTCTTCAGCAATTAGAAAATCCACTGAAGATCAGGCACGTCAAGAAAGAAATTGCTCAAATTCGAACCGTTTTACATGAGTACGAACTGGGAATCAGATCAAAAGATAAACCGAATAAATAAATCACAGGACAATCAAGAATGATTTCAAGCGACAGAAGAAAAATTTTAATTGGAACAGTCATCAGTCATAAGCAAGATAAAACCGCTGTCGTATCCGTCGAGCGAACTGTAAAGCACAGCACTTATGGCAAATATATTCGACGGACTTCCAAATTTTATGTCCATGATGCCGAGAATAAATGTCACGAAGGCGATAAAGTTAAAATTGTCGAATCACGTCCCTTAAGCCGGTTGAAGAGATGGCGTCTGCTGGAAATAATTGAACGCTAGGACAAACCACAAAGGATATTTCTATGATACAGCAAGAATCAAGATTAAAAGTGGCCGACAATACGGGAGCAAAAGAAGTAATGGTCATCCGGGTAATGGGCGGTTCCCATCGTAAATACGGAACAGTCGGTGATACCATCGTTGTAACCATAAAACAGGCTACGCCCGGCGGTATGGTTAAAAAAGGCGAAAAATCCAAAGCCGTCGTCGTGCGCACGACCAAGGAAGTTCGCCGCAAAGATGGCTCATATATCCGCTTTGATGACAATGCCGCTGTTCTGATTGACAATAACCTTGAGCCGAGAGGAACCCGTATCTTTGGGCCAGTTGCCAGAGAACTGCGCGAGAAAAATTATATGAAAATTGTCTCTATGGCACCCGAGGTTTTATAAAGGAATTTAAACATGCTTCACATACGTAAAAATGATACAGTAATGGTTATAACGGGAGAATCCAAAGGCAAAATCGGAAAGGTTTTGAAAGTTTTCCCGGATAAAGAACGAGTAATCGTGGAAGGAGTAAATTTTATCAAAAGGCATACTCGCCCCAACCAGCAAAATCCTCAAGGTGGTATTATTGAAAAAGAAGCGCCGATCCATATATCTAATGTCAAATTAGTACATGCCGGTCAGGCAACTAAAGTCGGCTATCGGACTCTGAAAGATGGGAAAAAAGTCCGCGTAGCACGCGAAACTGGTGAAATTATTGATGCTATATAATTAGGAGCTATAAGTGGCAAAAAAGTCTGCATATAAACCCCGCTTAATGACCGCATACGAGACCGAAATAGTTCCAGCTATGGTAAAGATGTTCGGCTATAAAAATATTATGCAGGTTCCCAAACTTGTCAAAATAAGCATAAATATGGGAGTGGGCAAAACCAAGGAAGATCCAGCCAGCTTGAAGAAAGCTGTTGAAGACATTCGTATTATTACTGGACAGCAACCGATGGTGACTAAAGCAAAACGCGCCATTTCCAATTTTAAAATTAAAACTGGAGATCCGGTCGGTTGTGCCGTTACCCTGCGTCGTTTTCGAATGTATGAATTTATGGATCGGCTTATTTCGACAGCTTTACCGCGAGTACGTGACTTTTCAGGACTTTCTGATAAATCTTTCGATGGTCGCGGTAACTATTCGATAGGTCTCAAGGAACAGATTATTTTCACGGAAATAGATTATGATAAAGTTGATCATATTCGGGGAATGAACATTACTTTTACTACCACGGCTAAAACCGATACGGAAGCGTATGAATTGCTATCCCTTCTCGGGTTGCCGTTCAAGAAAAGAGCAATCAAAGAATCAACAACCGGCGGTGAAGTCAAGACCGCAATGGAGATAAACTAAGATGGCTAAAAAATCACTTATTGCCAAAGCCAGGCGAAATCCCAAATTCAGTACTCGGAGAGTCAATCGTTGTTCGATTTGCGGGCGTCCGCGCGGTTATTATCGTAAATTTGGTCTTTGCCGGCTTTGTTTTCGGGAATTAGCCCTGCGCGGTGAAATTCCGGGTATCACAAAGGCAAGCTGGTAATACAGGAGTATATGATATGGCGGTAACCGATCCAATTGCAGATTATTTAACTCGTATTCGTAATGCCCAGACCGCGAACCATCGCTGGGTTGATATTCCTGCCTCTAATCTGAAAAAGAGAATATCACTAATTTTAAAGCACGAAAATTTTATCAAAGACTTTGTTTTAATAAAAGACGGTAAACAGGGACTTATTCGCATTTACTTACGCTATTCCAAAACTGGAGAACCCATTATCGAAGGTCTGCAAAGAATTAGCAAACCCGGGAGGCGCATTTATGCGGCTTCGGATAATATTCCGCGAGTGGTTGGCGGAATGGGAATAGCCATATTATCTACCCCGATGGGTATAATGACTGATAAAGTTGCCCGAAAATATAATGTAGGTGGTGAAGTCCTTTGTTATATCTGGTAAAAAAGTGATTCAAGGAGAATAGAGTGTCACGAATCGGTAAAAAACCAATCGAAATTCCCAAAGGAGTCATTGTTACAGTTAAAGATTGTAATATCACGGTCAAAGGCCCTAAAGGTGAGCTAAAATGGGATTATCCGCCCGATATGAATGTTCAGATCACTGATAGTCAGGTTATTGTTACCCGACCGAGTGATAGTCGGAGTCATAAAGCTTTACACGGCTTGACGCGGGTAATGATCGCTAATATGATTCAGGGTGTAACTCAAGGATTCAGCAAGACCCTGGAAATCGAGGGCGTCGGCTATTCGGCTGAGATGAAGGGCCAATCCGTTCAAATTAATGTTGGTCAGTCGCACGCAATCTTAGTTACTCCTCCTGATGGAGTAAGTTTTGAAGTTCCCAAAGCCCTAACCATTACCGTAAAAGGTATTGATAGACAAAAAGTGGGACAAATTGCGGCTAAAATTCGATCAATCAAACCGTCCGAACCCTACAAAGGTAAAGGAATCCGCTACCAGAATGAGTATGTCCGCCGCAAAGCCGGTAAAAAAGTTGGCGTGAAATAGGGGTTTTATAAGATGAGTAAAGTGAAAAATACAAAAGCATTTGCCCGACAGCGCCGCCAGAAGCGCAACCGACGCAAGATTCATGGTACGTCGGAGCGGCCGCGTCTGACGGTTTTTCGGAGCCTTAATCATATTTATGCTCAGGTAATTGATGATAACCTTCATAGGTCGCTTCTCGCCGTCTCGGACCTTACTCCTGAGATACGCGAGCAGATCAAAAAAAATATCAAGAAATCTGAACGAAGTGCCCTGGTCGGTAAAACATTAGCCGAAAAAGCTCTGGCGAAAGGCATCACCAAAGTAGTTTTTGACCGTAGCGGGTATCAATATCACGGTCGCGTAAAAGCTTTAGCGGAAGCGGCGCGCAAAGCCGGATTAGAATTCTAATAGTGGAGGAATAGCAATTTGAGAAAATCTATAGATTCAACTCAACTGGAATTACTAGAAGAAAAAGTCATAAAAATTAATCGAGTCGCGAAGGTTGTTACCGGAGGACGGAGGTTTCGCTTCAATGCCCTGGTTGCCATTGGCGATGGCAAAGGACACGTTGGTACTGGTCTAGGCAAAGCTCTCGAAGTGACGGTGGCTGTGACCAAAGCCAAAGAGAATGCTAAGAAAAATTTAGTGAAAATTCCAGTTATTAATGGCACGATACCACACGAAGTTCAGGCCAAGTATGGTGCCGCTAAAGTTATCCTGCGTCCTGCTACTCCTGGTACCGGTGTTATCGCCGGTGGTGCGATTAGAGCTATTATGGAAAGTGCTGGCGTGCGCGATGTTCTATCCAAATCGCTGGGCTCGAATAATTCTCATAATGTAGTCAAAGCCACAATGCTTGCCCTATCGAAATTAAAAGACCCTTATATGGTGGCTCATAGACGTGAAAAAACGTTGCAGGAGATATTTGGTTCATGACAAAAAAAGATAAAACCCCCATGCTTAGAATTACTCAAATAAAAAGCGGGATTGGCTATTGTGAAAAAACCAAACGGACTTTGATTGCATTAGGAATTACTAAAATGCATCAGACGGTTCTTTTACCGGACAATCCAGCAATTCGCGGTATGGTCAATTCCATTCCGCATTTACTTAAAGTCGAAGAGATTAAGGAATAGGATATGGGCTTAAATACACTTAAACCGGCTTGCGGTTCAGTCAAAGATAAAAAGCGCCTCGGGCGCGGCGTCGGTTCTGGACACGGCGGTACAGCCGGTCGCGGGAATAAAGGAACCGGTTCGCGAGGTAGCAATAAAAAACCCAATTATTTCGAAGGCGGTCAAATGCCAATCTACCGCCATTTGCCTAAAAGAGGTTTTAAGAATTTGTTTAAAGAAGAATTTCAGGTAGTTAATCTGGATCATATTGCCCGTTTGCAAATAACCGAGGTGAACCCGGAAATTCTCCAACAAAAAGGATTAATTAAGAATCTGAAGAAGCCTATAAAAATTTTAGGGCGCGGCGAAGTCTCCAGTGCTATTACGGTTTTTGCGCATGCTTTCAGCGCGCTGGCCAAAGAGAAAATAACGGCATCCGGAGGAAAGGCAGAACTCTTATGATACAACAATTCCAGAGTATATTCAAGATTCCCGAATTGAGAAAACGCATCGGGTACACCCTTGCTCTTCTTACAGTCTTCAGAATTGGAGCTCATATTCCAATTCCAGGTATAGATACGGAAGTGCTAGGAGCGGCAATGAGCAGTTTCGCGAATACACTCTTTGGATTGTACGATATGTTCTCCGGTGGGGCGTTCGCTCAGGCGACGCTTTTTGCGCTGGGAATTATGCCTTATATTACAGCTTCGATTATTTTGCAATTGCTGGGTGCTGTCATCCCCTATTTTCAAAAATTGCAGAAAGAGGGCGAAGAGGGACGGAAAAAACTGACCCAGATGTCGCGTTATGGTACGGTTATTATTGCCGCCCTGCAATCATTTGGAGTAGCTCAATTTCTAATGAGTCCGCAGATGTCAGCCCGTGTTGGTAATCAGATGTTGCCAGTCGTGCCCAACCCGGGAGTTGGTTTCGTTTTGATGACGATGTTAACTATAACGACCGGTACCGTTTTACTGATGTGGTTGGGCGAACGGATGACCGAAAGGGGTATCGGCAACGGAACCTCTATGATCATAATGATCGGAATCCTGGCGCGCTTGCCAAATGTGTTTGTCAGTGAGATTACCATGATTAGAGAAGGTGTCCGCGGTTTGTTTACGGAAGTCATTTTAATTGTACTGATGATTGTAATTGTCGGCTTTGTGGTTCTACTAACACAGGGAACGAGGCGTATTCCAGTGCAATACGCCAAAAGAGTTGTTGGTCGAAAAGTCTATGGCGGGCAGGCAACTCACATTCCTCTGCGGGTCAATACCGCTGGCGTTATGCCGATCATTTTTGCGCAGTCCATTGTTTTCATTCCGAGCACGATTGCTACTTTCTTTCCGAATAGTGGTTTCGTGCAAGGTATGATGCGCATCTTCAGTGTGCAATCAATTATATACTGGTTGATTTATGGGGTATTGATTGTTTTCTTTACTTATTTTTACACGGCGATCGCCTTTAATCCGATCGAAGTCGCAGATAATATGAAAAAGTATGGCGGTTTTATTCCCGGGATTAGGCCCGGCAAAAAGACGGCGGAGTTTATTGATAATATTCTGACAAAAGTAACACTACCCGGTTCGATCTTTTTGGCATTTATAGCTATTTTTCCCTATATATTGATGAAGGTTATGAATATTAACTATGACCTGGCATCTTTCTTTGGTGGTACAAGTCTTTTGATCGTCGTCGGTGTAGCTCTGGATACATTGCAACAGATAGAATCTCATCTTTTGATGAGACATTATGATGGTTTTTTGAAAAGTGGAAAATTAAGGAGCCGTCGCGGGTAATTTGCGATAATGGTTCATATTCGTACATCTGAAGAAATCGAGAAAATTCGCGAAAGTTGCCGAATTGTCTATGAAACCCTCGAATTATTAGGTCGCGAGATCAAACCTGGCATCACTACTCTCCGTCTTGATCATCTGGCGGAAGAATTCATAAAAAGTCAGGGTGGACATCCGGCTTTCAAGGGTTACAATGGATTTCCTCGCAATATTTGTACCAGTATTGACGAGCAAGTTGTCCACGGCATTCCATCAAATCGAGTTCTAAAAGAAGGCGAGATTATCAGTGTTGACGTCGGTGTCAAGAAAAATGGCTATTATGGCGATGCGGCGATGACCTTTGCGGTCGGTACGGTAGCCGCCGACCGATTACAGTTAATGCGGGTCACACAAGCGTCACTCGATAAAGGCATAGCTCAAGCTCTACCCGGAAACCATTTATCGGACATTGGATATGCCATTCAGACCTACGTCGAGAGCTACGGCTACGGAGTCGTCCGCGAACTGGTAGGCCATGGAGTAGGTTGCGAACTGCATGAGCCGCCGGAAGTTCCCAATTATGGTGAACCGGGACGCGGACCGGTTTTGAAAACAGGTATGTGCTTGGCAATCGAACCGATGATTACGATGGGGAGTTATAAAGTTCGTCTGTTAAATGACGGCTGGACAGTAATCACGGAGGATCGTTCACCAGCAGCCCATTACGAACACACGATTGTTATTGGTGTGGACGGACCACAAATCTTATCTCAAAAAGCATAAGGGAAAAGAAATGGTAAAAGAAAAATTGATCAAAGTTGACGGGATAATTAAAGAAAATTTACCGAATGCCTCCTTTCGAGTCGTGCTCGAAAATGGTCATGAAGTCCTGGCGCATGTTTCCGGTAAAATGCGCATGCACTTTATCAAGATTTTACCGGGTGACAAAGTGACAATGGAATTATCACCCTATGATTTGACCAAAGGTCGTATAACTTATCGCTATAAATGAAAATTGGATATAAAAAATGAAAGTAAGATCATCAGTTAAGAAAATTTGTAACAAATGTAAAATTATCCGTCGCAAAGGAGTAGTGCGAGTTATTTGTACTAATCCAAAACATAAACAGCGACAGGGATAAAAGCAATTAGGAGGAAAATTTGGCTCGAATTGCCGGTGTAGATTTACCGAACGAAAAGAAAGTGAAAATAGCCTTGGCATACATCTATGGAATTGGCCGGGCTAATGCTATGGATATCCTGCAGAAAGCGGGAGTTGATCCTGAAATCCGGGTAAAAGCGCTAACCGAAGAACAGGTGCGCGATATCCGCAATGTGATTAGCAATGAATATAAAGTTGAAGGTACTTTGCGCACAGAAGTTCAGATGAACATCAAGCGCCTAATGGATATTGGTTGTTATCGCGGCTTGCGCCATCGTCGAGGCTTGCCGGTTCGCGGTCAACGGACTAAAACCAATGCTCGCACGCGCAAAGGACCACGGCGCACGGTTAGCCGTAAGAAAGTAAAAGTCGGGAAAAAAGGATAAAATAGGAGGTATTTGATTTGCCACCCAAACGTTCTACCGTAAAAAAGAAGAAACGCACAAAAGTTGAATCGGAAGGAATTGCTACCATTAAAGCAACCTTTAACAATACGATAATATCACTAACCGATAACTATGGTAATGTAATTTCCTGGGCTTCAGCTGGAACAGCCGGTTTCAAAGGCTCGCGCAAGAACACGCCCTACGCTTCTCAGCAAGCCGCCACAAAAGCCGCTCAAGAAGCCATTAATCTTGGATTACAGCGCGTCGAAGTACGAGTCAAAGGCCCAGGCGCGGGCAGAGAAGCCGCTATCCGAGCGCTGAATTTAGCCGGACTACAAATTTCAGCTATTAAGGACGTTACCCCGATACCGCACAACGGTTGCCGGCCTCCAAAGCGGAGAAGAGTATAATTTCTAAAATGGAGAATATTTAATGGCAAGATATACAGGTCCAGTATGCAAACTATGTCGCCGGGAAGGCAAGAAACTTTTTCTAAAAGGCGAGCGCTGTAACAGCACCAAATGCTCTTTTGAAACGAAAAGTTACATTCCCGGTCAGCATGGCAGTCAGACTGCTCATCCTCGTTTGTCAAATTATGGTGTTCAGTTACGCGAGAAACAAAAGATAAAGAGAATCTATGGCATTCTGGAGAAACAGTTTCGCCAATATTTCGAATTAGCCAATAGCCAGAAAGGCGTTACTGGTACCAACCTTATGAAGATTCTGGAAAGAAGACTGGATAACGTCGTCTATCGGCTTGGCTTTGCTTCATCGCGGCGGATGGCACGCGAGCTGGTCAGCCATCGCCACTTTACCGTAAATAACCGGGTCGTTGATGTCCCTTCTTATCAACTCAAAGCGGGCGATGTCATTCAGGTCAGGGAAAAAAGTAAGAAATTGCAAGTTATCCATGATTCGATGAAAAGAATTCGTGGTGAACACGAACTACCCTGGTTGATTCTTGACAAAGCTAAAATGCAGGGAATCTTTATCCAAGTTCCGGAAAGAGATCAGATGAATGTTGATGTCAACGAACAACTGGTTGTTGAACTTTATTCTAAATAAGGAGGGAAATAATGACTGCTTATGATCAAATAATCGCCAGAGTCGTTAAAGATGAAAATTCCACCGATAGTCACGGTATTTATTACCTTCAACCACTGGAACGGGGTTTTGGCATTACCATTGGCAATGCCCTGCGACGAGTTCTCCTGACTTCTATTCCAGGTGCGGCAATCTGTTCAATTAAAATTGACGGTGTATTGCATGAATTTTCCACCATTCCCGGAGTACGCGAAGATGTCTCGGAAATAATTCTAAATTTGAAACAGGTTCGCCTCAAACTGTTCGATCCTAAGCCCGATAAAGTCACGTTGCATTTTAAAGGCGCTGGCGAGTTTACCGCCGGTATGATCGGCGAAAATATTACCCAGTTTGAGATCTTGAATCCGGATTTGCATATCTGCACAATGAATGCTGATGCCGATTTCAATATTGAGATTAGAATTGCACGAGGCACAGGCTGGGTACCGGCGGAAAAGAATAAACTCCCTGATTATCCCATTGGAACGATTTTCATTGATTCGATATTTTCGCCTATTCTGAATGTGTCCTACAAAGTTGAGAATGTGCCTGGAACCGCTCGTGAAATTCTCGAAAAACTTACTCTGGAAATTACGACTGATGGTAGCATTACTACTGATGAATCTCTTGACTTGGCCTCCAATATTCTGCGCGATTATTTTGGACTTTTTTCACGCGTCGAAGCTAAGCCGATCGAATTTCAACGTGAAGCACCTAGCGAAGATGTCATTAAAATCAGGAATCTGCTCAAAAAGAGCGTGGATGAAATGGAATTGTCCGTTAGATCATACAATTGCTTAAAAGCCAATAATATTCGTACCATTGCCGATCTGGTTTCCCGAGAAGAAGCCGATATGCTAAAATTCAAAAACTTCGGACGTAAATCTCTAAACGAATTAATGACCAAATTAAAGAGCATGGGATTGGAATTCGGGATGGATATTGATAAATATCTCATCGAGAAAGAAGAATAACCCAAAAGGAGTACCACTAAGATGCGCCATCAGAAAAAGGTAGCTAAACTCGGTCGGCCAAGTGACCAGCGCAAGGCACTACTACAAAGCCTAACGAAAGCAATGCTTATTAACGGCAGAATAAAAACTACCGACGCTAAAGCTAAAGAACTACGTCGGGTGGTTGAACGCCTGATTACCTATGGCAAGAAAAATACGGTGCATTCCCGTCGCCTTGCTTACAAATTTATTCAGGATCGCGATTTGGTAAAAAAGCTATTCGATGATATTGCTCCGAAATATGCTAATCGCAACGGAGGTTATACTCGAATTGTTAAATTAGGCTATCGGGATAATGACAATGCGGCTGTTTCTTTGATAGAATTTGTAGATTATAAACAACCGGAAGAAAAAAAGAAAAAGGTCGTTACTGAATCAACTAAAAAGGCTCAGGAAAAGAAAGAAGAAAAGCCCGCAGAAGAAGAGAAAGAAAAAGAAAAAACTCCTGCCAAGACCAAACCGGCCAGAACCAGTCGGGCTAAAAAAGAAGAAAAACAACCGGCTGAACCAGAAGTAAAGGAAAATCCTGCGACCGAAGACGAGTCCGCCCCAAAAACCGAACCGTCTGCGGAGATGGAGTAAATAAAATTGTCGGATTGTTATTGACCAGTCAATTACATTCAAGAATCAGGGCAGTCGCGATGACTGCCCTTCTAATTTTTAGTCTAGCAGTTACCGGCAAATCGCAGACTCATCTCGGTTTGTGGGTAGTTCGCGACCAACTAAATTCTAAAGGTAAAATTGATGCTTTCATTGACTTTGCTGTTCAAAATGATATCAAAGATTTATTCGTTCAAGTTCGTGGCCGTGGTGATGCCTTTTATCATTCCGCAATCGTAGTCTATAGTGAGTATTTAAATAACAACAATTGGGATCCGCTGGAATACACACTCAGTAAAGCTCATAGTTATGGGTTGAGAGTCCACGCCTGGGTTAATGTTTTCTTACTATGGTCATCTGATCAGAAACCGAAAAATGAAAATCATCTTTTGTATCAACACCCTGAGTGGTGTACCGTGGATGCCAATGGCATAAAAGATATTCAACGCCGTTCCACTGACTTTAATACTTTAGGTACTGAAGGCATTTATTTATCACCTCTTTTACCGGAAGTGCGTGAATATCTCATTGACGTTATTTGCGAATTAGCCACTAATTATGACCTCGATGGCATTCACCTTGATTACATTCGTTATGCGAAAAATTGTTATGATTATAATCCGGTTGGCCGATTATTATTTCGTGAACGATATGGAATTGATCCTCTTTTGTTGACCCTCTCCGACAAATCACTTTATAATGGATTGGAACTAGCGAAAATTGATTCTTTGACGCTCGAGTGGGAAAACTTCCGGCGGGATGCCATCTCGAATTTTGTTCACGCTACCCAGAAAAATATTCGGGAAATTCGACCGAATTTGCAATTAAGTGCGGCTGTCAAACCTGATCCGGAAGATGCCCGCAAAAATTTTTTTCAAGACTGGCAGTATTGGTTGAAACAAGACTGGCTGAATTTTGTCGTTTTGATGAATTATACTACCGACACCGAACAATTTCAGAAAATCTTGAAGAAAATTGACTTGGATATAAATAAAGATAAAATCTGGGTTGGTATTAGTGTCTATAATCAAAGTCAGTACGAGACTATGACCAAAACGATATTAACTTTAAATAATCACTTCCAAAATATAGTGTTCTTCTCCTACGAAACTTTTCTGAAAGACCCACAATATTATCCGGTTGTCCGCAGAGCCTTCGAAATTGCCCGTATGCGATGATTGGGTGAATTGGCTTTCTATACAACAATTTGTAATCCTAAATTAGCCTTCCCCAAAAGGTTGTGCTATTTGGAATTTAAAAGAAATTGTATTTTTTTGAAAAATTTTACTTGCATTTCAAAAATAATATGTAAATTTCACGCCATAAAAAATGAAAATTGCATTAACCTACAGTACGAAAAAAGGTCTCAGAAAGGAGTATTGTAAGCGCTTTGCCGCCGATCCGGACGACGAAGACATCCCTCCCGACCTTTTTGCCGAGGGCGATGACCCTCGGACGATTGATGCAATCGTAAGTGCCCTCCAGTCAAATAATCACCAGGTAGTCAGCTTTGAAGGCGACGATGAAGTCGCGGCCAATTTAGAGCGAAACCGTCCGGACATTGTTTTTAATGTTACGGAAGGGTTGTTCGGCGATTGGCGTGAATCCTACGTGCCCTTAATCTGTGAAAGGCTGGGTCTACCATATACCGGTTCCGATCCTCTGACGCTGGCAATTTGCCTAAATAAAGCGCGTTGTAAAGAAATTTTGAGCTATTATCATATTCCGAACGCCTCTTTTCGGATTGTATATCCTGGAAAAGATGGCTTTGATGAGAATTTTAAATTTCCGGCTATCGTTAAGCCATTAGCAGAAGGCAGTAGCAAAGGCATTTTCGATAATTCGGTGGTTTACTCAAAAGAACAAGCTTATGACGTAATTGCAAGTTGTTTTGCTAAATATAATAATGAACCTTTAATCGTGGAAAAATTCTTGCCTGGGCGAGAATTTACCGTTGCAATTCTGGGTAATGACGCCGAAATGGAAGTACTGCCAATTATCGGTATGGATTTTTCGCAGTTGCCGACCGGAGCTCAACCGATCTATTCGTATGAAGCCAAATGGGTCTGGGATCGGCCGGAAAAACCGCTCAGTATTTTTACCTGTCCCGCTCCAATTGATGATAATCTGAAAAGTCAAATCGAAGCACTCGTTCGTAGAACTTGCAGGGTTTTAAATATTAGAGACTGGTGCCGATTGGATGTCCGTCTGGACGAAAACGGGGCACCCCATATTTTAGAGCTCAATCCTCTGCCGGGGATCTTGCCCAATCCGGAAGATAATTCCTGTTTCCCTAAAGCCGCGCGCACTGCCGGTTATACTTATCCTGCAATGTTAAACAAAGTCGTTCAGGTTGCCGCCCGGAGATACGGCTTGTCTTAATGTCGCCAGAACCTCAGAAGATCAAAATTCAGGTGGTCTTCAACGATTTGAAATCGTTAGCTTCAAATTCGGATCTGGACATTATTTCGGAAATTGCTGTTAAAGACGAAGCCGAAGCTGTTTATACGGCTCTGGACAATTTCGGTTACGTGGTTGAAATGCTTCCGATTTTCGATATTGATGAGGCTTTACGAAAAATAGACTCCTTCCAGCCGGATGTTATTTTTAATCTATGCGAAGGTTGGCAAAGTCGAACTGATCAGGAAATGAATGTCGCCGGACTCTGGGAAATGCTGGATTTGCCTTATACCGGCAATTCTCCTCTAACACTTGGTCTGGCGCAGAATAAAATACTATCGAAAAATATTTTTAGAGCGGCGGGAATCCCTACTCCTGATTTTTGTGTATTCGAATCTGTTCCGGATGTCTGCGACCTGGAGTTTCCATTAATTGCTAAACCTTCGAGGGAAGATGGCAGTGTCGGAATTACTCAGAATTCAGTTGTTAATAACCTGATTGATTTAAAGTCGGTTGTCGAATACTTATTAGTTAAATATAAACAACCAATTTTAGTTGAAAAATATATAGCTGGCCGCGAATTCAATGTCAGTATTCTCGGTAATGATAATCCTCAAGTTTTGCCACCTTCTGAAATTAATTTCGAACAAGTCACTGAGGAGTATTTTCCCATTACCAGTTATGAAGCCAAATGGCTTAGTAATCACCCTATCTATAAAATGACTCCGCCGGTTTGCCCGGCTTCAATTGGTACTGAACTGGCTGAAAAATTGGCCAATCTTACATTGGCAGTCTATCATGCTTTGCGTGGCAGAGATTATGGACGGGTTGATATCCGTATGGATGCAAGTGGTGATTTATTTGTACTGGAATACAATCCTAATCCAGATATTTCGCTGGAAGCTGGTTTTGTCCGCGCCTTAAAAGCAGCTGATATCAGCTATGAATATTTTATTGATTTTCTTGTAAAACAAGCCTTGAATAGGCGGAGTAAATGAATACAATTCGGGGAATAGAAGCCGCTGATCGGACAGGTCTTCTCCAGATTCTGAACGGTACCAATATGTTTACTCCGGCGGAAATCAGTGTGGCGATGGAATTAATTGACACCGCTTTGACTAAACCAGACCAGACTGATTATTTAATATTCGTGGCTGTCAATGACCAAAAACTCGCCGGTTATGTTTGTTATGGACCGACACCTGCCACCGAGGGCACTTTCGACCTTTACTGGATTGCTGTCGCTTCCCAGGTGCAGGGCAAAGGCATCGGCACAGATTTATTGGCTTATGTAGAATCCGCCGTCAAAGCCCGAAATGGTCATCTAATTATAATTGAAACTTCCTCAAAAGAGAAATATTTGCCGACCCGCAATTTTTATCTGAAAAATGGTTATACAATTGCGGCACAGATAAAAGATTTTTATCGTCTTGGTGATGATCGGGTGATTTTTGTAAAATACTTTAAACGGGAGAATAATTAAGACATGGAAAAATGGCGCAAATTGGTCCAGAAAAGTTTTACTAATGTGGATCAGATAACCAAAGCCTTAAACCTGCCAAATGACGAACTAGCCGGACTCGACAAAGTCTTTCGGATCAAGGTTAATCCATATTATTTTTCATTGATTAAAAAGAAGGGCGATCCGATTTATAAGCAGGTCATACCGGATAAAGCCGAATTGGAAGATTGCAGACTGGAATACGATCCGCTCAACGAAGAAAAAGATTCGCCGGTACCCAGTATTGTGCATCGTTATCCCGATCGCTGTCTTTTTCTCGTTTCTCCAGACTGCGCCTCATACTGCCGGTTTTGTACGCGTAAACGCAAAGTCGGCGATGCGCAAAAGATTAGTCCACGATTTATCCAGCAGGGAATTAAATACATTGCTGAACATCCAGAAATTCGAGACGTTATTATTTCGGGCGGCGATCCGCTCATGCTGAGTGACCAGCAAATCGAGTATATTCTATCAAGCTTACGCCAAATACCACATATCCAGATTCTGCGTATTGGAACGCGTGTGCCTTGTTTTCTGCCTCAGCGGATTACCACGAAATTGGTTCGGGTTCTTAAGAAATATCATCCATTGTACATCAATGTTCATTTCAACCACCCGGATGAGTTGACGCCGGAAGCGGTCAAGGCTCTCGGCCGCCTGGCCGATGCTGGTATTCCTCTGGGAAACCAAACCGTACTCTTGAAGGGGGTAAACGACGATCCCGAAGTAATGAAATTACTGATGCAGAAACTGCTTCAAGCGCGCGTCCGGCCTTATTATATCTATCAGGCTGATATGGTATATGGTACCGAACACTTCCGAACCCGTGTCGAAAAAGGTCTGGAAATTATCAAAGCTCTACGCGGCTGGACTTCCGGTCTGGCGGTTCCGCACTTCGTGATTGACGCTCCCGGTGGTGGCGGCAAAATTCCACTCTTACCAGAATATGTCAAATCCATTACCGACGAAGAAGTGGTTATGTGCAACTACGAAGGCAAGGAATTTCATTACCGACAGATTGATAATCAACCTCGACCATCTACCTGTGTAAAAGATATTCTGGCGGAAGAACTGGTCACGGAGAACGATTTAGCCTTAAATTAAATTCCATCACCTTTTAATTTTCCAGGGTTACATAATTTGGATAATTATTAGCTTTATAAGCCTATCTCCCTTCATTAAAATCACTTATTGAAAAACTCAAATTAATTATTAAATTCCAAAAAGAATTAATAATTGATTCGTTTTAGTAGAAATGGGAGAAGAATATGGCGCTGTTGGAAGTATGTTTAGTAAATGACCTACCGATAATCGGATACCTGAGTGCAATTTTAAAAAAGCCGGACGCTATTGTTTGGCTACGCACCCCAAATCAGAAAAAGGTCGTTTCGCTAATTGAAACTTCTTTAAGTGGACAAATTAGCCCTACCTTCGAAAGCCGTGAGGTTAATCCGAATGACGTTACCGAATTTATCGAACAGTGCCAGAAAGTTCTCAGAGACTATCCTGAACATGATACCGTCCTGAATATTAGTGGAGGCTCGCGCCTGCACGCCCTTCTGGCGGCTGAAGTTTTCAAAAATGCCGGTAAGGAAGTTATCCTGATTGATCCGGACAATTCGCGGATCATTGACGTCAAGACCGGCGAGATCAAGACTTTTCAATTTAATCTAACCGTGAATGAATATATTGCGCTACACGGCATCAAAATGGAATCCGGGACTCGTTTCGATCCGGAGATCGGAAAGCGCAGTGCCCTTTCATTTTTCATCGGCAATAATCTCGACCGAGTAATGCCTTTTATTGATTTGCATCGGGACGAATGGAATAATATGGGCGAAAATAAAAAGACGGCTCATTGGAAAATTGAGGATCAGCGACTGCGCTTTGTCGTCAATTATGAGGCTGAACAAAACATTATGCGTTTCCGTTTTGGAACCGGCGAAAACCAGAAAACTATTGACATTCCGGGCGACGGCGGGAATTACCTTTTCAATGGCGGGTGGTTGCGTGAATTGGTGTTTCTCAGAGTACACCGCAGTCAGTATGATGATGTCCGTCTGAATGTGCGAATTGCCAGAGAGAGCGTTCCGGAGTCAATGCGTTGTGAATCAATGATTGATATTTGTATGATGAAGGGGTGCAATTTCTATGTTTTTCAATGCTTTTCTTACCCCGTTACGCGCGAATCATTTATCGAACTTCAGGCTGTTCATGAAACTGTCGAGTTATTAAATGCGAGGGGATTTATCTTCATGTCCCATCGCCCGCATCGGGGATTCATTGAACGGGCGAACAATGTCGGTCTGGAAGTCATAACCGGTCATCGGATCGCAAATTTCAGTCTATAATCTCCTAGAGAATTATAGGCGATCAGGTTTATTAATTAAGCAAAAAATTAAATGCCAATACTTGAGACAATTGATTGTATCGGAACTAAGTTATGCCAAAGCAATAAACGTCGCCCCGGCAATAATAATTATTCCACCCATTAGACGCTCGCGAAGATTCTGCTCTTTGAACCAAAAAACACCATATAAAATAGTAAATAGCAGGCTGAGTCGTTTGATCGAAATCATATAAGCAACCTGAATCATATTAATTGCTGAATAATGGGTTATCGCCATTAGCGCCATCGCTAGACCGATTTTAAAGAAGTTGCCCGGAGTGCTTACCAGCGGTGACAATTTGCCTTTCGTCATGATCAATACGAACGGTGTATACCCTATTGCCAGCAAACCGAAGTAAACAACGGCCATAAAAAGCGGTGAGGAATGCTGGATGGCAAGTTTGCCGAGAGTGGCGGTTATGGCATAACAAATTGCCACTATCAGCATACAAAGCGAACCGCGGTTTTTGAAAATTGCCAGCCAGGGTTCCAGCCAGCCGGATTTGGCGCGGTCAATTTGTAGAGCATAGGTTCCAATTGCGATTAAGATAATGCCGATGATTCCGATGACCGAAAGCTGCTCACCTAGAACTAGTGTCGGGATAATGAGCAGAAAAAGCGGAGTCAGTCCGAGGTAAGGCACGGTCAGTGATAAAGGAGCTATCTGGATGGCGCGCATATAAAGCAAAGTAGTGACTAGGTCCATCGCAACGCAAATTGCCATAGCAATCCAAAAAGTGGTATCTAACTCAGGAATATCTATAAAAAATAAAATTGGCAAAAGAAATGGCAAAGCATAAGCTTCACGCACCCATGCCAGCAGGAGAGCATTAGTTTGACCGGCTGATTTTTTGGAAAAGGCATCGGCGGTTGCCATAAAAAACCCGGAAAGCAAAGCGACGAGATACCACATATTATTTCCTGATTAAAATTCCGATTTCAAGTACAGAATTTAATGGCCTGAAGCAAACTATACTATAAAATGTTGTTAAGACAAACAGCCCTAATTAACCCTAAAGCGTTATTTTTATTGTAACAGATTTTCTTATTTTACAATAAGTTTGGGAATTTATTGTGCAAATTTTTATTCGAGAGCCTGGTTCATTCGGCGAATAAAACTATCCGCATTTTCAAAGCCTAAAAGCCGTAAATCTTCTATTTCGCGGCCGTCGCGATTGATGAATATTATGGTCGGAACGCCTTTGATGTCATACTTCTCCACCAAAGTCTGAATTTCCGGGGTGACGTTGCCGGTTAAGTCAATTTTGAATAGGGCGAAGTTCTGGCTAAGACGAACAATTTCCGGATTACTAAAGGTGTATTGGTCTAGTTCTTTACAGGGAATGCACCAGTCGGCGTAGAAATCGAGTAAGATCGGTCGTTTTTCTTCCAAAGCTAAATCAAAATCTTGCGGTGAATAAGTTTGCCATTGTATCTCAATTCGTTCAGCTTTTTCCGATTTAAGAAACCAGGTACCGGATATGATTGCGACAATTGCCAGTAAGTTTTTAATGAAAACGAAAGTCCTGACGTTATTGCCGGACTTGCTGAACAGAATTAAATAAATGCCGCTGGCAATGACATACAGCCATATTATTATCGAAGCCAAACCAGCTGGTAATAATGGCTTGATGAAATAGAGTGCCATACCGATTAGTAAAAACCCGAAAATCTGGCGGATACCGACCATCCATTCCCCGGAACGCGGTAACCGGTCGAGCTGAGCTGCAAAAAAAGCCAGCACGATGAAAGGCAAACCTAATCCAAGTGATAAGGTAAAAAACATCAGAAAACCGATAAACGGTTTGCCGATGGAGGCGACATAAGTCAGAAGTCCAATTACAAATGGGCCAATGCACGGCGCGGCTACGATTCCCATCGTTAGTCCCATAAAAAGTGCGCCGAGGTAGCCGCTCCGACTACCGCCAGCCAGTTTCATCAATGAATTTGGTACGCCAATTTCATATAGTCCGAACATACTAAGCGCCAGAGTCACCAGAATAACCGCAATTACGATCAAAACGATGGGATTAGTCATAACCGAGCCCAGCAGACTACCGGACAGCGCCGCTAAAGTTCCCAGCAGAGAATTAACCAGTGCCATACCGAGAACGTATAGCAAAGCTAACAGCAGGGTTTTATTCTTCTTACCGACTGCTTGTCCACCGAAATAACTCAGGGTGACCGGAATCAATGGATAAATACAGGGTGTTAGATTCAAACCCAGACCGCCCAGGAAAATCAAAATGAATGTCAGAAAATAACCTTTTTCGGCCAGCGAATTGCCTATATCGAAGCCCTTTTCGGGGTTGCTAATTGTAGTTTGCGATGTTTGGGGAAAATCTGTTGGCGTAGAATCGGCGGAATTGATACTGATCGGTCTAACCGGAATTTCCAGTACAAAAGGCACTTCAGCGGGTGGTAAGCAGACCTGGTCATTACAGCCTTGATAATATAACGAGCCTTTCAAGGTTACCGATGAATCGGCATTTTTGAGTATTTTGCCTTCGATCTGAATACCAAAATCGCCCTCGAAAATTGATAGCGGTTGTTCGGAAAACGCTAAACGCTTAATAATGGGTTTAGGGAAAATAATCCGGCTGATTTTATATTCGGCTGAAGGCGCAATGCGCAATTCGGTCGGAATGAGAAATTCGTCGTTCGGTTTATGAGAATTGATATGCCAGTTGTCGCTAATATGGACATTTACTTCGGCTGAAAATTTCCCATCATTTTGGATATTTGGCGTCAGTAAATTGACCCTGACCGATAAAATATCGGATTCGTTCGCCTGGATAAAATTCCAGTATATTAAAAAAATGGCTAATAACCGGAAATTACGAGTTTTCATAGTTGATGTTTTGCTACAATTGGCGGAAAAAGATTTCAGGGTAATCTGCTGATTGAAAATTGAACGAAAACTCAGGAAGTTAAAATCCATGCCATCAATTGTATTACTCGGAACTTCTTGATTTTGAAAAATTTTCAAAGGCTGATTATAAACCGTCTAAATGACGGTTCATTTTTTAAGAGATTTTTTGTCGGTGATATAGACTGACTTCATAACTACGTCTTTTAGCGGTCGGTCACGCTGGTCGCGTTTGACAGCTACGATTTTATCAACGACGTCCATCCCGGCGATGACCCGTCCAAACACGGTGTAGCCGCCGCGATCCAGAAATGGCAAATCCTTAACGCAGATATAGAATTGACTACCGCTGGAAGCTTTTTGAGGATTTACTTGATCGGGTAAACGCGCCGCCGCCAGACTGCCGCGTAAATGCTTTTGACCGATTTCAGCTGGAATTGTATAGCCCGGTCCGCCGGTGCCGTCGTTATTCGGATCAGCATCACGACTGAGAATATCACCGCCTTGAATGACGAATTCCGGTATAACCCGGTGAAAAGTCGTTCCGGTATAGTAGCCGGCTTTTACCAATTTCTTAAAGTTCATAGCGTGAAGAGGTGCTTGATTGGCAAATAGTTCGATCACGATTTTGCCATAATCGGTTTCAATTACGACAACCTCGTTGGGATCAACCGGTTCGTCCGGTAAAGCCTGCACTTTTTTCTGAATAGCTATAATGTCGGCTTCTTTCAGGGGCTGAGCCGAAAGCACCGATGCCATTAATGCAATTGAAATAAAAACGATAAATTTCATAAGTCTCCTTGAGTTAAAAATGATGTCAAATATCATAAGGTGTAGTCAATTCAATAATCTGGGTTGGGCGATATTGATCGGCAATCTCGATTTGATAACTGCGCATATTAGTATCTGTATTTTTTTCAAATAGCTCCCTGACAATACTCGGATGATTATTGATTTCACTTAAATGCCCGAGAACCAGATGCTTTAAACGTCCATTTCCGGATAAACGTTGCAGTAGCATTAACGATTGTTCATTAGAAAGATGACCAACTCGACTCTTGATGCGCTGTTTAAGATTAAGGGGATAAGGTCCGTTGATTAACATCATCAGATCATGATTGGCTTCCAGAAAAAGTAAATCCGGATCGGCGATTTGAACCAGTACCGATTCGGAAACTGTACCGAGATCGGTCACAACGGCAACTTTAAACTGCTCGGCTGAAATGACAATGCCAATCGGATCAATGGCATCGTGCGGAATATGAAAAGTTTTTACTTTTAAATCTTCAATGGCTAATTCATCACCAACTCGAAAAGGATACACGCTGACTTTGTGGAAAAATTCCGGATTAATGACTTTCAGAGTCTGATCGGTAAGATATACGGGTACTTTGTGATAGCGGGCAAAGGTGCCCACGCCTTTGAGATGGTCGGAATGTTCATGAGTCAAGATAATGGCGCCGACCGAGTGTTCGTCAATTGCTATTGCTTCCATACGAGTATGCAGGTTTTTCAGGCTGAAGCCCTGGTCAATTAGAAGTGCCTGTTGTTTATGACGAATGTAAGTGCAGTTACCTTTACTGCCACTGCCGAGGTTACAAAAAATCATAGTTTGCCTGTTCGACCACGAGTAGTCAGAGGAATATTAGCCAGACATTGGGGACATTCCTCCGGCTTATAAGTCGGAATATCCAATGTAATCAAGGAATGGAACGGGAAACCGAAATTAATTTTTCCGCCGCTACGGTCTATCAGTACACCAACTCCCAGAATGTAGCCACCGAATTTATTGGCTAAATCAATTAATTCCAGAAGTGAACCGCCGGTTGTGACGACATCATCAACGATTACGACGCGCTCGCCGCTGGCGATATTGAAACCACGTCGCAAGACGAGCTCGTTATTTTCTCTCTCGGCAAAAATACTGCGCGTGCTCAAAGCCCGTCCGACACTGTGGCTGATAATAATGCCGCCGGTTGCAGCTCCCAGGACGACATTGGGGCTCATATTTTCAAAATTCTTGGCGATGCCCTTGCAAAGCTTATCGCAAAGCAAAGGATATTGCAAAACCTTGAACTTCTCGACATAGGTATCACTATGCAAGCCGGAGGTTAGTAAAAAATGACCACTCAGGATGGCACCGCTTTCTTTAAGTATATTTAAATAATTCTCGTCTTTTTTCATCTTGAACCTAAAATTTAAATTTTCTCCGATAATATGCGGCCATTTCGGCAACATTCTCCGGAAATTTACCTTTATCTGGAAATAACACTGCCCGAGAAACATTGATCAAGCCGACACCGCAAATTTGGCAGACCTGAACAGCCGCCTCGATTTCACCGCCTTGCGCACCAACTCCCGGGATTAAAAACGGCAGTTCAGGATATTTTTGGCGAACGGATAGAAGTTGTTCCGGTTTGGTGGCGCCCATAACTAATCCGAGATTCTGATGCTGATTCAATTGCTGAACAATTGTCGCCACTTTGAGATATAGAGGTTGATCACCGCCGAAGTCCTGAATTTCTCGACCGGAGGGATTGGATGTGACGCATAGAATAAAAGCGCCATATGATTCATCGGCTATGAATGGCAAAATGCTTTCAGTACCAAGATAAGGACTAAGAGTTACCGCGTGGAAAGGTAACGCCTCGAACAGGGCTTTAGCGTAAAATTTGGCGCTGTTGCCGATGTCGCCGCGTTTGGCGTCGCCGATCAGAAGAATATTTTGGGGTACCTCACTAAGCAATTTTTCCAGCATTTGCCAGCCACGCGAGCCCCACATTTCGAAAAATGCTAGGTTGAATTTATAAGCCGGTGTATAAGCGCTGGTAGCGGCGAGAATCTCCTTGACAAAATAATAAACACCATCCGCATTTGCGGAAAAACCGGCGGGCAGTTTGTTCGGATCAGGATCAATCCCGATACACAAAAAAGTCTGTTTCTCGGTGAGACACTCGCGAAATTTCTTGATAAATTGCATAGCGAAAAATTACATTTTTTTAGGAGATTAAACAATATAAGAGAGTCGGGTGGGAAGCAAGCAATAGTTTGTTAGACCAACTGTAGTTTTCATATATTTTTGATATTTCACTCCATCGGTGACAGTATTTATGGGAAAGGATTTCCCGATACTTACATCGAGGTGGTTCATTTACTGAAATAAATTAATGGAGAAATATCGCTGGAAAATGCTACGCCAAAGTGGCAAAGATATTGCATAGTGAATAAAAGAAAGAAAAGATTGACTTAACAGTCAGATAGTTTTAACTTCTATTGTTATTTGAGAAAGAATTAAAAGTAATGAAAGAGAATTTTTCCAAGATAATTCAAATTATTGTCAAAGCCGCCCGTTATGAAGCCGGCCGAATGAACCATAGTTATATTGGTTCTGAACATCTACTTTGGGCAATTATCAATATGGAAAGAAGCGTTACTCTAGAAATATTGATGGCGCTCGATGTTGATATCAAGGCATTACAAACAATGTTGACCGATTCTCTAAAAGCTATCGGCGGAACTTTGACAATTGGACAGATTCCGTTTACTAAACAAGTTGAACGGATTTTACGTAACACTTATAACGAAGCTAAAGAACTGGGAGCCGAAGTCGTTGGTGATGAACACATTACGCTCTCTATTTTGAAGGAGGGAGAGGGGGTCTCCTGCGAAATTCTCAATAGTTTCGGCGTTGATTATTATAATTTTCGAGCAGAAATCTCCGGAAATACCGATGAACCTCTTCCGCTTACCAAAAGTGAGAAAAAGAGTTCGCGGACTCCGGCTCTAGACCATTTTTCTCGGGATATAACTGAAAAAGCCCGCACCAACCAACTTGATCCGGTCATTGGTCGCGATCAGGAGATCGAACGGGTAGCTCAAATTTTATCCCGTCGCAAGAAAAATAATCCAGTGCTAATCGGCGAGCCGGGGGTTGGCAAGACTGCGATCGCAGAGGGACTGGCTTTGCGCATTGTTGCTAAAAAAGTTCCACGCCTTCTTGCGAATAAACGCATTATTGACCTGGATTTGGCGGCGATCGTTGCCGGTACCAAATACCGTGGTCAGTTTGAAGAGCGGATGAAAACTATTATGCAGGAACTCGAACAAGCGCGCGATGTCATACTTTTTATAGATGAATTGCATACTATAGTTGGAGCTGGTGGAGCATCTGGGTCGCTGGATGCCTCTAATATGTTTAAACCGGCTTTAGCGCGCGGTGAGTTGCAGTGTATCGGCGCAACTACACTGGACGAGTATCGCAAATATATCGAGAAAGACGGGGCGCTGGAGCGGCGTTTCCAAAAAGTCATTATCAATCCTCCAAGTAAAGAGGAATCACTGGAGATTTTGAAAGGACTGCGGGAACGTTATGAAGCCCATCATCATGTCAAATATACTGATGAAGCCTTATGGACTGCGGTCGAACTCAGTGACCGTTATATTACCGATAAATTTTTACCAGATAAAGCCATTGACGTTATGGACGAAGCTGGCTCGCGGGTTCACCTGCGGGATGTTGTTATGCCGGAGGAAGTACTCCAGGCTGAACAGAAATTGGAAGAGGTTCGTAATCAGAAAGACGCCGCTGTTCGAGAACAACAATTTGAAAAAGCCGCTGACCTGCGAGATAGCGAACGACATATGAAGAAACAATTATCTGAACTTCAGCGAGCCTGGGAAAATAGTGGCGAAAAACAAACTTTGCTGGTCACAGCGGAGGATATTGCTGACGTAGTAGCTATGATGACTGGGATTCCGGTTAATCGCATTGCCGCATCTGAAAATCAAAAATTATTGACAATGGAAACAGAACTCCGCAAGTCAATCATTGGACAGGACGAGGCAATTCGCGTGGTCAGCAGTGCTATTCGACGGGCACGGGCTGGCTTGAAAAATCCACGGCGTCCAATTGGGTCTTTCTTGTTTTTAGGTCCGACCGGCGTTGGGAAGACTGAATTAGCCAGAGTACTAGCCCGCTTTCTATTTCCCGGTACCGAAGCTTTGATTAAAATTGATATGTCGGAGTATATGGAAAAATTTGCAGTTTCGCGATTAATCGGCGCGCCTCCGGGATACGTCGGATATGAAGAGGGCGGTGAACTAACCGAGCGAGTTCGGCGTCAACCTTATTCGCTGGTGCTTTTCGATGAAATAGAAAAAGCCCACCGCGACGTTTTTAATATTTTACTACAAATTTTCGATGAAGGTGTTTTGACTGATAGTTTTGGCCGACGGGTTGATTTTAAAAATACCATCATTATTATGACCTCAAACGCCGGTTCACGCAGTCTCCAGAGTACGACTATTGGTTTTTCAAAGGCTGATCCCCTTAGTGAGTATGAGGCTATGAAAAAACGCTTACTGGAAGAAATTCAGCAAATATTTAATCCAGAATTCTTGAACCGGATTGATGATCCGATCGTCTTCAAACCTTTGACTCGTGAAGATGTTTTAGCGATTATTGATCTGCAATTAGAGGATATACGCCATAATTTGGCAGCTTCTGGAACGCTGTTGGAAATTACTCCCGAAGCCAAAGAACTGATTCTTGAACATGGATTTAAGCCGGAATTCGGAGCGCGTCCATTACGCCGAGCAATTCAGAATATGATCGAGGATCCAATTTCAGAATTAATTCTAGCTGGAACTCTGAGACGCGGGAGTAAAATTGTCATAAATGTCTCAGATGCCAAAATCATTTTTAATCAGCCGGAAATAGAATATAAAATTTCGCCGACGAAGATTACCAGCGAACCGGTCAATAATTAAGTCATAATTACAGGCTTTTTAAGCCGAATATATAATTTAATGGGTTAGTCTGACGTTGTGTCCTAATCGCTAGTTGGCACGAGGTTTGTCACTCTTTTAGTGAAATTTGAAAATTGAAGCCCGAAAAAAAATAGGAGATAAATATGGGAAAAATTATAGGTATTGATTTAGGAACAACCAATTCCTGTGTGGCGGTGATGGAAGGTGGTAAGCCACGCGTTCTTGAAAATTCGGAAGGGCGTCCCGTAACGCCATCTGTGGTAGTCTTTAAGAAAGACGGTGAAATAGTGGTCGGCGACACTGCCAAACGACAGATTGTGACTAATCACGATCGCGCCGTCTATTCGATTAAACGCTTTATGGGACGTTTGTATAAAGAAGTTCAACGAGAACGGGAAGAAGTGCCGTTTAAAGTTGTCGAAGGTCCCAATGGCGATGCCAGAGTACGAATTGGCGATCGGGATTATTCGCCACCGGAAATCAGCGCTATGATTCTGCAGAAAATGAAACAAACTGCTGAAGAAAAATTAGGTGAAAAAATTACCGATGCTGTCATTACAGTACCGGCTTATTTCAATGATTCTCAGCGTCAAGCCACTAAAGACGCAGGTAAAATTGCCGGTTTGGAAGTAAAACGGATTATCAATGAACCGACTGCCGCCGCTCTGGCTTATGGCCTTGATAAAAAGAAAGATGAAAAAATCGCTGTCTATGATTTGGGTGGTGGTACATTCGATATTTCCATTCTGGAAATTGGAGATGGAGTTTTTGAAGTCAAATCTACCAATGGTGATACCCATTTAGGCGGAGATGATTTTGATCAGCGCGTTATTGAGTGGCTGGTTAGTGAATTTAAAAAGAAGGAAGGTATTGATCTAAAGAAAGATCCAATGGCAATGCAAAGACTTAAAGAAGCTGCTGAAAAGGCCAAAATCGAACTTTCTTCCAACCTTGAAACAGAAATCAATTTGCCATATATTACAGCCGGTTCCGCTGGTCCAATCCATCTAATGGAAAAATTGTCACGCGCGAAGTTCGAAACTCTCGTCGAAGATTTAATCGAACGCACTCGTAAGCCTTGTCAACAGGCATTAGAAGATGCCGGATTAAAACCTGATGATATAAACGAGGTAATCTTGGTAGGTGGTTCGACTCGCATACCCAAAGTACAGCAGTTAGTCAAGGATCTTTTTAAAAAGGAACCTAATAAGAGTGTTAATCCGGATGAAGTAGTTGCGATCGGAGCGGCTATTCAAGGAGGTGTTTTAGGTGGAGAGGTTCATGACATTCTACTGCTGGATGTGACGCCGCTTTCGCTTGGGATAGAAACACTTGGTGGAGTATCTACTAAATTGATCGAGCGCAACACGACCATTCCTACCCGTAAGAGTGAAATTTTCTCGACTGCCGCTGATAATCAAACCAGTGTAGAAATTAATGTACTTCAAGGTGAACGAGCAATGGCGGCCGATAATAAGAGCATCGGTCGCTTTCATCTGGATGGTATTCCACCAGCACCGCGTGGAATCCCTCAGATAGAGGTTACTTTCGACATAGATGCCAACGGTATTCTAAACGTTTCGGCAAAAGATAAAGCTACTGGAAAAGAGCAAAGTGTCCGAATTCAAACTTCCAGCGGTTTGAGTGAAGAAGAAAAGGAAAAAATGGTGCGAGATGCCCAATTACATGAAGAAGAAGATCGTCGCCGTAGAGAAGAAGTTGATGCCCGCAATCAGGTTGATGCTCTAATTTACCAGACGGAAAAGAATATGGCAGAATACGGCGAGAAACTGCAACCGGAAGAAAAAGGCAAACTGAACAATGCTCTAGCCGACTTGAAAAAAGCACAGAGTAGTGGCGACGTTAAAATTATGAAAAGTGCCATTGAGGCTATGAATCAGGCCTGGTCGGAAGTCTCCTCAAAAATGTATGAAAGAGTCCGCACCGAAACCCCGCCACCGAACGCTGGTCCGACTTATGAACAACCGCATGAAGAAACGACCGGCCAGAAGGACGAAAATATTCAGGATGCCGATTTTGAGGTAGTGGACGATAATAAGAAGTAAATGAAATTGTGAAAAGATAAAAAAGGGCGGCTTACCGCCCTTTTTTATTATAAATATAAGTAGTCGTGTATGGAAAAGGTTTTGTTTTTTTGAGTAATAAAATCTAATTTTTAGCGCTTTTTCGATTGGCGACGTACCCAAGCGGCTAAGGGAGCGGTCTGCAAAACCGTTATGCACCGGTTCAAGTCCGGTCGTCGCCTCTGGTTTAGATTCTTAAGAATGAGAGTTATTTGGTAATATAGAGTTAGAGGCTGGTATTTCCGCAGAAATCCCGATAATATCAGGCAAATCCGATTCCCACGAATGTCTCTTAGCCGAAGTGGCGGAAATGGTAGACGCAAGGGACTTAAAATCCCTCGATCCTTTGGATCGTGCCGGTTCGATTCCGGCCTTCGGCACAACCATTCCAAAATAAGAACCTGTACGTTTATTTTTTAACAGTTTGAGTAGAATAATACATTCAAAATGGCTATTAGAAGCAATGACCTCTTTTATAAATAATTATTGGTTTTATTAAATAAAAAAGGTAAAATATACATTATTTGAAATAAGTGAATAAGGATCAGGCGATCACCTATTAATTAGGTTGATGGGGCTGGGCAGTATTGCAGCAGGTATAGGCCTGTGGGACCGCTAACACGATCTTGCAGGCCTTTTTTTATGTTCACTGCTAGGTCACAACGAAAGCTCAGAAGGAGTGATAAAAGATGACATCATCCGAACCACAATCGGTAGTCAATGAAAACCCCAATACCATCAAGGGACTAACTAATAAGGAAGCGCTTTCTCGGCTTCAACAATACGGCGCCAATACGCTTCCAAGAAGTAAACCAGTCTCGGCCTGGTCAATCCTAATTTCCCAATTTAAAAGCCCACTTATCTATATAATCCTTGTGGCGGCCGCAATCTCACTCGTTATGGGTGAAATGAGTGACTTTATTATAATTATAGCCGTTGTTATTATTGATGTTATTCTCGGATTCTTCCAGGAATTTCAGGCTCAACGTACCTATACGGCATTGAATAAATTATTAAAACCGACTACTACCGTAATCCGCGATGGGGAACGCCAGGAGATTGACGTAACGCAAGTAGTCCCTGGGGACATCGTTGTGCTAAATGCTGGTGAGCATATTCCTGGAGATGGTGAAATTATCGAGGGTGCTAAACTCACAGTTGACGAAGCAATTCTGACTGGCGAGAGTGAGCCAATTAACAAGTCGGCCGAAGCCGGCTCTAATCAGATTTTTATGGGTACGACTCTCCTCACTGGCAGGGGTATAATGCGGGTCACCCAAACCGGGGTCCGAACCGAATTAGGAAAAATTGCCGAGAGCCTTCAGGCCCATAAAGAAGAAGAGACGCCGTTGCAGGTGCGACTCAAAGCCTTCAGCAAGACACTGACAATTATCGTGGTGGCTTTTACGGCTATTATTTTTCTAGTTGGACTTTTACTCAAGCGTGATTTTCTGGATATGCTACGGACTTCTGTTATTCTGGCTATTTCGGCAATACCGGAAGGTTTATTGATTGCGGTTACAGTTATTTTGGTACTCGGAATGCGCAAGATACTTAAACGACAAGGTTTGGTCAAGAAACTATTAGCCGTTGAAACTTTAGGTTCGGTAAATGTCATTTGCACCGATAAGACGGGTACTCTTACCGAAGGGCGAATGCGAGTAACTCGTACTGATTTATTGGAAAATGAACGGGCTATGCAAATTATGGTTCTATGTAATAATCTGGAAGGACCGGTTGAAGTAGCTTTATGGGAATACGCTAAATCCCAACTGCCGAATGATCCTCAGACTTTAGTGGATGAAAGCCAACGTCTGGACGAGGAAATGTTTACTAGTGAAACTAAATATATGATTACAGGACAACACCTGCCTGATGGAAATTATCATTTCTTAAAAGGAGCGCCCGAAATTGTCCTGAATATGTGCCAGATTAACGATAGTGAACGCCGGCAAATTTTGGCTAAAATTGATCAATGGGCTAGTGAGGGATTGCGTCTTCTCGGTTTGGCTTATCGTGGCTATGGTATTCTGGAAGATCACACTGGTTACACCTGGGCAGGATTGATCGGTATGGAAGACCCGATTCGTGAGGGAGTCCACGAGGCGGTGCTTTTGGCTAAACACGCAGGCATTCAGGTTAAAATGATAACCGGTGATTATCGGCGTACTGCCGAGCGGATTGCCAGTAATATTGGTCTATTACAAAATGGTGAGGAAACCCTGGAGGGCGAAGAACTTGCCCGATTAAATGATGAAGAACTTTCTAAACGTATCTACCCAACGGCCGTTTTTGCTCGGATCAGACCTCACGATAAATTGCGGATTGTCAATGCCTTACAAAAACACGGCGATATTACAGCAATGATCGGTGACGGGGTCAATGATGCACCGGCACTCAAACAGGCTAATATCGGGGTAGTTGTCGGCACAGCCAGCGATGTGGCTAAAGAGACCGCCGATTTGATTCTCCTCGATAACAATTTTCGCACTATCGTTGCCGCGATCGAGGAGGGGCGTGTAATTTTTGAGAATATCCGCAAAGTCGTAGCCTATGTTCTCTCCAATTCTTTCGCTGAGGTATTGACTATTTTTATTTCTATGATTTTAGGTTGGCCGACACCGCTATTAGTTGCGCAGATACTCTGGATTCACTTGATCTGTGATGGACCGGCTGACATCGTGCTTGGTTTTGAGCCGAAGGAGAATGGCATTATGGACGAAAAACCAAAATCTCTGAAAGAACCGATCTTGCCCCCTTTAGGTTTATCCTTAATTGGGGTAATTAGTATCGGCAGTGCGCTAGCGGCCCTTCTGATTTTTAGACATTACTTTAAAATTCATGGAGATCCGGTAGAAGGTCGTAGTTTAGTCTTTGCTAGTCTGGCAATAAATTCACTAATCTATATTTTCGCTTACCGCAGTATGCGTAAACCGCTGTTTAAAATGAACTCTATATTGAACAATAAGCCATTAATCTTTGCAGTTATTTTTGGAATGGCACTGGTTTTTCTGCCTTTTTTAATACCTGGTTTAAGTAAAGCTCTGGGAATTGTAATGCTAGGGCCGAGACAATGGCTATTAATCTTCGCAGTAGCATTAATGCTTCTGGTTGCGGTGGAAATTGGCAAGGCAATCAGCAATTGGTGGCACAATAAACCTAATACCCTAGGCAAAGTGGAAAAATGCTAGTTTGAGGCTTAATAAAAATGCAAATAAAGTTCGTTTTTTGGTCTAATCTCAGCGATATTGTCTATATTTGCTTAGTTAATTAAATATTCTAAATTACTTTGGTTATTTTGGAATTAGCCAATTGATTGTTAAAAGTGGCCATGGCTAAAATTGATCTAAACCCCGATTACTATTCCGAACTCGCTCAGTTTACAATCGAGAGTGATGTTGATGCTATTCTTTGGATTGATGCTGAGAGTACGATTTACCGGGTCAATCAAGCCGCCTGTCAGTTATTACAATTCTCGCCTGACGAACTGATCGGCAAAAATTTAGATGATATAATGGACATTCAGAATGATCCGAACAAAGCCGACCTACATCACTTTTTAGATCAAATTAGTATCATAAAAAAGAATGGAGTCGCAGTTATCGAAAACAATTTCCGGACGAAAGATGGTCGGATTCTGACTCTGGAAATCTCGGCGCATTTATTTATTTTTAAAAATCATGAATACATTTGCGTGTTCGCCAGAGATATAACCGAACGAAAAAAAGCTCAGGAAGAATTACAAAAGACACTAAAGGAATTGGAATTTTTAAAAAATAAATTATATGAAGAAAATATTTACCTTCAGAATGAAATTAAACTAACGCACAATTTTGAAGAAATTATCGGTAAAAGTCAGAGCCTCCGCAAGGTTCTGGAAAAAGTGGAACAGGTAGCCGCTACCGATGCCACCGTATTAATTCAGGGAGAAACCGGAACCGGGAAAGAACTTATTGCCCGCACCATTCACCATATTAGTGCGCGCAGTTCCAGCCCGTTGGTCAAGGTAAATTGTGCGACTTTACCAGCCGCTTTAATTGAAAGTGAATTATTTGGACATGAGAAGGGGGCTTTTACCGGAGCGCTTTATCGTAAAATGGGACGTTTTGAATTGGCTAATGGCGGTACGATTTTCCTGGATGAAATCGGTGACCTACCCCTGGAAATCCAGTCTAAGCTTTTAAGAGTAATTCAGGAAGGCGAATTTGAACGAATTGGTAGTCCTAAAACCCTTAAAACCGACGTGCGGATTATAGCCGCGACCAATCGCAACCTTGAAGCCGCAGTTCAAAGCGGCGAATTTCGCAAAGACCTCTATTATCGTTTGAATGTTTTCCCGATTCAGGTTCCGCCTCTACGCGAAAGAACGGAAGATATTCCTCTTTTAGTACATCATTTTGTCCAGAAATATTCGAAGAAAATCGGTCGCAAAATAGATATTGTACCAGCTAAGGTAATGCGTACTTTAACAAGCTATAATTGGCCGGGAAATATCCGGGAGCTAGAAAATATTATCGAAAGAGCCGTTATCATTACCAATGGACGGACGCTTCGGATTGGTAATTGGTTTACAACTGATACGCCGGTGATAAATAAAGAAAAAATTCAATCCTTACGAGAAGCCGAAAAGGATTACATCCTAAAAGTACTATCCTTGACAAACTGGCGGGTCAGCGGTCCTAAGGGAGCCGCTCAACTCTTGGATATCAATCCTCAAACATTAGTCTCCAAAATGAAAAAATTGGGGATTCAGCGGAATATGCCCAATAATGAATTATCATAAATTATATGATATTTCATAAATAAACCGATTGCTAACTGCAGTGATATCTAACCGCAAACATTGCGTTAATCTTTAAATAGTAAACTGTTATCAAACATAACCATAGACTTGGTACGGATTTTGTCCTATAATTAGTTGTATGAAAGACAAAAAAAGAAACAAAAGTCCTAAAAAAGAAGATATGGAAATTATTGATGTATCAACTTTTGATAAATTGATTCAGAGCGACAAACCGGTGGTGATAGAGTTTTATGATGAAAAAATCAGCACAAGTTATATTGTGGATTCAATATTGTCTCGCATCGCCAATTATTTTCAGAACCGTGTAAAAATTTTGAGACTGCATATAAACCAGCACCGGGCAATTGCGAATAAATATCATATTTTTTCCTCACCAGCGACTTTGATCTTTTTAAATGGTAAACTAATCGAAATTATTCTCGGGACTTTTTCGCAGAACCAAATAATTGAGATTCTTAACAGTCTTCTTTAATGTAAAGAAAAGGAGGTTCAAATATGGCGACCTTTAAGAATTACATCAATAAAATTGCGCTCGATAAATTAGTGACCTATTGTATTAAAGACCCTCAAAAGCATATACCTAAGCTTATTGATTTGGTTGAAAAAAGCGCATGGCTTCCAATTCATAAAAGTTATGTCCAGGGCGCGAAAAGTATTATTAGCAATCCCGACTCGAATTGGTATCAACTAGCTACGCGAGCAATTAGGGATATAGACCCGGACATCATTCACAAAATGATTAGGAATTTCTTTATTAACTCCGGATTCGAAGGACAGGCTAAGATAGTCGAGGAACGAGAAATGTACGGTTTTGGCGTTCCCTGGGCGGTGCTAATGGATCCGACCTCAGCTTGTAACTTGAAATGTAAGGGTTGTTGGGCAAGTGAATATGATAAGAGTCTTAACCTTGATAACGGTACAATTGACCGAATAATTCGGGAAGGTAAAGAGCTGGGCATTTATTTCTATATTTACAGCGGTGGTGAGCCGCTAATCCGCAAAAACGATTTGATAAGGCTGGCTGAAAAACACTCTGACTGCGTCTTTTTATCATTTACGAATGGCACTTTAGTTGATGAACGTTTTGCGGATGAATTGCAAAGAGTGGGAAATTTTTCGCTGGCATTAAGCATTGAAGGCGATGAAGAAGCAACCGATTTCCGAAGAGGTAAAGGCAGTTACCAAAAACTGATTTCTGCGATGAAAATTTTGAAATCACGAGGCATTCCTTTTGGTTTTTCGACCTGCTATCATAGCCAGAACTGGAATATTGTGGCTGAGCCGGAATATCTTGATCAGATGATTGAGGCTGGCTGTCTTTTCGGCTGGTATTTTACTTATATGCCGCTGGGAAAACACGCCGATCTTAGTTTGCTTGCCCGTCCGGAACATCGAGAGCATATGTACTACCGTGTGCGCGAAGCACGTCAGACCAAACCAATTTTCTTGATTGATTTCTGGAATGACGGAGAATATGTCAATGGTTGTATTGCCGGTGGGCGTCGTTATCTCCATATCAATGCCAATGGCGATGTCGAACCCTGCGCCTTCATTCATTATTCCGATACAAACATTAAGAATGTATCTTTAATGGAGGCTTTACAATCACCATTGTTCCTCCAGTATCAAAAGCATCAACCATTTAATCAAAATCATCTGAGGCCTTGTCCATTACTGGATAATCCGGACGCTTTAAAATCAATTGTGTTGGCGACTGGAGCCTATTCGACTCAGCATATAGATCGTGAGGATGTTGTAGAATTAACTGATAAATGTCAGGCAGCGGCGCGAGCCTGGAAACCGACAGCAGAAAGATTGTGGGAAAAGACCTTGAAAAATCGTGCTAAAAAAATTACCAATTTCAAAGAACACGAACAGGAAATCGTTAATGCCGAAGCCCAGGAATTAATGTGATATTATGTGGCAAACGTGGATTAATTTAGTTGTGAGCTTATGGTTAGTACTTTCCGGCCTGATTGACTTGGCAAATAGACCTAATATGATAATTCGTGGGGTTATATTACCGTTCTTGGATTTTGGCAGTGCAAGAAATGGCAGTCGGTAGTGATAGGTATATTGGGAATATGGCTTTTCATCAGCGGACTAATCGGTGGAACTTTGGTAAGCGGAATAAATTTAATAACCGTTGGAATTGCTGGTATTGTTTTTTTACTGTTATGCGCTCTCAAAAAAAGGAATCTTCATCTCCCGAGACTAAGTAGTCTCTCTTCCTCCCAAAAAGCGGTCGGTTCTCCAAATCCGGCCGCTTTTCTATTTATAACTAATATAGAAAAAGCCAGAATTAAGAAAAAAATCTAATATTTTCTTAAATCTTTGTTTTCACGAATATTAAGTATTAAACCTATTATTAAGTTCTTTGATTGATCTGCAATTTAGAAATTTCAAGAGTATCTTAGTAATAAAAAAAGTGAAAATTATATCTCATCCTTCTCAACCAGCAGATAGAAGTGAATTTGGTTTGAGGATTTCAGGAAGTAGGGAAAGTGAAAATTCGATCTGAAGTTGAGACATCCCTCTGACCAAAATTTTTATTGGTAAATTAAAAAGTGTTAAATATATTTGAAACGGTTCAATGAATAATTCAATTTTCAAATTCAATGTTAATGTTATGCATGAAACCCTGGGATAAATAATGTATTATCACATTAATAGATTCCATTAAAAAATATGAGTGCAATTTCAGTTACTTTACGCTTTTACCATTTACCACAAAATATTTCAATCCGGTAATGCAAAATTGATGGCAGTTAATAATCAAAATAAAAACTTCAGCCAATTAACTTTAAAGGAAGCTTTTAAAGATGATTTTAAGATTGGAGCGGCTCTCGATTCGCACCAGATTTACGGTCGTGATCAGATGGGTCTTGCCATAGTTGAAAAACACTTTAATAGCATTACGCCGGAAAATGTTTTGAAATGGGAAGAAGTCCATCCGGAACCGAACCGATATAATTTCGAGGCGGCTGATCAGTTTGTTGCTTATGGCGAAAAGCATAATATGCAAATCATTGGTCACTGTTTGGTCTGGTTTTTCCAGACGCCGGATTGGGTTTTTGAGGATGAGGCGGGTAAGCTATTAAGCCGCGAAGCATTGTTAGCGCGAATGAAGGAACACATTTTTACGGTAATGGGGCGTTATAAAGGTCGTATTCATGGCTGGGACGTCGTCAATGAAGCGCTGATGATAGATGGGACTTTCCGGAAGTGCAAATGGCTCGATATTATTGGTGAAGACTACATTCTCAAAGCATTTGAATATGCTCATGAAGCCGATCCTGACGCCGAGCTTTATTATAATGAATACGATACTGAACATAAATCTAAACGTGAGGCACTCCTTCGGCTAATTCAGGACTTGCAGGCCAAAGGCGTCCGCGTAGATGGAATTGGGACTCAAGGGCATTGGTTTTTGGATTATCCTTCTCTTGAAGAAATCGAAAAGGCGATCGTGGAGATTTCCACAACTAATGTTAAACAAATGATAACAGAGCTGGATGTGGGAGTCCTTCCTTTTTATCCAGTTGATTCCCAGATGGTGGATATTAGTTCCTTCGATCCGGAAATGCAGAAAAAGTATAATCCTTACCCAAACGGTTTGCCGGATTCAGTCCAACAAGAACTAGCCAAACGTTATGCGGAACTTTTTGCTATTTTTCTTAAACATAGGGATAAAATTGATCGGGTGACGTTTTGGGCGGTTCATGACAAGCAATCCTGGCGCAGTTATTTACCGATTAGAGGAAGAGTGGAATACCCAATGTTGTTTGATCGCCAATGTCAACCTAAACCAGCCCTGGAAGCTGTTTTAAAAGTTGCGCAAAATCGAGCCAAATTAGGGGAGAATTAATTATTGAAAGATAAGAGCGAAATAGGAATCGGTTATTCTATTATCAGGATGCGATCCATCGCTGTAACGTTTATTTAACTCAGGAAGAATTGCAAATGGAAAAGAAAAAAGATCTTGAAATTGTCGCCGCCGGGCACACTTGCCTTGATTTGATACCAGCCTTTACAATTGAGGAAGAAGTCGAAAAAATGACTGATGTCCTCGTTCCCGGCAAAATGATCAATATGGGCGAATGTGTTATTGCTGGTGGCGGACCGGTTACCAATGCCGGAGTCTCAATCCGGCGTCTGGGTGTGAAAACCGAATTAATTGGAAAAGTTGGAAATGACGATTTTGGCCGTCTGGTTTTAGACTGGTACGAGAAAAACGAAGGTCATTTCAAGGGCATTAAAATGGTAGAAGGTGAATCAACTTCCTATACCATCGCAATCTGTATTCCCGGAATTGACCGTTTTTATCTACATCATTGCGGCGCCAATGACACATTTGGTTATGATGATATGGACTTTGATTTGGTGGAACGTGCCAAATTAATGCTTTTCGGCTATCCACCGTGGATGCGTAAAATATACGAAAACACCGGCGCCGAGCTAACCAAAATCCTTAAAAAAACCAAAGAGTTGGGAACTACAACGGCTCTCGACCTTTCTCTGCCAGATGTTGACAGTTATGCCGGACAGGTTGACTGGAAAGCTATTTTAACTGACTGGGTACCGTTATCGGATATTATGGTGCCGAGTGCGGAGGAATTGTTCTATTTTCTATATAAAGATAAATTCTTGGAAAAAAGGGATAAACTTGGACATAAGGAGACCGTTCTCGACCAAATGACCGTTAAGGAAATTTCTACGATGGGCAGGGACCTGATAAGAATGGGAGCGGCGATCGCAATGATAAAGTGCGGTAGTCGCGGCCTTTATATTTACACTGCCGGCCAAGAACGCTTGAAGAAGATGGGCGCGGCGGGATGTGCCGACCTTGAGAATTGGGCTAATCGCGAACTCTGGTTTCCGGTTTATCAGGAAGAAAAGTTCGTTGGCGCGCTGGGCTCCGGTGATTCGGCTATCGCCGGATTTCTCTCAGCCTTTGTCTGGGGGCATAGCATCGAATCTTGTTTGCGCTATGCTAATGCCGCCGGTAGTATGAATGTTACGGTACCTGACGGCTTAAGCTGGAATAAGGGCTTTGATGATTTGACCAGACGCATCAAAGCCGGTTGGAAAACCAAAGAGATGAAAATAAACGAACCGGGCTGGAAAAAAGAACGCGAGTTCTGGGTTGGCCCGGATAATCGTGGTAAATGGGAATCATAAAATAATAGGAGAATAAAATGTCGAAAGAGAGAGATGTATTTATTCAGAAAAAAATAGCCGGAATGACTTTAATGGAAAAAATCGGGCAATTGCTGACTTTTACTCGTCGGGGCACACTTCTTACCCCGAGTGGTATTGAGCAGATTACCCGCTTACATTGCGGCGGTTTGTGTCTCGAACCTTATGCGGTCGAGACTTGTAAAAATCTATATTGGGGCAATTCCCAGATAGATAAGACTTTTAAACCACCGGAAGATTATTTTAAAATAGCTAATAATTACTTTGATGGTAAGACTTTCGGCATCAGCATTACACCAGAAGAATATACCAAAGATTTGAACCGCTTACAGAAAATTGCTATGAGCCGGCCTTCGGGTATTCCTTTACATATGACTATTGATTTCGAAGGTGATTTTAAAAATGATTATATGTCCGGTGGAATTCGCCAGTTTCCCGGACCGATGGGAATGGCGGCGATCGGTGATGAAAAATTGACTTACGAAATTGGAAAAACCATTGCCAGAATGTTGACAGCGATCGGTGTTACTCAGATGTACTCGCCGGTCTGTGACGTCAATACCAATCCAAGAAATCCGGAGATTGGTGTACGCTCTTTCAGTGATGATCCTGAAGTTTGCGCCAGACATGCCGTGGCATTGATCCGAGGCTTGCAAGATTACGGTATTGCCGCCACTGCCAAACATTTTCCTGGCAGGGGCGATTCAGGTACAGATGCTCATGATGTGCTGGAAGTGCTAAATCTTGACAAGAAAAGAATGCACGAAGTCGAGCTAGTGCCTTTCAAAGCGGCGATTGATGCCGGTGTTAAGGCGATTATGACCGGGCATTCGGTGTATCCGGCTTATGACGACAAGTATCCTACTACATTGTCGGAAAGAATCCTGACCGGTCTTCTGAGGGAAGAACTGGGCTTTGAAGGTGTGATTGTATCCGATGCCATTGGTATGGCGGCAATTTTGAAACAATGGCCGCTGCCGCAAGCCTGCGCTATGGCAATCAAAGCCGGTTGCGATACCATTCTCTTAAAAGCCGATGATGAATCTCGTTCACAGTGTTTCTTCGGGATTAAGATGGCGGTCGAGCGCGGCGAACTTAGTGAAGAGCGAATCAATCAATCGGTCGCGCGTCTCCTGAAAATGAAATATGATCAGGGACTGTTTGAAACTGCCGGAGAAAATGATCCAGAGAAAACTCGGGAAATTACCACCGCTAAAGAGGTGATTGATTTTTCCTGGGATGTGGCCAAAAAAGCCTTGATTGTAATGCGCGATGAACAACATCTTCTACCGCTAGATCCCAAGCAGAGAATTCTGGTCATTGAGCAACGCATTCCGTATGAGTTCCTTGGAAAAGACCCATATTGCCACACGCATATGTTTTGCGAGGCAATGGTCAACCACAGTCAAAATTTGATCTTGGCGGATACGGCCTTTTCGGCTTATGAAGATGAGATCAAGGAATGTCTGGAATTAGCTAAGCAAGTTGACCTGGTCGTAATGACTAATTACTATGCGCGTATAGTAAAATCCGGCAATAATCGGCTCCTGGTCAAGAAACTGAAAGAAGCTGGTCATAAAGTCATTGTCGTTACTAATAATCCTTATATCGAAGGTACTACTGTGGATGCCGACGCTGTCGTTTGCAATTTCAGTGGAACGCCGGATTCGATTCGGGTTTCGACTTACCTGCTTTATGGCAAAGTCATACCTTGTCCGACTACTAAATTGCCAGTAAAACCTGATGTGGTGGAGAAAACTTCCACTAAGGATCTCAAGGCGCCTAAAAAGCATCCGCTGAATCTTTCTTATTGTTAGTTAAGGTGAGCCGCATAGGAAATAACTCTATGAGGTTCGGAAAATTATAGCAACTCTTTTTCTAGTAAGTTGAAAAAGAAATTGTGAACAATGAAGGAAGGTAAATATTTAAAAATTAAATAATTAATCGGGAAAAATAGCATGGAAAAAATTAAAATCAGGGACGTCTTCACTATTTCTGGGAGACAAATATCTAAAATTTACGAAGATAACAAGATGACGGTTCACTTTCAGGGAATGTCCAAAACTCTCCAATTTCCGCAGACCATTGCCCTAGAAGGTGCTCCGACTTGTTCATTAGGTATTTCTCCAGAGGGTCTATATAACCGACTTAATGACGCCGGGCGATTGATCCTGCTAAATCAAAATGCTATTCAGCTAGGATCTGCCCCTTTTATCAAAATTGCCGCCGACCCGAATGTCGAAGACGAGCGCGATGAATATTTCATGCTAACTACCAGAGACCCCAATATGGTTGAAGGCCCGGATGATGTACCAGCCTTGAAAAATTACTATCATCCGCCGGTTCCTGAAGAAAAGGTCACGATTTCGCTGGCAACTCCCCTGGCAGAAATTACTTACGATTTAGGGAAAATAAGTGTAACTCGACTTATCACTTCGCCTTTATTTTCCGGAAATGACCAGACCCTTATTCCTATTAGCGTCGAAGAATTTGTGGTCGAAAACATTTCCGATAAAACTCAAGTAGTGACTATGGTTATACCACGTCCTTCGCTAGTAAATCTTCAAGAAAAAGAACTAAAGCCAACCGACCAGGACACGGTTTATATTTGCTCAGCGTCGGTCAAAGGGCAAGTGCATGAAGCCTTTAATTCAGCCGGAATCAGAGGCGTCGTTATGGGCAATCAAGAGTGCCCGGAAAAAATGGCGATTGCCGTTCCTGAAATAGAAGGCGTTGATATTGATATTCACCCGCATTTCTGTCTGAATCATTTGAAACAAGACCTATTGCTTAACGATGACGGCAGTTTTTATGAGAAACGCAAGGTGATTCCACATCAGGATTACGGTGCAGCGATTAGTTTACATTTCACTCTGGAACCTAAAGCAAGTCTAAAAATTCCCTTTGCCATTGCTCTGGACTTCCCGCAACAGCGTTTTATTGACGGAAAAGAATTTGAGCGCAAATATGTCAAATTGTTTCAGAATCAAGCCAGTCGGCCGATCGAAATGATAAAAGTTGCTCTGGAAAACTACCCCGAGTGGCTGAATCGAACGTTGACTATTCAAAACCGGATTTATGAATTAATCCAAAAAAGCCCTGCCTATCAAAATGATAGAGAAGGTGCTTTGCGGTTGACCCGTTTGATTTTCAATGAATTCAGTTGCCCGATTTCAAATGCCTGTGTCTGGATTAAGGATGGCAAAGGCAACGAGAGAGCCCGATTCCTGGAGTGCTTTGATTATGCCTATATCAATCCCTCGGACGTAGATTGGTATTCGATGGTAATGCTGTTTCTCTTCCCCAAGATTGAGGAAGAACTTTGTCAAAGCTTTGTTGATTCAATCCTGGCGGAAAATCCAACTCCGCGATTTTACCATTTGCACGCCTCTTTCGTCGAGGCACGTCAGCATTTTGAAAAATATCCGGAAGAGTATGAGGGCATTTCGCTAACTCAGATTTATGACGCCACCAAAGTAAAAGGTAGCGTAGCGCACGATTTAGGAGCTTTGCCAAAGGGACATCCTTTGCGTAATGTCAGCGATTATGCCTGGTATAATAATAATTACTGGGTGGATCTCTTTCCCAAACTGGCGACGCGCGTGCTGCGCAATGTCAAATTCACCGGCAATACTGCTTTTCTGAAAAAGAATTGGGAAACGCTTAAGTTCGGTTTTGACCATCTCCAGGAACTCGATTTCGATGGAGATGGCATTCCGGAAGGATATCCCGGCGAAGTCAAAAATACTTTTGACAATTTGACGTTATTTGGTGTAGATGCCTACGACGCAACTATTTTTATGGCTGGTTGCTATGCAATGATCAAAATGGCTGAGATTATGCAAGATACGGCAGCAAAAAAGCAGTACGAAGAAATTTTTGATAAAGTTTCCAAAGAATTTGAAAAATTATGGAGAGATACGAAAAATAGCCATGGCAAAAGACTTCAATACTATGTTACCTGTTTTGATCCCAAGACGGGAGAAACCAATACCGATGTCTGGATCAATCAATTAGATGCTATCTGGGCATTGCTGGCTATGGGAGAAGAGTCTTTTATACCCGAAGAACGGATTAAGCAAATTCTCAAAACAGTCTATGACAATAATCGTACCTACATGGGCTGGGCGATGTGCCGAACAGAAAACGGTGGAAAAGTTGAGTCGGAACAGGGACAGGATGTCTATACAACTTCCAATTACGTTTTTGCCCAACTACTCGATTACTATGGTATGACGGCCGAAAGTAAGGAAGTTTATAAAGCTATGGACCGGGTCATCTTCGAATACGGCAATACCCTGATATCACCCGATAATCTGCGGGCGGAGCTGGAACAAGAAGCCGGTGAATCAGCTCCTCGACCGCATTATATCGTTGCCGCTTATCCTCGCCCCGGAGCAATTCTGACTCAGATAGTACTTCAATATATTAAAGAAAAGCAGCAACAAACGGAAAGTTATCAAGTAGATTCCGAGTCTCTGAAGAAGTTTGCCCTTTCCCTAATGAAATAAAGGCTTTGATTGAATTGGAAAAATCACGAACATTAATAAAATTTTAAAAATAGAGGGTGTATTATGAGAGAAAAAACCGGAGTACTTTCGCTGAAAGAAAAAATCGGCTTCAGTCTGGGTGACACAGCATCAAACCTTTTTTTCCAGACATTTATCTTCTTTCTGCTTTACTTTTATACCGATGTGTTTGGTATTCCCGCTTCATCTGTTGCGACAATCTTTTTAGTTGGTCGAATTTGGGATGCAGTCAATGATCCATTAATGGGCGCAATTGCCGACCGCACTAACACTAAAATGGGCAAATTCCGACCGTATTTACTTTATACCGCTTTGCCCTTTGGTATTTTTGGCTTTATAATGTTTATTACCCCGGATTTAAGCGTTCAGGGGAAAGTGATTTACGCTTTTATCACCTATAATTTGATGATGATGATTTATACGGTAATCAACGTGCCCTATTCAGCTTTGATGGGTGTAATATCTCCCCATTCAGAGGAACGCACGGTGGTCTCGACTTTCCGCTTCGTTGCCGCCTTTGTGGGTCAGTTCATTGTCCAGTTCGCCGTTCTGAGATTAGTATCTGTTTTTGGAAAAGGAAATGAGCAAATCGGTTGGCAATGGACTATGGCAGTGATGGCGGGCTTGTCGGTTGTTCTCTGGTTGGTGACTTTTGCAACGACCAAAGAGCGTGTCAAACCGGTCAAGGAACAAAAGAATCCACTAAAACAAGATTTGGCCGACCTTGTGAAAAACGTACCGTGGCTTTTGATTGGCTCTGCAACTATTTTTCAATTACTATTCAATGTGATTCGTGGCGGCAGTATCATGTATTATTTCAAGTACTTCGTTCAGGATCAGCAGTTGTCGTTATTTGGTAAACCGCACAGCTACTCTTACCAGACTCTGACCTCAACTTTTATGCTTACCGGTACATTGGTTACTATCGTCGGTTCCTTATTGACTAGTTTTTTCAGTAAGAGAATTGGGAAATCGCGAAGTTATTGGGGCTTCCTTGGAATATCGGCTATCTGTTCAGCTCTTTTCTTCTTCCTCAAGCCGCAGGATATTATCTGGATGTTTGCATTGCAAATAATTGCTTCATTTTGTATGGGACCGGTTTCAGTTCTCCAATGGGCAATTTATACCGATACGGCTGATTATTCGGAATGGAGAACGGGTCGCCGCGCTACAGCTCTCATTATGGCCGTTTCCCTCTTTGCTCTGAAACTCGGCATTGCTCTTGGAGGTTCTATTTTAGCCTGGATTCTGGATATTTATGGGTTTGAAGCTAATGTGGCTCAAACCGCCAGAAGCCTAACCGGAATCCGGATGGTAATGAGCATTTATCCGGCGATTGCGGGAATGATCGGCGTCATTCTGATGACTTTTTATCCCCTCAATAATACAAAAATGTTGCAAATTGAGAAGGATTTAAGTGCCAGACGGCAAGAAACAGCCACCGAGTGATAAATTAGTATTCGTTTCCATAAGCGCCTATTTAAGAAAGATTTAATTCAGAATAATTAAGACTGAGTTCACCTGGTTGTAAACCGGTAAAAATAGTTTTTATTCAATAATTTTTTCTTTCCGAAAATTAATTGGGTTTCTCTTTATCAGTAACAGATAAATTCTCGGAAGTCTTAAAAATTCAAGCAAAAATCCTTAAATTCAATTGCTTGAAGTTTAGATTGGAGTTACGATGAAGAAAATTGGTTGGATTCTAAGTTTGTTGGCCATATTTAGTGTGTGTGGACGTCAGGCTGGAATTCGCTTCGAAAAGATGGGTTTCGATGCTGCCCTGCAGAAGGCTCAAAGTGAACAAAAATTACTTCTCACTTATTTTTATACGGATTGGTGAGGCGCCTGTCGCCAGTTAAACCAGTTGGTTTACACGAACAAAGAAGTCGGTGAATTTATCAATGCCCATTACGTCAGTGTTAAAATCAATGGTGATAGCTTGGAAGGCAAGCAACTGCGCGAAAAATACCAATACCCGGGCTATCCCACGACCATTATTATGACTTCCGACGGAGAGGAAATTGATCGGATTGTTGGTTTTGACGGCCAGAAAGATGAGTATTTTCAATTATTGCAAGATTACACCGCAGGACGGGGTACACTTGGAGATTATCTTAAAAAATTAGAAAAAGAACCAGATAATTTCGAATTAAACTATGCCGTCCTGAATAAATATTATGACCGCAATGATATTCCGATGGTTCAAAAATATGCCCGGATTATTCTGGAACTCGATCCGGAAAATACCAGAGGCAAAAAGACGGAAATGCTTTATCGCTTGGCTTTTTCGGAATATAAGACTTCCAGTGAAATTAATCCTATGATGAACTTTATCAACAGCTGTAATGATGAACTATGGCTGGAAATGGCTTATAGCGAGGTTGTCCGCTATTATAAGAAAAACTCGGATCAATCGCAGGTTTTAACCACTTATGAATCTGCTCTGCGGAGACTTCCGCAGTCAACTTCGATGATGAATGCTTATGCTTGGTATATTTTCCAGAACGAAATCGCTGAGCAATATTCGCGTGGTATTCAGATTGCACGGCAGGCGGTAGAATTGGAGCCATCTGCGGATTACATCTGGGATACGCTGGCTCAATTATTATTTGCGGCTGGGCAGGTTGATGAAGCTGTTCAGGCTATGCAAAAAGCCAGTGAACTCAATCCGCAGGAAAAGTCCTATCGGGAACTGCTGGCAAAATACAAACAGTCGCTGAATAACTGATAATTTCTTTTAGTTTTTAAGGATCATTGAATATATTGAGATCCATCGAGTTAAAATTTATATTTATATATTATCAGCCTTTTTTGGAATTTTCCTTTACAATTCTGATAGGCGCTGATATTGAGTGAATTAAGTTTTAGTAAAATTTATGCCATATAAAATTGTTTTCGATGCCTACCATTTATATCACCTCCCGCAATTCGATCCGGTTATTGATCTGCTGTTAAATGATAATCGCTTTGAGGTTTTCCTGACAACCTCAAGCGCTAATTTGCCGGATGAACAGAACCTGACAAAACGTATATTTCAGCGGCGCAATGTGCAGTGCATTTTCGCTGATAATGAAGAAGAACGCGCCACTAAGAGTCGTGCGTTCAACCCGGATGTATTCATCTGCGGCTGGTCGCGTTATCCAATTGAGAAATTCGTCACAGACAAAACCCTGGTCGGTATGATATATCACGGAATTGGAGTTAAACCGTCCTATTGGCGAGATAACAATCCCCGATTAAATATCCGCTTTGTCGAAGGTCCATTTCGTATCCGTCAACTACGTGAAAAAGGGATAGAGACCGATCTGGAATTGACCGGCTTTCCTAAAATTGATCCGCTATTCAATGGCCGGATTCCTAGTCGGGAGAAAATTTTAAAAGGTCTTGGACTGGAACCTAATAAAAAGACATTGTTATATGCCCCTACTTTTTATCCCAGTAGTTTTGAATCCTTTGGATTGAAATTGCCGGAAATGACCAAAGATTTGAACTTGATAATTAAATTACATCAATGGTCTTATTTTCTGGAAAAGTTTAGTGGGGTCAATCTACGCCGTCATATTACACTCGCCGATAAAATCAGGAAGAAATACCCACAAATAGTTATCATCGAACCGGAACACTATAATATTATTGATCTTTATCAAGCATCTGATGTTTTATTGACGGAAGCCTCTTCGACTATTTATGAATTTATGGCTTTGCGGAAGCAGATAATCGTTTGTGATTTTTTCAAGAAAAAGATTGGACATCATCTTTTGCCGAAACGACTTTATTTGCATCGTCTTGATCCGGAGATGCACGGAATTCTGACCGATTTCTGCTATCATATCAAAAAGCCACAGGATTTACCTATAACTCTGAGTAAATGTTTCAATCAGCCTGATCCGTTCGTTGAGTTACGTGAAAAATATATCGGCGATATACTGTTTAAATTAGATGGTAAGTCATCGGAAAGAGTTCGGGATTCAATATTAAGAAGATTAAATTAATTTGTGATTTGAATCAGGAGCATTTATGAAAGTGATAATTTTGGCGGCGGGAAATGCCAGTCGTCTAGCTTCGCTTGCCAACGGAAGTCCTAAGTGTCTTTTACCGCTTGGCGATACGACAATTTTAGGCAAGCAATTGCGCAATCTGGAAAAAGTCGGATTGATGGATGTGATTCTTTCGGTTGGTTATAAAGTCGAAAAAATAGAGGAATATTTGAGAAACTTTCAAACTAACTTGAAAATCTATCTCGAATTCAATCCGTTTTATGATATTTCCAACAACATTATTTCCCTCTGGAATGTCCGCCACCTGGTATGGAATCAACCAATTATTATCATTAACGGCGATAATGTATTTAAATACCAAGTACTTTCGCGTTTACTCGAATCGCCTTTTGAAAATGTTCTAATGATACAGGAAAAAGAAGAATATGACGGCGATGATATGAAAGTCAAAACCGAAAATGATCGGCTTTTAGCGGTCAATAAAACTATGAAAAGTTCGGAAGCTACCGGTGAATCAATCGGGATTATGAAATTTTCTGCCGAAGGTTGCACGCGGCTAATGCAAAAAATAGTGGAAATGATTCGTGATAAGGAAAATTTACAGGTTTGGTATTTACGTTCGATCCAGGAGCTGATAAACGATGGCTTACCGATTCACGTTTGCCAAATTAATGGGTTGAAATGGGAAGAAGTGGACTTTCCGGAAGATTATTTGCGCGTAAAAAATATGAATTGGGAAAATTACTGATTGGGAAAAATATGTCAGGTAAAATAAAATTGGATGATAAATATCTGAAAAAATCACTAGGACTTCTTGAGCAAGCCACGACACTTCTGGAAAAATATAATATTCCATATTGGCTGGAAGGCGGAACTCTTTTGGGAATTGTCAGAGAAAATAGATTACTTCCATGGGATAACGATCTCGATATTTCCATCCGTTCCGAAGACCTTGAGCGTTTGCAGGGTATTCTGCCTAAGTTCTTCTTCAGGGGAATGATCGCTAAAGTCAGAGAGCATAAGATAGATGATCCTCCATTTCAAAAGGGAGAGTTGCGTTTAATAAAGGTATATGCTACCAAATTTCTTTTTTTCAAAACACCTGTTGTTCTGGATATTTTCATTAAGAAAAAATTAGATGATCAGTACTATTGGGTAGTTGGAGTAAAACGGCGTGCCAAAAAAGCGGTCCCAGCTCGTTTTTATGATGAACTAACTACCATTCGGTTTGGCAATAAAACTTATTCGATTCCGAAATTAACTGACGAATATCTGACTTATCGTTATGGCGATTGGCGCACCCCGGTCAAAACCTGGAATTTTTTAAAGGATGATCAATCAATCGTGCTAAGCGCTGAAAGGAGTGTCCGAAAGGATGATTGATTTCAGCTTTGTCATAGCATGGAATACAAGAATCTTTAGTAGTATTTGAAAATCGTTGAATATTTGTAGACGGAATCAAACCAGCGATCACGAAAGCATATTCTGATTCCTTATATCCTCTCTGTAAATAGGCCAATCAACGGATAACCGATTTCATTCGCAGAGTCCGGAAGAATACAAGAGCCGTCGAATGATTTTGGCAATTTTAATCTTTATCCTCTAAATTAAGCGGGTTTTTTTATATAGACATAGGGTAATAATTGAATAGGAAATAGGTTAATGAAAGCCGTAATTCTCGCCGCTGGAGCCGCTCGTCGCTTAGCTCCGATGATAAATTCGACTCCGAAATGTTTGATTAAGATTAGAGATAAGTCATTACTTGAAAAACAACTAGACGCTCTGCAATTCTATGGAATCGAAGAGACCTTGATTGTCGTCGGTTACCTCAAAGAGCAGATTATCGAGAAAATCGGTAACCGGTATAAAACGATGAATATTTCCTACGTCGAAAATCCGCTTTTTGGTTCGACGAATACGGTTTATTCGCTGTGGCTGGCGCGCGAATATTTTGCCAATCAGGACTTCTTGTATTTCAATGCCGATGTGCTTTTTCACCACAGTTTAATTGGAAGACTTTTAGAAGCGCCTCACGAAACTGCTATGGGTGTGGAAGTCAAGCACTGCGGCGAAGAGGAGGTAAAGGTCATTGTTGACGATAAACAGCGGATTCGGCGAATTGGTAAAAAAATCAATCCAGCCGATTGTCTTGGCGAATTTGTGGGTATTGCCAAATTCGGCGCGTCTTTGACCGCCGATTTAATCAATGCTTTGAAAGCCGTAATTGATGAAGGTCAGCAGATGTCATTTTTCGAGGCCGCCGTTGATCGGATTCTAGACCGGCACGCTTTGTATGCGGTTGATATTAGCCAAATTCCGGTTATCGAGATTGACTTTCCCGAGGACCTCGAACGCGCACGCCAGCAAATCTATCCGAAGATTGTTAATTTCAATGGGTGATCGCAAAACTCGTTTATCATATTTAGCACTTCCAATAACAAACATCAAGTTGACCATTGATAATTGGCAATGACAACTGTTCTCTTTCACCTTCATCATCTATATTATCTGCCGCAGTTTTTGCCAGTGGCGCAGGCAATGGAGCGCGACGGTAATTTTGAGGTATTTTACTCAACGGTAATTGATAAAAGCTGTAACGATTATGAATGGTCGCGTAAAATTATCGGCGATTTGGGCGGAAATTTTATTACAGCTAATAATGAAAAAGAGCGGATCGAGAAGTTAAAAGGGCAAAATTTCGATGTTGTGGTTTTCGGTAAAAGCCGCGGCGCCGAAAAATTTTGCAATTCCTCGTCACTGGCAGTGTTGCTATATCACGGCATTGGGGTAAAATCTTGCTATTACACCGACTACAATCCACGGATAGATGTGCGTTATGTCGAGAGTCAATATCGCCTGGAAGAATTGCGCCGACGGAATATCAAGACTGAGTTAGTCGTAACCGGTTTTCCCAAATTGGATCCGCTTGCTAACATTTCCGTTAGAAATTATTACTTCGATAAGTATCAATTGGAGAAAAACAGGCCGACGATTCTATATGCCCCGACCTTTTATCCGAGCTCGATTGAAGTATTTGGAGAATCGCTGGCGGAACAGACAAGGGATTTTAACCTGATTGTCAAATTGCATCATTTTGCCTGGTTGATGAAAAAATATCAACATCAACGCGAACTCTGGCAAACTCTGGCGCAAAAATACGAACATGTTCGGTTGGCACCAGTCGAAGAATACAACATAGTGCCGCTTTTTTCATGTAGTGATATTTTGCTGACGGAAGCCTCATCCACGGCTTTTGAGTATCTCGCTACTGGACGCCCGATAATTATCGCGGATTTTGTTAAATTGCGCTGGAAGCATCGCCTTTTCCGCAAACAATTCGAGCGGCAACGCTTGGATTCAGCTATAATTGACGAGCTCGATTTTGCCTATCATCTCGAATACAAACAAGGTTTGCAAGATGTTCTAAATCAGGCGATGAATGACGTTGAGGGGAAAAAACAATTGCTGGTTCAGAAACGTGACCAATTTCTGGGAAATGTTGACGGTAAGGCTTCTGAGCGAGTAATCGCTGATTTGAAAAATCGTTTGAATAATTAAAAATGCGCTATTTATTTTTCATAACCAAGCCGTATTCAATTAGCGTTATTCGGCCACTGTACGAGGAAATTCGCCGAGAAGCGCGGGGCGAGGCATTAATTTTCGCTACGCCGCCGGTCAAGGCTTTGATTGATTTCGAGGCGCCTTCCACCGATTCCATTCGAACGGCAATTGACTTCCAGCCGGAGGTTGTTTTCGTGCCGGGCAATTTCGTTTATGATAAAATCCCCGGTTTGAAAGTGCAAATCTTTCACGGGCTTTGCGAGGAGAAGGGCGGACATTATAAAATTACCGGTTTCTTCGATCTCTACTGCACCAGTGGGCCTTTGATTACTGAAAAATTTCAACAGTTATCAAAAAAGTACGGTTATTTTAAAGTTAAAGAAACTGGCTGGCCGAAAGTTGATGACCTGCTGAAGCCGTACGATCGGAGCGAACTTTGTCAACGTCTGCAGCTCGACCCGCACCGCAAGATAATTCTATACGCCCCGACTTTCAGCCCGAAATTCAAATCCTCAAATGAAATACTAAAAGTTATTAGCGATCTACCCCATTCCGATGAACAATGGATTATTAAGTTTCATGATCTGATGCCTTCCGAAGACCGCCGGAGTTTTGAAAAATTGCCCCACGAAAAATTCCGGATTTATAACGGCTATGACAATACGTCATTATTACAAATCGCCGATGTTTTGATTTCAGATACCTCGTCAATAGTGTATGAATTTATGCTACTGGATAAACCGGTGATAACTATCGGCGCAAAAGTCAGACAGGAAAAAGCACTCAACATCGAATCCGCGGAAAATTTGCGGGCGGCTATCGAGCGTTCGCTGGAAAATCCGCAGGAATTTGCTGAAAACCGGCGCCAAACGCTGGCGCAGATTCATCCTTACATTGATACCCTGAATAGTCAGCGTGTTCTGAATGCGGTGGACGATTTTTTAAGGAATACTACAGCGGGAGAATTAAAGAAAAAACCGTTGAATCTTTATCGCAAATATAAAGTGCGCCGACAATTAGGCGTCTGGTTTTGAAATGGGTTATCGAGCGTTACATGGCGAAAAGCTTACTCAGGAACAGCTACGACAGTTGTGCGACCGCGATTGGATTAGCACTAATGCTCATCACATTTACAAAGATAAAGTCAATATTCTGGCAGAAATCGAATTAGAAATAAACGGAGTTCCGCGAACAGTAGTAATTAAGTGGTTTGGATGGCGCAATCGAATCTCCTACTGGTTAAGTCCTTTTATGCGTTCACGAGCCAAAAAATCCTGGGATGCCTCGTTTAGTTTGCTGAAATGCGGGGTCAAAGTTCCAATGCCGATTACGGTTTATACGCGGCGTCGTTTCGGATTCATTCAACGCAATTTTCTGTTGACTGAAAAAATAAAAAATTTCACCCTCGCGCGTAGTTGGTTGAGAGACCCGAATGCTAATCCTGATCACAAGAGAATTATCGTCGCAACTATAGCTGAAATGATCAGAAAAATGCACCAAGCCGGTATGGTGCATTCGGATCTGACACCCGGCAATTTTCTCGTTAACAACGATAATCCGGCTGAGATTTTCCTAGTTGATCTTAATCGCTTAAAGCATAAAATATTTCTGACTCGTGCCCAAAAAATGAACGATATTGCTAAATTGAATTTATGCCGGTGCAATCTTGCTCAGGAACATTCCGATTGCTTATGGATATTATTCCTTGAACAATATGATAAAAAAGAACTTGAGAAAAATAAATTAGCCTTGCGTTTGGCAATTAGCCGTCTAAAAAATCGGCGGGCTATGAAAGCACTACGGAAATCATCTAAATCGAAAAGATCTGCAGTATTATGAAGATAAAATTAACTGGAAATTTAGTTTTTATCATCTGGATTACAATAACTAATACCATATTTGCCCAGGACCGAGCCGTCAACCGCTTCCCGGTTGGAGAAGAATTGTCTTATTCCACCTGGTTCAACTTTATGAAAGTCGGTTACTCGACCATCACTATCAAAGCCATCGAATTGTTGGATGGATTTCCAGTTTATCACGTCGAATCAATCACCGAGACCAGTCCCTTTTATGGTAAAATTTATCGGGTAAATGATCGGTTCAATTCCTGGATTGATTTGAATGAGCTTTTTTCGCGGCGCTATGAAAAAAGTTTACGGGAAGGAAAATACAAAAAGGATTACCAGGCATATTTTGATTATAATGAGAAAAAAGCCTATACTTCGCGGGATACACTGGATATTGACGGTAAAATGCATGATGCCCTGTCGGTAATTCTTTATGTACGGGCGGAAAATTTATTTCCCGGTCGAATTATTCGACTGAATAATTTCGATAACGATAAATTGCGGCTTTTTAATGTAATTGTTCGTGAAGTCGAATTATTGAAAGTTCCGGCTGGTGAATTTCAGTGTTTTGTGCTTGAACCGTATGCTGATGATGGAAAATTGTTTAAAAATCAGAGTAAAATTAAAATTTACCTTAGTACTGATTCTTTGCGTTTACCTGTGATGATTGATAACGAAGCCAATTTTGGAAGAATGATTTTTAAACTCGAGAAGAGAACAGTTCACCAGTAATAGATTCGCGGGAAACCGCTTATGATAAATTTTTCACCGGTTGCCGTAATTTAATTTCTTTTACCAACCCTGATTTTCCCGTTTTCAACATTGGGCGACTTTCTGTATATTTCAGTCGGAAATGAATCATGATGACTAAATCCAGTGAAAAAATTGACGAAACTACCCCGGTTATGCGCCAATACAACGCCGTCAAGGCTCAATATCCGGACGCGCTGGTGCTTTTCCGCATGGGTGATTTCTACGAGACTTTCCGCGAAGATGCTAAACTAGCCGCTAAAATCCTCAATATCACTCTCACCAAGCGTGCCAATGGCAAAGCCGCGACTGTTCCTTTGGCTGGCTTCCCCTATCATGCTCTTGAATCATATCTCCATAAATTGCTTAAAGCCGGTCTGAAAGTCGCTATTTGTGAGCAGGTCGAAGATCCTAAACTGGCTAAAGGGGTGGTCAAGCGCGCTGTCGTCGAAATCATCACACCCGGCACGGCTATTTCCGATCGTTTCCTCGAAAAAGAGAAGAACAATTACCTCGTCTCCGTTTATATCAGCGAGAAAAATGCCGGTCTGGCGGCTCTGGACATCTCTACAGGCGAATTTTATCTGAGTGAAACTCCGACGGAGAGAATAACGGAAGCCGTGCTCGATCTCCGTCCGGCGGAAATCATCTGTCCAGAATCAATCCAAAAAGAAATCCAATATCTATTCGCCGGTCAGGTTTTGCGCATCACTCCAGTCGAAGATTGGATTTTCACCTATGAAACCGCTTATCAGACCTTAATCGAACATTTCAGAACCGACTCGCTCAAAGGTTTTGGTTGTCAGGATGCGGTGCACGGCATTACTGCCGCCGGGCCGATTTTGTATTATTTGCGCCAAAATTACCAGACCAATCTCCAGCATATTTATTCTATTCGCAATCTGGCAACCGATGATACAGTCCTGATTGACGATTTCACCCGGCGTAATCTGGAAATTTTCCAGACTTTGCAAAGCGGCGACAGAAAAGGTACGCTTATGGATGTTATTGACCAGACCGTCAGCCCAATGGGTGTCCGTTTGCTAACAAAATGGCTAATTCGGCCGTTGCGCGATCCAGCCGCTATAAACCAACGACTCGATGGAGTCGAATTTTTATACAATAATGCCAAAATCCGCCGTCAATTGCGCGAAATGTTAGCCCATTGTGGCGATTTAGAACGCCTGATCTCACGCCTTAGCACCAACCGCGCTTCCGCTCGCGAAATTGTCGCTTTAAAAAACACCTTAAAACTCATACCCGGTATCCGCGAACTTTTTCCGAATCAACCGGCTTTTTCGGAAATCAACAGTTTACTCAATCCGCTACCGGAATTAGTCGAACTCTTAGACCATGCCGTCAAGGACGAGGATTTACCGCTTAGCATCCACGAGGGCGGATTTATCAAAGATGGCTATTCGGCGGAATTGGATGAATATCGTCACATCGCTCATCATGGCAAGGAATGGATCGCTCACTTGCAGGAAACCGAACGCCAGAAACTCGGCATTCCTTCTCTTAAAGTCGGCTACAACAAAGTTTTCGGCTATTACATCGAAGTTACCCGCACACATGCCGAAAAAATCCCTCCGGAATATATCCGTAAACAGACCTTAGTCAATAATGAGCGTTTTATCACGCCCGAATTGAAAGAATATGAGGAAAAACTGCTAAACGCCGAGGAGCGCATCAATCAGATCGAATTCGAGCTGTTCCAGGATTTGCGCACCAAGATTTTGCAATTCATCGAACCTATCCAAAAAAACGCCGGCGCGTTAGCTCAGATTGATGTTCTTGCCGGACTGGCAGAATTGGCTGAAAAGAATCATTATTGTCGTCCGGTCATCAATGACGGAACATCTATTGACATCAAAGCCGGGCGTCATCCAGTAGTAGAACATCTTCTGCCGCCGGGCGAGAAATTCATCGCCAATGACCTTCACATTGATAATCTTAGTGAACAAATTTTGATCATCACTGGCCCAAACATGGCTGGCAAATCTACCTACCTGCGCCAGATCGGGCTAATTGTTTTAATGGCGCAAATCGGCAGTTTTGTGCCGGCCGATTCGGCGACGATTGGCGTAGTTGACAAAATCTTCACTCGCGTCGGTGCCAGTGATAATTTAGCCGCCGGTGAATCAACTTTTCTGATGGAAATGCACGAGACCGCCAATATTCTCAATAATGTGACGCCGCATTCACTGGTATTGCTGGACGAAATTGGCCGCGGCACCTCGACTTATGACGGTATGGCAATCGCCTGGTCGGTTACCGAGTATTTACACAATCAACCCAACGTCGCCGCCAAGACATTATTTGCCACTCATTACCACGAATTGACTGAATTGGAAAAAATCTTACCACGCCTGAAAAACTATAATGTAGCCGTACGGGAATACGGCGATCGGGTCATTTTCCTGCGTAAAATTGTTCCCGGCGGTTGCGATAAAAGTTACGGCATTCACGTCGCTCAAATGGCTGGCGTTCCGCCGGAAGTCATCCGCCGCGCCCGAGAAATTTTAACTAATTTAAGTCCTGAGGAAAAGGTTTTACCTACCAATCGCGAGAAATTCCGCCATTTGCCGGAAAAAGATGCCAACCAGCTCGGGTTGTTCGGTGACGACCTCAAATTGAAAAAAATGCTGGCAGAAGTTGATATTGACAACCTCACGCCGCTGGAGGCTTTGCAAAAACTCGCTGAAATCAAAAAGAGCTTAGGTGGTTGAATGCAGTCGCAATTCAGGGAACATTCCGCGCAGTACGGCCGTATTAATTGCAATTTTATGCTGAGAAGAATTGAATTTAAAATGGTCCTGCTCGGTCTGCTGGCTTGGGTTTTATTGTTAAATCCGGTAAATCTCTTAGCCATCGGCGATAAATATGCCGGAGAATTCCTCAAATTCGGCTTGGGTGTGCGGGAGATGGCGTTAGGAGGTGCGGTTGTATCTGATCCGACCGCCGTGGCGGCGCATTACTGGAATCCAGCTACCTTGACTGACAACACTTGTTTTTCGGGCAATTTTATGCATACCGAAGAATTCGCCGGTGCGGTTGCGCTCGATCATTTTGCGCTGGCATTACCCGGTAAGGGCGAATATTCCTTCGGCGCCGGCTATTTGCGGATTGGGGTTGACGATATTGCCGATACGCGCAACGCCTTACTCGATCTTGGAACTGATGGTTTAGGACCGGGTGATGAAGGCTACCTGGGACCGGATGCCGACGGTACGGAAGGCAATGGTAGACTCGATCCCGGCGAACGTCTTGACTACGGTAAATTCGGTTCGTTCGGCGCCAGCGAAAACGCGGTTTTTCTTTCCGGAGCCAAAATTTTGCAACCTAAATTAAAAGTTGGCGGCACTCTCAAGATGCTCTATCGTTCGCTGGGCGATGATAAAGCCTATGGAATTGGATTCGATATTGGCATACTTTATCAGCCGGCGCCTAAAATCAATCTAGCGGCGGCGTTCAATGACTTAACGACGACATTTATGCTCTGGAACGACGGTGAGCGCGAAATCGTCGCGCCAAGTTTGCGGATTGGCGGCTCGGTTCATCATCATTTTAAAAAATTGCCGCTGGCAATTGAACCTCTATTTGGTGCTGATATTTTATTTGAGGGTAAACAAAATACGGCGGATATATCTATCGGCGGTACGGTTGTACGGGCGCGGATCGGACTGGAAGTAATTTATAAAGAATGTATAGCTTTGCGGGCTGGCCGCGATGATCTTGGCAATCCTCAAATTGGTCTCGGACTCAATACTTCCGTCGGCAGTTTGGATTATGGTCTCGGATTGGGCGGCTCATATAGCGAATTCGGTTCTTCGCATCGCATTGCTTTAACACTGCATTTTGCCGAACTGCAACGCGCTATCAAGCGCTACCTATAAAGATAAATAGACGCGATCAACAGGATACATCGGATTGTTTTATTGGAAAGGATTTCCCGATGCTCACATCGAGATAGTTTATTTAGTATTAAATGGTTAGAGAAGAAAATATTCACTCTTAGGCCTTAGTCTCGACCTTAACCTTTACATTGACCTCTTCCCTCGTAGCGGTGGTGGGATTTGAACCTACGACACACGGCTTATGAAGCCGCTGCTCTTACCACTGAGCTACACCGCCCTAAAAAAGCGGTCAAATTTACGTAGTATGTTTAAAGGATACAATATTGGCAGATTATTGGTCGGTTTAATTTTTTTCATTACATTTCTTTTAATAAAATGTGAGACTTAATGAATGAAACCATACTAATTCGGAATCCCCTAATATGTGCGCCAATGACTGATGAGAGATCATCAATGAAAAGCATTAAAACTTTTTCAGGCGGCCATATTTTTATTAAAGATGGAAAAATTAAATCAATTGGTCCAGAGGAGTTTTATGGCACAGCCGATCGAGTGATTGATGCTTCGCTGATGGTTGTTTTACCGGGACTGGTCAATACCCACCATCATTTTTTCCAGACTTTAACTCGTAATATCTTCTCTACCGAAAATGCGCCATTATTCGACTGGCTGAAAACTAATTATGCGATTTGGGATGGAATAACCGAATCGGCTATTCAAGTCAGTGCTGAGGTCGCAATTGCCGAGCTACTCAAAACCGGCTGCACGACAACTTCGGATCATCTTTATCTTTATCCAGCTCAAGCCGGTACTGATCTGCTGGATAAGACGATTTCTGTCGCGTGTGAAATGGGTATTCGTTTTCAGCCGACGCGCGGTTCTATGTCGCTTGGTCAATCGAGAGGGGGTTTACCACCAGACAATATTATTCAGAAAGATAGTGAAATCGTATCTGACATTCGTCGGGTTGTCAAATTATATCATGACGATTTGCCCGGTGCAATGACTCGGATTGCTCTGGCGCCGTGTTCACCTTTTTCGGTCACTACTGAACTGATGCAAATGGTAGTGGAATTAGCCGATGAATATAATTTGCAAATTCATACTCATTTAGCGGAGACACTCGATGAAGAAAAATTTTGTATCGAAAATTACACATTGAGACCTTTTGCTTTATTAAAAAACCTGGGTTGGATTCGGCCGAATGCTTGGTTTGCGCATTCGATTCATTTAAATGCGGCCGAAATTGCAGAAATGGGGACGATTGGTTGTGGTGTGAGCCACTGTCCGACGTCAAATATGCGACTCGGTTCAGGAATTTCTCGCATTCGCGAAATGTTGGACACCGGGGTCAATGTCAGCCTCGGTGTAGATGGTTCGGCATCGAACGATTCCTCGAATATGCTTTTAGAATTACGGAATGCTATGTTGCTTTCTCGACTGCGGGAAAAGGAAAAATGGTTAACAACTGACGAAATATTATGGATGGCGACTCGCGGAGGTGCGGCGGTCCTGGGACGAGATGACATCGGTCAACTGGCCGAAGGAAAGTGCGCTGATCTTTTACTGGTTTCAGTGGATCGGATAGAATTATCCGGTGCTCAGCATGATCCGCTGGCGGCATTGATATTCACAGTTTTGCTCTCACCGGTTGATTACGTCATAGTCAACGGTCGAATTGTGATTGAAAAGAAAAAATTAACGACTGCTAATGAAAAAATATTAATTAGACGCCATCAGCATATTTCTGATGAGCTGGTTATGCACGCTGAACGTAAAACCGGGAAAAGATACCGTCGTTAAGATATAAACTTGGTCTTTTTCCCACATTGTATCGGAGATTAATATGAGGCAATCTGTTGTTCGTAAAATTTTGGTGATATTTGTTTGGATCAGCTTTATTCCATTAGTCGGAATAGCGCGAGAAAAAGCCGATAGGGAGGGCGACTACCCGGACGGTTGTACTTCAGTTATGGTTGGTAAAAAAGCGTCCCGTGATGGCTCCGTTATGACTAGCCACACTTGCGATAGTCATCGCACGCATTCGTCACTTAATATTGTACCGGCGAAAAAATATAGCAAGGGTGAAATGGCCACTATGCTAAAGCGGATTGATTATGATTCTTTGGCGATGCCGTCCTATCAATATCTACCGATCGGTGAAATTCCGCAGGTCGCCAGTACTTATGGTTTTATAAATACGGCTTACCCTTGTATGAATGAAAAACAGTTAGCAATCGGTGAATCCACTTTTGGTGGTCGCGAGAGTTTACGTTCGGATAACGGTCTTATTGATTGCCAGCAGTTGGTGCGTCTAATGATGGAGCGTTGCGCGACTGCTCGCGAGGCTATTCGTATGGCAGGTGAACTGACTAAGAAGTATGGTTGGATTGATGAAGGAGAATGTTTGACGATCGCCGATAAAAATGAAGTCTGGGCGCTCGAGATCGTTGGTCCCGGAAAGGGTAATTGCGGTTCGATCTGGGTGGCTCAACGTGTTCCGGATGATCATGTTTCGGTGAATGCCAATGGTAGTCGCATCCGTCAGATAAACCTGAAAAAGTCCGATTACTTTATGGCTTCTGAAAATATCTTTAAGGTGGCACAGGATAGCGGGTGGTGGAATCCGAAAGAAGGGCAGTTTGATTTTGCCTACGTTTATGCGCCCGAGAGCCGTCAATCGTTTTCGACGCGAAGGCGTGAATGGCGGGTACTGGATTTAGTGGCACCTTCGCTAAAACTACATCCGGATGCCGAAAATTTTCCCTTTTCCGTTAAACCAGATACGCTGGTTGATTTAGCCAAGATGATTTGTATATTTCAAGATTATTTCGAAGGTACGGATTATAATTTCGTTAAAAATATTACCTGGACCAACTCCGAAGGAAAAACCGAAATCTCGCCGTTTGCCAACCCTTTTATGCCGTATGATATGAACCATATTTTCAAAATCAACGGCGGTTGGGGTTGGCGAGGTGAACGCCCGATTGCTCGTTGGTACACGATGTATGCTACGATAACTCAATCACGGGATTGGCTTCCGGATGCGATCGGCGGGGTGGTTTGGCTGGCATTAGATAACGTCGCTACTTCGATTTATATTCCGTTATATTGCAGTATTTACGATGTGGCGCCACCCTATAAGGTTGACGGACGAACGACTGGCTTTAGTCGGGAGTCGGCCTGGTGGGCATTTAATCGGCTGGGAACTCTGGCGGCTCAGCGTTGGGGAGATATGCGCTATGATGTAGCGGCTGTGTGGGCACCAATGCAATTGGAATTATTAAAACGGCAGAGCGAGATCGAGAGTCAGGCTTTGGTGCAATATAAAAATAGCCCGGATGCCGCTCGCAATTTCCTGACTAAATATAGTATTGACTGGGGTGCTAAAGTCGTTTACCGCGCCTGGAAACTGGGCGATGAACTCTGGACCAAATACGACGAACAGTTTTAAATTTTTACCACAAAAGCTCAAAGGCATTATAATTTCTTTTTATTATTTTAAGAAGAAAGAATTAGAAATTTGATAGGTCAACAAATAAATCTTAGGTTATGCCGCCAGAAGGGTGACCAGTTTAAAAAAATTTCCCAAATATTTGCTACTTTTTTCTTGACCTTGCTAGGGTAATAGATGAATCGGCAAGGTTTCTTAACAAGCCCGATAAATATACATTAAATTTTTAGTGTCTTAGTGCCCTCGTGGTAAAATTCTACCGGTCGTCAACCGGAATCGGCCACAGAAATTTTCCGCTTTCCAGAAAATGCTGAATCTGAGTAATACTCTGTGCGGCTTTACGTTCAACTGATTCATAGGTATTGAAGGCATTATGAGGAGTCAGAATAACATTGGGTAATTTTGAAAGCGCTAAAGTTGCCTGGACTTCGTCATTTTGGCTTGGGTTTCCGCTCCGCAAGGCGACCGCCAGTTCACTTTCGGCATTATAAACATCCAGACCGACGCCACTAAGATGACCTTCCTGAATGAGTTTTAATAATTCGGTCGAGGGCGATTGCTCACCGCGAGCGATATTAACGAAAATGGCACCCGGTTTTGCCTGATGAAGTCGGTCGGCGTTAAAATAGTTGTGATTTTCGGGAGTCAAGTTCATCGCGCAAATGATTACATCGGCTTTCGGCAAGCCTTCCTCGATATTGACATAATTGACATCGGAGTGTTTTTTAACAATGTCAACTCCCAGAACCTGCATTCCTAATCCAATGCCAATTTTTACCACTTCGTAGCCGATATTCCCGACACCAACGACCAGAAGGGTTTTTCCGGCACACTCCCGACCGGTTAAGCCGTCGCGGTTAAATTGGGGGAACTGCTGAAGTTGCTGAGGAAGTTTACGCAGAAGCGCCAGAGCGAGGAGAATCGCCTGTTCCGCTACGGAACGATTACAATAAAGCGGTAGATAGCCGACCTGCAGACTTGAACCGGCTTTTTGAGCTAATGGTATGAGGTGATCATAACCGGTACTCCGGCTTAAAATTGCGGATAATTTCGGTAACCAGGAAACTGGCACAATTGACTGCGTTCGAATACTGATTATCCTGGCGGGCGGCGTGTTATGTTTACTTTCCTGAATGGTTTGCCAGTCAAATCCGGCGGTGATATTTTCAGGTAGAAAGCGCTTGATCATTTCGGCTTCTTCCTGAAATGCTTCGTAGAAAAATACGTCAATCATAAAAATTCTCTAGTCCTTATTAATCAATTTAATAGATGTTTTAACACTTTGGTTTGCTGAAGTTTAAAATTCGGTTTCGGTTAGCTGATATTGACGACAACCAAGTCCGATTTTTTCGCCGTATTCGAGCTGAACGGTATAGTCAATTTCAGGATGCGCAAGTTGAGCAATGTTGCGCGTATTATTCTGGCCGGTCAGATCAATGACGGCTTGATCAATTGCTACGGGATCGAAACCCGCCAGCACGCCAATATCGGGAGCAATCGGAACTTGTTTCCCGGGGAGGCAGTCACAGTCTTTGGTCATATTTGTTAAGAAAGTCAGGAAGCCGATCCGACCGCTTTTTTGCCGAACGATCCCGAGTGCATGTTCGACTATTTGCTGTTGTAACCGGGTATTGGAGGTATTCCATTGAAAATGCACCGCGTCAAACCGGCAAACGGTTAAGCATTCACCGCAACCGATACAAATATTCTGATCAATTATCGCAAATTTTTCGGGAATAGTGATCGCATTTGCAGGACACCACTTCACGCAAGCGCCGCAAGCAGTGCATTTATTGGATTTAATCATAGGTTTACTTACGGAGTGCTGGGCTAATTTACCTCTACGACTGGACATTCCCATACCGAGGTTTTTAATAGTGGCTCCTAGACCAGTACTCACATGACCGGTGACGTGAGTAATGGCGATAATAGAATTTGCCGCCACTAGTTCGGTTGCTAATGACACGGTTTTATTTAAGGGCGCATTAACCTCGATCTCGGTCTCGTTTCGACCGATTATTCCATCGGCGATGATAACCGGTGCTCCGACTTTTTCATAGGTAAAACCGTTTTCATAAGCCAATTGTAGATGATCAATAGCATTCTGACGCACACTTTTGTACAACACTGTGGTATCCGTCAAAAACGCTCGGGCGCCGCAACTTTTTATCATCCGGACAATTGGTTCGACATAGGCGGCTGGCACGTGAGTAACATTGCCTTTCTCACCGAAGTGGATTTTGATGGCGGTAATGTCGCCGGATTGGATTACTATATCCAGACCAGCGCTTTTGAATAATTTTTTCAGACGATTTTTTATCTGATCAACCGGCTCGTCGGTTTTGAAGCGCATCAGTTGAATCTGGTTAACGGGCATAATTTTTCTCCATTTGGTCGGAATTTAATAGCAGGCTGACCAATTGGCAATTTGAAATATTTCGAATCTGAGAGAAGTCAATAGAAAATTATTTGGAACAATAGGTTTAAAAATAGGAAATAATAGCGTTAAAAAATTTCAATTATCCAGTTTACTTTATACTTTTCGTCAGTGAAAAAATTGCATAATAGTTAAATTATCCCTAAAATCGAGCGTTTTTTCAGGAGAAGAATTAATGAATTCTGGATTATTTATACCTAAGAATTATCATACAATCTTGACAACAGTAGAGACCGAGAAGGCGATTCTGGCGCTTAAAGATTTTTTTCAGCAGAATCTGGCTTTTGAGCTGGATTTGATTCGGGTAACTGCACCCCTGTTTGTCAAAGCTGGTACCGGGATTAACGACGACCTTAATGGAGTCGAACAACCGGTATCCTTTACCGTTAAGGAAATGGCAAATACGCGTGTCGAGGTCGTTCAGTCATTAGCCAAATGGAAGCGAATGATGCTGACCGACCTGGGAATTCAACCCGGGAAAGGGCTTTATACCGATATGAACGCTATCCGTCCGGATGATAGCCTGGACAATTTGCATTCGATTTATGTGGATCAGTGGGATTGGGAAAAAGTCATCAGTCCCGAACAGCGCAACTTGGATTTCCTTAAAAAAACGGTAAATACTATTTATGACGTGATTCTGCGTACCGAAAAATTCGTTTGCCATGAATGGAATATTCCACCAGAATTACCGGAAAAGATAACCTTTATTCATTCTGAGGACTTACTGGACCAATATCCGAATTTGCCGCCCCGCGCTCGAGAAAAGGAAGCCTGTAAAAAATACGGGGTTATTTTTTTGATTGGCATCGGCGGTCAATTGCAAAATGGCGAACCTCACGATGGCCGCGCGCCGGATTACGATGATTGGTCAACTCCGACTGTCAACGGCTATCATGGATTGAATGGCGATATTATCGTGTACAATAGAGTGCTGGACTGCGCTTTTGAATTGTCTTCAATGGGAATCAGGGTTGACCGGGAGGCTCTCCTCCGTCAGCTGAAAATTCGCCAGGTTGAAGAGCGTCAGAATCTCTACTTTCATCAGCGCCTATTGAGAGGCGAATTACCTTTATCAATTGGCGGCGGCATCGGGCAATCTCGTTTATGTATGTTTTATTTACGGAAAGCCCACATTGGGGAAATCCAGAGTAGTATCTGGCCGGAAGAAATGATCGAATTATGTCAGAGGAACAACATTTTCCTACTATAGCGGGATGCATTCTTGAATGAAAACCAAGCAATCAGAAGCTAATTAAGCTGGTTTATTCTGGAATTTCTTAATTTTCATTTATCAGCATCAGGTTAAAACAATCTCTTGGGCTTTCATATGTCAAAGTGTAAATTTCTAGTTGTTTATTGAAGGGTAAATGATGGAGTCATTATGAACGCAATAAGCAAATATAAAATGGGATTGATCCTGTTTGGATTAATAATGACTATGCCGCTATCCGCCGCTAAAAAGATTAACTTCACTGAACCTAAAGCCCGCTATTCAGGTCTTACCATTTTCCAAACCAACGAAGGTTCGGGACTCGGTGGTTATTTTGAATATTCACTTAAAAACGCCGATCGCATTGCTGCCCAGCTCACCTTTACTATTATCAGTGGCGACGATTACCCACTTTATTATTACGATTATGTTTATGATCAATATTATTACTATGAAAGTGCCGACAAGCGCCGCTTATCCTTCCTGCATTTTTTAGGCGGATATAAAAAAATATTATTTGCGGATAAAATTGCTAATGATTTCCGCCCTTATCTCGAATGTCTGGGCGGAGTGGTAATGGCGCTGGATCCGCCGAATATTCCCGATTTTAGTGACCGAATTAAGAAAATGACGACGGCCTGGGCGCCAGGTTTCCAGATTGGTGGCGGAATTGATTTCCTTTCCGGCCCGAGAACGCTCGTTTCGATCTTTGCCGGTTACGATTATCTTAAATTCGCTCGCAAAATAGATCCGCCGCAAGTTTATTACGACGAGGAAGGTAACCCCATAGAAAATAGCTATTCCGGCCAAAAAGATTTCAGCGGATTGGTGATCAAAATCAGCTTTGGTAAAAAGTTTTAATGCACGCTTATCAGTTCTATATTCCAATGGATAAAATTCTGGAAGGGACGTTCGACCTCGAAGGTGATGAATTCCGCCATTGTTGTCGCGTTCTCCGGAAAACCAGCGGTGATTCTATTGACGTTTTTGCTGGCAACGGTCGCCGCTGGTCAGCACGAATCGAAAAAATTAGTAATAATAGAGCTGCATGTCGCATAATCGCAGAATATCCACCGCAAACGCGATTAAAGCCGGAAATCACTCTCGGGATTGGCTTATTAAAAAATAATTTAATGGATGATGTGGTCATTTCCGCTACGGCGCTGGGCGTTGCCCGGATTGTGCCACTTCATACCACTCATTCGATCAAAAACAAAGTCAACCTCGAGCGGCTGGAGAAATTATCGCTAGCGGCTTTGAAACAATCCGGACTGGCTTATTTACCCCAAATTTCCAAATGCCTGACGCTGGATGAGTGGTTTAATCTAACAGCCGAAATTCTTCTTAAACTGACTGCCGAGCAACACGCTTCATTCAATTTAAATCGCCTTCAGAATTTGCCATTAGTTGAGCAAGTAGCGGTAATGATTGGCCCGGAAGGTGGATTTGAAGAAAACGAAATAGAAAAAGCTCAGCAGTTTGGTTTCGATAAAATAAATATTTTTCCCTATCGTCTGCGAACGGAGTTGGCGGTCGTAACGGCTCTGGCTGGAATCCGGACGCTGACGTTAAAAAATCACGAGGCTTATAATGGAAACTGACTGCATTTTTTGTAAAATTGCCGCCGGGCAACTCGGTACAGAATTTTTATACGAATCAGATGAAATAGTGGCTTTTCGGGACATTCATCCCAAAGCTCCGACCCACATCCTGATAATACCGCGTCGCCATATTCCCAAGATAACTGATCTGCAGGAACCCGACGAAAAATTGGTTGGACGAATGGTCACAGTCGCTAATATTCTGGCTGAAAAGGAAGGGCTCAAAGAGCGTGGCTTCCGCTTGATATTTAATTGCGGACGCGATAGTGGTCAGGAAGTTTTCCATATTCACTTACACTTGCTAGGCGGCCGTCCATTTCACTGGCCTCCGGGTTAAGGAAAAGCATAATTGTACATTTCTAAACTCACGCTTTACGGTTTTAAGTCGTTCCTCAAAAAATCCGAAATCCAATTCGGACGAGGGATTACTTCGATAGTAGGGCCGAACGGTTGCGGTAAAACCAATATCGTAGATGCGATCCGCTGGGTTATTGGTGAACAAAAAGCCAGCGTTTTGCGTGCCGAGCGAGTTACAGATGTCATTTTCAATGGAACCGCTACCCGCCGGCCGCTGAATTTAGCCGAAGTAAGTTTGACTATTAATAACGTCAGTGGACGCGTGCCGATCGCCTATTCCGATGTTGAAATTACGCGGCGGTTGTATCGCAATGGCGAAAGCGAATATTTCATCAATCGCAATCTTTGTCGCCTAAAAGACATTACCGATTTATTTATTGATACCGGTATGGGAGCGAACGCCTATTCGATAATCGAACTCAAAATGATCGAGGATATTCTCAGTGAAACGCCGGAAGAGCGCAAGCGGCTATTCGAAGAAGCCGCCGGCGTCAATAAATACCGCGTCCAGCGTAAAGCCGCCTTGCGTAAACTCGAATCAACACGCGACGATTTACTGCGTTTGAATGATATTATCAATGAAGTTGATCAAAACGTCAAAAATTTGAAGAGGCAGATTGCGCGCTATGAAAAATATCAGGAGACTACCCAGAAATTAATCGAAGCTGAGGTAATCTTAGCCAGCCGCCGAATCTTCGACCTGCGCGCCAAACAAGCGCCGATTTTAGCCGAAATTGATGCCAAACAGAAATTACTGGAAAAGATTAGTGCTGAGCTGAGCGGCAAGGAATCTCAAGGACGTGAACAGCAAAAGATTCTAAATGCAATCGAAGCCGAATTACAGAGCAGGCGTAATGAACTCGAGGCTTTGCGGGCTAATAAAGCCAAATTAGAAGCCAGCGGACTGCTTCTCAAAGAGCAACTACGTAACAACGCCCAAAATAATGCTCGACTAACCACTGCGATTAACGCTTTGCTGGAAAATATCGAGTCGACGAAAAACCGCCAGAAAATTATCGAACAGGAATTAATCACCAATGCCCAAACTCTCGAGGAGAAGCGTCTGTCTTATAAGTCGGCAGTCGAAGCCCAGCAGGGAATCGAAAACAATTATAAAAAATTAAGTGCAGATTTGCAGGCACTTCAGGATGAGCGTTTTAATGCTTTCCGTCAACAAGCCGAGCAAACCGCCCGTTTAAATAATCTTAAGGAAAATATCAATCAACGCGAGAAAGAATTACAAAATATTATCGAGCAAATTGCTACCCAAACTAATAACCAGACCAATTTGGCAACCACACTTAAGGAACTTCGGGAAAAAATAGATGTGCTGACTGTTCGACGTGATGAGCTCGAAAAATCTCTCCAGAATGAATTGTCTCGTCAGCAGTCTTTAAATGAACAGGAAAATCACGTTCGGGATGAATTGCGTCACTGTGAATCGGCGCTGGATAAATTGAACAATCAGATCCAATTTTACAGTTCAATTATTCATTCTAAAGAGGGATTTGCCCCGGGATTGCAATATGTGCTCGATCACCCTGATGAATTTCCGGGAATTCGCGGCGCGTTATCCGATTTACTATCCGTTGATCCTCGATATTATTTAGCCGTCGAAGCCGTAATCAAGGATATTGCACGACTACTGGTTGCTGAAAGCCGTCCGGCAGCTTTACAAACTCTTGAAAAATTAAATCGTCTCGAAAAAGGACGAGTGTCAATTATTCCGTTAGATTCCAGGTCGCGGATGCCAGCCTTCAAACCAGCTGAAAATGGTTTACAGCCGCTGCTAAAATTTATTAAATCGGATGCTCATCTGGAGAATCTGAAAGAGATGCTTTTCGGCAATGTTTACTGTTGCTCCGATGATCAATTTGAAGAATTAATCAATAATCCAGACCTGGAATCCTATTCGATTGTAACTGACCGAGGGCGTTTTCGCGATGCGAACGGGTGGTTTTCAGGCGGCGCTGAACAATCAGCCGCCAACGTGCTTGTTGGTCGTCAAACCCGACTGAATGAATTAGAAGAAGAAATTAAGTCAGTCGAGAAACAAAGAGCTGTCCTGCTCGAAAAGCTCCAATCAGCTCAATCCGAAATCCATCGGCATAATGAAATACGTGAAAAATTGCATCGCGATCGCCAACAAATCGAAGCTGAAATTCGCCAATTAAGTGATGTTCTGCGGGCGACGGAATCGCAGCAAGTGCAGTCGTCCGGAACGCTGACGGCGCTCAATGAGCAAAAAGTGACCCTTACCACAGCAATAGCCAGTTTCAAGGAAAGGCTGGCTAAAGAAACCCCCGCCCAAAGTAGTGTTGACAGTCAATTAGCCCAGATGGATCAGCTTATATCCATTAAGAAAACAGAACTTGATCAGGTACGCGCAAACCTCGACCAACATAATCAAAATTTGCAAAACTTGCGGGTTGAATTGATTAACCTCGAAAATAAAGCTCGCAATTTAGCAGATGAAAAAGTAGTTCTGGAACGAAACCTGAACAATAATCTCGAACAAGTCGAAAAAGCGCGACAAGAACTCGCCGTTGTAGAATTGGAAAAGGGCCAGCTAGAAAAGAGTTTGTCAGATAATAAACTCGCCGAGACTGAAGCCGTAACTCTTGCGAATCAAGCTGAATCTAAATATCGGCAGATTGAGCAAGCATTTAAGTCACTACGGGAGAAAATAGAGGCGATTAATACTGAAATTTTTAATTTGCGTCATACCAAAGAACAAAACAGCGAGGATCTAAAACGTCTAGAGCTGGCTAATTCTCAGTTCACGGCTAATATCAATGAAATCAGTTCTGTCCTGTTGGAAAAATACAATCGGACGCCATTAGAAGAAATATCGACCGATTTGCCGGCTGAAACGGAAGCGCGCCAGGTTGTCGAACGCTACCGACACAATTTGGAACAAATTGGTATGGTAAATATGGCAGTCAAAGAAGAGTATGAACAGGAATACACGCGCTGGAAATTTCTGAACGATCAACGGGATGACCTAGTATCTTCGGAAAAAGGATTGACGGAAGTGATTGCTCAGATTGACCAAATTGCCCGCGAACAGTATTTGGAAACTTTCAATCAAATCCGAAGCAATTTTAAAACGACTTTTGACATTTTCTTTGGTGGCGGCGAAGCCGATTTGCGCCTAATTGGTGCGGATGACCCGCTCGAAGCCGAGATTGATATATGGGCTTGTCCAAGTGGGAAAAAAATGCGTTCACTGCGGATGCTCTCCGCCGGTGAAAAAGCCCTTACGGCGATCGCGCTCTTATTTGCAATTTATCAAGTCAAACCCAGTCCGTTTTGTATTCTGGACGAAGTGGACGCGCCTCTTGATGACGAAAATATTCGTCGCTTTACCAACGTCATTCGAACTTTTTCGGAAAATACCCAGTTTATAATCGTTACCCATAATAAAGCGACGATGGCGATCGCCGATGCTCTTTACGGAGTCACTATGGCTGAGAAAGGTGTTTCACAAATAGTTTCGGTAAAATTGGAGTAACCTATGCGTATCAAAATATTATTAATGTTATTGTGTTTGTTAATCGTGAACTCATTTGCCGGGGAATTCGATGTGGATTTTGCGGTCTTTAAAGGCAATGAGGAAGTCAGTGTAGTCGAAGTCTATCTACTGATTCCGCGGACTTTATTTCAGTTCGTTCCTAATGAAAATGAGTATCGTTCCTATGCTCTGATTCGAGTTGCTCTGGTAGAAGGAGACTCTGTACGTGATATTCAGGAATGGCAAATAACGGATCGGGTCACTGATACATTACAGCTGGCTGAAAATCAGAAAATTCCGGAAATAGCCACTTTGCAGGTTAACCCTGGAAAATATCAATTAATCGTATTGGTAGCGGATCTGATTAACCACCATCAATATCGTTATGATAAGCAACTTGAGGTTTCAGATTATTCGGGTGATCAATTAAGGCTCAGTGATATTCAGATTAGTAGTCAAATTACAAAAACCGGGCAAGAAAATAAGTTCAGTAAATATTTCGGCTATGATATAATTCCGAATGCCAGTGCCATTTTCGGTCAAAGACAAAATTTGATTTATTCTTTTGCCGAAGTTTATAACTTGAAAGTTGAACCCGGTAAACCATCGAACTATTTAGTAAAGTATAGCATCGCGGATTTAAACGGAAAAATAGTAGTCGCCGGTGACTGGCGTCCGAAAAAGAAACCAGGTACTTCGGCGGTCGAGATTAATAATCTCAATATTACCGGCTTACCGGGCGGTTTATATGATTTGATTATTGAGGTGAACGATGAATCGGCTCAAAAGACAGCGAAAGGGACTAAGCGGTTTTACATTCTGGAAAGTAAGACTCCGCTCACTGGTCTCGAAATGAGCACTGAGTCCATCCAGCTTGAGGGCAAATCCGCAAAAGAACTTGATGAAATTTTCGGTCCACTGCGGTACATCGCAACTGAAACAGAAATTAGACGGTACAAGAAATCCGATATCGAAGGTAAAAAGCAAATTATCCTGCATTTCTGGGATAATCGCGATACTAATCCCCAAACGCCGATTAATGAAGCCAGAACCGAATTCGAACGGCGTCTTCAGTATGTCAATCAGCAATTTTCTTCCCATCAGGTACCCGGCTGGAAATCGGATTTTGGACGGGTTTATCTGATTTATGGGGCGCCCTCCGAAATTGAACGCTTCCCCAGTTCCCTCGAAAATAAACCTTATCAAATCTGGCATTATAATGAAATCGAAGGTGGGGTAAAATTTTATTTCGTTGATAAAAATGGATTCGGTTCTTATGAACTGGTTCATTCGACCGCTCGCAATGAATTACAGGATATCAATTGGCAACGCTGGATTTCGCCCTATTCGACTAGTCCAGATTTAACTTATTAGGGAGGTAAAAACATGAGGATTGGCATAGACCTTGGTGGCACGAAAGTTTCGATCGGGCTGGTTGATCAGAACCGGCTCATCGGACAACCGGTACGTTTTATGATATCCGAATGTAAGGATGCTGACGATTTAGTTCGACATATGAGAGATGCCATTGACCAAAATCTTAAAGCTAACGGGGTCGTCTGGCAGAATCTTGAAATGATCGGAATCGGCAGCCCCGGCCCGCTCGACTATAAAACTGGAATGATTTTACATACTCCTAATCTGGTAATGGTACGCAATTATCCGCTCGGACCAAAGTTAGCGGCTTTGACCGGTCTGCCGGTGTTGGTGAATAATGATGCTAATTGTTTTGCGCTCGGCGAACAACGCGCTGGAAGCGGTCGCGGTTTGGAATATGTGCTTGGTGTAACGCTTGGTACTGGGTTTGGATTGGGATTTATTTATCGTAATGAAATTTTCAATGGCGCTACCGGAACGGCTTTGGAATTTGCGATGACTCCTTATCGCGATGGCGTTTTCGAGGATTATATTTCCGGACGTGGTCTGGCGCGAATCTATAAATCCGTGGTAGGGAAGGATATTAAACCGGCTGAAGTTACTACCCTGGCTAAAAATGGCGATGCGGATGCTCTGGAAACCTGGCGGATTTTCGGTCATCATCTCGCTCAGGCGATGATTGTGCTGGTGATGGTTCTCGATCCCGATATTATCGTGATTGGCGGTTCAGTCTCCCAAGGCTGGGATTTCTTCTATCAATCACTGGAAACTGAATTGCGAGCAGGCATTCATTCCGGCCCAGCCGGTCATCTGAAAATTGCCCGCAGTCAATTAGGTGAACTGGCGGCTATTATCGGCGCGGCCAGTCTATAAGAATAAACCTGATCGTTAAAATTATGCAGTTTTTCAAAACTCTTGCCAGTGGTGTTACATCTCTATTATTTCCGCCGATCTGTAAAAGCTGTGAAAAGAGAATGGATTCAAATGCCGGGCCGATTTGCCCGGATTGCTGGCAAAAGTTACAGTTGTTTTCGGCGGAAGAGATGAAAAATAAAAATATTCCGGAAAACCTTGATTTGGTCTGGCCGGTTTTTCTGTTCGATGATTTGTTTCAGAAAATAATTCACGCTTTGAAATATCAGGGAAATATTTCAATTGGTTACGAGATTGGACAACGAATGGCTTTGCATTTGCCGCCTGAGGTAATAGATTTTCCATCGGCTTTATTCGTTCCGATTCCTTTACACCCGATAAAATTGCGAGAACGCGGATATAATCAATCCGAAGCGATTGCGAAAGGATTGGCGTCGAACTCGGGCATTAGGGTTGAAACCAAATTGCTGAAGCGCATTAAAAACACTGCTACTCAAACGAAATTAAATGCTGAGGAACGCCAGGCTAATATGGAAATGGCTTTCGCAATTAATCGAGGGAATACCGTTCCTTCCGATAGTGTTATTATTCTGGTTGATGATGTTTTCACTACCGGTGCTACCCTTAATTCAGCCGCAGGAGTACTACGTCAGTCCGGTTTTCAAAAAGTTATCGCGGTAACTGCCGCCGCTCCGCTTTAGATAAATTCAATATTTTTCCTTGGAATAATTGCGCTAAGAAATTAAAATTGAAAGTTATTTTAAACAATGCATAAAGTAAAGGTGAAATATGGCAAGATTGACTATTGATGATTTAAAAGTAAAGGGTAAAAGAGTCATTATGCGGGTTGACTTTAACGTACCGCTTGATGAAAATTTGAATGTTCGTGATGATTTTCGCATTCGAGCGGCTTTACCCACTATCCAGAAATTGCTTAACGACGGTGCCCGTTTGATATTAATGTCGCATCTCGGTCGCCCAAAAGGTAAACCGGTGCCGGAATTGAGTCTGAAGCCAGTTGCTGAACGTCTCCAGAAATATTTGAAAAATAAGGTTTATTTTGCTCCCGATTGTATCGGAATTGAGGTAAAGAACTTAGCCAATTCGCTCCAGGATGGCGAAGTCCTTTTACTTGAGAATCTGCGCTTTCATCCGGAAGAGGAGAAAAACGATCCCGAATTTTCGGCTAAATTAGCCGAATTAGGCGAGATTTATGTCAACGATGCTTTCGGAACAAGTCATCGAGCTCATGCCTCTACCGCTGGTATCACGAATTACATTCCTGTGCGGGCAGCCGGTTATTTGCTTGAAAAGGAATTGCATTATTTGCAGGACATGCTGGAGAAGCCGGAGAAACCATTCACGGCTATTTTCGGTGGAGCGAAAGTCAGTGATAAAATTGATATTATCGAGCGTTTGTTTGGCAAAGTTGACAATATTCTAATCGGTGGCGGGATGGCTTTTACTTTTCTAAAAGCCAAAAATTATGAAATCGGCAAATCATTGCTCGAAGCGGATAAACTCGATTTTGCACTGGCGACCTTGAAGAAAGCCGAGCAAATGGGATGTAAGATAGTTTTACCGACCGACGTGGTCGTTGCATCGGAAATCAGCGATACGGCAGTGCCAGAAATTGTCTCAGTAGATCAAATTCCAGCTGACAAAGTTGGAGTTGATATCGGTCCTGAGACCACGATGATTTTTTGTGATATAATTGAAAAAAGCAAAACAATTTTGTGGAATGGCCCGATGGGCGTATTCGAAGTTAAGCAGTTTTCAACCGGTACGGAATCAATTGCCCGCAAATTGGCAGAAGTTACAGCCAAAGGCGCTACCACAGTCGTCGGTGGTGGTGACTCAGCTTCTGCAATGAAGAAATTCGGTCTTATGGACAAGGTTTCGCACGTTTCGACTGGCGGCGGAGCTTCGCTGGAATTGTTGAGTGGAATGGAACTAATACCCATTAATCTTATTTCAAAAAAGTAACTATTTATGAAACAGTATATTGTAGCCGGCAACTGGAAAATGCATAAGGACATTCCGGAGTCCCGCATTTTCGTTTCGAATATTTTGGACAAATTGATAAAACAACAAAGGTCTACGATTATTTTATGTCCTCCTTTTACTGCGCTTTTCAACGTTTATGAATTGATAAGAAACACTTCCATCGCGCTGGGTGGTCAAAATATGCACAGCGAACCCAAAGGTGCATTTACCGGTGAAATTTCCGGTGAAATGCTACTTTCAGCCGGTTGCCAATATGTTATTCTGGGACATTCTGAACGGAGGCACATATTTGGCGAAACGGATGATTTTATCCGGGATAAAGTTAAACGAGCCCTGCAGGTTGGTTTGAAGCCGATCATTTGCGTTGGAGAAAAATTGAATGAGCGTCAATCCGGTGAAACTCTGGATGTCGTTCGCCGCCAATGTGATTCGGCGCTGAGTGTCGTCAATGAGCAGGAAATTGGGCATTGTGTAATCGCTTATGAACCCGTCTGGGCGATTGGGACAGGAGTTGTGGCAACTCCGCAGCAAGCTTCCGAAGCCCATTCGATGATTCGAAAACTTCTATCAGCCAAATACGGAGCAGAGAACGCCGAAGTAATTCCGATTTTATACGGTGGTAGCGTTAAATCCTCCAACGCCGCAAGTTTGATTCAGGCGCAAGACATTGATGGCTTTCTAATTGGCGGAGCCAGTTTAATCGAAGACGAGTTCGTGCGGATTGCCGAAATCGTCGAGGACTATGTAAAACAAAGGGAGTTATAGTGTATACCTTTTTAATAATTATTCATGTGATTGTATCGGTCTTATTGATGTTGGTAATATTAATGCAATCCAGCAAAGGAGGCGGATTGTCCGGCACATTTGGCGGCGCCGGTGGTAGTTCTTTATTCAGCGGACGCGGCGCGGCGACTTTTCTTTCCAAGTTAACGACGGGATTGGCAATTGCCTTTATGGTTATTTCGATCCTAATCGGATTAATTTCAGCTCCGCGTGGTGAACCTACCAGCGTTATCCGTCAGGAGGCTAATCGCCGCACATCGCCTTCGGCTGAATTGCCGATTCCTCAAGGCAGTGGTGAACAAGGAACTCCTGTTTTGCCTGATAATTAAATGAGTTGCATATTTGAATTGTTTTTTGAAATAGTTTATTATTGCCGAGGTGGTGGAACTGGTAGACACGCATGTTTGAGGGGCATGTGGGCGGATTTGCTTGTACGGGTTCAAGTCCCGTCCTCGGCACGAAAATGAAAACCAATAAAATGGGGTAAATGATGAAATATGTAAAACAAATCAGTGTAATCATTTTATTGACTTTGGTTGTGTTGAGTAGCCTGATTGGACAAGATCCTCTCTCAGAAGCTTATACTCTCTTTCAGAACGGAGAATATCAGAAAGCATTTGAAAAATGTAAACCTATTGTTGAGAAAGATCCCAATTATGCTGGGGCTGTTTTCCTTTTGGGGCGGATTTATTTTGCACTTGGAGAACTGGATAGCTCCAAGGTTTACCTTGACAAAGCGATTGATTTAGATCGTGCCAATACCGAGTTTCGAGAGATTAGAACCCAGATTGCAGCCTTTACTACCCAGCTAACAGAAGCTTCTCGACTAGTAAATAATGGTGATTACGAAGGCGCTAAAAATTTATACCTCGAAATTATTAAAACTAATCCCAATTTTGCGGATGCTTATTTCAATCTGGCTCAAGTATATATTCGTCTAAATGATTTGACGAATGCCTCACTGTACTTGAGAAAAGTTATCGAAATGAAACCGAACGAAGAACGGTATATAAAACTATTAAAGAACTTGGTTCAGCAGTACTTACAGGAAGGTGAAAACCTGCGCCAGAGACGTAATAATGAAGGAGCGCTTGAGAAATACAAACAAGCACTCGAACTCGATCCGAACGAGTTTTTGGCTTATTATTTCAGTGGGCTGGCTTATTATGACATGAAGAATTATGATGAAGCCATCAAAGCTATCAATAAAGGCTTGGAAATCAATCCCGAACATGCCAAGTCCTACTTATTGCTTGGTCAAATCTACGAGAAGACCAACAAAAAGGCTGAAGCCCTAAAAGCTTACGAACAAGCAGTTAAAATTGATCCACTTTTTGAAGCCGGTTGGGATCGAATCGGGGTATTGAATTACAATATGAAAAATTATGAGCAGTCCATTAATGCCTATAAAAAATTGATTGAAATCAATCCCGAGAATCCACGCTACTATGAAAAACTGGGGCAGATTTATCTGGATACCAATAATCCCAAGGAAGCGATTATCAATTTGGAAAAGGTTACTCAGAAAGACCCCAAAAATTTAAAAGCCTGGTTGAGAATTGCTCAAGCCTATAATAATCAGGGGGAATGTGCTCAGGCTAAAACGGCGGCTGAAACCGCTTTGAAAATTAAAGCCGGTGATGCACTAGCTCTAATCGAACTGGGAATTGCGGAACGTTGTCTCGGAAATACAGCCGCGGCTCGTCAGGCTTTTCAATTAGCCGCCAAAGATCCCCAATATCGGCGCTACGCAGAAGAACATCTGAAAACGGTTCAATAAAATTTTCTAGTCAGAATAATTAAGGGTGAGTCAGTCTCACCCTTTTTTATTCGGATAACTCTTTTATGAAAAATTCTATGGCTTAAAGAGGTTTTTGAGTAATTTTAAAAGCGAAATATGAAAACAATCATTAGTAAAAGAACCGACTACTATGCCTGAATTCATCCTTTCAAATGCTGAAGCCGCGGCGGTTGATCGCTATGCAATTGAGAAGTTGCAAATTCCCGGCACTGAATTAATGTTCAAAGCCGGCAATTTCGTTGCCCTGAAAGCCAAGAAATCAATTCAGGATATACCCAATAGCCGTATTGATATTTTCTGCGGGACTGGAAACAACGGCGGGGACGGATTCGTCGCCGCGCATTTATTAAGCGAATGGGGTGCTAATTGTATTATCTGGTTGATTGGCGATCCGCAAAATATCAAAGGCGATGCACGTCATTTTTACCAAAAATGCGAAGGAAGCCAGCAGAATATTCGTTTTATTAAAACTACTGCAGATTTAAGGACCTATTGTGATCTGCAGGAATCCGATTTGATTATTGATGCGATGCTCGGTACCGGCTTCCACGGCGAAGTCCATGGGGTAATAGCCGATGCGATTCGATTGATTAATGATACTAATTTACCGGTAATTGCCGTGGATATTCCCTCCGGAGTAAATGGAGATACCGGGGAAGTTCAGGGAGAAGCCGTCAGAGCCAAATACACTGTGACGATGGGTTTTTTAAAGCGCGGCTTGCTTTTTTATCCCGGCAAAAGATTCGCCGGTGAAATTGCTGTGGTTGACCTCGGCTATCCACGCAAAGCTTTCAACATTCTCAAAGAAAAAACTTTCCTGATTGGTAAGCAGGACATTAAGAAGGTTATCCCGCCGATTGCCGAAGATACCTACAAACATCGTCAGGGGAAAGTTTTGATAATCGCCGGTTCGCCCGGAATGACCGGCGCGGCGACTCTCTGCGCCTTGGGCGCTATGCGCAGTGGTGCTGGACTAGTGGTTAATGCCGTTCCCAGGAGTCTGAATCCGATCATGGAAGTCAAACTGACTGAGGCTCTAACCGCACCAGTTCCGGAATCGTCTCAGCAGACTTTTTGTCCGGAATCTTTGCCGGCAATTCAATCCAGAATAGAATGGAGCGATGTGGTGGTCTTTGGACCGGGTGTTTCCAGTAATGTCGAAGTTCAGGAATTTGGGCGACAGTTGCTAAAAAATTGTCCTAAGCCATTGATAATTGATGCTGACGGTCTGCGAATTTTCCATAATAATCTTGAATTGATTGGTACGATTGAAGATTTAACTATAACACCTCATCGCGGCGAATTTGCGATGATGACCGGGATTACAGTCGCAGAAGTGAATAAAAATGTCATCGAAGTTGCCCGCGATTTCGTACGAAAGTATCCCTGTACTTTGGTATTGAAAGGCGCACCGTCGCTAGTTGTTTCTCCTAAAGGAGTGGTGGCGGTAAACTCGACCGGCAATCCAGCTTTGGCGACCGGCGGTACCGGTGATGTTCTAACCGGCATAATTGCGGCTTTCCGGGCTCAAGGCTTGAATTCTTTCGATGCGGCTATGGCCGGAGTTTCCATTCATGGATTGGCGGGCGATTGGGGACGTAAAAAGCTGGGTGTCAGAGCATTCATCGCCAGCGATTTATTAGATTACTTACCGATGATACTGCGCCGGCTGGATAAGGTGATTTAATGAATCGTTTCTGGCTGAAAGTCCCGGCTATTCTCTATGCCGTCCTTATTTTCGGTTTATCATCTTTTTCTAAAACTCCGTCGGTTAAGATTCCAATCTGGAATTTTGACAAACTTGTTCATATGCTGGAATATACAGTTTTTGGAATTTTATTGATGCTGGCCTTCAGAAGCAATCAGATTGGTAAACCTATGCGGCGTGCTAATTTCCAGAGTAGCATTCTTGGAGTTTTATATGGTTTAAGTGATGAAATCCACCAGTATTTTGTCCCCGGCCGAACCAGTTCGCTGGCCGATCTTGGCGCCGATGCGCTGGGAATTTTACTCGGTGTATGGATTTTCAACCGCTTGGGTGTTTTTCAGAAATTTAGAGAAGCATGAGTCT